>JBAZNU010000001.1 GCA_041649015.1 Ignavibacteria bacterium
TATCCTCAAACCTGTAATCTGCGGGTGTGGTTGTTGTCCCCTTTCCGTCAATGTACCCCACTTTTGACCATGTTCCGTCTAATACCTTTCTTTCTATTTCAAACCCTCTGTTGTTTGTTTCTCTTTCAGTCTTCCAGCTTAAGGATACATCACGCTTGTTTTCTATGTTCCCTGTAAATGATGCAAGCTGGACCGGAAGCGGGGTATCGGTTATTACCTCAAGTGTTCCCGTTGCTTGACTTGAACTCCATGGAGTTGCCGGGTCAAATGATGTTACTACAGTGCCTCCTACACCCGTAAGCCATGTCAGCCCGAAGTTTCCGCTGGTATTAGAAATTGTATATACCACAAACTGTCCGAGTTTATGCTTGCTCGGTGTTCCATCAATCTTTGCAATTCTTGAATTGAATTGTGTCTGGGTTGTAAACGTTGGCGGCTGCAAATTAATTATGAGCTGATTCACTGCAAGAAATGTCGGTGCAATATTTTCGTTATATGAAGTGGTTGCTGTTCCGTTTGAATTCCACAATTCATTCGACCCGTCTACGTACTCTATAGTTGACCCGGAAAAGTTTGCTACATTAAACGTAAACTTGAAATCAGAATTTGCAAGATATAATGGGCCCGTTCCTCCATCCTGCTGTAAGTACAGGTCAAAATACACACAGTTCCCGTATGTCGGATCTGAAAGAACTGCCTGTTGGTTTGTAATTGTTGCCTTGAACAACACCTGCGAAAACACATTCACGCTAATTATTAGCGTTATTACTGACACGAGAGAAAATAATTTAAATGTTTTCATGTTGTTGCTATTTAAATTGTTAATTTAATATTTATTTATGTGAATTTTATTCATTTATTATTGCTCTTTAATTTTCTTTTATATACTTCATATCATTTTTACAAACTTTTTACCAGTGAAAATCATTTTGCATCGTTTCTCACTTTTTTTTACTTTCTCACTGCTCGTAAAGTCACGCGTCACTGCTCTTCCATCAGCTACCAGCCATCAGCTGTTCTTATCTACTACTGCTTGTTGATTTTATTCCTTTTTGAATTCGAACCGTCAAGCTTTAAATCAAATCCTTTGTTCTTTTCTCTTTGGATTTCTTCATTACCTTTTTTCATGTTCATATTGTCACTTGCAGGTTTCTGTGCAGTTCTGTTCCTGTTATTCCAGCATATCGACCTATCCAGCGCTCCCACAGAACCATCACCGTCAAGGTCTGTTGAATAATAACCGCTTAAGTTCCTGTTGTTCCAGCAGGCTGACCTGTCAAGAGCTCCAACTGATCCATCCTGGTCGGCATCTCCGTTTATTATACAGTATTTTGTTCCTTTAAGAATCAGATTGCTTCCATATGCCTGTGTTATAGCTGTTGTGAAATCGTAACTTAACATTCCCGATACCTGACTGAATGAATTGCCTACTGCGCTCCATGTCTCAAGGCTGTTGCGGTGTTTAAATACTATCCAGTATTTTATCGAAGTACCTGTAAACTGGCCAGGGTATGCAGAGTAACTGTAAAATTCTGCCCCTCCAGTTGTGCTTGCACTGATAACAGTCTGGTCAATTAATGTGTATGGCGATGCTTCTGTTCTTAATTCTAAAGTGATTAAATCCGATACCATTGTGTTGGAAACATCATTATAGAATCCTGCTATTAATGCCTTTACATCAAGTCTCATCTTTTTCAACGGTGCTGTCTGGTCTGTTAGTGCAAATTCTGAGTAAAATGATGAGCCTCCGAAGTCTGTAAGTCCTGTAACTGTTACCGTTCTGTTTGCCCAGTTAACATTTGACTGGTATTCTCCTGTTCCTCTCGAATATGGTGTCCAAGTATGATTATTAGGGTCATACTTTGTCATTATTAGATTATTCTCAGGATCTGTTATACTGCCAAGTTCTTCATCTCCAAAGTATAGCGTTACAGCAAATGGCAACGAAGGTTGCGCGTCAACCGTTACTTTCCAGTACCCTGTGCCATATTTTGCGGGATTTATCCAGCTCGTTGTATCAACTTCATGCAATTCCGATCCGCTGTATTTCTGAACATTAACGTTTGCTGGCAATGATTCTGGATTCATAACTGTCTTCCATGATAATGCTCCCGAATGAAGTTTGTTCTCTTTCTTCTGCTTATTTTCAATTTCTTTCTTTATGGGTTTTTTATTCTCTTTGACGGATTCTCCCCACAGAATATTCAGTATGTTACGCTCTGACTGTGCATAAAATGTTGTATCCCCAGGAACAGGGCTCCCTGATGCCGAGGCTACTGGCGGAGCAACAGTAGAAGTAAATTCATACGCTCCGATACAGATTGATCCTCCTGCAACAGTTGTGCTTCTCGGCAGTCCGCGGATATCATTAGTAATAAAAGACAATGGGTATCCTTTTCCGTATAGGTTCCAGCTGTTAACAGATGTGGTATCAGGCAAAAGATTTGACGCCGAAATAAATCCCGGGTCGCCAAAATATGAATTCTTTTCTTTCCCTGTTACTTTTTGCCAGTTTGATAATGTTGAACAATTTTGAAGTGCAGCATAACCTATGTAATTATTTGTTTCTGAAACAGTGTAATAAGTATTGTGATTTAATTGTATTGGCGGGGACCCTCCTAAAAATATACAATATCTGCTGGAACCACTGTTTCCGGAAGAATAATTTGCAAATGCATTATTCATTATATTTGTACTATACCCGGGACCTGAACTATTATAGTAAAATACAGTTGATGACACTTTTGAATCTTCATCTATCCTTGCTGAATTGTTATATGCATTTACATCAATATGTTCCGTGTATATTCCATAAACGCAATTGGTATAACTTGGATTCTGAATATTCCAGTGATTTATTGCATAAATGATATTATTATTAATATTAATAACTGCTGCGGTATCCCAAGCCACGACATATATTCCGAAAACAGGTATTGAATAATGTGGTGACATAGTTTTAATATCGTGAACCATGCAATTAAATATTGATGAATTTCCCCCGCATAAAGATACATTAATTCCGTACACCTCATCATTATCCCTGTCTCCCAGGCAATTCCTGATTTCAGTATTGAATATTTTAAAATCATTCTGATATTTAAGGTTTATTCCATAAACATCATTTAAATTATCACTGCTGCTTATTGCACCAAGCACAGGAGCTCCGATCCTGGTTCCGATGCTTTCGGATGTGCTTCCTATTTCGCAATTTGAATCTTTATAAGTTATATCTCCGTACAGCCATATACCGTATCCTGCTTTTTGTACAGTGATATTATAATATTTATTATTTGAGTTTGTACCCGAATTTGAAGACGGTGTAATTCCATAACCATCGTAAATATTTGTTGACTGAAGAATACCAACTGAAAATTTGTAAATACCAGTATCACCGACAACAGAATTTTTAATCGTATTATTATTCGCACCGTCTGTTTCGGTTGCATTATTAATCAAATAACCATAGTCGAGAAGGCTTGAATTTGGTATGATATCGATTCCGTCAATCATAATGTAATCCCCGCCCTGTATCATAATACCTGCATCTTCTGAATATACATTATAATGAGTCGGTTTGATTAAAGGTTTTGAACCTGTATTATCCCTCTGAAAAATAATCGGATTTTCGGATGTTCCCGATGACCGTATGGCAGGACAATTCTCAATGAAAGTACATCCGTCTTTTATATTGAATGTAACGCCTCCTGTTCCAACACACTTTAAGTTTAAATCATTTATTGCAGATGTGAACGAAGAATAATTATTTTCTCCGCTTCCTCCAGGGTCAATTGTTTTTATTCCACTCAGAGGTCCATCTATATTGTAAATTGCTACCTGGTCAATACCTATATCACCGCTTCCTGAACTGACACGCGACGCAGTGAATTTTATTTTTATGTTATGCGAATTTATTGTGTTCAGAGCAACCGTAAATAGCGTCCAGCGTCTTGATATCTTTAAACATATTAACGATGTATCATAAGTAATTCCTCCGTCCGTGGATAGAAAAATATTTAGATAATCGTTTCCGTTACCATTTACATAATAGAATTGTAATTTTTAATACCCGGATACGACGAAAAATCTATTACCGGGGTTATCAAGTCCCCGTTACCAGCTGTTCCGTCGTAAGAATGAAATCTTGCCGATTGTGAAGTACTGTCAGCACCATTAGGGGGGCCATAAGAGCCATCGGAGCTTGTCCATCCGGTTGAATAATTATTCATATGCCATTCGTTATCACCTGTCTGAGGACAGGACCAGGCAGGATTTAATGTTGAAGGTGTTGTCCAGCTGCCTTCAAAATCCTCTTTAAAAATAATGAATTCATCCCGATAACAATAACTGTTCGGATTTGGCGGATGTGCAGTGATTGTATTAACATCCGTAGCTTCTACGCCTGAAGGATTTGAGCCAACGTTGGGAAGTATGATATTATCCTGTGCAATCACATAATAATAAACACTGTCACTTGAATTCAGCTGCCCGATTAACGATGTATCTATAGTAAAGTTCCAATTTTCCGTTGCTCTGTTTTCAGGATACTTTAACTCAGAATTTGACATCCGTATATTGCTCTTGTTTTCCTGATATTTTGAATTCCGTTCCGATAATCTGATATTGCTAATGTTTTCTGTCTGTTTTGAACCCTGTGTTGATACCCAGGAACCATAGTAATTCTTCTTGAAATAAATTCTCGGTTGATAAGAACCTGATTCAGGTACACCAGACGCATCGGAAATTGCTGTGATCAGTGTCCTGTTGCCTCTATATATCGTGTCTGACAGCAGAGTATAAGTAATAACAGGGGCAATTGTATCTCTAACAATAATTGTATAACTGTTCGGATTAGGCGGATGTGCAGTGATTGTGTTTACATCCGTTGCTGTTACCCCAGAAGGATTTGCACCGATGTTGGGCGGAGTTGATATATCCTGTGCAATCACATAATAATAAACACTGTCACTTGAAAACAACTGACCGATTAACGATGTATCTATTGTGAAATTCCAATTTTCCGTTACTCTGTTTTCAGGATACTTTAACTCAGAATTTGACATCCTTACATTGCTCTTGTTTTCCTGATATTTTGAACCCAGTTCAGATAAACTGATATGACTAATGTTTTCTGTCTGTTTTGAACCCTGTGTTGATACCCAGGAGCCGTTGTAATTCTTCCTGTAATATATTCTCGGCTGGAAAGAACCTGTTTCCGGAATACCTGAAGTATCGAATATTGTTGCAGTCAGTGTCCTGCTGTTCCTTGAAATGGTATCTGAAAGTGTAGTGTATGTAATGACCGGAGCAGTAAACTCATTACCTTTCTCATATGCACCTATTGATGGATTAGTACTGCTTCTTAATGTACCAAGATAATCATTTGTAATGCCTGTTACAGGAATTCCAACCGAAATAACAGGTGAATTCTGTTGCGGTATTAAAACAGTATCCGATTTAAGTACAGGATTTACGGATAAAGAATTACTGTCAGATGATAATGCAGCTTTCCATTCCTCAATTGTAATTTTATCAGCACCGTTATAATATCCTAACTTTCCATAAGGACCTGAGGCATAATAATCATTATAATTTATTTCACTAACTGAAGATGCGGACAATAGATATATTGCATACGATTTTGTACCGATTCCACCTGTCATTGAATTACATAACAAATTATCGAAGACACTACAATTAAGGTTCGCAGATATATAAAGAGAGTAAGATGACGTCGAAACATTGTTAATAAACTGACCGAATAAATTTACAGTGTTATAGTATATTTTATGATTATTACCTGCATTGATATTTATCCCTTTAACAGCATCAGAATTTCGATTGGAGTTAAGGTCATAAATAATATTATTGTATATAGTTATTGAGGTATCTTTTGAATCCCATATATCAATTCCAAAAGCAATTTGGTTTGAATTAAACATTCTAAAACCATGGATATTATTTGCCGATATATCAGCATAAGTTGTATAACCTATTGATATACCTCTTATATCATTAAAATTATCATCCGATCTTATATTGTATATTGTATTTTGTTTTATTTCAGGATTTAGGCAACCATTTATATCAATTCCTGAACGGGTAACAAAGTAAGCAGAATCATCAGAGCCAATATAATTTCCTATAATTTTCAGATTATCACTAAGACCATTTGAAAAACTTTCCAGATATATTCCGTATTCACACCTCGATATATTGTTATTTAAAATCACAATCCCATCATTATTCATTCCTTTCTGTTCGTCTAAAATATCAGGTCCTCCTATAAAAATACCACTGCTAATTTCTCCTACTGCTCCTACTATAATGCAATTCCTTACTGTATCATTTGTCACTCCGTTCGAATCCCCGATAAAATGAATTGCAGCTGTGTATGCTGATGTAGAATTATTTCTAATTGTTAAATATTTGCCTGAACCGTTATAACTCCCGTCAAGTGTAACTCTGTCACTATTATTAAATCGAATCAGCCCATTTCCACAGGAACCTGACAATGTTCTAGTAACAGCGGAATCCGGCTGGATTTTAATGTAATATTCTGCTTCCTCCTTCGTTTGATTTAAAGCAACGGTTCCGGGTTCGGTAATGTCTGATGTTATTTTTATTATCAGGTTTCCTCTTACAATTTCATTATTAATTGCGTTAAAAAGTCCATCGGAAGCGGTAAGAGTTGTATATCCCTTTCCCACACCAACTAATATTATATTAGAAATTCCGTAATTATTTATTGTTCCAACAATAGGATAAGCAGAGGATTCCAGATTCACACCTGATTGAGTTATACTGAATATTCCATTGTTAATACTTACATTCGGAACCGGTTCCAAATCCTGTGCTACTACAAAATATTGAATGACATCTCCTGAATCTACAGTCCCATCGGGATAAAGTTTTGAATAATCAATAATAAAGCTATATGGTGTAGAAGTATTTGTTGCTTCAGTCCATTTCCAGCCATTATTTATATTTGAATTTCCTGAATAAGAATTGTTATCTGAAGAATTTTTGTAATATATTCTGGGACGTTTTCCTGATGCTGTATCCACCCCCGATGAATCAGAAATCTGTGCAAAATTGTCAAGAGTTAAATTTGAAAACGAATTTTGTCTTAATATCTTGGTATATGAAATTACCGGACCTGACAAATCCCTGCTTTTTTCGTATGCACCTATTGATGGAGTGAATGTATTTCGAAGTGTATCAAGATAATCAAAATAATATCCAGATAAAGGTGTTCCGGCATTCAATAAAGAGGAATATAACTGCGGAATTAGATTTGTATCATTGTTATAATTTGGATTTACTGAAATTGAATTGCTGTCTTTCGGTACAACTGCTTTCCAGTCTGCAAGCGTAGTTTGATAATTTGAATTATAATATCCCACATAACCGTTAGAACCGCTTGTATAATAATCATTATAATTAATATTATTATTTGTAAAACTGCAGTTTGCATATATTATTGAATTTCTGATACTGGTTGACTGGAAACTGGCAAATGAATTGTTTTTTATATCGCAGTTTGAGACACCTGAACCCAGCCAAATGGTATAGACATAGTTACTTTGAAGCTGGTTAACATTTGTTGAATTGTAATATACAGAAATATCCGATCCGCTCTCTATTTTTATAACATATGTGTTATTGTCAGGCGTGTTATTGTAATCTCTAAAATCATATAAAATATTATCATAAATTTTTATATCGCTGTTTCCTGAATCGCCCCATAAATCAACACCCGTTCCCTGAACTGCCTGTATTGAGTTCTTGAATATTTTTACATCGTTTACCGAAGCCATTGCTATACCTTTTGACGGTGATTCATAGTGCAAATTTAAAATTTTATTGTCAGAGATAACAACAGTTGAACAGTATCCAATATTAATTCCAGAATTAGTAATAGATTTTTCATCAGTGTATGAACCTATTGTATTTCCCTTGATACACAGATTACTTATTACTGTATCAGGAAATCCTCGAACAAAGATGCCGTTATAGCAACTGGATATAATATTGTTTAATATCGCAATACTATCAGTTTTACCTCCAAAATAATATGAAGCGCCTCCCAGATAAATACCGTTATAAGGATATTCATAATCTGAGCTTTTTATTGTCTCGATATTACAATTTTTAATAGTATCTTTTGTAGCAGCATTTAATTTTGTCTCTAAAACCGAAGCGATTTGTATTGCTGCAGTATTACGAGTTAAACGATTTGTGTTTTTTATTGTAATATAATTTCCCGAGCCGTCATAACTCCCGTCAATAGTTACTCTGTCAGCAGCAAATAATTTTATTAATCCTTTATCGCAGGAACCGGATAATATTCTGTTTACAGGTGAATCAGGTTTGATTCTTAAAGAATAATTATTGGAAAATTCGTATAATGGATAAGTTCCGGGTTCAGTAATATCTGAAACAATGAATGCAGAAATATCTCCATTAACTATACCATTATTAATTGCCTGGAATAATCCTCCTTCTCCTGTGAGGGTAGTATAATACTGCCCAATACCAACATTGAATGTTCCTGATATGGATAATATTACTGAAAAGGAATCAAGTTTTCCTTCCATCGGGAAATTAGCAGGATTAAGGTTAATATCAGTCGGGGCTGAATCCAGCACTCCTTTATAATAACTGATATTTGCAGGGTTGTTTTGGTCTTCCGCAACAATAAAATAAATGATCATATCACCACGGGAAACCTGTCCGTTAGGGTAAAGAAGAGAATAATCAATTATATAACTAAAGGGTGAAGTCGTATTCGTCGCCTCCGTCCATTTCCATCCGTCATTAGAAGAGGAATTACCTGCATAAGTATTACTGTTGACGGATTTTCTGTAATAAATTCTTGGTCTTTTTCCTGAAGATGTATCTACACCGCTTGTATCAGATATGAAAGCAAAATCAGTCAATATTCTGTTGGTTGTGTCATTCTGGACGGATAAAGGTGTATATGTTATTAAAGGTCCGTAAAAATCAACACCTTTTTCATAAGCACCAATCGAAGGATGAATCGCGTTCCTTAACGAATCAATATAATCATCAGTTATTCCGGTAACAGGTATTCCTGCCGATATTAGTGGTGAACTAATATACGGAATAACATTATTTGATTTGAAAACAGGACCTTTAGATATAGAATTACTATCCTCCTGAACAGATGCCTTCCATTCCGCAAGAGAATATTTATCAGTACCCTGAAATTTTGCTATCCGGACTCCGGAATCTCTTGTGTAATAATCATTATAATTAATATTGTTATTCCAATCTGAAAACGAGCATTCAGAAATGATTGCATAAGCATAAATGCCACTAATACTATTGTGAGAATTTATTAATACATTATTTTCTATATCGCAATTTGTTATTCCGGACCCAAGAAATAAAGCGGAGGATAATACTTCTAACTTTGTAAGATTACTTAAATTTACTGTGTTATAATAAATTTTAACAGAATCTCCGTTCGCAATATTCAGTGCATTTACGTTACAATAATATTGACATTTAAAGTCAGATAAGATATTATTAAAAATCCTAATATTACTTATACCTGTCGACGACCATAAATCAATTCCCACAATATTATTGTAGTTTCTAAATACTTCAAAAGAGTGGATTATGTTTTTAAATATTTCGGCATCAGTAACATATCCAAGTGATATACCTCTAATCGTAATATCTTCACTGTAATCGGATATCATATTGTAAATATTATTTTTTGAAATAATCAGAGAAGTGCAGTATTTTATATCTAATCCATTCCGGGAAACACACAAATGTGAATAATCAGACCCTATTGTGTTTCCTGTTATCACCAGATTGTTAACTATGCCTGTATCTGCAACCCCATAAACAAAAATACCATTCTGACATTTTGATATATTATTATTTGAAATTACTATAAAATCATTATCATATCCTTTACCTGATGATGCGCAGGATGAATCACCGATAAATATACCGGAAGTAAACGTAATTAATGAACCTGCGGATAAATTACAATTTTTAATTGTATCATAAGTTGCTCCCAAATTATCTCCCATACTTGCAATTTGAACAGCAGCAGAATTAGCTGAGGAGTTATTATTTTGGATAGTCAGGTAATTACCTGAACCGTTGTAACTGCCGTCTATTGTAACCCTGTCGGCACCATATAATCTTATTAATCCTTTTGAACAGAAACCGGATAGAGTTCTATTCACAGGAGCATTGGGTTGTATTCTGATTTTGTAACCTGATTCTTCCTGTGTCTTACGCAAAGCAATTGTTCCGGTTTCGGTTAAATCAGATGTGATATTAACTATTAGATTCCCGGTAATTATACTATTGTTAATTTTATTAAACAATCCGTTCGCATCTGTTAATGTTTTTATCTCTTCCCCGATCCCCACATATACAGTTCCCTCAAGCCAATTTGGATTTGTCGTGAATTCAAATTCGTAAGGTCCTATACAGGTAGGACCGGTAAGCGGTGATGTGCTTCTTGGAATACCTCTGTAATCGGTAGGAACAATATCAAATGGTCTGCCTTTTTGATATAAATACTGACTTCTCGAATTTGTGCTGTCTATTAAAAAATCAGATGAGGAAATGAACGGAGGATATTCAGTATAGGAATCTATATCATTTGATGTTGCAGTTGTCCAATCAGATAATGTGTTGCGGTTTGCAGTTCCGTCATATCCTGCAATACAGCCGTTTCCGTTTATATATATATCATTATTATCGGAATTAAAATTATTCAGCATATTTACACTGTCAAGGTATAGCGCATAGTGTTTACCAGTACCCGCTCCGTTTGAACGTGTATTTATAAGTATATTATTATATACTGAATCATAACTCTGCCTGAATATATTGATACAGTACGAATTTCCGTTTATAATTCCCGACCCGCTGATTAAAACAAGATTGTTTAATATATTTATATAATTCAAATAACCACTGCTTGCAATTCCATAAACATATCCACGAGTATCGCTCGTATCAGGACATATTATATTATTAATAATATTAATCGTATCTTCTGCGGAGTTCACCAAAATTCCGTAATAGAAAGGAGAAAACCCCGAACTCTTGAAGTTATAAACCTTATTTCCGGATATGGTTGTATTTTTACATTCATATTGAAGGACAATTCCATATATTGTTTCATTAGTATTTGTTCGTGTCTGGTATATATTGTTACTCGTTATTTCAGTATTGTTAAAAAAATTACAAGAAATACCACAATATGAAAAATCAAAAATTTCATTCCTTATAATTTTGTTACTTGCTCCATATTTCAAAATATTTCCCATAAGAGATATCCCGAATGACGCCGCCGTATCTCCACCGTAAATCGAGCAATTCTCAATCACATTATTATTATATCCTGTTGCAATAATTGAATCTGAAAAAAATATTATCCCGTTGCTGCTGAGAGATGAACCGATTATATTGCAATTGATTATGGTATTGTAAGAAGCATCGTTCTTAAAACAAATTGTTACCCCATTATTTTCGCTTGTGCTTGTATTCTTAATAAAAAGATTCTTACCTTTTCCACCGTTTGACCCGTCAATTATTATATACTTACATTGATTCAGGTCCAAAATTCCACTCTCATTATTTCCACGGATTTCAGGTGATACACCAGAGTACGGCTTCAGTGTTAAAGTATTTGTTACTCCCGAGCCCGGTATCGAATCAATCTTCAGTGGAAAAGTTTCACCTGTTGAATACAATGTATCAATAAGTAGAAACCTCACTGTACCTGATATTCCCCTTGTTTTTGCATCACTAAGGGCTTCGGTTATTGTTGAGTAGTTTGATGCTGATGAAATACCGACTGTGTAATCTCCGGATGTCAGCGGAATGTTTAACAGCGGCTGATCGTTGTCAGTAAAAGCAAACCTAACATTGTCAATTTTGGTCAGACCATTTACAGTTATGGTTTTAGAAGAATGATCAACAATACTTACCCAGTTGCCCGAATATCCCCTGTAAAACGGTTTCCACATTTTTCTTTTAATGTCATACATTGCAAGAATGATATTGCTTGTATCCGTTATATTTCCAAGTTCGTGATTACCCCAATAAACTTTTATGGAATAAGGTGAAGCAGGATCGCGGTCAGTATCAACATAATAATACCCTTTCCCTATTTTTGCAACAGGAATATTGGCAGTATCTGGCGGAGTCTGCCCGCTGTAATACTGAAGCGATACGGTCGAAGGGAGCGTCAAAGGAGCCTGCCTGTTCTGAGATTTATTAATAGATTTTGATTTGGGTAATCCTCCTGATTTTAAAGTTTTATCCGATGCACCCCAGATAATTTCAAAAAGTTTTCTGTCTGACTGCGAATAAAAAGTTGTTCCTCCGGGTGAAGGCGCACCGGATGCAATTGTGACAGGAGGAGTTGTCAAAGTCGCAAATTCATATGCACCCAAACATATGGGACCCGAGTTTATTGAATTACTTCTCGGCAGTTCCCTGAAATCAGATGTGATATTTTGCACGGGTATTCCTTTTTTATATACATTCCAGCATCCGCTGTTTGTACTGTCAATTCTCAAAGTGGAGTCCGCAAGAAAATACGGATTGCCGTTTACAGAATAATTGTCCTGCCCAGTAGTTGCTTTCCAGTCCGCCAAAGTCGTTTTATCCACTCCTCCGGATCCATAGACTCCGTAATACCCAAGTGCTCCTCCTGTTCCCGATACATAATAGTCATTGAAGTCTATTGTGAGACGACTGGTTGACCAAAGGCTGATTGCATAATGCTTTCCTGTTCCAGTTGCGTTTGAACGGGCATTAGAAAATATATTATTTTTTAAATGAAGTTTATAAGTACCTGCTCCTATCCATTCATAATGATGATATATTCCGAAGGTATTCGATGATGAGCCTGTTATGCCGCTGCCACCTATATAGACAGAGTTATTAATTATAAAAAGTGAATCCCCTCCTTTTCCGTCTAAATAAAAACCATAAATTCCGCAATTCTTTGATACATTTGTCCCGATGTTAATTATATTATTGTTAAAATGCCTGATTTCGGTTGTGCCAGAAGTACCTATATCAATTCCTTTTAAAGCCGCATTTGAAGCCGAAGCAGCTAAAGTCAAATTATAAATCAAATTACCACTGATTTTTGAATTTGCTGGATGCCATCCATTTACAAAATATATCCCTGTTACATTAACAGCTTTTGCTCCGGTATATGTGTTTGACAGGTCATAAATAATATTATTGCTTACGGTAAGTGTATCGGGAGAACCTGAATACGCCGCAATATCTATAATTCCTGCTATTGAAACACTACTTGCGTAACCGTCGTATTTCGACGAAGTACTCAATTTTCTTATTAGGTTATTTTTGATCGCATAAAAACCATACCTTTCATTCCTTATACCATAAACGGAACTATATGATGTACCGCTTTCATCATTGTAAAGATTGCTGATAGTGTTTCCCGTAATAATCAGATACCCGTCTGATACATTAAAGATACCTCCCAGATCCTGACGGTCTGATATTGTGTGATTAGTAATTGTATTTATGCTTTTTTCAGTTTCCAGGCTTCCTATTAAATTATTTGAAACTGTCGATGCAACAACTCCATTACTGATTTGTGTGTAAATTCCCCTGAAACTGTGTGTCCCGGTACTGATGTTTGTCACGGTTATTGATCCGATAACATTATTTGATAAATTGACTACAGATGAGCCTGTTGATATACTATATATACCCGAGGACCACCCGCCGGCTGCAGTACATGCTGACTGAAGTAATATAGAACCTGTACCCGTTGACGAACCTATATAATTCGGGGATGATGTTCCTACGTCAAATTTCCCGTCAAGGAAATAAATTCCGTTAAACATAAACCTCGACGATGAATTTAATGCGGCAATATTTTTAATTGTGTTGCCCTGAATGGATGTAGTATTTACTGTATTATTATTTATATAAATTCCGTAAAAACCATATCCTGTTCCGTTAGCATCAATGGTCAGTGCGCTATCGCCGCATTGAGGCCCCCTGCCTCCTATATAATTCCCTGAAATATAAAAATTATCCCCGTTGCCTTCATTTGCCAAAATATAAATAAAGTAATCTGTTAAAGATGCCGTTAAGGTTTTCGGTGAAGTTTCATAGAAACTGTTGTCTGATACTGTCCATTGAGTGCTGTATCTGTTTATATTTAATCCGTAATAACTCGCATCAAGACGCAGTATATCGTAAAAATTATTTGCAGTGATTATATTTCCGCTGTTCAGGCGTCCTGAAGTCCCTCCCGAATATATTCCGTTATTAGCACCGTTTGTTCCTTCTTTGGTAATATCGCAGTACTGAACAGTATTGTTATCATTGCCGTTTCCTGTTGATGAAGTAGAGAAAAAGATAATGCCTGCAGTTGTGCATGTAGTAGAACCTTTTATATAACAATACTTAACAGCATTATTCTCCGACGAATTAATAAACCTGATTGTGCTCGTTCCGTCAGCGCTTCCGTTATTTGAGTTTGAAATAACCAGATTTTTATTTCCCGATTGATTTACACGTCCGTCTATAGTAACATTATCCGCACCGTTCAGATTAATCAAAGAACCCGATATATTTCCACTTATTGAATAGCCAGAACCTGTCGGATACACAAGTACAGAAGTATAATTTGCAGAACTGGAGCCGCTTACATTGAGTACAGCCGTTTCGGCCTCTGTCAGACTGCTTGTAATCTGCAGAACAACAGCACCCGTTAGCGTTCCTGCATTTATTGCGTCGAATGCAGATTTAAGGGTTGGATATGTCTGTCCTGCACCTACGGGTGTCTGTGCTTCAGTAGAACTGATTGAAGATAACAAAATAAATATCAGAATTGTAATGCGAAAATAAGACAATAAATTATTTTGGCTGTTTGTTGAGCCGCAGAGGGAATTGATTCTTACTTTCATAGCATTTTAGTTTTAGTTTAATAAAATAATTTTATAAACCGCTTCTGTAATGCAGAATGTGATTATCAACGGTATTTAGATGAATATCCGTATGCCCCTACAATTATATCGGAATAACCATCTCCGTTTACATCTCCTGCAGTTGATACACAACGGCCAAAATAGTTATCTGTTGCTTCTCCAGTTAAAATAATATCTGCGTTAAAATGCTGTGTTAATCCGCCGTAGTATATATAAACTCTGCCGGTACTTGATGAATATATATATGCCCCTACTATAATATCATCATACCCGTCCCCGTTTACGTCTCCCGCATTCGATACTGAATTACCAAAATATTCACCCGTTGTCATACCGGTATAAGTTCTGACTGATGTCGCTTCTATCGGTAAGGAATCACCCGGATTTAACATTCCATTTTCACCTGCATCCCCGAATAATTCCTGCGGCCTGAATTCCTCCGGATTAAACCCCGCTGAAATCAGAGTCCTCCTCGAGTCATAATTCCAGTCCCCGTTCTCTATAGCATTACCTTTTTCCCCGCCCTTATTAATCAATGATAATGGTGACTTTTCTTTTTTCAGCTCTTTTGCTGCCGATTTAAAATCTAAACTTAATCCGGCGCCTTTATTACTCATTGCATATAATCCATCTTTGCAGGATTCTATACCGAACACAATTAAACCCAGTAACAAACATGTAATTAGTATACGAAGTAAAAAAAATCTTGTCTTCATAATTCAAATAATTAAGTTCATAATTATTGTTTGTTAAAATAATTTTTTGAACCAATCTTCATCATGTCAATTTTTTATATACATCACACGTTATTCTCGAATTAAGTCAGTTTGTATTAAATTTCTGAAATATGCTGTCAGAATGCTCTTCTATGCATGGGATTACCTGTAGAACAATAAAAACAAATAAGGTAACTGAAGCCGAAGCAAATAATACCGGTAACCTTCTTTGTACTGCAATTATATCATATCGGAATTTTAATATTTCTAAAAAATGAAGCTTGAATAGGACGGTATAATCGTGATAATAAAATGGCTCAAAATTGATATTAGGATGCGATACATTAGAAATGTCTGACTTTAGAAAACTTTCCATGATGTTATCACAAGTTTTCATCTATCACTTGATTACATCTTTTTGCCTTTTTAGTTTATAATAAACTAAAGTAAATTAGTCAGAGCGAATTACACGGATAATTACATCAGATACAGATCACAGATGAAATACTCCATTAACTCAAGGGAATATAACTTATTATTATCATTTTATCAAGCAAAATTTTTTACAGTCGGATTTTCTATTCTGAATCATGCTTCGCAATATCAATCATAAAACCTTCATTCCTAAATACCCCCTCCTACTTATAATCACAAAATTTTTCGAAATCGTGCCACGAAAACTCTCATTTTTAAAATATTTTTCACCTTAAAAAAATCTTTTCCGTAAAATAAATCCCTGTATCTCCTGTCTTTTATAATTCGTACAAAAAAATCGACAAAAATACTCTTTGTCCAAGTTTTGGTTTTTGTTGTGATTATTAATGAAAGGAGTGTGTAAAATATGGTAATAAAATTTCTCTGTTATTTTTTAAGTTTTTAATCCCCGAAAATGTGCTGAAATCACACTTTCATTTTTTCTTAATCTTTCGGTTATCTTGTACTCAGATTGGTCTCAAATTGGTCTCGAAAAATATCAATCTGTGTTTTGTCAGATTTCTGTTCAAAGCGCGCTCTTTGCCTGCCTTGGCAGGACTTGGCGGAATTATTGCTCTACTGCCCTTAAGTTTTAACTATATGTTTTTAAGTTACTTAATCGCGAGTGTTGTTTGTTTTTCTTTTCGAGTCGCTTTTATAATTATGCCTTGAAAAAATCGTATTTTAGTTATATCTTTATTGATTATGATTACAATACTTATAATATTTTTGGTGCTCGTTTGCATCTTTATGTCAGTAGCGGTGCTTCTTCAATCATCAAAGGGTAGCGGTCTTGTTGGACCGATTGCAGGTACGGGTGTTACGACTATGTTCGGCGCAAGAAGAACTTCAGACTTTCTGTCGAAGGCAACGATTGTTATGGCTGTCATATTTTTGGCAGGCTCTTTATTACTGAATCTTTACATCAGCAAAGGCGGAAGCAGTACGGGCGAGAGTATAATTCAGAGGAATGCAGGATCGCAGACTTTGCCGCCTCCAAGCGTTCCTAACCAACAGCAACAACAGCCGCCTGCAGGAGATCAGAATCAGCAACAAAATCAAAATACGCCATAGAATTGAAACTTGAAGTATAGACTAAAGTTTGGGAAACCTGTTAAAAGCATCTTGCAGACGCAGGATGCTTTTTTCTTTTTGGGGTGTTTAATTGTTTTTCTGATGTTCAGCGGTGAGTCGAAAGCACAGCAGAAATTCTTTAATAGCACTCTTCCCGAATCAATGTATGAATTGAATGATTTTTTACTGAATGATACCATTACGAAAAAAGATACTGCGTTCACGTTTAAGATGACAAGGTCGCCCGGAAGGGCTATGCTTTACTCTGCCGTTATTCCGGGAGCAGGTCAGTTTTATAATGAATCATACTGGAAGATACCTATTATATGGGGTATCGGCGGATATTTTGTTTACGAGATTATAAAAAATAACAATAATTACATTGACTACAGGGATTTATACGCAAATTCACAAACGCCTGAAAATCCAAACGGGGATTTGCGTTACAAGAACTTGAGAGAATTTTATAGAGACCAAAGAGACCAGTTTTATTTGTATGCAGGACTGGTTTACCTGATTAACCTTGTTGATGCTTACGTTGACGCTCATTTGTTCGATTTTGATGTAAGCGATAAGATTCAGGTTCAGGGTTTAAAAGGTAGTAACAGTTTAATGAATTTAAAAATTAATTTATAAAATTATGTGGGTTTACATAGATAAGATAGCCGGCTTTGTTGACAAGGAAGTTACGATTAAAGGATGGCTGTACAACATACGTTCTTCGGGAAAGCTTATGTTCCCTGAGTTTAGGGATGGTACGGGCTTAATACAGGGAGTCGTTGCTAAGAACAGCGTTAGCGAAAAGATTTGGGAAGATTTCGGGAAATTGACTCAGGAATCTTCCGTCATCGTTACAGGCGTAGTCTCAAAACATCCTAAGAAGGAAAATGTTTACGAACTTCAGGTAAATGGTCTCGAGATTATATCAATTTCAGAACCCTATCCAATTACTCCGAAAGAGCATGGAGTCGACTTTCTCGCCGATAGAAGGCATCTATGGCTTAGGTCGCCAAAGCAGGCAGCTATTATGAGAGTAAGAAATGAGATTCTGCAATCCATACGTGAGTACATGTACAACAACGGGTTCATTCTTTTTGATGCTCCAATATTTACTCCTAATGCCTGCGAAGGCACATCAACACTGTTTTCGACCGATTACTTCGACCTTGGAAAAGCGTACCTTTCGCAGTCAGGACAGCTTTATGCTGAGTCGGGCGCACTTGCTTTAGGAAAGGTATATACACTCGGTCCAACGTTCAGAGCAGAAAACTCAATGACAAGAAGGCACATGACAGAGTTCTGGATGATGGAGCCCGAGATGGCATACTTTGATATAGACGATAACATGAATCTGATTGAGGATTTTCTTTCATACGTCGTGCAGAGGGTTATTAAGAACAAGAAACAGGAACTTGATTTTCTCGGAAGAGACCTTTCAAAACTTGAAAAGGTAGTTAAGCCGTTCCCAAGAGTAACTTATGATGAGGCAGTTGAAATTCTAAGAAAGAAAGATATACCATTAATAAGAAAAACTGATAACGGAGAAGAGCAAATCCGTCCGTTCCCATGGGGAGAGGATTTCGGTGCACCGCATGAGGAAGCTATCGTTGAGGATTTTGATAAACCTGTTATGGTTCACCGCTGGCCTTCGGAAGCAAAAGCATTTTATATGAAACGTGACCCCGACAATCCGAAGGTAGCGCTCGGAGTTGATGTGCTTGCACCTGAAGGTTTCGGAGAAATAATCGGCGGCTCGCAGAGAGAAGACAATCTTGATTACCTTCTTGAAAGGATTAAAGAACATAACCTGCCGATGGAAGAATTTGAATGGTATCTTGATTTAAGAAGATATGGCAGCGTACCGCATTCAGGATTCGGTCTCGGCATAGAAAGAATGGTTAGCTGGATTTGCAACCTCGAACATATAAGGGAAGCCATTCCTTTTGCAAGAAGACCAAACAGAATTAGACCGTAGTTAGATTGTTTTGATGATTGTTATATGAGAACAATAATAATAGATGGAAATAATTTGATACATAAGATGCAGGGCATAAGGAAACTCTTTTCGGAAAATCCCGAAGCCGCTCAGCTCTCATTGTATGAATCAATTAAAGGAAGAATTAACAAAAATGACAAACTCATTCTGGTATTTGATGGATTCAGCAATATTAAATCCAAAAATATTTTGTTCTCAGGAGTAAAAAAAGCCGACGATATTATTCGCGCCTATATCGAAGAAAATTATAATAAGAATGCTGTAGCAGTTGTCTCGTCAGACAATGAAATATTAAGCATTGCAAGAGCATGCGGCTGTGAAATACTAAAATCTGAAGACTTTATCCAGGAGAGAAAGATTAAAAGCACGGATAACATAAACCACTATATGCCGAAAAAGGAAGATGAAAAACCCGATGGCATGAGTAAAAAAGATTTTGATTTCTTTAAAAAACATTTCAGTTAAGATATGAATATTGAAAGAGATAGCTCGGTAGAACTTCTCGAAGAATATATTGAGAATCAAAACCTGAGGAATCACTGTTACCATGTTGAGAAATGCATGAGATACTATGCGGGATTATTAAACGAAGATGCTGATTTATGGGGCACTGCTGGCATGCTGCATGACCTTGACTGGGAAAAATTTCCCGACACGCATCCAAACACGGCAATTCCCGTATTAAAGGATAAAGGTTACAACGAGAATATTATCAACGCAATACTCGGACATGCGTATCCCGAAAGAACTGACGTACCGCGTGATACAACTATGGCAAAGTACTTATTCGCATGCGATGAAGTTACGGGGTTTGTGCATGCCTACAGTCTTATGAAAGAAAATGGACTTCAGGACGTACAGGCTAAAAGCGTCATAAAGAAAATGAAAGACAAAGCATTTGCTAAAAATGTAAACAGGGATGATATAAGAAAAGGTGCTGAAGAAATCGGACTTACACTGGAGGAACACATAACAAACATTATTAACGCAATGAAAGCCAACTGATAATAAATATGAATGTAATTGAAATTAATTCGCTGACGAAACACTTTCCGGGAAAAAAGTTTTCGGGTGATAAAATAAAAGCTCTTGAAAAAGTCTCTTTCAACGTTGGAAGCGGTGAGATTTTCGGTCTGCTGGGTCCTAACGGTGCGGGCAAAACCACCCTTGTAAAGATTCTCCTTGGGATTACTTTTGCAACAAACGGAAATGCAAAGCTTTTTGATAAACCCGTTACTAACGTCAGAAATAAGAAAAGAATCGGTTACCTACCTGAAAACCATAGGTTCCCCAATTATTTATCGGGTGAACAGGTTATTGACTATTTCGGCAGATTAAGCGGTCTTACTAAATCAGACCTTGATAAGAAAACATACAAGTATCTTAAGATTGTCGGTATGGACCAGTGGGGTACTACAAAAATTAAGAAATACTCTAAGGGTATGCTGCAAAGACTCGGTCTTGCGCAAGCTATGATAAACGACCCTGACTTGATATTTCTTGATGAACCGACAGACGGAGTTGACCCTATCGGGAGAAAAGAAATCAGAGATGTACTCCTTGAATTAAAAAGTCAGGGTAAAACTATTTTCCTTAATTCACACTTACTTAGCGAAATTGAACTAATCTGCGATAAGGTTGCCATACTTAACAAAGGCGAACTCATTGAAGTTGGCAGCGTTGCTGATATTACGACTTCAAGCAATAAATACATTTTCATTACAAGCGATTTATCTGAAGATATAATGAACAAGATTCTAACTGAATACAAAGGTACACTTCACGGGAAAAATGAATTTGAATGCATAATAAATTCAGTGGAAGATGTTAACAAGATAATTGACTATCTGCGCTCATCAAATGTACTGATACACGGTGTGTACAAAGAAAAGAATTCACTCGAGAGCATGTTTATTAACTTAATTGAACAAAAGAATTAGGAGGATATTATGGTATTAGCAGCATTTATAAAAGGAGTTTTCAAAGAAGCACTTGCCAAGAAAATTTTACTCACTATTTTCGGATTCTTTTCTCTGTTAATTATTCTGTCAGTTTTTGCACTGACAAACTCAACGGTTGAAGGTATGCAAATGATGCTTGAATCGAGCGGCGGAAACAGCCTGAGAGAAGCAGTCCTGACTTTTCAGTCGTACATCGTCGCAGGTATTCCTATGTTTATGCTTGTATCGTCCATGTTGATTATTACATCTTCGTTCATTCCGGATATGCTGAAGAAAGGTCATATAGATTTACTATTATCAAAACCGATATCAAGAACAAAAATTATTATTGGACATTTCCTTGCCGCTACATTAATAGTGCTGATAGCATTCACATTTTTGATGGGTGCTATCTGGATACTCGTTTCATCAAAAACAGGATTCTGGAATCCTTCATTCTTGTATTCGATATTATGGTTCACGCTTATATTCAGCGTGCTGTATTCTGCGGTCATGCTTATAGGAATTCTTTCAAGAAGCACTATACTTACTATTATAATTAACATGCTTTTGTTCTTTCCGGTAAGTTTTCTGCTGTATCTTGCCAACACATATTTTCAGAGTGATGAAAAGAGCATAGTTTTTGGTCCTGTTGCAGAATCATTGCTGAAATTCTTTTATCAGATACTTCCTAAGCCTTGGGATATGCAGGATATAACCGTAAGTTTTGTTACTCAGAATGCTGTTGTTAATTATATGCCTCTGATTTCATCGCTGTTGTTTATGACGATTATGCTCGTGCTTTCAATCTGGTATTTTAATAAAAAAGATTATTAAAAAATATATATGAGAAAGAATATTTATATACATTGTTTCATATTTTTTGCGGCAATTATATTTTTCTCATGCGGCTCAAACCCAACACCTGAAAAGCTTCCGTTATCGGTTAAGAACAACTTAAACCTTCTTCCGGAAAAGCCGCAGTTCGTTATGTACATCAACTTCAAGTATTTAAGAACTACAGATTTCTGGAAACAAAACATCGCCGATTCAATGCTTTCGAGCGAAAACACATTCGGCAGTATCTTAAATGTGTTCAAGACTGCAACAGGAGCTACTATATCAGACGGACTTGATGAAATATTTTTCGCTAATTCATGGACGGGGCAAAATGCTATTGTCATGAAAGGTTCTTTTGACAAGACTAAAATAACAGTATATCTGAGCAATGATTCTCTTTTCGAAAAGATTGATGGTGCAAACGGGTTCAGCTATTATAAGCATAAACCCAGCAACACAGCTTTCTTTTTGAAGGATAATTTTACCCTCTGTGCAAGCAACTACACTGAACAGCTGACGAAGATGAAGGATATATCCGACACCTCAAATACAGGGCTTGTCAGAAACGATGAGCTGATGAAAGCAATAAATGCAATTATGTACAAAGAAAGTATGTGGCTTGTTTCTGCAGAGAAAATGTTTATAAGGGGAATATTTGCAAACTTTATTGATATAAAATCCGGAAAAGCTTTTGATAAGGAAGGCACCGATACTTCAGCAACACAGCAGAAAGCAGATTCTTTATCCAAAACTGATGATGTGATTTTGAACAGGCTTTACGAAAAAGTTAATTCAATTTCGCTTAACGGAAAGATTAAAGAAGAAGTTGAGCTTGTTCTGCAGTTTGAATGTGCGGACAGGGAATCGACACTATACGTTGATAAACTCTTTAACGGGATTATCGGACTCGCTAAGATTGCATCTGCAGGAAATAAAGACAAAAAGGATACAGCATTCGAAAAAATACTGAACGATATAAACCTTCAGAATTTTGAGAATACATTTCTGATTACTGTTAAAATTGACAGCACAAATATTCAGGATTTCCGGAACAACAATCTGCTTATTAATAAATGAGAAAATAATAAATCCCCGAATGAATTCATCGGGGATTGTTTATAATTAAAGCATCAAAATTATATCGCTATTGCATTCCTTTTCTTTTTAGCAAAGCATCGATTGTCGGCTTCTTGCCCCTGAAAGCTACGTAATTTTCCATCGGGTCGCCATTAGCACCTTTTGAAAGTACGTTATCTCTGTATAGTTTTGCAGTCTTCTTATCGAAAATTCCATTTTCAACAAATGCCTGAAAAGCATCTGCATCGAGTACCTGTGCCCATATATAGCTGTAATAACCGGCTGAATAACCCGAGTTAAAAATATGATTGAAGTAAGTGCTCTTGTATCTTGATATAATTTCAGGAATTAAACCAATATCTGATAAGACTTTTTCCTCATATCCGATAGGGTTTTGTGTGAGTTCTTCCGTTCGGGTATAGTAAGCCATGTCGAGATAGCATGCCGCAAGATACTCTGTTGTTGTGAATCCCTGATTGAACTTAGAGCTTTTATCCATCTTGTCAAGAAGTTCTTGCGGGATCATTTCGCCAGTCTTATAATGCTTTGCGTAGAATGCCATTACCTCGGGCTCGCCTGCCCAGTTTTCCATAATCTGTGAAGGCAGTTCAACATAGTCTCTTGAGACATTAGTACCCGATGTACTTTTGTAGATACACTTCGAAAGAAATCCCTGTAAGGCATGCCCAAATTCATGGAAAAATGTTGCTACTTCATCATATGTGAGCAAGGCAGGCATATCACCTGTTGGTCTTGTGAAATTGCAGACAACACCTATTATTGGATAAACATTCTTTCCATTAAGTAAATACTGGTCACGGTAATTATTCATCCATGCTCCTCCCCTTTTAGTAGAACGGGGATGCATATCAAGATAAAATATTCCAATGTATGAACCGTCTTCATCCTTTACTTCATAAGTTGTAACTTCTTCATGATATTTCGGTACATCGGTTTTTTCCGTGAATGTAATACCGAACAGTTTATTCGCAAGTGTAAATATTCCATTACGTACATTATTAAGCTCGAAATATGGCTTAAGCATTTCTTCGTCAAGGTCATATTTTTCCTTGCGGATAAGTTCAGTGTAGTATCTCCAGTCCCATGGCTGGACTTTAAACTTGGCTCCGCTTTTATCGATTATGGACTGAATGTCAGCAGTCTCTTTTTTAGCCGTTTCTATAGAGGGCTTCCATAGTTTATCTAAGAGATCGTACACTCCGGCAGGATTTTTTGCCATATTATCTTCAAGTACAAAATCAGCATGTGTTTTGTACCCGAGCAGATTAGCACGCTCCATCCTAAGATTAACAATTTCTTTTATTATCTCATTGTTGTCGTAAGCGTTGCCGTTATTTCCCCTGCTCATATAAGCACGCCATATTTTCTCTCTTAATTCTCTGTTTGCTGAATACTGAAGAAAAGGCATTACACTGGGATTCTGTAATGTATAAACCCATTTTCCTTCCATGCCTGATTTCTTTGCCGTTTCAGCTCCTGCATCAATAAGTGACTGCGGAAGTCCGGCTAATTCATCCTTGCTTTCGAGTATAAGTTTATACCCGTTAGTTTCCGCAAGAAGGTTGTCACCGAATTTTAATCCGAGTAACGAAAGTTTTTCGTTTATTTCTCTTAATCTTGCCTGTTTTACATCATCGAGTCCTGCTCCGCCCTTGACAAACCTGTCATAGGTATCCTTTAGCAATTTCGCTTGTTCAACGTTAAGAGGTTCTTTGTTTTCGTAAACATACTTTACTTTTTCAAAGAGTCTTTTGTTTAAAAGAATATTATCGTTGTGACGCGATAACAAAGGTGCAATTTCCTTAGCTGCTGCTTGCAATTCCTCGCTGGTATTTGCGGAACGCATATTGAAGAAAACACCTCCTACTTCAGATAGTAGGATATCACTGTTTTCAAGCGCTTCAATTGTGTTCGAAAAGTCAGGAATAGATTTTTCACTTACTATGCGCTCTATGATTTGTTCCTGCTGCTTTATACCCTCTTTAAAAGCAGGAAGATAATGTTCTACTTTAATCTTGTCAAAAGGGGGTGCATTGAAAGGTGTTTCGTAAGGTTTTAAAAACGGATTATCCTCCGCAAACACATTCATAATAAAAATAAATAAAATTGAAAAAATGTTAAATAATGTTTTCATGGTAACAATACTTTGAAATTTATATTGAAGATCCTTTTATTTTCTATTTAATAAGTGTAAACTTTTTCTGCTCCGTAAAATTTCCTGCATGTAACCTGTAGACATAGACTCCGCTTGCAAGGTTGGACACGTTGAATTCCATTTCATAATAACCTGCGTTCATGCTTTTGTTTACCGGATTAGCTACTTCCTTACCTGTAAGGTCATATATTTTAAGTGTAATATTTACTCCTGATAATTTTACTGGAACAGCAAACCTGATTTTTGTCGTCGGATTAAATGGATTCGGAAAATTCTGCATAAGTGTAAGCTCTTCAGGCAGCAAAGTTGATATGAATATAATTCCGGTTTGCATGTTACTGAACCCAAGCAGATTAACTGTAATATTACTATCGGGATTTTGTATGGTTAACGCTCCGCTGTAAGTCTGATTTGTTTCTGTTGGCTTAAACTTAACCTTAATATACCTTAGTTCATTCTGAGGTATGCTTGTAGGAATAGATTCTACAATAAACTGTGGAGTGCTTGACGTAACTGAATTTATTGAAAGATTGCCAGTACCGTAATTCATCACTCCAACAAAATAACTTGCTGTATCATTAACTGCGAGAGTATCAAATATAACGTTGTTAGGCGAAGCTGATATTTCGGGTCTTGTTATTGCTGGTATTACAGAATAAGTGCTTTTGATACGATCAACTAATTCCGGATGATCAATAAAAGGATTAAAAACATTCTGGAAACTTTTTATTCTTGTATTTCTTAATCGTTCATTGGAGTTAACAGTATCAAGAACATTCCATTGTCTTAATATTCCTTCTTGCTTGGCTGTCATGAATCCTCCGTAATTTGCTGAGTATTTTACGCTGAAATAAAAAAGACTCCTGGCAACATTGCCCTTATGCACATTTCTTGGTTCAAAAACAGTTTCACCTTGTGAATCTTTACCGAGTTTTGAACCGCCGACATTATAAGTTATATTAGTAATAGGAAGTCCGAAGGGATAATTTCCCCTTGCATTATTTGCTGCATCATCTGTTGGATATAAATGAAATAAATCACTCACCATCGGGTCAGCTGAATTGAAAAAACCCTGAGGATAAGTATGCTCACAATTAAAACCTTGTGTCGTAGCTTGCGCTCTTGTCTTTACGTAAGCGCGCCTACCTGTGTAAACGCATTCGAGAGTATCGGGTGACTCGTAATGGTCTATCGTCCCGTACATGTGGTCACGAGCTGTATTGTAGCCCAGTGTAATGTACCCTGTTGTTGTAAAAGTCCGTAGTGCGGTTTTTAACGGTTCATCGATAAGTCCTTGAGTAAAGGAATATAGTGCATCAGGATATTTGGCTGTTGCTACAATATAGTACACTATAGGAGAATTCAGTCCATAATTCTCAAATATAATAAAATCTCTGTAAGTGATATTCTGATTGGTGTAAAAATTCATGGTTACTAGTACGCTATCGAATGGATTTATGTTAAAAGGTGCAGTACTACAAGTAAACTGTTGAGTTAATGTCCTTATGTTTGTAACTTGTATTACTCTATTAACCGGATTCTTCACAAAGAATGATTTGGATTTAATACTCTTTGTAACAGCAGTATCGACTGTAATAAGAGAAGGTGTATACTGTGCATATGTTCCTTTAATACAGAATATAAGAAGCAGAACGAAAAATTTGTTATACATTCGTTTATAAATTATTGTGGTTTATTTCGTAAAGTACATTAGGAAACTTTTCAGCAATGTGCTTTACCATCGCCTCAGCGGCATAAACCGACCGGTGCTGTCCGCCCGTGCATCCGAATGATATCATTAAATTTGTGAAATCCCTTTGAAAGTATTTTTCAATTGCATCATCCACAATTAAGAACACATTTTTCAAGAAACCGGTCATCTTTGTCTGCGTTTCAATATAAAATTTCACGTCAAAATCTTTACCTGTTTTTGTTTTAAATTCGGGATACCTGCCGGGATTTTCAATAAACCTGCAGTCAAATACAAAACCCCCGCCGTTTCCGGAATCATCTTTTGGAATACATCCGTGAAGGTAACTGAATGAAAATACTCTAACTTTTAGCAATATTTTTCGTTAAATTTAAAATAAGGACCCGTAATCAAAGGGAAATAAAGATAATCAATATTGACTTAAAATTAAACCAAAATGGATAAATCATTAATTACAACAGCTTTTGCAATTGACGGTTATAAAATAGTAAAAAACCTTGGAGTTGTGAGAGGAATAACCGTTCGCTCGAGAAACATGTTTGCAACTATCGGAGCTTCTTTGCAAACAATAGTCGGAGGAAATATAACTTTATTTACAGAACTTTGTGAGAAAACAAGAGTCGAAGCGTTTGAAATTATGGTAAAACATGCCGAAGAAATAGGAGCTAATGCCATAGTTGGTATGCGCTACGACGCAAACGACGTCATGTCAGGAGTAACAGAGGTCCTTGCGTACGGTACTGCTGTCATCATGGAAAAAGAATAAAATCCTTCCTAACGTATTAACCTTAAAAAGGTTTTTGATTATTGCTTTACGGATTTTTTCTGCTTTTTTCGTTGCAGAATTAATTTAATAATACGATAAAGGATGTATGCCAATAAAAGTACCGGTATTACAGAAATTACAAACATTATTAATACAGCTAGTACTTTTGTAAATCCGGACAATCCCTTCTTTATCGCTTGTTTAAGTTCATAAAAGAATCCTCCACCGGAGGAGGTGCTTAGCATTGAAGGCTCAAACACGTTAATAGTTAGAGTAGATAGATCTGACTGCGATTTGAGAAGTTTCATCTTGCCTTCTATACTTTCAATCTTTTGCCTGACAGAAGCAAGTTTTTCTTCTACTTCTATAACATCTGATAGTTTAACCGCTTTTTCATCTAGCAGTTTTATTAGTCTTTGCTCAAGCTCTTTCTGTGTTTTTAGACGTGATTCAAGGTCTACGTATTCTTCGGTAACATCGCTAGCCTGTATGTTCTGGTTTACAACTCTTCCGATTTTGCTGATTTCAATAACGAGCAAATCAAACTTATCAGTGGGTACTTTTACAGTAATTGTACCCGATTTGCTTCCGCTTGCATTCACGGTGTTATTGCTTTTAGACACGAATCCGCCCTGTGATTTTACAATCTCAAGAATTTTCACTTCCGTATCATCATACTTCTCTATATCAAGGCTCAAAGAACCTGTTTTAATTATCATTCTTTGGTCTTTTATTTCAGGAAGTTTGTCATCAGTCGAAGATTTATTGTCTGATAAATTGCCCGATTTAGAAGTTGAGGATTCGATATTCCTGGTCCCTGATTCCTGCAACAAATCAGTTGACTTCTCAACATTGACCGGTAGTTTGTCTGATTCGGTTTCACAGCCAAACAGAATCAAAACGAACAAGACCGGTGTTGCAAGATACAAACTTAATTTTCTCATATAATTGTTTTTGTTTAATACTATTGTTTTAAAAAGTATGTTCCCGATGAACGATAACACTACTATATGTGTTTGAATTTATGATTATAAATTAATTTTAAACGAAATAATATGAAAAATTATCAAGTAATGACTTTTAATGCTATTGTGTTAATAGCACTCGGAATATTTGGTTACATAACTTCCGGCAGTCCAACTGCTTTGATAGCTCCTGCAATCGGAGTAATTCTTCTCGGACTTGTAATACCGGTTAAAAAAGAGAATTCAATTACTGCGCATATTGGCGTAGGGCTTACTGGCCTTACTACATTAATGTTTTTCATTGTAGGGGGTATAAGAGGAAACACAATTATTATCATAATGGCAGCTGTATCCTTGATATCACTTATTTTTTACATCAATGATTTTATTAAGAGGAAGAAAGAAAGGGAAGCAGAATAAACTAAGTATTATAGGCGCACCTCTTAAATAAGTGCGCCTTTTTAAAATTTAAACCTTGTTTGTTTGAATTATATAGCCTTTGTTACCAACTTTATCGTAATCCATATCATTAATTCCGAATGCTTCTTTACAAAGTTCTGTAAATACTTCTTCAGAATTTTCAAATTTAAAATCAACTCCGAATACTTTAGCAATCTGTTTAAGTATTTTCCATGTCGGTCTTGCATTAAACCTGTTGTCTTTTGTCCATCTGTCATTTGGAGCACCGAATTTATCAAGTCTTGATAGCGAATATTCTCCCAGAAGCCTTTCCTGCTCAAGTGTTGCTAGAGCAGGTCTTAATCTTTGAATACGTCCCTGAAAATTCATGAACGTACCGTTTATTTCGGCATAAGATGATTCGGAAAATATTATATCCGCTATAGAATCCGAAAATTTGTTTTTAAGGCTGAGATGAAATACGGAAACTTCAAATTTTGAGATTAATCTTGAGAGTCCGGAATTCCTGCTAATATCATCATTTATCACGTATAAAGCCTTATATTTTCCCGAGTTAATATCATTCAGTGTGTCTTCCTGCAATGGCTTTATTCCAAGTGATTGCATTCCTTTGGAGTTAGGTGTTTTATCTGATTTCCTTAGTATATCGTCTCCAAAAGATTCATCAATTTGCGGAATGTAAAATACATCGCTGCTGTTAAACACTTCCTTTGCAAATTTCTTCAGCGCATAATTATCTTCAAGCGTTGAGAACGGAGAGGCGATAAAAAGTATATTTCCTTTCTTCCCGGTGAGTACAGATACTGCTTTTGAGACTGCCTCTTCCCATGCTACTTCTATTATTATTCGATCCTCAGATTCTTCCTCTTCGGATTTTATCATGGGTAGATTATATCTTTTCTCCGTATTACTTAAATCTTTAATAGTATTCAATCTACCCCAGTCGCAAAGCCACCAGTTATTCACTTCAAGGTTCTCCCTTGGTTCAATACGCAGTATCTCATTCTGTCTTACTCCTATAATACTATTGCATCCCCTTGAACAACCCGGACATATTGAATCAGTGAACGACATATCCCATACTCTGGAACGGAACCTGAAATGCTTTGATGTTAATGCACCGACCGGACAAATTTCAATAACATTCATTGAGTAAGGATTATCGAGTTCTTTTCCGGGAAATGTTTTTATTGTGACTTTCTCGCCTCTCTTGACAAATGTGAGCTGAGGTTCTTTTGCTATTTCATCACAAAATCTTATGCAGCGTGAACAGCTAATACATCTTTCTTGATCAAACAATACATTAGGTCCGAGTGATATTCTTTTATCTTTATGATTCTTCTCTTCATCAAAACGTGAAAGTCCTTTGCTGTATTTAAAAGAATAATCCTGAAGTTTGCATTCACCCGCTTCATCACATATAGGACAATCCAGAGGATGATTAATAAGAAGGAACTCCATAACAGCATTTTGTGCCTCTATTACTTTCGGAGATTTAGTATGAACAACCATGCCTTCTGTTGCTGCAGTCGAGCAGGCAATGGCAAGTTTCGGCAGCTTTTCTATTTCGACAAGACAGATTCTGCAGTTACCCGATACAGATAAACCAGGATGCCAGCAAAAATGCGGTATTTCAATACCGGAAGTCTTTGCTGCTTCGATTACAGTCTGCCCGGTATTGTATTCAACCTCTTTATTATCTATAATTAATTTCGGCAAATCTTAAAATATTTATATTAATAAATAAAGATAAAACTAAACACTGTATTCCTCGGTAATATCAGTCTTACTCTTAACAGTAAGAAAGCGAAAATCTGATAATGGAAGTTTTTCATCTACCTCAAGCTTAATTATTGTTCTGTATTTAATACATAACCGAAGAATCTTATTTATAAATCCACTCGTTAAATAATGTTTTATTAACGGATTTACGCGCATTCTCAGGAACATATCTCCGCCTCCACCCCTGAATCTTTGCAGCCATGTTTCAATCTCGGTAACAAATGCCATCTTAGACTGTACTCTGCCTGTACCAATGCACATAGGACAGTTGTCTGACATCCTGTTCAGAATGTTTTGCCTGATTCTCTGTCTTGTAATCTGAACCAGTCCGAAATCTGTCATTTGAAGAACTGTTATTTTTGCACGGTCTTTTCTGAACTCCCTTTTAAGCTCTTCGTGCAATTTCCTTTTGTTCGAATCCTCATACAAGTCAATAAAATCAACAACAATTATTCCACCTATATCTCTCAACCTTAGCTGTCTTGCAATTTCTTTTGCTGCCTCGAAGTTTATCCTTAATGAATTCTGTTCCTGGTCTCTTGATTTAGCATACTTCCCGCTGTTTACATCCACAACAGTCATTGCTTCCGTAGTCTCAATAACAATATAACCAGAATTCTTAAGCCATACTTTCTTGCTTAATGATTCTTCAATCTGCTTTTCAACATTGTAAACATCAAACAAAGGAGCTGAGTTTGAATATAACTCAACTTTTTCTGAAAATTCGGGAGAGTTAATATCAAGATTGCCTTTTATTTCCTTGTATAATTTTTTCGAATCAATTAAAACCCGCGTTACATCATCTCTAAAAAGATCACGAACAACGGAATTTGTTGTTGAAACATCTTTATACAAAATGGCCGGTGGTTTTAAAGTTTTCGCTTTGGCTTGCATTTCATTCCATGTGGAAACCAACTTCTTCAGGTCATCTTTTATAAGATTTTCGTCCTGAGATGCAGCAACAGTTCTGATGATAAGACCAAATCCTTCAGGAAGGAGAGGTCTGACTATCTGCTTAAGACGCCTTCTTTCTTTGTAATTATAAATCTTTTTGGAAATACCAATTCTTCTGTTGAAAGGAAGCAGCACAAGATACCTTCCCGGAAGTGAGACCTTGGAGGTTACGCGTACACCTTTATTACCTACAGGCTCTTTTATTATCTGGACAATAATATCCTGACCTCGTTCTATGTTAACCGGCGCTTTAGACCTGTTATATGCAGTCTTGACAGGGACAGTTGTTACTTCTTCCTCCTCATCGTCTTCGTCAACATCACTGTCATCTCCGAGTATTGAAGAATAATCATCAATTGATGTATCAATATCGGAAAAATGTAGGAAAGCATCCTGTTGGAATCCGAGATTTATAAATGCTGCTCTGATTCCCGGCATAACTTTCGCAACCTTGCCCCAGTAAAGGTCACCAACGTTTCGAGTTAAATCAGGGCTTTCGTAAAATAATTCTACAAGTTTTCCTTCTTCAATTATTGCAATTCTTACTTCATATGAAGTAGAATTAATTAAAATCTCTTTTTTCATTAAGAACTTATATATTCATTCAAAACAAGTTATGAATTCATAGAAGACAGGAACTCTTTATTTGATTTTGTTCCTCTCATTTTATCAAGCATGAACTCCATTGCTTCAACCGGATTTAGGTCAGAAGTAATTTTCCTTAGGAGATAGACCCTGTTAAGAACATCGGGTGATAATAAGAGCTCTTCTTTTCTTGTACCCGAACGATTAAGGTCGAGTGCAGGGAATACTCTTCGATCTGATAGTTTTCTGTCAAGAACACCTTCCATATTACCCGTGCCTTTGAACTCTTCGAAAATAACCTCATCCATCCTGCTGCCGGTTTCTACAAGCGCTGTCGCGATAATTGTAAGACTTCCGCCTTCATCGATGTTCCTTGCAGCACCAAAAAATCTTTTTGGTTTATGTAGTGCGTTAGCATCAACACCACCCGAAAGTATTTTACCACTGTGAGGAATAACGGTGTTGTGTGCTCTTGCAAGACGAGTTATACTGTCTAGTAGTATAACAACGTCTTTGCCTGCTTCTACGAGTCTTCTTGCCTTCTGAATAACTATTTCAGAAACCTGAACGTGCCTTTCAGGCGGTTCATCGAATGTAGAACTCACGACCTCAGCTTTGACGTTTCTCTGCATATCTGTTACTTCTTCTGGTCTTTCGTCAATCAGAAGAACAATTAATGTTACTTCAGGGTGATTTCTTGCAAGGCTGTTTGCAATGGTCTGCAGCAATATTGTCTTACCGCTTTTTGGTGGTGAGACTAGCAAGCCTCTCTGCCCAAATCCAAGCGGCATGAACATATCCATAACGCGCATAGAATACTCACTAGGAGTTGTTTCGATGTTAAATTTCCTAACCGGGTAAGTCGGAGTAAGATTATCAAAAAGTATTCTGTCCCTTATTTTTTCGGGATCACTAAAGTTTACTTCTTCTACTTTAAGAAGAGCAAAAAATCTTTCACCCTCTTTAGGCGGTCTTACCTGTCCTTTCACCGTATCACCGGTTTTAAGTGAAAATTTCTTAATCTGTGAAGGTGAAACATAAATATCATCCGGAGAAGGAAGATAATTATAATCAACCGACCTTAAAAAACCATACCCGTCGGGTAAGACCTCTAAAACACCAGATGAGAACGCAAATCCGTCTTTTTGGGTCTGAGCCTCAATTATTTTAAAAATAAGTTCCTGCTTTTTCAGATCACTATAGCCAGTTAATTTTAGCTCCTTAGCTATTTGAACTAACTCAGCTACTTTCTTTGTTTTTAAATTCTCAAAATTTTGAGCAATTAAATCATCTTTTGAATTCGTCCCCATTAGATCATAACCTTTCTTTCAATTTTAGTAAAAGGGATTAATTATTATTTGAAAACTATCAAACCGATAAATGTTTGGATAATTAAAATGAAATATTAATATTTATTTCTTGAAGTTTCAATACTGGAGTGTGATTAAGACATAACCCAGATTCCGATCAATCTATTAGAAATTAATCATACTTTCAAGTGAAAAAATGAAATTTTTGATAAAGAGGTTTTTTTCTGCTACTCTTCTTGATTTATTTTTAGCATTTTAAGAAAAGAAAATATTTATATTTACGATTTTTATGCCTTAAAACGGGATTGTTTTTAGAATAAATTTTGTTATCATTTAGTTATAGGGTCTTTTTTCAATTAAAATTTCTACCAATAGACCCAGCATTATTATGAAGGGAATAAATGTACAGAGAAGAAAATTTAAACAAAAAGATGGAAAAGACAAACACTGCAGTTTCAAAAAACGGAAAACTCACAGCCGAATATAAAATGGAGGCGCTTTCAGATTACAAAATTGCTTTTGAAAGTAGACAGTGCAGTATACTTGGAAGAAAAGAAACGCTCATGGGGCGCGCTCAGTTTGGTATATTCGGGGACGGAAAAGAACTTGCTCAGATTGCACTCGCTAAAACATTTAAGAAAGGTGATTGGCGTTCAGGATATTACAGAGACCAAACCTTCGCATTCTACACAGGAATGTCTGATAAACGACATTTCTTCTATCAGCTATATGGTGAAACAGACGTAAACAAAGAACATGCCTGCGGCGGAAGGTCAATGAATAACCATTTCGCAACAAGACTCCTTGATGAAAACGGCAAGTGGAAGAACCAGACTAAGATGAATAATACCACTTCCGATATTGCACCTACGGCTGCACAAATGCACAGACTCCTCGGACTCGCATACGCTTCTAAATTATACAGACTGAATCCAGAACTTGCATATTTAAAGGAGTTCTCCGTGAATGGTAACGAAGTTGCATTCGGTACTATAGGAAACGCAAGTACATCTGAGGGTGTTTTCTATGAAGCAATCAATGCTGGAGGAGTACTTATGGTACCTCTTGCAATGTCAATTTGGGATGATGGTTTTGGTATATCTGTACCGAACATTTATCAGATGACAAAAGAAAACATTTCTGAAATCCTTGGTGGTTTTGCTTACGATGAAAAGAAAGAACAGGGTTATAATATCTATAGAATTCCGGGATGGGATTATGAAAAACTTGTAAACACGTATAAAGAAGGAATATCAATAACCAGAGAAAGGCACATTCCTGCAATTTTTCATATTTTTGAAGTTACGCAACCACTTGGACATTCAACAAGCGGTTCACACGAAAGATATAAAACTAAAGAAAGACTGCAGTGGGAAAAAGATTACGATTGTATTGCACAGATGAAGAGGTGGATGATTGAGAAAGGTATTTCTACCAAAGAAGAACTCGATGAAATCGAAAAAGATATAATTGCAGACGTGAAGAAAACACAACAGGAAGTATGGAAAGAATATTGCGATCCGATTCTCAGCGAAAGAGCAGAAGTCAGCAAAATAATACTTGAGGTTTCGAAATCAAGCAGCAACAGCAAAAAAATAGATTTGATTAATAACTCTCTCAACTCTCATGATGCAAGAATGGAACGGAAAGTTACGGCAGAAGCTGTATTCGATGTTTTAATAGCTACTAAGGAAGAAAAAACAAATGAAAGACAAAAATTAAATGACTGGTACAACGAATATTTGAAATCTAATGAAAATAGATTTAACACCTTTCTATTCAGCAAGTCTGATGAGAGTCCGTTGCTCGTAAAGGAGATAAAACCTGTATATTCGGAAAAATCGCCTAAGGTAGCTGGAAGAGAAGTACTGCTCGCTTTTTTTGACGATCTCTTCAAGCGTGACCCGCGAGTATTTGCTATAGGTGAGGATGTCGGACAACTCGGAGACGTTAATCAGGGTATGGCTGGGCTTCAGGCGAAATACGGCGATATACGTGTTACCGATACAGGAATCAGAGAGCAGACAATCGTTGGTCAGGGAATAGGAGCAGCCCTACGTGGATTGAGACCGATCGTTGAAATACAGTATCTTGATTACCTTTTTTATGCAATCCAAATACTTACAGATGACCTTGCAAACCTTCATTACAGAACTCACGGCGGGCAGAAAGCTCCACTGATAATCAGAACGAGGGGTCACAGGCTTGTTGGTATATTCCATTCGGGCTCTCCAATGGGAACTATTATTAACTGCTTAAGAGGTATTCATATCTGCGTTCCTAGAAACATGACTCAGGCAGCAGGTTTTTACAATACACTAATAAAATCAGATGATCCCGGAATGGTAATCGAAAGACTTAATGCCTATAGATTTAAAGAAAAGTTACCTGATAACATTTCAGAAATATGCGTACCGCTCGGAATGCCTGAAGTACTTGAGGAAGGTGACGATGTAACAGTTGTCACATACGGTGCGACCGTGGATATTGTCAAAGGGGCATCAGCAAAACTTCGGGAAATGGGTATCAGTATTGAAGTCGTCGACGTACAAACACTTTTACCGTTTGACAGGTTTGGAATAATAATTAAATCTATTGAAAAAACAAACAGGGTATTGTTTGTGGATGAAGATGTCCCCGGAGGCGCTACAGCATTCATGATGCAGCAGATAGTTGATGAACAGGAGGGATATAAATATCTTGATTCTAAACCTCAATGTTTAAGCGCTAAAGCTCACAGACCGCCTTATGGAGTTGATGGTGATTATTTCTCAAAACCAAGTGTTGAAGATGTTGTGAAATCGGTTTATGAAATAATGCACGAATCATTTCCGGATGCATATCCGAAATTCTTTTAAAGATTGAACCTAATAAATATTAAAGGGGTGTTTTAGACACCCCTTTAAATTTAGCTGAAAATCATTCCTGATACAGTTGTTATAATCAGCCAAAAGACCCAAATCCCAAAAACAGTGATGTATGCTTTCCCAGCCGGCAGCTTTGCAATTTTTGAAAGTCCTATTGCTACAGCTATATAATACCAGATTGAGAATAAATCAATTTTAAAAAACAGCTCGCTCAGCTTCGTTCCTACTACATCGTCCGTAAGAAAAAGAGCAAGACTTGCTGACGACATTTTTCCCATAACAACCGACAACACAAGTGCTACAATCGAGCCTATACCCCCTATAATCATAGGTAGACCTACAACATTCATTAAGCTTCCGAAATCTGCATTTGCTTTAAATATCTTTAATACAAGCATATATACAAGCGATAATACAACAAGCATTAAAAAAGGTATCAAAATAGATCCACCATAACCGATTATCTGAAAAAATACTCCTTTAGGATCCATAAATTTTTCTGCCTGTTCTATTGCTTGTTGAGACTGCTCCTGTGTCATTTTGCCACTTTTTACATTTTCTTCCATACTCTTCTCAAGCTGTGCTTTTTGTTTATCCATCATTCCCGACATTATCTGCTCGTCTCTAAAAAAAATAAAGGTTACAATTAAACTAATAATAATTGTAATTAGAATCGATAAGAACCAATAATTCTTCTTCTTCGTTGCAGCTATTGTTTCAAATGTCTCTCCCGGACTCGAGAGTACACCTATTAAAGCATCCGTAGAAGAAAGTTGTTCTACTGACCCTTTTTGTTCTTCTAAGTTTGTTTCGTTGTTATTTTCCATAGCATTAGGATTTATATAGTTTATTTTTTATTACGTAATCTTCAACTTCAGGTTCCAACATGTATTTTACTGATTTTTTATCTTTGATTCTATGCCTAATGTCGGTAGAAGAAATTTCCAGTATCGGAACCGAAACATATCGGGCTTTTCTGGAGTACTCATCATTTACATCCTGAACAAAATATCCGGGTCTATTCATAACAATTACCTCTGATATAAGAAAAAGTTTGTTTGGATTCTTCCATTTTGGAAATTCAATGAGATTATCTATTCCGATAATAAGATATATTTTAATAAAATCTTCTTTGAACTTTTCGTACAGATCAATGAGAGTATCCACAGTATAATTGGTTATACCATTTTTGGCTTTTTCAATTTCAATATCCGACACCTCAAAATTCGGGTCGTTTTCGAAAGCAAGTTTAGCCATGTTTAGTCTGTGCTCAGCATCTTGAATAGATATAGCATCTTTCAGAGGATGTTTACCCGAAGGTATGAATATAACTTTATCGAGTGAAAGTTGTTCCCTTACATTTTCTGCTAATATTGAATGCCCTATATGGGGTGGATTAAAACTCCCGCCAAATATACCGTATCTCTTCATCAATTATTATTCATTAGTTTTAAATAAACTTGTTCTGTTTTTTCTGTCATAATTTTCTCATCATACATAATAGATGAATTGATTGCATTATCAGATAGATACTCCCTCTTTTCTCTGTTATTGAATAACGAAACGATCAATTCCAAAAGTTCGTTTTTATTATGTAAATTAAACAACATTCCGTTTTCTTCATTTATTATAACTTCTGCATTCGAAGGAATATTACTCGCAACTATGCATTTTCCAGAAGCAAGAGCTTCGATTAGTGATAGAGATAGACCTTCCCACAAAGAGGGAAAAATAAATACATCCATCAAAGGATATATTTTTTCAAGATCTTTTCTTGTGCCAGCAAAGATAACTTTATCCGTCACACCCAGAGACATTGCAAGACGCTTTGCAGAGCCCAGCAGCCGACCGTCCCCAACAAGAAGAAGCTTTAATTCGGGTATTGCTTTAATCAGGTTCGGCATTATTCTAATTAAAATTTTTTGATTTTTCTGTTCATCAAAACGTGAAACATTTCCTATAACAAAATCATCATTAGCAATTTTCAGTTTATTGGCAACAGATTCATCCTTTGTTTTATTCATAAACCTTGAAAGATTAATTCCATTGTTTATTATTGTCGATTTAGAAGGGTCAATTATCTTCATATTTGTCGCGGCGTGAAAATCACTTTCTGTTTCGCAAATATATGCATCACTGTAACCAGCAAGATATTGTTCGATATAGAGTGAAGAATATCTTCTGAATACATTATTTGAATGTATATAATGAATACCATGTATTGTATGAAGAATCTTTGCTCTGCAGCCGAACTTCTTCTTTAGAAACCTTGCATACATTCCTGCGACTCCTCCGTGAGCATGAACGATGTTTACATTTTCTCTTTCAACTTTTCGCAGCAGTTCATTTAGATACTTCGAACGATATAATTTCGGCAGGGTTATATCTATGAATTCGAAACCGCTTTCTAGTACTAATTCTTTAAAACCACCTTTTGACGATGCGCACACAACAGAGTAAAATAACTCTTTATTCAGATTTCTGCACAATGCAAGAGAATGTATCTGTCCGCCTCCTATAAATCCCCCGTCAATTAAGTGCATTACTTTTATCATTTTTCGACCTTTAATAATAGTTTTAATATTTTCCTGTTTATTTCCCTTTTCTCAGTCATTCTTCTGAAAGTAAACTTCACAAGAAGATATATCCGGAGTAATATCCTTTCGTATAATCTGTTGTGTTTTTTATAATATAATAATTGTGATTTCTTAGAGAAATAATATGTTTCTGAATAAAATCTTTTGTTAACATTCTCACCCTTGTAATGAATAAGTCCATTAAATGGGAAATAATACGATTTGAGTCCCTTATCATACAGTCGTTTACACAAATCCGCATCCTCATAGAAAAGGAAAAAATTCTCGTCAAATCCGAAAACTCTTTCAAATGTTTCTCTCTTAATTATCAACGCGGCTCCGCTTACCCAATCAACTTCTTTTATTCTGTTGTTGCCCGTATGATCATTTATTACTGCAATATCGTTCTTAATAAAAGCAGTTTCAATATTTTTATTCTTTATCTCATTCGAGAATTTGTTTTCTTTCCAGTAAGAAAGCTGGTATCTTCCGTCGGGATAAACAAGTCCAAGCCCTGCTACACCAAATTCCATTCCATTAAATACTTTTAGAAAGTCCTGCGAAAAATCCTTTTTCAGTATTGTATCTGCATTCAGAAAGAATAGATATTCCCCTTTTGCATACTTTGCAGCTAAATTGTTTGCCTGAGAAAACCCTTTATTCAAATTATTTAATATTGTCACACCCTCAATCTTTGATAAATCATCCTCAGGCGAGTTATTAACGACTATAATCTCGAACGAACATTTCAGATTCTTCCTGACTGAATCAACGCAGTTAAATGTGAAATCCCTCTGTTTATAATTGATTATGATTACAGAAATATCCATTTACCTTAGTTCGATTACTCTTATATTTACTATTTTCAAATAAGCCAGCATTAATATATTAAGTGCATTCTCTATAAAATTATTTCCATTCGTCGCTTTACCGCTAAGGTACATAAGCACTTCTTCTTCGCTTATTCTCTTTATTGTTTTAAGTTTTGAGTTTTCTGTTTCAATCCATTTGCAGTTCTTTATTATCCAACCATAAGCTTTTATTATACCTTTTACTGAATACCTGCGCGAAATTAGACCGTAAAACAATTTAAGCAATAAATTGTACAACATCAAAGGATAATATTTCATCCTGAAACTATCAGAAAAAAACACAAGAAAATTCAAAAGCCGGTTTCTCTCCTGATAAAAAGTAACGAATTCACTTTTGTATTTACCCATTGTTGCGCCTCCCTTATGCTGTACTAACGACTTTGCATTATGGTAAATATTATATCCTGCAAATTTCACCTTAAACGACAGGTATGTGTCTTCAGCATAAGCAAAATATTCATCGGGGAAAAGTCCACCTAATTTATTCAGAAGTTTCTTTCTTATAATTAAAGAGCAGCCGTTAACCTGAAATATTTCTCCCACCCCATTCTCGTTAATATCAAACACCTCCATTATATTGTTACCGAATAGATTAATCGTTCCGTTCTTTTTATAATACTGCAAAGGTATCCCTTCTGTTATCACAAGCGACTGAACCATTCCGGCATTTTCAGATTCATTTAAACATTTTACAAGCTCCGACAACCATTCTTTATCAACGACGGTATCATTATTCAGAAGGACAATCATTTCACCCGATGCGTGTTGCAGTGCTGCGTTATTTCCTCCTGCAAATCCATGGTTTATTTCCGAAGATATGATTTTAATTCTCACATCATTAAACGTTTCCGCTACATACTCAATACTCCCGTCAGTAGAGCAATTATCTAGAAGTATTACTTCAAAATCCGAATAAGTCTGTGAAAGTACTGATGTAAGACAATCATTAAGATATTCCTTCCCATTATAGTTTAATATCAGTATTGAAACCATCAGTTGGTTAAATGTTTGTTGAGATAATCTTTCAGTAAATTAACTCTTTTTTCCCACGTGTTTTCATTTGCAAAAGCAATCGCCTTTTCTTCGGTAACAAGAGCAGGTAGATTATTTCGTATGAGTCTGTTAACATACTCATAGAATTCATCCTCCGATTTGTACAGATACACATAATCTTTAAATTTTGCAGTTTCCTCATAATAAACTATAAGCGAAGGTGTACCGCTGTACACATATTCATACACTTTTACGGGATTCACAGAACGAACAAGTTCATCAACGGCAAAAGGCATCACAAGTAAGTCTGCTTTTTTCATTACATTCATGATGCTGCTGTGAGGTATCTGAGTATATATTTGCAGGCGCTCGTGACAAGGAATATCTGTATCACAAGGACCCACAATTACAAAATTAACATTCTTAAACCTTCTGAGGGTTTCAAGCAAAAGGTTAAAATTGAACCAATCGGAAACAGCACCTATATAACAAATGTTTTTCATGCCTTCCTTAAAAAGAGGCAAAAGAGTTGCCGGAAAGGTGTTCACTGTATCATCAATACTTAGTTCAACAGCATTGTTGATTACAAGACAATTTTCTTTCTCGTAGTACCTTGTTTTAAGTTTTTGCTTCAGGTATTCAGAAGAAAAAATAACAAGGTTGCTCCTTGAATACAGCATTTTTTCCTGCCGTAATATTTCTTTTTGAACAGTTTCGCTTCTTTTTGAACCCTTAAATTCAACAAAGTCGTCCATGCAATCATATATGACATAATCGTCTGCATGTATAAAATCTTTTATCAAGTAGAAGTGTTTGTAATTGTTTATCAGTATTACATCATATTTATTTTTGTTTATAATCCTCTTAAGAGAATTCTTTAGCAGTGCGGTATTTAAACGATATATTAATGGATTATGTGTTTTAGGTAACTTAAATATCTCATGGCATTTTATATTTGGCGGGATTGGATTTTCTACTCTCTTGGTATACCGCTTTTCAAACACAAGGTCGATATGGTGATCTTCGCTCAGGTATTTGGCAAAGAAATGGGGTCTCTGTTTTATCCAGTACCAGCTTTCGCCCATTATGAAAAGCATTCGTTTCAACTCTTTATCCGCTCCACTATTCCTGTAAAGTATCCCCTAAGAAGTGAAAAGTATATACTGTACCTTATTACAAAATCCCCTGTCATTAAGTACTTAACCGGTATCAATGCATGAAAGATTAGTTTTAAATAGTACATTTTATGAAGCTTATAGTATCCGTCACCTGTTCCGTAATTATAATACTTTCTGCAAGCATCTTTCAGATTAGCAGGGGCATGCCAGTACGCAACTGCTTTAGGTGCAAAGTAAAACATAAATCCTTTTTCTTTAAGCATAATGTCAAACATCGTATCCTCACCGTAGTGACATTTGTATGGATAACCGTTAACAGCTTTCCAGCATGATTTTTTAAAAGCAATGCTCCTCGAAGAAGGAAGAAAATCTAATGAATTTGTTTCATCTTTCTTCGGCAAAAATATATCCGCAAATTTTCTCTGGAATTCATTATCGCGAATCGCTTCATACCACCCGGAAACAACATCAACAGTGTTTTCCTCAAAGGGTTTAACTATTTCATAAAGCCAGCTTTTGTCAAGCAGACAACCTGCGTCAGTAACAGCAATGTAATCGCACCGTGCAAGCTCTATCGCGGCATTGCGTGCATCGGCTATCGGCGAATCTGAATAAGATTTCGAAAACCTGACTTCACTTGTAATTTTTAGTTTTAAATCAGGATTAGATTCAGCGTACTTTTTAAGAATCTCAAAAGTACCGTCTTCGGAACCTCCGTCAATAACAATAAACTCTTCCGCATAAAACTCCTGCTCAAAATAACTTTGCAGAAAATTAGTAATATTATCCGCCTCGTTATAAACGACCGTAATTAGACTTACATTCTTTATGTATTTATTGTTTATAAATTCCAAAGTCTGTAATAATCCTGTTTTAAACTATCCCATGAATATTCCTTTGCAAAGCTATATGCAGAATTTATCTTTTCGTTACTTGAAAGCATATCTTCAAACATTTTGATTACTTCATCCTTGCTTCCTGCCGTCCACATTAAATCCTGACAATGTGGTATCATCTCAAAGTAATCTTTCTTTAGCTCATTATTATAATATCCGAGTACTTTTTTCTTCATTATAAAAGCTTCCAGCATCGATAGATATCCCGAGGCAAAAACAACTTCGCTTTTTGATATGTATTCCGCCGTATCTTTTACCCACCCTTTATAAATTACATTGGGATAATCCTTTAGTGTATCTGTAAGTGTACCATTCCCGAGTATAACAAATTTATATTCAGGATGTAGCTTATTAATTTCACCGAATGATTCAAGCAACACCGGAAATCCTGTATCCGGTTCGAGTCTTCCTGCGTATAAAATTGTATTTTCGGAATTGGCATCTGATTTCTGCTCTTCAACTGCTCCGTATGTTATTATGTCAGCTCTTGTTTCATACCACTTTTCAATGAAATGTCCGACACAAATATTTCCGTTCGTCTTTTCAGATGCATATTTTCTCTTATTCTTTATATAATCAGTCAAAGGAAATATTCCCTCCCATCCATGGAAAGTTATATATGTTTTATTCTTTCTTATCTCACGATTAAGCGAAAGAATTGGATGCATTATATTGAAAACCGAATAATCATGGTAATGAATTATGTCGTAAGTACTTTTTAATATGTCCTTCGAGAAAATCTGAAACATTATTCCCGCAAAGTTTGAGTACTTGCCGCTTGTTTTTGATAGCCGGTATATTTTAATCCCTGATATATTTTCTTTATCAGCATCGCCTTTTTTCTTTTTATAAGTCAGTACTGTAACCTTATGTCCGTCCTCAATAATCTTCTTGGATAGTTCAAACACATGCTTTTCTACCCCTCCTGCATACGGATAGAAACTGTCTGTTATAAATAATATATTTTCTTGTTTATGCATTCGCTTGCTTTATTTTATGTCTTATTATAAATACAGAGGCTGTAAATCCAGTAAGCTCATTCACAATAAGTGCTAATGCTGATGCATAGACTCCGATTACAGGAAGTAAAAAAACATTAATAAGAACAACGAATATCAGCTGTATGAGATTAACTTTCCAGTATATACGGATAAAACCAAGATTATACCCGATAATTCCAATGGGACAAACAAGTATTGATATGCTGTATCGGAAACAAAGAATACGGCTGAGCATTATTGAACCGTCATATACAAGTCCGTATATATAAGTTATGAGCATAGGAGCAAAAAACGAATATATAAGTACAAACAAAAAAACAATAGAACTTACCTTAACAGTTTTTTTAAGCAGTAACATCGTCTCTTCCCTGCTCGTCGCCGCGGAAGCTCTCGGCCAGAGAACTGTGTTAAATGCATTTAGAAACATCATCAGCGGCAATGCGAGCTTAGTCGCAACATTGTAAATACCTATCTGGTCTTTAGTAAGATAGCGTCCCATAAGCCATACGTCAGCCTGCATGGTAAGAATTACTATTATTGATGTTATAACCATAAAAAATGCAAATGACTCTGCTGATGACTTATCAACCGTAGTCTCATTTAGGTAATGTTCTTTAGGTGCACGGAATATTTCTTTGAAGCCGTTTTTAAAATCCTGCATTTTGAATATTGCACGTCGCGGCACTATCACAAGAAATACAAGCATTCCTGCCAAGTTCGATATTACTGTTACAATAATGACATTGTAGATAGACCACATTCCCGTAATCGCAATAAACGTTATTCCCGAAAAATTAATTAAAGCCTGCCCAACGGCAACAAATGCATTCTTTCCGAATAACCTTTTAGATTGAAAGTAGATAATTGGTATTGACGAGAATACATTAAAAAGAACTATCAGCAAATAAATTCTTATTAAACTTATAAGTTCTGAACTACCCCAGAAATCCTTTGCAACCACTTCAGCAGCAAAATATGAAATAACGAAAAGGATGAGAACAAGCGAAAACCTTATCCGCAACGCCCAGCGCAGTACAGCATACTGAAGCTCATCATCATTCTTAGATACCGCTCTTGACGCAAACCTTATTGCAGTCTGGTTTATGCCAAGGTCCGAAAATCCGGTTATTAGAGCAGCGAAGCTTGTTATGAGTACATATTTTCCAAGACTTTCAGCACCAAGTCCGCGAGCAAGAAGTATGGACATTGCAAAACCAAATACTGCCGAAGCTATCTGCGGTGCAAAGGAGACTGCCATATCCCTTATACCGGTCTTATTAGAAATGATATTATCCTGTATGTATTTAAAAAGTTTTAGCAAATTAACTTTTAACTCATAAATAATTTTGTTAACAATAACCTAGTTTTTAATACCGGCGAGAGAAAATATGCTTTCGAACCATGATTCAATCTGTAATATCGGTAAATATCATCATACATTATCTTCCTTAGCTTATAATCGGCTTTGCTCGTTGAAAGACTTCCATGATGATAAACTTCGGCATCATGAATAAACATTACTTTCTTTCCTTCAGCGCTTATTCTTTTGCATAAGTCAACATCATTGTACATTATTCTGTAGCTTTCGTTAAATCCTTTTAATTTTTTAAGAAGGTCGCCGCGTACCATTAAAAATGTTGTGGCTATCTGATCAACCTGTATGGTCTTATTATATCCGAATCCCCGCATATCATATTCATAATTAAATCTGTTTAAAGATGTATATGTTAAGAAAGCATTCGATAATTTCGGAAATTTCTTGCAGTTGCCCTGCAGCGTTCCGTCTGGATACAAAAGCCTGCAGCCCGCTGCTCCTGCTTCCGGATTAGCATCCAGAAAGTCAATTGTCTTTCTCAAACTGCCGGGTTTAAGAATTGTATCACTTCCTAAAAGTAGTACATACCTTCCCATAGACTCACGTATTCCATGGTTGCATGCAGGAGCATATCCGACATTTTCTTTATTAATTATTATTTTTACCCGAGGAAATTTCTTACCTATTAATCCTGCCGTACCGTCATTAGAATTGTTGTCAATAATTATAATTTCAACATTTCCGTTGTATTCAGGAAGGTTTACTATTGACTGAATGCATTCTTCAGTTTGTTTTCTTGAATTCCATGTAGCTATTACTACTGATAATTCAGCATTATCGTTCATGAAGTAAATGCTCAGGCTTTATTATTGTAATAATACTGCACGTGCGCATTATAAAACATCATCTTAATATCATAACGGAGTTTTTCAATATCCTGTTCATATGAAGCACGTTTAGAGCCTTTAAGGTTCTTTACCTGATATTTCCTTAATGCAAGTGTTATTGCTGTACTAACATAATCCTTCTGTTTTACTCCTTGCGGACACCATCCGTATTTATTCCGCCTGAAAACATAAGGCAGATGGTTCATGTGTTCTGAGGGAATCAAACCGCTGGCCGACTCTTCCTGAAGTTCCTTTGTAATTGTTTTTCCTTCCATGTAAACCGCAATCTGAAATATTGCAATCCATGCGACAAAATACATAAAAAGAAATATGAACCCGAGCAATGCTGTACTCTCGAAACTTACTGTCAGGTTCCAAGAAAAGTGCAAAAACACTGCTGCTATGTAACCAGCAGGAATAAGCAGCAGCTTATACCCCGCAGGTTTAAACTTTGCCATTCCAATAAATCCGCCGAGTGTTGCTGTTGCCATGCAGTGCATCACCGCAGAAAACAGTGTTCTTATTATTACGAGTACCAGCCATGAAACCGGCTCCTCGCCGTATGCCAGAAAATATAAAAAGTTTTCGGTCATTCCGAATCCAAGACCAATCGCACCTCCGTAAACGACCCCGTCGACAACTCCGTCAAACCTTTTCGAAGTTGAGATTATTACTAAGAATAATCCCTTAGTCAGTTCTTCTACAAGCGGTGCTGTAATAACGGCCCCCGAAAGGTCTGTCAATCCCCCTGCGTTCTCACCAAAGAAAGCCCAGAGTCCCAAAGATAAAGGTATCTGAAAAATCAAACTCCCTATAATACCAAGAATAATCGCACCTGTAGCGCCCCAGAAGAAGTTAAGAAAGACAATCCAGAACGGATCTCTTTCGTTCCTGTCCATCCACCAGATAATAAACAGGTATGTTACCATTGGTATTATTGCCGCGAATATTGAAGCAAAAGCTAACATATATAATTCTTTATTTAAACATCAAACTTAATAAGCAAATGATTCTTGTCAACTGATTCTTTTTCTTCAACGAGTATCTTCGCTATCTTGCAGTCCCCTGCTGCTTTAAGTTCGTTTTCCATTTTCATTGCCTCAAGTACTACAAGCACCTGTCCTTTCTTTACTGCATCGCCTTCTTTTACGTTAATCTTCACTATAGCACCGGGCATAGGCGAAAGAAGTTCGTTCTTTATCTTTACCGTACCTCGGCTCTTTGCGAATTTTTCCATAAGGACTTCCATCTCATTCTTGCAGACTGTGTGATAGTAACGCGAATTGTACTCGAGCATAAATTCGGTGTGTTTTAATTCGCTCTCTACCGTTTCATCTGCCTTAAATATATAGTTCTTATGGTCAAGCCTTACAAGGAGCAGTTCATCTGTAAGGAATTTATACTCAAATTCTTCCGTGTCGTTGTCCGCAAACTTAACGTTATTACCCGAAAGCATTACGTCCATTGGAGTTTCATTACCGTTAATGCTTATAAAATACTTTTTCATATTAATGCAACTCCTTTCTTCTTAACCAGCCGCCTTTGGTTTTGTGCTTGTTGTTGCCTCCTGTGTTTACTGCAGAAGTACTTTCATGTTTTTCTTTCATAATAATAGAGCCTATTGCAAGAGCTTTCTTAAGCTCATCGCTGATCTCATTCTTCTCCTTCTCAAGTCTCGGCATGAATGTTCTCTCAACAAACTGCGTATTGTATGCTCCCTCAAAATATTCGGGACATTTAAGAAGTTTTAAAAGAAAACTTATATTTGTCTTAACACCGACTATAGTATAATTCAGCAGGGCACGTTCCATCTTGTCTATTACGCTCTTCCTGTCGGGGGCGTATGCTATTAGCTTTGTTATCATCGAATCGTAATAAACTGATATTTCATTGCCCTGTTCTATTCCCGTATCTTCTCTCATACCATTGCCAAGGTTGCGGCTCATGTATTTAATCTTGCCTATTGAAGGCATAAAATTATTATCGGGGTCTTCAGCGCATATACGGCACTCTATCGCAGCACCCTTGAACTTTATATCTTCCTGTTTAAGTTTAAGCTTCTCTCCTGAAGCTATCCTTAACTGCTGCTCCACAAGGTCAAGACCCGTCCTCATTTCCGTTATAGGATGCTCTACCTGCAGACGCGTATTAACTTCAAGAAAGTAAAAGTTCTTATCCTTATCCACCATAAATTCTACAGTGCCCGCATTTGTATATTCTGCAGCAAGTACTATCGTCTTTGCACACTCTCCCATTCTGTGCCGAAGGTCATCATCCATAATAGAACACGGAGTCTCTTCAATAATCTTCTGATGACGTCTCTGCATTGAGCATTCCCTCTCGCCGAGGTGAACTGCATTTCCATGCTCATCTGCAAGCACCTGAAACTCTATGTGCTTAGGCGAATCAACATACTTTTCAATGAAGACGCTTTCATCTCCGAAAGATGACCTTGCCTCGTTCTGAGCCATGCGGATGGCAGCTTCAAGCTCTTCCTCCTCTCGTACTACCCTCATCCCTTTACCTCCGCCGCCTGCACTTGCTTTTATCATAATTGGAAAACCTATCCTCTTCGCTACTTTCTTTGCTTCTTCTATATCGGTTATTGCTGAGTCGGTTCCCGATACAACAGGCACCTTGTTTTTAATCGCAAGTTGTTTTGCTTTTGTCTTACTGCCAAGGTCCTCTATTGCCTGATGAGGCGGACCTATAAACTTTATTCCGTTATCCTCGCATGCTTTTGCAAATACTGCACGCTCGGATAAAAAACCATATCCCGGATGAATTGCTTCTGCTCCGCATTTCTTAGCTGTTTCAATAATTTTATCTGCAAGCAAATAACTCTGCGCTGCGGGCGACTGCCCTATATAATAAGCCTCGTCAGCAAGTTTTGTGTAAAGCGAATATTTATCGAAATCTGAATAAACGGCAGCTGTCTTTATACCCATTTCTCTTGCCGTGTTAATTATCCGTACGGCAATCTCTCCCCTGTTAGCTATTAATATTTTCTTAAACATAATAAGTTAATTTATTTGTTTATTTCTTCCGTTTCCTTCTTTTTTCTTGAAATAAATATTCCCGCAACTCCGCCTATCAGAATAATAGTAACGAGTACATTAGCAGCAATACTTATTTTCTTTCCTGTATAATATGTTTCAGGATAAAACTTCAGTTCAACTTTATGCTTTCCCGCAGGCACGACAATCGACCTCTGGAAATAATTTGTTTTGTATATCTCTGTTTCCTTACCGTCAATAAAGGCTTTCCATCCTGCAGGATAGTATATTTCATTCAGTACCAACAGGTTATTTCCAGAAGAGCTGACTTCGTATTCAATATCGTGTATTCCGAACTTTGTAATGCGTACTGTATTTGTTGAATCTGCCCTGTCAATATTAACATCAAGTTTCTTCTCAAGGAATGCAGTGCTGCGCGGGTCGAAGTTAACTGCTCGTATGTTGTTCAGTATATCAATTCCCTTCTCCACTTTATATTCATTCACAAAAAAAGCTCTAGGCATCATAAACTTATTCATGTAGATAATACTGCTTCCCCTGTAAACTTCCGTGTATGCAAGAGTATCATTAAACGGACTGTCCGATATTACGTACTTCACGTTCGCAAGCCCCATAAGAAAAGGATTCTCGCCTCCCGCAACATCAACCGCATCCTGATAAATTCTTATCTTTGCACCCTGATATCCGTTGAACTGATGCAGTCTGAAATACGCAAGGTCGTTCGACGTTATCAGATTACCTTTGTTCATAACTGCTACTCTGTAATTATAAGTCTCGGGTTCTTTGTTCAGCAGCCATTTTGTGTAATCCGTTTCCGCAAATGTATCATCACGCTGCTTTTTATCGTCCCAATGAAGTGTTTTTGCGCTCACTCCCAAAAGGTCAAAAAGTCCGATTACAATTATTCCCAGCAGCATTAAATTCCGTGCAATATTCCGCTTTGCATAAAGATAGATAAGTACCGCTATTATTAATATTAGAAACCCGTGTAAGCGTAAATCGGAAATAACATTCTCGTAAGCAATCGGTGCAACCTGCTGTTTCAGATATCCTGATACCTGCTGTGCCGGATAGCCCTGTGCAGAGAGCTTCTGTGCCATGGGTCCGTTCAGAACAGAATTAGTGTACGACGATTCAAAACCAACAAGCGATATGAAAAACATCAGTAAGGCTATACCGCCTACAACGTATGAAGTTTTTAGAATTTTGTTCTCATCTTTTGTATTTTTCAAAAATGTAATTATAGATACAAGTCCGTATCCTGCAAGTATCACAAAAGCAAGGTCTATATAATAATGTATCATCACAGGCGCTCTGAAACTGCTGAAGAACGGCATGTAATTATAGAATAAATCGTAAATTAAAGGAAACGTTCTTCCAAATGACAGGAAGAGAAAGAAAATAATAATAAACGTTGTCGCTTGAACAAATGGATTCTTTTTAAAGTTATAAATCATACCTATCACAGCAAGCAGCAGTACAATCACTCCGAAGTAAACCGGTGAATCTGTAAAAGGCATTTGTCCCCAGTACAGGTTTGCTCTCTGACCTTTCACTTCAACTCCTCCGAATCCGTAGTAATAAGGCAGAACAAAAGTCAAAACCTCTCCCGGACTAAACGACCAGTTCGTTGCATATTCATAGCTGAGCGGTTTCTGGTCTCCCTTGCCTTCGGAGATTGCAGTAATGCTCGGCTGTCCGCGCATCGAGTACTGGTTGTATTCCTTTATTGAAAGAATAATATCCGCATCCATGGCAAATGCTATTATAAGACCGGCTACGAGCATAAGAAATGCTTTTACAATATTTGCTTTCTGAAGTTTCTTTGCAAAAGCATATATTAAAAGATAAAGCATATAAATGCCTATCATCATAAATGAATAGAAAAGCATCTGAATATGATGAAAATGTAACTGCAGATAAAGTATTATCGTCAGTAGGGCAAAGAAGAAGAACAAATTGTACCAGCTCTTTTCTTCTTCATCGGCAACCTTTTCAAGTATGAAAAGTACAAGCGGGAAAAATGCAAAAGTCATCATCTTAGTGTGATGACCTACTATTATCAGTTGAATTATTCCCGTTGCAAAAACTCCGAGCAGCGACACAAAAAGCGATATAAGATTATTCTTGAACTTATACCTTGCATAAAGAAACAGTGTAAGCCCGAATATGAAATAGTACGGCAGTGTCAGAGCAAATAAATTTCCACCCGAAAATATCTCAAATGCTTTATCCCAGATGAACGAATAAATATTATGCAATGAAGGAACAGCAGCAGTCATTGAAGCAAGGGAAGGCATCCCCATGAAAATATAGGGAATCCACAAAGGTAAAATCCCCTGCTCCTTTGCATCATTCAGAAATGTCCTGAACGTCAGAGGTGAAAGATTATCAGCCGATGCAAATATCTTGCCCTCAAAAACACCCTTATTAAAGAATAAAAGAATTGCGAGCAGAATTATGCCTATAAGCGTTAGAATAACAATAGATTTATTGTCATCGAAAAAAGTAAAACCGGTTTTTTCCTGTGTGCTTTTTGTCACTGTTGACTTGCCTTTTGTGACCGGAGTTTTAGTTTTTGCCATATAAAATATTATTCAATAAAACATAAAATAATGGTTTTATACCATCAAAAAAACATATTAATTCGTTATCATACTCCACTGATTTTTCTTGCTCCTATTAATCTTATTTCATCGTTCCCAAGGTCTCTATGTGAACGCATTTATTACTCAATCTATATTTATGAATTCCTATTTCGTAGAATTTGTAATAAAAACAAACTTTTTACAAAAATAAAAACGCTCTTTTATTTGTACTTTTTCATAGGTTTGAATAATTTTCTATGTTCTCTTTGCGGTCTTTGCTCTTCTCTGCGGCCTCTGCGTTAAAATATCTATCATTTGCTTTTCTTTGTTTTGTTTGTAGATTTATCTACGCCGTGTGCTTAGTGCTTTTGTGATGAAAAAATATTTTTTATCACCTCATCGAGCCGTCATTGAGCTTACGTCGAGCCGTGATTGAACGGCAATCGACAAGCAATCGAGAAGCAATCGAGAAACAATCGAGAAGCAATCGAGAAACTATCGAGAAACTATCGACAAATGCATTGTAACCAAATCTGAACAACTTAACCCCTTTACATATATACAAAAGTTTCATAATTACAACGAAATAGAAATTTCCAATAAGCATAAATAACTGATATTACAACTTGTTATAAAAATGCAGGAAGTAAAATAAGTTTCGAGATATGAAAATATTAATGCGAATTTATTTCATCATCGAATTTAATATGTATCTTTTTAACTGAAGAGATTTAAAAATTCTAAATACATATAAAAGTAAGTGAATTTACTATTATGTATATTTACCATCAAATTACATATTACACTAATAATATTTCATTTGAGCAGCTGTATATCATTACCTCACCAGAATCATCCGCTTCGTCTCACTAAAACCATCAGTAATCATTCTGTAAAAATAAACACCGCTTGGAAAGGCACTCGCATCCCAGAAGACTTCATATAAACCCGGTGTATGCTTTTCACTTACAAGAGTCTGTATTTCCTTTCCAAGTATATCAAAAATTTTCAACGTTACATATTTAGTTTCTTTTACCTGAAATCTAATTATCGTAGCTGGATTAAACGGATTTGGATAATTCTGGAATAAGCAATAACTGTCAGGGATTTCATTCGAAATGTTGCTAATAAAAACATTCCCGCCATTAGTTGTTTTATAAACCTCTGTCCAGCCGCCCGAAACCCATCCTGTGGTGTTGTTTATAAAACATATCGAATACAAATCGCTCCACATTCTGATGCCGCTCGGTCTGTAAGAATCCCAATTTGAAAAATTATTTGTAATTTTTGTTATAATCGGATATGAGTTAACATCCCTTCAAACAGCCCATAATAAATTATTTAATTGGTAAAAATTAAAAATTGCTGCTAAGTTGCTGCCTACATATATGCTGTCCCAGTTAATTCCTCCGTTAAAAGTTCTGTGTATGTAGTTAATTTTTTCGTTTGAAGCTTTGTAAGGAATTACAAATCCTGTATTCTGATTTATAAAATAACTTGTAAAAAAGCTTACAATATTAGGAACATTAATCTGCTGCCAGCTACCTCCCCCATTGGTTGTTTTCAGAAGTTTGTCTTGTTTGGAAGCCCACATATTATTGAAGTCGCATATCGTAACATTATAAGCGGCATCCATCGAATCTAATGTCCAGCTGACTCCTAAGTTTGTACTTCTTAAAATTGCTTCTTTAGTAACAAATGGTCTGCTTATATATCCATCTAATACAATATTCGACGATTCAAAAAACTTTATTTTAATCAAAGAAGCTATTTTATTTGACGGATTCGCATAAAACCAGTTCCCTCCTCCGTTTGTGGATTTATATAAATAGACAGAATCTGTAATCTTTTCATACGAAGTTACCCACCCGGTTTCATCATTTATAAACAAAATATCGCTTATTTGTCTGGCATTCGGGACCGGGTATGTATTCCAGTTAAATCCTCCATCTGTAGATTTTATTACATCAAAAAATAATGTACCCCAACCTGTATTTTCATTTTGAAAAAATATATTACTGATTGTTTCTGACAACGGGACTAAATTGTATGAAACTGTGTCCCACAATATTCCATTATTAGAAGTTTTAAATATCTCGTACTGCTTTGTCCCCCATAGATTATTTCCATCCGCTGCTTTAAAATACCAAGAAACAAAATTACTGCTTACCCAGTTATATCCGGCATTGGTAGTTTTATACATAACGTCCCATCCAGAAACCCAACCTGTACTTTGATTTATAAAATCCATATCAAAAAAACCTGATACGGAATCAATATATTGCTTATTCCAGTTAGAACCGCCGTTTGTTGTTTTTAGAAAAAATCCTCTGTTATATGATGGAGAACCGTTACTGCCAGCTGCATAACCCGTGTTTTCATCAAAAAATTTAACTTTCGAAAGTGTATATGCATTATATTGTACAGTCCAGTTTATCCCTCCGTTTGTTGTTTTGTAAAGGTTTGCATTTGAATATGGTCCCGACATACCCCATTTTATAACCCAGCCTACATTCTCATTTATAAAAAAGGGTGATATGATGTTTCCGTTTCCATATATGCTACTCAAGAAAAACCAGTCAACACCTCCATTCGTTGTTTTCAAAATATTATTTCCTGACGATATTACATATCCTGTTGTAGAATTTAGGAAATATACTGAATTGAAATAATTTGATGCAAATCCTGGATTGTTATATCTCGTCCAGTTATCTCCTCTGTTTGTCGATTTGAAAACAACTCCCGAATCGCATACGCACCAACCTGAATTTCCGATAAAATAAACAGAATTAATACTGCCATAGAAATTGTTAATATATCCAAAACGTGTCCAGTTCAATCCTCCATTTGTGGTCTTCATTATATTCCCAAAATCACCGACAATTAATACTTCATCACTGGAAAAACAATACATGTCCTTATACTCAAATCTCGCGGGTCTGGGTGTTATTAATTCCCATCCGTTTTGTGCATTAGAAACAAAAGGAATTAACAAAATCAAAACGAATAATAACATCAAACTTTTCATTGTAACTCCATAAAAATTATTTATTGATTCTCAAATTAATATTTTATAAAATACTTATCATTAAAAGCTACCTCACCAAAATCATCCGCTTCGTCTCACTATACTCCCCCGTCGAAGATCCGCTGTGGTGGACCTGTATCCTGTAAAAATAAACACCGCTTGGAAAAGCAGCAGCATTCCATTGCGTTTGATATGTTCCTGCCTGAAGCCTCTCATTTACAAGCGTTTCCACTTCCCTTCCCATCAAATCATATATTTTAATTGATACTTTACTATCAACGGGCAACTTAAAACTAATAACTGTCCTCGGATTAAAAGGATTTGGATAATTCTGTGATAACGAATATGATGAAGGAACTTCTCCCGAAACACTCACGACATTCATTGCGCAAGATGTGAAGGTTGTTCCATAAATTCCGCTTTCCGAGGGACTCAAATTTTTTCCGAAAACAATCCAATACCTGAAACATGCTGTATTTGGTACATTTTGACACGTACTGAATCCTGTCCTTGATTTATAGTTCGTATCGTTTGAAATCAAAGTTGTTAATGAGTCTCCCCAAAATCCCCCCATCTTCACTTTTGCATATAATGAATTGTTTTGTTTTGAAATAAATGCGAAAACCCCGTTAGTTGTATTTTTCCCAAGAAAAAATTCAGTGCCTGAATATCCCCACATATCAAAATACTGTGATGTTAAGACATCATAAGATACACTGCTCTGACCATTGAATTTAATCTGTGTTCCGAATATATTTCTATTGCCGTTTTTATTTGATTCGTATATAAATAAATAAGGCGAAGGATAAAAAAACATCGATGCTATACCGGCATTATAATTCACACCCGAATACCGGACAGTATCAATCATAAAGTTCAGTGGAGCAGGCAACGATGATTTCAAACAATAAATTGAATTTTGACTCGCTGAGAATTCCCTTTCGTAAGTTATAAACATTGCAGATGAACTGCCCTGTGAAATCACAATATAAGGATTTCTGCAAATATCATTTATACCAGAAGTTATATTCGTGTCGAGTAAAACACTTTGATTATCAACATTTATTAATTTCAGTTTTATATCATCTACTGATTGATAAACAACCGCATAAGTATTCTCATTAAACATTGCAGTCTTCGGATTGACCTGTTCGCCTGCGGAATTATCTATTGCAAATTCAGGAAGCCATCCCTGAGATTGCTTATAAATACGTGCATAGATATCCTTATTACCGTTTTTATCCGTTTCCCAGACAGCAAGAGCTGTGGTAATTTCAGTAACCTGATAACTCTGGAAATAATAACCAATCGAGGGATTTATATTTGAGAAAACATCATTCGTCAAATAATAACCGCTGTCAAGAGCACCATTAGTATTGATTTTCGAAACCAGAATATTTGAAGCATTATCGTTCACCCTTTCATATATCAGAAATTCGAACGGAATATTCGAGATATTATAACCGTCATCTCTTACCCTGAATGAAGGATTTCTATCATTTCCAAATGAAAGTTTCTTGAGGTTTTGTAAAAACTGAGAATACGAGATGTTTATATTCAATAAAAATAAATTTATGAATACAAAATAGAAAACTATTTTCCCTGTATTTTTCATAATGTTTTTTGATTTTATTTAATTAACATCATCCTCTTCGTCTCTCTAAAATCCCCTGCCTGAATTCTGTAAAAATACACTCCGCTTGGAAAAGCAGCAGCATCCCATTGCGTTTGATATGTTCCTGCCTGAAGCCTCTCATTCACAAGCGTTTCCACCTCTCTTCCTTGCACATCATAAACCTTTATTATCACATCACTTGTCGAAGACCCGCCGTGGCGGGGCAGCTGAAAACTAATAACTGTCTTTGGATTAAACGGATTTGGATAGTTCTGTGACAAAGAAAACGACGAAGGCAGATTTGTACCAATCTGATTTACGAATACATTCCCACCGTTTGTTGATTTCAAAATTTGAGCCTGCATTATATCTCCGGCTCCGATAAAAAAATTATCAGAATCCACTAATGCCAATCCATAAGCCATAAGCTTTGGTTCAAATTCTGCCGACACCCAGTTCAATCCCCAATTAGTAGTTTTTAATGTAGTAATTTTTCCCGGAAGAAACATAACGGTATCTATATTATTACCAATTGCAAACGCTGTCCCGGTATTTGGTAACGATACTAAGTTATTATAAAGTTTCGGACCTGTAAAAGTATTAATGATATTCCAATTGTCACCTGCATTTGTTGTTTTATACACATTATTGGAAGCACCATCATTTGTTATTCCTATTGCTATACCTGTTGTCGAATTAAAAAATGTTATACCATCAATCTGAGTCGGCATGTATGTATTACTCCAGTTTAAACCTGCATTTGTGGTTTTATAAATATGCCCTCCGCTGTAAAAACCTTTGGCAATGCCGGTATTCATATCGAGAAATATCATTCTTTCAACTTCTGCCGGCGATCCAACTGAACTTATAAACTGCCAGTTTGCTCCGCCGTTTGTTGTTTTACAGAATTTTGAATTATAAGAAGAACCGGAATCAATTAAAGCATAACCTGTATTTACATTAAAAAAATGTATGTCAATTATATAACCTGTTGTAGTATCAAACTGACTTGCTCTTTGCCAGTTTTGACCGCCATTTGTAGATTTTATGAACGCTGACTTGTATTCCGAAAAAAATTCTGTTCTTCCTTCTATTAATAATCTATCTCTGATGTTCTTGGGAAAAGACAGAAAATCATTTTCCGTTTTTGTATTACTGCTAAAAGCTACAGTCTCAGCCCCACAGGCATATATAATATTTTCATTAATATATTGTACATCAGCAATGGCTCTCAATTCGACCGGATAAGCTGCTTGAATCCAGCTCAAACCCGAGTTTGTTGTGTAAAAAATATATTCATTGAACGGTGAAATACTGTGGCCAAATGAAACACCTCTGTTTAAATCATAAAACCCTAAAGTAAAGGGAATTCCCGAATAAGGAAGAGTATATGATACCCATTGAGCATTCGCATTCATCGCAGCGAACACTATTAAAACAATAAATAATTTTTTCATAATAGCTTTTGATTTTTACTTAATTAACATCATCCTCTTCGTCTCACTAAAATCACCCGTCGAAGATCCGCTGTGGCGGACCTGTATCCTGTAAAAATAAACTCCGCTTGGAAAGGCAGCAGCATTCCATTGCGTTTGATATGTCCCCGCCTGAAGCCTCTCATTCACAAGCACAGATGCCTCTTTTCCTGTTACATCAAAAACAGTAATCTTCACTTCCGAACTCTTCGGCAAGTCAAACCTAATCTTCGTCGTCGGATTAAACGGATTTGGATAATTATTAAATATCTTGTATTCTTTTGGAATTTCACTGCTTGATAGTAAAACAGAATTCGGATGTACATTAAAATTCCACACTATAGACCATGGTCCTGTGCCTGCTAAGTTATTCGCATTCACACGCCAGTAATATTTTTGATTCCATCCGAGAATGTTTGGCCTCAACTGCAGCCTTGACGGTATTATACCCGTAGTATCAAATACTATTGCACCAAATAATGAATCTGCCGATATCTGAAGTCTGTAATTGTTGGCAGCCGCTAGACTGTCCCAATCCATAAACGGTGTCGGAGATTGATTTGTCGCATTATTTAACGGAGATACGAGTACTGGCTGTGGAGGAATTGATACTACTCTAAACGACCACACTGCAGACCAGTCGCCGTTGCCTGCTTCAGTTACACCCCTTGCTCTCCAGAAATAAGTAGTGTTTCCGTTTAGTGTTCCTGCAGGAATCTGATAACTTGAACTGACTAAACCGCTTTGATTGACAACAAAAGAAGAAAAATTGTTGTTTAATGATACCTGAACTATATATGATGTAGCTCCTGATAAGTCACCCCAGTCAAGAACCGGTACGAATGATAAAATGCTTGAGCCGTTTGCAGGACTGTTTAATACCGGACCGATAAGCGATCCCTGAGTAGAAAAATTCCATGGTGTACTCCATGATCCGATTCCGTACATATTTTCTGCATTTACTCTCCAGTAATAAAGCGTGCCATACTGCAAAACACCTGATGTAATCTGATATTGCGAAGCAGTCAAACCGTATAAATTAATTACTGTCGTCGAAAAACCAATATCAGTTGATACCTGCATGCCGTACGTTTCTGCACCAGTAACTTCAGTCCAGTTCAATGTTGGTGTAAGTATCTGCCCGATCGAACCATTTGGAGGGTTCAGTAATGCCGGAGCATTAGGTACACCTAAAGTTGTAAAGTTAAATGATTCTGAGTATATACCCGTTCCGTTTGAATTTGAGCTGCTGACATGCCAGTAATAGGTTGTATTTAATTGAAGTAATCCGTTCGGTATCTGATATTGAGAACTTGTTAGCCCGCTTAAGTTGACAAGATTATTCGTAAAGCCAGAATTCGTGGAAACCTGCAAGTTGTATGTGGCACCGCTTATATCTGACCAGTCAAGAATTGGAGTTTGAGATATATAAATAGAGTTATTTGCCGGTGTCAATAGGTTTGGCGGAGGTGGAGGAAGTGGTCCGATGTATACTAATGCTCTTATTGACCAGAATTCTTCATTTGATTCTCCGTTTTCTACACCGTTCACATAAGAACCCGGAATATGTCCTCTTAGTGCAACCATGTTGCAGTAATAGTTTGAGCCGCTTACGTCATTCCATTTCGACATACTTACATATCTCCAGTCTTTTCTTGGGGAAGTCGGGTTTATTTTTTCGAGTACAGGCCAATTCAAACCACCGTTAGGCGAAGCAGCAAGCCATATATCCATAAACACAGTAGTATCAACCGTACCTCCGAGTTCTTCAGAGGGAACAGAGAATGAAACAAACAGTACATTTCCGTTTGCAGATACACCAATATTAGGTCTGCATATAGATGCCATTACATCGTTAACGCCGATGTATGGATGAAATCCGACTGTGTTTGTATCAGCCAAAACAACACTTCTGTTTGGGTCTGACCCGGGAAGCGTATTTGACCAGAACCTTATATTAGCCGTTGAATTGGGAAAGAATGAGCCATCTTGCGTCTGCTTTACAGTTTCAAATACGACTGAGGGTGAATTACCTCTGTAAACGATGCTTATCCCTCTTAGCATACCAAGTGAATCCGTTGAAAAGTTAGCATCAAAAATTTTCAAGGGCGTACTGAAAGATGTACCGTCGTTTGTTGATTCCATAAACCATACATCCGCGTAACTTGAAGGATTAGATTCGTCATCATTCTTATAAACAAGACCAATTCTGCCGTCTGTGCCTCTTCCAAGAGCGTATGTTTCTGCCTGATCTGAGATGATCGTCGTCCAGCCTAACCATGTGCCGGGTGTAAAATTTATATCTGTGTTAACATTATACCTGGTTATATACGGTATTTCATGAGATGCTATAAAAACAAATTTATTAGTAAGGATTAAACTTTTTGTAGAAATAACCCTCGGCCAGATATAACCATCGTTACCGGGTGCATCAAGCCTTGTAAAAGAACCGATGCCGGGTGCTAAATCCTTATACGCCTGTGCCCTTGTTGTTCCTCCCCCGTCAGCACTGTGATTGACTATCAATGCTGTACCGTCTGAAAATCCGTCTAACGAGGGGTATCCACTTCTGACATTTGGTACATCAGCAAGAAACGACCATGAATAGCCCCTATCCGTTGATAAATAATATTTTGATTTCCTGACAGTAAATGAAGGATCTCCCGGAGGACTATGAACAAATACAGCGTGAACATAATCCGGATTCGAAGGATCCTGCCATACATTAACGGGAGAACCGTTTGAACACAAATCATAAATTGTTCTTGCACCTATGTCTGTAAATGTTGCTGTTACAGAATTTGTTGACTTTTCCCTTACTGTCTTATATTTCTTCACGAAATCCTTTACCGAGGGTAATCCGTATGTATTAGGCATTCCGTCAGCCCGTACTCCGGCAAAGGCATCATCATTCAAAACAATCTTATACCTGGCCCGTAAAAAAATTTTTTCGGCATTCGAGAATTGGGCGTATAGTTCATTTACAGTGAAGAAAAATAAAAGGACAATAAATACTATCTTTATGCTTTTCATAAGATATTATTTTAATTTGTTTTCATAATAGCAGATGTTTATAAATGTAAAAGTATTTATTTTTATTATCAAGCAGTTAATTAATCCTTAATGTCATTTCATTACACTTTTAGATGAAATTTAGCACCCCAACTCTTTAATTCCCAAGCAGCAATTTCTACTCACAGCATTTTAACTCATGCAGAGAAGAAGCCGAGAAGGAACTTACTTAAGGCTGATTCAAGGCTGATTAAGGCTGAAACATGGCTGATTAAGGCTGAAGCATGGCTGAATAAGGCTGAAAAAGGCTGAAAAAGGCTGAAACATGGCTGAATAAGGCTGAAGCAAGGCTGACGAATAAGTCAACTATTAATTAAATAAAGTAGTTATGAAAATAACAATTTCATTCTTTGACAACTTCCCGGTATTTTCACCTAATTAATCCGTCATTATGAGAAATTATTCAAACCGAGAAAAAAGAATATCTATTTATTGAACTTAGAAAAGTATTCATCTATTTCAGATCTCATCTCAATACCAACTTGCTCAAAGCAATCGAGTAAGTTTTCGTAGGCACCTTCTCCTCCAAGGAAATCCCAAAATTCTTTTCCAACTTTTAATTCATTATCAAGATCAAGCATTCCCCGCATAGTCCATCTTTTATAAGGTGCTGGTTCATATGGATTGTATGTAATTGCAATAAGCGTGTTTACTTTTGCTTTGAGATTTTTTGCAAAGATAGCCGCTGTCCATTCAAGCAATGTTCTTTTAAACTCACGGAATCCTCCGGCATTTGGATTTGCAGTTTTGATGTCAATTAAATAAAGTTCTTCATCTTTGCTTTCAAGCCATAAATCAACTTTTGTTGGGCGAACTGTATTCATCTGGCCTTTTTGAGCGACTTCTCTTAATCTTTCAATCTCGCTTTTCTTATTAGTTTCTTTATTAAATGTTAAAAAACAATATTAGCATTTCCATACAAAACAGAGCGGATGGATGAAAATATTTACCTGTTTAACTCCCATTTTTTGAATTCCTCATTTCCTAAGAATTCAAATTTTTTCTCAAATAGACTCGCCAATTTTGAACTCGCGGTTGCAAAAAATATTTGACGGTTTTCTTTCAAAATAAAGAAACGAAGGAAATCAAGAAAGGAAAGTGCATTAAGATCGTCAATATGAGAAATTGGGTCATCAAAAATGAGGAGATTTGGACCGTTTTTCAACTGACGGTTCAAACTTATAAAAATAGATAAAGCAAGGGCGGCTCGCTGACCAGTACTGATTTCAGTTAATTTATGCTTTTTGTCATTCTCATTAATAAGATAGAACTGTCTATCTTGGAAAATTAGAGATTTAAATTCTCGCGGAGCATGGATGGTCTTAAAAATGTCGACAATTTCCTTCAAATTGCTTTCGAAAAAACTGTTTAAATGATGCGTCCCGTCTGATTGACTGATAGTTTGGAGAGTATTGAAAGCTATCTTAATTCTTTCGAAGTTTTTTATATTGTTATCTAAAAAAGTCTGTGATAGCTGCTTTTCATTTTTCGCCTGATTATATTCATATTGATTTTGTTTTTCTATTTTGAGAGAAACGATGTTTTTTTGCAACATTGCCAATCCAAGGTTAATTTCCGAGAGTAAATTCTCATCCTTCAAATCTATTAATTGGGAAATCTGAGAAAAATAATTATCAAACAGGTCGATGTTTTTCTTTTCTCTCTCCATTAACGAATAGAATTCTTGCAAAGTATAGGTTTTATCATCATCCAGTCCAATCGTTTTTTTGAAATTTGTGATAAGTTTATACCTGTCCTCTTGAAGTTTCACCAAACTCTCTTTTAATATTTTAATTTCTGATGATAGTTGTGTAGCTTTTTCTTCAAAAAGTTTTTTGTTGTCAAATACAAATGTAAACTCTGGGCTTAAGTCTGTAATCAGTTTATTGCTGAGAAATAGGAATTCTTCTTCTGTGATATTAAATGATTCGGCCATTTCACGAAAACCAACGAGCTCCTGTTTTTTCTTTATATAGAAATCCTCCTGATTTATTAATTGAGAAATCTCAGTGATAATTTCCGAAACTGACATTTCTATTGAATCTTTACTGAATGTGTTTTCATATAATGTTTTGATGCTAGTTAATCCATTATAGAAATAAGTCACATTTTCAACATTTTCTTTCGCAGTCTGCTGTTTCTGGTGAAGGATATCAATTCTTTCCTGATTTTCCTTGGAATTTGTCTGTAAAATTTCTTCAATCCTCTTTTGTAACTCAGAATGTTCATAAGATGACTGACAAAGAGGGCACGAAATAGCGTCAGGAGCAAGAGCCAAATATTCCTTTCCTAATAATTTTATTTCGTTAATTATCTTATCGGTATTGCTAAAATGTGCAAGAAGTTTTTTCAAATCAGCCTCACATATATCAAGATTCAATCTGGCATCAGAAAGATCAATCTGGGTTTTATCCAGTAAATCATTAATATTTGCTTCGGAGGAAAAAGTCTGGAGATCTATTGAATTCAAACCTCTTTTCACTACATTCAACTTTCTGATTAATTCCTCATTATCAGAAAAGCGTTTGCTAAATCCTTTAATATCAAAAAGTTTGGGTTCACTGAAATACTTTGTTGAAGATTCAAGTAAACTTGACACTTTTGTCACTTTAGTGATTTCATTCTCCTTTAGGGAAACCTGTGAGGATAGTAGTTCAAGATCAGATTTTAAATTATTTAAGGCAGTATCTTTTATTGCAAATAAACTTATTGCATTATTTAGATCATTCTTGCTGTCAATGGGATTATTTTGATTCTCCGATACTTTTTCAGTCAGTGTCTTTACCTGATTAATTAGGACTTCCACTTCTGCCGTATCTTTTTCGATATCAAAGTATATATTTTTGAAATGGAGAGAATGTAAAGTTTGGTTAATAGTATCAATCAATGATCTGACTATTTCAGATTTTCCCAATTTGGAAATAATTATATCAGATTCTTTAATTTTCTGTTCGGCTTCCTTTATTTTACGATTAAGTTCATTATAAATTGGTTTTATTCTGTCAAAAAATCCGTCTATCCTTTCAGAAATATAATTAAATTCACTACCGAGTATGATATTTGACAGCGACTTTTTTACATCATCTTCGATGTTGCTTTTTGCAAAGTCGATAGATGCATCCGTATTAAAGAAATTAAACCTATTAAAGGAAGAAAAAACAAAATTATCTCTTGGATAATTATTACTATACCAATAGGCATCTCGCAAGCGGTATTTAGTATTATTGGTTGGGGTGCATATTTCGATCTCCCTTGAATTGTTAATTATTGCTTCCACACAATTATCTGGTTCTATTTTGTCTGAATTTCTGAATGCTCTTCCACAAGCGATTAATTCCAAAGATTCCAGGACGCAGGTTTTTCCAACTCCATTGATCCCTTTTATAAGGTTTACTTTTCCAAATTTAAAAACCCTAGGTTCCCTTGGGTATTCCCGATATGTTGGCTTTAATATAATCTGGTTTATGAAATTAATTTTTATATTATCCAAAGAATCTAAAAGTGTTTCTGTACCCTCTATTTTTCTGGTTTGATTTAATAGAAATCGATCTACTGCTTCTGTATATTTTGCCTTTGAATACACTTCCTGAAGATCAACTTTATTAAGTTGTTCTTTCCATTGTAATACAACATTTGAAGATACTTCCGCATCAGATTTTTCCAGTTTGAAGAATTCTTCAAATTGGGGTTCAGTAAAAATATATTTGCGGGCATACTTATCATTTCGTTCAACTCGTTCTTTGATTTGTTGGTTAACATCATCCTGAAGTAACAGCAAGTAAAGATTCCATTGAAGAGTTCCTGATAGGCTATAATACTCATCAGCAAGTAAATTTTCCTGATACTCGTTGAATTTATCAAATGGTACATGCCCACTTATATCCATATAATATATACCGGCAGATTTTCCGGATATCTTTAATTCACCTCTATACAAATCATCCCGAACATATTGTATATCGGGAAAAATATTTCTTGCAAGAGCGATAATATTTTGCTTATTCATAATATTATTATTTAAAAATTGTTGGACCATCAAAATCGCCAGTAGCAGATATAATACCTGCATCTGGGTCTGACTTTGATATGATCATATTGTCCCGTTTGTAAAAAACAACAACTCTCCGTTTATTATTATTATCATTATCGAACAGAGCTTGTAGAAAATTAAATGTTTTATTAATTACAAATTCTGGCATAGAACCCAAAAAACATATAGTGGCAACTTTTCCTACCCCTGCGGCAGTCAAAAGATTATATTTGTAATTATCTTTTCGGGAATTAGTGTTATAGCCTATTACTAGATCATCATCCTTCAAGTCAGCAATGCTTTCAGGATATACAGCTTTATTAGGTAGTATTTCATTGGTTAATACAGTAATGACATCAATATACTTTGACCTGAATTCAATGCTTTCGTGATGAGTATCTTCCGTGAATGTAATTCTGCAATTGACTTCCGAATTTTCATTTAGTTTTATCGAAAATAAATTTGAAATTGTGCACCAACTATTTCCTAATTCTTTATCGATTTTGCCAGAAGTTAGGCAGACAAGCTTTTCTTTTTCCAATATGCAATTCTGATCAGAAATTAGAAAATTGCAAGCACATCCCACCCCAGTTAAATAATTAACATGTCCATCAGTAATTCCGTTATCTAAAATATCAAAAGCATCTCGGTTCGCATTTAAAACAAAAGTTTCAATTAACTCTGGTCCTTCCCGCATAATTTGCTGAGGCATAGCATTTACAATATCAACTGACGGATTAGCAATATGAAAAACTACTGCAGAACTGTTTAACAGAAAAGCATGCTTCTTTATTCCCAAATTGAAATAGTACAAACCGTGTTTATGATTATGTTTTATTCTCTGTTCTGACCGATTGATCTCATCGGATTGAATATAAAAACCGCTTCTTGCAGAATTAAACTCCAGAAAAGAATGCCCATTAAATGTAGTTTTATTATTCCAGTTAAGAGATATGATTTCTTTTTTAGGAAACTGGAAAATAAACTTTCTGAATGTTGTAAAATTTGTATGTATGGGATTTGGATTTAATTGTGGATTAAAAATTAAATAAGGTCGATCAATCCAGTCTATTTGTCTTTGTTTTTCTGGGGTTAATTCATTCTGAAAATTCATTGCTTCGGAACAAATCAAAGATAAGAAATTAATAGAATCAATAGAATTTCTCAAAACGTAAATCTCATTTCCCTGTATTAGATTATCCCTTTCCAATGTACTTCCCCAAACACCCATATGTCGAGTTTTAAATTGCAGCAAAACTATTAACTTATTTTGTCCCAAATGAGAGCCTTTGAACAAATAAATTAGTGGATCTACATAATTTAGATGGTTGGTTAATACAGCATTATCAAAATGAACATAAACATTTTCATTGTTAAAAGTAGTTTTCAAAGAAGACAGTTGTTCTTTTGTCATTGATTCACAACCAATAGCCCAAAGTTTTTCAGCCGTAGGCCACTTATCAGGATGATTGATAATATCTACAATAATTGACCAAGGACATGAATATTCAGGTGTAAGTGCTAAATCGCAAGATGTTGAACGTGATTTTTCAAAAAAAAGGCTTAATTCAACTTCAACATTATTTAGATTACCAATTCGAGCATTATCTCCAAAAATTGAACCTTCATGCTGATATAAGATTATAGAATGGCGTTGTGTACTTCGTCGAAGAATTGATAAGTCACATCCAATGTCAAGATCTTCTACATACCTAAATTCCACAATTAATTTTACCCTTTTGTGTTATGATTTATTTGAATGTAACACAAAAATTCTGTTTTCTCTCTTACAGAATTCCTTATTGTTTTGCAGAACCATGAATAACAAGTTTTCCAATTTAAAGTTCTTTTGCAAATATGCATTTTCATAACCAAAATAATATTCTGCAAAAATCGTAGCTAAACATAATGAAAAATGTAGTGTTATTTTCTAGTTTACTACTCAATATGAAAGTTACATTCATATTTTCACATCATCATTTCTTTCAGGAGGTTCAATTCCTAAATACTCTCTGTAAATTCTCTCACGATAATCTTTCCCTAAATTATTTATTTCGGAAATAAAAAGTTGATAAGTTCCTTTTCCGCCGATAAAATCCCAAAATTCTTCACCGATGAAAACAGTCTTATCTTGATTCATATTAAACCATCTAAAAGGGAAAGTCCATTTATAATCTTCTTTTCTGCCATAAGGGTTGTAAGGCAAAACAAAATAGGCGGCATCTACTTGTAAAGGTTGCATTGAAAGTAATTTCAGAATTTTTTCTTTACTTACCTTAGTTTGGTCACTGTTAGGTAATGGTGCTTTGATTTCAAATGCATAGATTTTTTTGTTTTGAGTATCTTCTGCAAACACATCACAAATAACTGTCACTGGAATTAATCCTCCATTACCTTCCAGTATATATTTTATTTCTTTATCCCAATTAGGTCTAATGCGTTCAATTCCTTTTTCTTTGTGCTCTAATTTATTTAGAACTTCCGAAATTCTTCTCAACCTTTCTTGAGGAACATTTCCGGTTATTGATTTTTGCAATTCACATTTCCCCAATCCCTGGATGGCTGCAACCTGTGCTAATTTCTCCCAAACCCCACCAAAAGGAGTTACAAACCTTCTTTCAAAATGCGAACCTTTGAAAATTTCGTCCGGAACAAGAGCAGCGTATAAAGGTTTTTTGGCTCTGTGTTCATCGGCAATAAATGGGTCATTGTTGAGCACATTATCCATAACTCTGTCCATAAGAGTTTGAATAACTTGTTTAATCGCATCTGATATTTTTTGGGGGGTTTTTGCCATTACTTGTTCTTTAAGTGGAAAATAATTTCCGAATATGCCCCTTTAACCTTTTCAGTACGATTAATAACAGGGCGTTTGAATTGGTTTACTATTTTTAATCCTGATTTTTCTGCAATTGTTGGGTAAAGATTATATTTGTCGTTGGCTACAAGAAATATATAGAAATCTTCTGCAAGATATTTCTTGCAATTTATCAACACTTCGGATATACCATTTACATAACTTTCTTTTGCTTCTTTTCCCTGCCCTTTAAATAGTGGACCTATTTCAAGTTCATCTTTTCTATCGAAACCAAATAAATCGTATGCATAAGCATGCTGTTCGTGATAGTCAATTAAACCTACGTATGGAGGACTCGAAAATATTCCTTTAATTTTTTGATTGCTTGCGAGATTGCCAAAGGATTCATATTTTTGGGTAAGCTCCTCAAATATATTAATTGTTCTGCTATCACCTGTTAAACAATATTGATAAGTATTAGTTTTAAGTTTCTCAAATTGTTTTATTCTTTTAATAGTATCGTTAGAGTAAGATTCCCACCATTTTAATATAGAGAATAATGGTTTACAAACTTTGCCGTGTTTTCCACAATAATATGTAGAAGAGATTGGTCCTTTTAGTGTGGCTAAATCGGCGTGTGTTGTTGCTCTACATGAACGGATTGTTCTGCTTAATATTATACTTACAAGTTTTTTCGTTTGTAAGTTATTAATCTTTTTAATTTCATTGAAGACAACCTCTATTTCTTCTCTTACACTTTTTAGATACCATTTATCTAGAAATGTCTTCGTGTTTCTTTGTGTTACTTCAATTTTATATTTATTAAGAAGATTGTTATAAACTTTCAGAAATAATTCTTCCTTTTCCGAACCATATTTATCTTCATCTATTTCGTTTCTTCTAAGTTTGTACTTATAATCAGGAACTGGGAAATATTTCGAATTGAATATTGACAATTCTTCCAATAATTCATTATCAAATTCTATAATATGTGAATTATTTAAATACGATTTTAGAACATCTGTAATTTTGTTAAGCTCTATTTGAACATCTTTTAGATTAAATCTCGATACTTTACAATTACTAATAAGAGAATTAAAGGCAGATATATCTATCCCTATTGCATGCATTCCGGATTCCGAAGATTGAACGAGTGTTGTTCCGCTTCCGGCAAATGGGTCGAGAATTATATCACCTTTTTTAAAATATACTTCCTTTTTAAATTTATCCGTGTGGTCGTCAATAAAATATTCAACTAATTGAGGAATAAATTTACCTTTGTATGGATGCAATCTATGAACGTGCTTTGTCGTTTCTGCTTCTTTGAATTGCTGGAAAGATAATTCCCAGTTTAAATCATCTCCAAGCTTTTGTTTCCAATCTGATTCGCGGTTTCCATTGTAAGATTTATAATATTCTTGTAGTTCGTTTACGGAAATTTGTGCATTACCATTATCACCATATTTTTTAATCAAACCATATTGCACAAGATAGGATATGTTGGAAGTGGTTACAGTTTTGCCTAAATGGTCTGTAGCCCATTTACTAGCTTCTTTAATTGAGAAATATTCTCTTTCCGTGCTCATAATTTTGATAAATATTATAAATTAAATTTAATTAGTATATTTTACAATGAAGATTTAACTACGTCTTCATTTTGATTTAGCATTTATACCTCAAAAATAATAAAATTTTACTTGCAAATATTATCATTTTATGATAATTTTTTCTAATGAAGTTCCAAACAAATTTCCACTCGTTTTAAATCATTCTAAATAAAGAGTATTAATTCATTTTCAGTATTTGGAATGTTAAATTTTTCATTCCTCATTAATTCATAATTCCTTAATTTCCCCTGTCCCTTTCCCTATGCTCTTATATACCTCCCCCTACTTATAGTCACAACAAAATTTAAAATTTGGACACGATTTTTGAGTACCAAAATTTTTACCCTTTCGATTTCAACTTGTTTTTCCATAAAATCCATTAAGAAAAATTTTTACCCTATTTTAACGTGACACAATTTCTTATTCCGTTGTGATTTACAATAGAGAGGGACATATGAAAATCCATGTAATACATTTACTGACAAATCCGTCAAAAAACCTCATTTCTTTATTTTTGTTACTATGTGGGTTTTCCTTGCACTCTCCTTGCACTCAAATTGGCCTTGTGACTTATATCGTTTTACACTGACAAATCCGTCAATTTCACACCTGCTTTTCCCCATAAAAAAGCCCGTCATTTTAAAATAACGGGCTGCTTTTACTAAGTCTTCTTAAATACTCGTTTCTGACTATTTAACCACCTTGAAATTGAAGTAGCTGTCACTCACGTCGTTATTGTATTCATCCGAAAGCCTTACGTAATACATCCAGGGTCTTGTCGTGTTATAAAAAAGTGTAACAGGCTGTCCGTTTGAAAGACCGATTGCATTCGCTACTTTCACCTGCATACTGTCGTATAGTTCCACAACCATCGTAATTTCAGAAGGTACCTGTGTTACTGCCACCTGCATCTGTCCCGCTGTAGGAATTTGCAGTTTAAACATATCAACATCAGCAACGGGTTTTATTTTTCCCGAAACATTCTGATTAAGTCCAATATCTTTTGCATAACCGAATGTATTGTTTATTTCCCAAAAGTCAGATGTATCAAGATTCATTTTAATCTTATAAAAATCGTTGCTGTATGCGTCAGTAAATCCGTCTTTGAACTTTATGAAATACGTCCCCGCAAACAGCAATGAACCGAATGAATAGCTTTCGCCCATTCCACCTGTAATTCCGCCTATGTAATTGTTCTGATAATCGTAAAGGTCTGAAACCAAATCAATATTAACAGGTACGTTGCTCAGTGTAAAATTAACTATTCCGTCTTTCGGAGAGTAGAACTGAAATGCATCTTCATCATTTTCAGGTTTGATTTTCGCCTGAACCTCTAAGTCAATCCCTATCGTTCTTGCAGTTGCGAGAGTGTTGTTATATTCATATATATCCGTTGAATCTAAATTCAGTATGAAACTGAAAGGCTGCTCGCTTGTTTCATCTCCATCACCGTCTTTTACAACCGCGTAATAAGTACCCGGCGGGCAGACTGCATTAATATTCACGGTTTGCCCCCACGTCCCGTAGTTTCCGTAAAGCCAGTTCTTCTGAGAGTCATAAAAATCAAGTGTCAGGTTAAGATTACCCGGAACTGTGTCAACTTTTATCTCTATAACACCGCCCCTTTTGTTCGTAAACCTGTAAACACCGTAACCGCCTTTTGTGGTTATGTACCCTTTCAAAGATGTTCCGAAATTAACGCTAACAGCACTGTTAAAATTTATTACGGGATTTGGATTGTTTCCGCCTTTATCCTCTGTTGATGTAGGCTCTTCACATCCACCGAGCAAGAATGCAATGATTAATGCAAAAACAATAACGATATTCCTTGCAGCTGCTTTTTTGCTAAACATATTTAAACTCAAATTAATTTTTCTCCCTTAATGCAATTTAAAACATAAAATTCATATTTAACATTCAAATAGTATTTAATATAATATCGGGTCAATGATCCGTTATTTGCTTGTTAAAAACACTTAACTCAGTACAATCTAATAAAAATTGATATTGCTTTTTAATACTAAGGAGGACTTTTTACTCCATTTACAAAAGCAACTAACGGAAATCTTCCCTATTGGCATAAGAAGTGTTTCATCCGTTGTACCTTTGGAGTATTCCCTTTCACAGAATTATCCAAACCCGTTTAATCCGGGAACGGTTATCAGGTTTGATATTCAGAAGTCAGAAATCAGAATTCAGTAGTAACGCTAAAAATTTACTACGTGATGGGCAGAGAAGTTCAAACACTTGTAAACGAAAAGATTCAACCGGGAACATACGAAGCAACATTCGACGGTTCGGCACTCAACAACGGTGTATATTATTCTTTAATGACAGCAGGCGATTTCAAAGCAACAAAGAGGATGATACTTTTGAAATAATTAAAATTGGAAATTATATTTTCCTAAATAAATAGCTCTTAAGGTAAAGAAAGCATCCTTGCTTGCACAATCAACATAATAAGTTGTGTTGCTGAATTACATTTTTTAGTTAAACGTCTCCAGACGGTATTCTTTCCACTGCGACTTTGCATAATCAAGAAATCCATCTGGTGCGCTGTTAAAAGACTTATCAACCTTATAATTTCCGCCTGCAGTATATCCTTCCATCTTAATCAGCATTTCACCGCGGAGTGCATACTTAACATCGTTTTCGTGCATCATTAATTTTAATTCCGAAGGAGAAACATCACTGCGGCATGACATCTTGTAGAGAAATGTGCTTTCCGCAATACCATTCTCGTTTATATCTGTTATGCTTAATGAACCGGGTATGAAATCAAGAGTCAAATCAAACCAGCATTCTTTTACAAAGTCCTGTGTTTTCCAGAGCAGCGAATAAGAACCGCCTGTACTTACGTAGTGATATCCGTAAAGCTCGCATTCTAAATCGATTTCTTCATATCCTGATTTTCTTGACTTCTTCTCTTTAACATTTGTTCTTGTAAGCAGCAGAATGTTCTCTCCGTTCTTATCGTTCCATCTTTTTCCTGTAACGATATAACCCGTGTACTGTATAGATGAGGGTATATTAGATTTATCGAAAACCAGCATTTCAACCCCATTATTAGATGAAGGTTTTCTTTCCGGAACTACCTCATCATTCTCGGATGTTGTCGAATTTGACTTTTCTGTTTTCTTCTCCTCTATTGCTCTGCTTTTATCGTTTGAAGTCTTCTTTGTCAAAATACCGCAGGAAAACAGTACTGCCGCAGATAATAATATAATTATAAAGTTTTTCATGAGTAATTAATTTGTTTTAAATTAGTAATATTTACTTGAATTTTAAATGTTATATCAAACCTCTATGCTGCATGAATTTATTTCTGCTATTTCATGTTTTAAGAAGAAAATATAAGATATTTTAACAGAAACTATGATGATGAAGGCTTTTAAAAGTTTTATGAACGGTATTATTGATTATGCGGGAATGTTTCCCCCTGCTAATCTCGAGCTAAAACCGGCATTCCAAAATTATCTAAACTATATTAGTTCAGATGATGAATGGATGATGGATAAGTTTGTCTGTTCAATGAAGTCTTTCGGAACAATTGCAGATACTAATACAGATGTTTATAAATTACTGAAGAATTATACTTCAGAAAGACGTGTTTCATTCTCGCTTCTTCTGACCGGAGGGAAGACAGCTAAAGAATTTCTGAAATCATTTGAAACCGACCTGAAACAAGTAAACGATTTTATAGGAAATAATGACGTTGAGATTAACAGTTTTGAAGTAAAGATTCCAAATGAACTATTCGATAAATTCAATACGAACGCTCTTAAAATTTTCTTTAAAGATTATCGTGATATGTTGAATAGTTTCGATAAGCAGGAAAGTAGTGTTTTCTTTGAACCTCCTGTTAATGACAATTATAAGTTTGTGTTTGAAAAGTTTGCTCACACTGCTGCTGAAATCATTGATGAGAACAGAAAAGGTTTTAAACTAAGAACCGGCGGCATAACACCTGAGCTTTTTCCTTCAACTGAACAGGTTTCATTTGCATTAAAAACTTGCAGGGATAACAAGGTAAGGTTTAAAGCAACAGCAGGACTGCATCATCCTGTAAGACATTACAATGATTCGGTATCGACAAAAATGCATGGCTTTCTGAATATTTTCGGAGCAGGAGTTCTTGCATACTCAAATCTGCTTTCATTGAAAGAAATTAATGAAATTATTCAAGATGAACATTCCGTTTCATTCGTGTTTACAGAGGATAAATTCAAATGGAATGACATTCCTGCGGACGCGGACAGTATCACGAATGCAAGAAAAGAGTTCGTGAATTCTTTCGGTAGCTGCAGCTTTGACGAGCCGAAAGATGACCTTAAAAATTTAAATTTATTATAATATAATATGAAATCCATTATTGAATACAGCAAAGATACACACTTTCCAATAGAAAATATTCCTTTTGGTGTTGCGAGAATAAACGGCGAATCTAGGATTGTTACTGCAATCGGTGACTATGTGCTTGACCTTAAACTGCTTGAAGAAGAAGGATTCTTTATACATACACTTTTAAAAGGCAATAGAGTATTTCTTTCTAAAACTCTCAATGAGTTTATGTCGTGCGGAAAGCCTGTATGGACAAACGTAAGAAACAGAATTCAGGAAATTCTTAGTTTGGAAAATTCTGAGCTTCGTGATAATGAATCACTTAGAAAAAGGTGCTTTCATAAAATCAATGATGTTGAGATGGTTTTGCCTGTAAGCATTGGAGACTACACAGACTTCTATTCATCTCGTGAGCATGCTACAAACGTCGGAGTTATGTTCAGAGGAAAAGATAATGCATTAATGCCAAACTGGCTTCATATTCCGATTGCTTACCACGGAAGGTCGAGTTCAATAATAGTAAGCGGTGAGAACATTCACCGGCCTAAAGGACAAACCAGGCCTAATCCTGATGCACCGCCTGTTTTTGGACCGTGCAAGAACATGGACTTTGAACTTGAGATGGGTTTCTTCGTCGGAACCGGTAATAAACTTGGAGATAGTATTCCTGTTGAAAAAGCTGAAGACCATATATTCGGAATGGTTGTTGTAAACGACTGGAGCGCAAGAGACATACAAACATGGGAATACCAGCCGCTTGGTCCATTCCTTGCAAAAAACTTTGCTACTTCAATTTCGCCTTGGGTTGTAACTCTTGATGCACTGAAACCTTTCAGAACTGAAGGTCCGGTACCTGAGAAAGAACTCCTGCCCTATCTTCAGACGAAGGGTAATCCGACTTATGATATTAATCTTGAAGTTAAACTGCAAAGCAGTAAAATGACTGAACCGGTTACCATAACAAAATCAAACTACAAATATCTTTACTATAACATGAGCCAGCATCTTGCACATAATACAGTAAATGGATGCAATACACTTACGGGCGACATGATGGCATCGGGAACAATAAGCGGACCGGACAAGGATTCAAGAGGTTCAATGCTTGAAATTACATGGAGAGGTACAGAACCCCTCAAACTGCCTTCAGGCGAAGTAAGAAAGTTCATTGAGGATGGTGATACAGTTATTATGACTGCATTTTGTAAAGGAAACGATTTCACTGTCGGTTTCGGAGAAGTAAAATCTAAGCTCCTTCCTGCAAGATAAAAGTTATATAATGAATGAATAAGTATATACTTTGAAAAGATAAGTCTAAAATGTATAAGAATAAGGAGCTTATTGCCAAACTTTAGATAGAAATTGTTGCAGTTTCTTTTTATCCAGTTTACCATTTGTTCTAACACCGCTGCAAAGGTCAACACCATAAGGCTGAACTACTTCGACAGCTCTTTGAATATTATTAACATTAAGTCCGCCTGCAAGATACACAGGAACACTTGAGCGTTCAACAATCTTTCTGCTAAGATACCAATTATGAGTGCGGCCTGTACCTCCGAGTTCTTTTACTTCAAGAGAAGGATTACCGCTATCGAGGAGCAATGCATCAACGGATTCTGAAATCCGAACGGCATCATCAACCGATTTATCATCAAGCACATGTATGACCTGAACTAATTTAACAGAAGGCAGCGATGAACGAATATCAAAATAAGTACCTTCTTTTAATTCATCAACGAGTTGAATTGTATTTGTGAGTGTTCGACTATGATGCTCTACGATTTTCTTTGCTGATGTTTCACAGGTAAGCAAAAATGTATCAACACCTTCAGGAACGGAGTAGGCAATATTTTTTATTAATTCATCAGAAATGACACCGGGTCCGCTGGGCATATTCCCGACAAGACCGATTGCATCAACACCTGTTGCAATAACTGTGTTCGCTTCATCTACAGAACTTATGCAGCATACTTTAACTCTTATTCTCATTAATCTTTTCCGATATTATAAGCAATTCTACAAAGTTCGTTAATAGTTTTCCAGTTGCGATTAGTAGCGTTTACTTTTAGTTTATTCTCAAAGAAATTATTGTTTAACTTAGTGTTGCCATAACCCCCGGAAATGTATAAATAGACAATATCTTCTTTGACAATAAATACATCGGGGGAATAATCATACTCTTTTAATTTATCCAATTCAGACTTAGAGGGAATTGCTGAAAGAAAAGTAACGTGGAGCAATGATGGGTCAACATCTTGGTTACTTAGAAACGGATTATTTCTTATTACATTTTTTAATCCATCGGAATCTTTGACAATAACAGGGACTTCAAAGCCATAATCATCGGATATTTTTTTCTTAATCATATCTGCAACTTTCTTTTGATCGTATTTTTTGAATTGGAAAATTACATTACCGCTTTGTATGAAAGTACGAATGTTTGTGAAACCCAAATCAGCATAGGAGTTCTTCAGCGCATCCATTTTAATTACTCTTTTCCCGCTGACGTTTATACCTCTTAATACTGAAATGTAAGTATGCACTATTTTGATTTTAAGTAATTTTTCTCGTAGAGCTTAATCCAGTCTTTAACGCTCATTTTCTTCATTAGTTTCCCTATAAGTTCATAAGGAATATGTTCCGGCTTTTTAAAGCGGACGCAGCTTTTTCCCATATCAAGTTTAGCTTTTGTGTGTCTGGGATATTCGGTCGTGAACCATTTTAAAAGCTCTGGGTCTGCATACATACCCATGTGATAAAACGAAATAAAATTCTTCTGTGAAGCCATTCCTGCAAACGGAAGAGGAAGTTCGGGCGAACAATGATATCCATTAGGATAAATACTGTGAGGGACATAATATCCCATCATTCCATAACCGATTCCCTCTTCGAATCCTTTAGGAAGATTCTTAAGAATGGATTTCCTTAATTTAGTAATCGCTTCTTTTCTGTCCGGCGGTAATTCTTTTATGTATTCGCTCACCGTTTTTGCTTTAGACTGCATGATTTTTTAATAATTTAGTTCTAAATATAATTTATAAAATAATAAAATAAAATTGAATTTCAGGGAATTAATATTCTTTTATCGTGGTTGAATAGCTATCAAAACAATAAACATACAATTAAACAAAGGGAGAGAAAATGAAAAAGCTATTATTTCTGTTTATTCTGCTTGCGGGAATTTCTTTGTTTTCAGCAAAGAATTCATCTGCACAGGCATTAACCTATCAGGTTGTCAACAACACAGGATTTACACTCGTTGACATTTATCTGTCACCCGCAGAATCAAACAACTGGGGAAGTGATATTCTTCCGAACGACTTGTTTGAAAACGGTTCAACTGTTACTGTCAATATTCCTGCAGAGTTCGGAGAATCGTGCATGTTTGACATGAAGATTACAGACACCGAGGGAGCATATGTTGTATTTACGAACATTGATGCCTGTAAACTGGTAACACTGCAAATAAACGGGGATGGGACGTATACTTACGCACAGACCAAGTAAGCAGATCTTATTAAAAATAAAAAGGGGCTCAAAGCCCCTTTTTAATTCATATAGATTAATAATCTATTTCTTTAAATAATTGATAACCTCTGCATAAATTCCTTCGCCGTCGAGTCCTGCCTGTTTGAGTACTATTTCAGCAGTACCGCTTCCGAGGAATTGACCTTTGCGGAACGGATGCAGAATTCTCTTTCTGCCCTCGAATGATGTAATCCATTTCTCCATAGTCGGCAAAGTGAATCCCGTAATACCAAGAGCAGTCTGAGCAACTTCCTGTGGATAAATCTTTTCCTTTTCCTTTTCAGGCAGCAGGTCAAAAAGTTCTGCACTCGATATGTAGTAAACATTAACATTATATCCTTCAGCATCAAGTTTCGGGAGAACATAGGATACAAACTCAATCGTTACGCCGCTTTCCTGAAGAACAATACTTCCGTCGAGTTTCTTCTTCGGATCTGCCTTTCTGAGTAGATACATGCCCTTAGCAGCCTCAGAAGCGGGTGCAAGGTTCAATGCTTTTCTGTCAAATATCTTCTCATTTGGTCTGGTAACGTATGGTGAAAGAACCGCGGGACGCTTCATTAAACCGGCAACGAGAAGACTCCAGACTTCGCCCGGTTCCCATGGTGTTAAAGTTATAACAGTGCCTTTCGGGAAATTTCCCTGAAGCAGCTGCAAACATTGAGGATCGGCATGTGTAGGACCGTCTTCACCGGTTTTTAATCCTGCGTGAGCGTTCACGAGAATCCATGTGTTGTAATTACCGCCGTAATGTTCGACCTTGCTCATTTCTCCTATAGCATGAAGTCTTGCGGCTGTATGCTCCATAGCAGAGATGAAAGCGCCGTAAGACGAACTAACTCCCATGTGCCTGCCATAAGCGCCGACTCCTGCCATCATCCCGCCCATTGCGTCTTCACAGATACCGCCGACGGCTAAAATCCTCGAACCCGGATTTGATTTTGAATTGAAGTAACCTTTCTCGAATCCTTCGCCTACAAGATTAACACTCGTTGAACCGAGAAGGTCTGCAGCTACACCAAGCACAGCTCCATTCGTTTTCTTGTTTATGTATCCGAGTGATGAGCCGAGCGCTGCCCTGATTGTAGTTACATTATTCGGAACTATTTTAAGCTCTTCGGGAATATCATTTGAATTTATAGATTTGTCGCTGTATAGTTTATCAAGCTCGGGTTTGTTTTCGCGCGGTTTTCTGTTAAGTTTTTCAAGTCTCTTCTTTGAATCTTCAACAGCATCAGCAAAGAAACTCAAGTCCTTATTCTTTTCGATAACGTCTCTGACTATCAGCAGTGTATCCCAGTAATATTTTTCAATATTTATTCTGTTCCAGTCGCCTTCAAATTGCGGAACAAGCTGACCAAATTCATTCTTTAGTTCGGTTGTGCTCTTTGCAACAAAGACTGGCATTTTTACGCCAAATTTATTTTCAAAAGTAGAAAGGAAATTGTAATATTCTGGCGAACAGAATTTATGTCCTGCACCGTGCGAGCCTCTTCCTTCAATTCCATACTGCCAGCCTTTTATTGTTCTGTAAACAATGGCTGTGGGCATACCGTTGTTTAACTGCTTTGCGAATGCTTGTGCAGCTATACATTTATTGTGGTCTTTTCCGTCATCTACATATATCACGTTGAAGTCATGCAGATATGCAAGTTCTGCGGGATCCCATTGCACATAATCTCCCTTTAAGTCACCGTCACGGCATACACGGTTACTGTCGATTGACGCCTGATTGAAATCGATATGCATAATTATATTATGCAGGCACATTGATGAAGCAGCAGCGAGAGCTTCGGCTACACGACCGGGAGTCATACCGCCTTCACCTTCAACCATGTGAACCTTCGGAGCACTATCACCAAAATAATCTACTGCACCTAACGCAAGTCCGAATCCTGAAGGAACACCAACTCCGCTGGCACCCGTTGCAACCTTCACAAAAGGTGTCAAAGGAGTCGGATGACCGTCAAGAGCTTTTGATTTTAACTTCATGAACAGAGGAGTATCATTTACGGGATTTCTTCTGAAACCAAGTAAATCCTCAAAACGCAATTGGTTTGTTTCATCGGGTAACAGACCGGGTTTATACGCTCTTACAAGTTCATTTCTTAAAGCATACATAGCATAAAGTCCCATTGCTTTATGACCCGCTGCATAAACGACCATATCGTTTGACTCAAGTCTCGGATCAGAGAAATTGTAATCGGCTGTTTTGTAAATAACAGACTCAACAAACCTTCCTGACGAGATTGAACCGCCGGGATGTCCGCTCGTTGGAACGAAGTTATAGAGTATTCCGCAAAGAGTTCTGTAGATTAAGTCAAGCTTTTCAAACTTGTCCAATTCACTTTTTTGAACAGGTTCAACACTTTTAAGAATATCGTTAACATCATAAAACTGACCTCTGCGCGGTCCTAATGTAAAAGGCTTTGATTTAATTGCTTCCATATGTGATTATTTAAAAAGTTTTGAGGAAATTGTATTTAAACTTACTTAATTTAATCCTTAAAATATACCTAATAATAATGGTACAAAAGATAGAAAATATTTTTATGTATTTATGTCTTCGATTCTGTTTATGTTTCTCAATATTCCTTCATCATCAACATCAATTCTTATTTCGGATAATCCTGATTCTTTGATTATTTCGTTCAGAGTTTTTATGTTATCACTATTAACTATGTACTGAAAAAGAATGCCTGGAATAATTAACGGATGCCCGGACTTTCCTTTGTAATAAGGCTTTATAACAAGATTATTGTTCTTTTTGAAATTGCCGATTAACCTTTTGATTGTATCGGCAGTAACAAAAGGATGATCAACGGGATATAATAACACACCGTCCTGTTTGAGATATTTCTCAACACCCAGTTTCACTGAACTTATCATACCTGATTCAGGACTATTGTTCACAATATACTCTGAACAATCCGCGTTATCATTGAACCATCCTAAATCATCATTTCTAATCACACAGCAAATATCATTTATACACGCAGATTTAAGATTTCTTACAACAACGTTAACAAAGAAATCTTTTCCATGTTTAAGTTTTAGCTTTGGAATTCCGATCCGTTTTCCGCTGCCGGCTGCGAGTATTACTGCCGATATCTGCAATCGCTATAATTTATTAAATTCTTCTATCATCTTATCGAAATACTCAACTTCATCTTCAAACAGTTTTGTCCAGTAATCAGGATTCCACTGTGCATTGAGTTCTTCGACAGTCTTTCCCTGCTGTTCAACCCACGTATAATACTTCAAGTTGTGAATGGCTTTCCTGTCATAGTATGAAAGTTCCTTTGTGAAATCTATAGTCTGCTTGTGAAGGCACGCTCCAAGGTCAACAGCTGCTTGTGTTTTGCTGTATTTTCCTTTTTCGGCTCTTGCTTCTTCAATTCGTGATTTATACAAGTCCATAGAGTCCGTAAACATAGTAAAGACAAAATCATTCTCATCCATTTCATAGTATTTAGCAGTCTTAATCGCCGATAAAAGATTTGAAATACATGAGATACCAAGAAGTTCAAGGTTATCAACCTTATCTTTAGCAATTCCAAGCGACTTAAGAAATTCTTTGCCCTCATCTTCATTAAACAGCCTCATTATTCTCATGCAGTCTTCATCATCAATAGCAGTCACGATATCAGTGTTTCTTGTATTGTGTACCCAGGGAACATGCTTATCTCCTATTCCTTCAATTCTGTGGCCGCCAAACCCGTTCATGTAAAGTGTCGGACACTGCAATGCCTCAGATGCTGAGATTTTCATATGCGGATGGAGTTTTTTGAGGTAATCACCCGCTGCTATTGTACCCGCAGAGCCCGTTGCAGAAATGAATGCGGACATCCTTGACTTATCATCCTTTAAATATCCATATACTTCTTCCACTGCGGGTGCAGTCACATTATAATGATATATAGGATTGCCGAATTCTTCAAACTGATTAAAAATTATATTGTTAGGGTCTTCTTTTAATTCCCAGCACTTGTCATATATTTCTTTTACATTAGATTCACAACCCGGAGTCGCGATTACTTCTGCCCCTATCTCCCGAAGCCACGTAAACCTTTCCTGCGACATCTCTTCGGGAAGTATAGCAATGGGCGTGCATCCAAGCAAAGCACAATCAAACGCACCGCCGCGGCAGTAATTACCCGTTGACGGCCATACTGCTTTGTGTTTTAACGGGTCAAACTCACCGCTTACGAGTCTCGGGACTAAACAGCCGAATGCCGCACCTACTTTATGCGCACCCGTCGGGAAATACTTTCCGACAAGTCCTATTATTCGAGCCTTTACACCCGTAATCTCATTCGGTATCTCAAAATAATTTACTTTCCCGTATTGACCTGTAGAAACTTCATTCTTCCATGTTATTCTGTAAAGATTAAGTGGATTCAAATCCCATAACCCGACAGACTTTAGTTTGTCTTTTATTTCGTTCGGTATCAGTTCGGGATTTCTTAATTGTTTAAATGTAGGTATTGTTATTCCTTTTTCCCTGCATCTCTTTGCTGATGACTTTCTTACGGATTCATTTATATTCTTTATTATTTGTGACATATTATATTCTTTTTAATAGTTCTTCTTCAAGATTGTTAAACTTAGACGTTAATATCATTGCTGCTATTACAAATGGTTTGTAACTCGCTTCATGATATGTATGGATTCTGTATTTCTCAAACACTTCTTTAGAGACTTCTCCTTCTTTGCAGCTCACATCAGTTATATCGGCAGGAAGACAATGCATGTAAAGTGCCTCGCCTCCTTTTGTTAACTTCATTTTCTTTTCATCACATTCCCAGTTCTTATATTTTGCATTATTGGCAAGACATTGTTTTTCCAGTTCTTTCAGTCCTTCTTTATCGCTCTTCTGCAATAATTTTGTTCTGTGTTTCATAACTTCGAACGGTGCCCATGATTTAGGATATACAACATCTGCATCCTTGAACGCCTCTTCCATTGAATTCACAATCTTAAAGGACGGATTTTCTTTCTTAACTTTTTCTTCGAGTTCGGGAATTAAGTTATAACCCTCGGGATATGCAAGAGTGACATCCATACCCAGCCTTGTCATAAGAGTAATTATCCCCTGTGGAACAGAAAGAGGTTTCCCGTAGCTTGGAGAGTATGCCCAGGTCATCGCAAGTTTTTTACCTTTCAGATTTTCAAGACCTTTAAAATAATCTTTCAACTTGCCAAGGTCAGCAAGCGATTGCGTAGGATGGTCTATATCACACTGCAGATTAATAACATTAGGTCTTCTATGCAAAACACCCTTATTAAATCCTTCCTGTACTGCGTCTGATACTTCCCGCATGTATTTGTTTCCTTCTCCGAGATACATATCATCGCGAATACCTATTATCTCAGCAAGGAAAGAAATCATGTTTGCTGTTTCCCTTACAGTTTCTCCGTGTGCTATCTGGCTTTTTACTTCGTCGAGGTCAGAAATACCGAGACCCGTCGCATTCACGGCTGAGGCATAGCTGAAACGTGTTCTTGTTGAATTATCCCTGAATATCGAAATACCAAGACCTGTATCGAACAGTTTAAATGACTTTCCCTGTCTGTGAAATTCTTTAAGTATTTCTGTAAGTTCCGTTATGTACTTGATTTCATCAAGTGTCTTCTCTGTTGTGAGAAGAAAATCCTTTCCGTACAGACTCTGTTTGTAATTCTTAAGTTCTTCTAATTTAGTTTTTAATTCCATTCTATAAATTTATTTATAATAAACCGATGCTGCTTCAATTGCATCTACTATTTGCTGATATCCTGTGCATCTGCAAAGATTGCTCTGCAATGCTTTTCTGATTTGTTCGCGTGTTGGTGAATGATTCGAAAGAAGCAAAGCATGAGCAGTAAGTACCATTCCCGGCGTGCAAAACCCGCATTGTATAGCCCCGTGATCAATGAATGCCTGCTGTAAAGGGTGTAAACTACCGTCTTCATTTTCCATTCCTTCGATTGTAAGCACTTCACAGTTTGCTATATCATTTACTGTTGAATGACATATACGCATTGTCTTGTTGTTAATTAGCACCGCACATGCACCACATGACCTCATCTCACATCCGTTCTTTACACCCGTAAGATTCAGATGCTCTCTTAAGTATTCCGTAAGTTTTAATTCTTTTAACTCATCGGGAATGTTATACACTTTTCTGTTTATGGTCGTCTGCATATAACTTCCTCCTCTTCTTCTATTTTAACTTTAATAGGAAGTTTGAAATACCTGTGACCCGTTGCATTATAGATTGCATTCGCGAGTGCGGGAGCCATGAGTTCGTTCGTCGGCTCACCGATTCCTTTTGCTCCTGACGGAGAATTAGGGTCGGGATTTTCTATCAATATTGCTTTCATCTCGGGCATGTCCGTTGCACGCGGCAGCCTGTATGAATTAAAGTTATCGTTAATTATCTTGCCGTCTTTAATTTTTACCTCTTCAAATATTCCATAACCAATCCCCATTGCCATTCCGCCGTAGAACTGGCCGAGTGTCATTCCAACGTTAGCAGCTTTACCGCAATCATGAGCAGCTATAGCATTTAAAAGTTTTAGCTTTCCTGTTTTCTTATTTATTGATATCTCTACTGCCTGACAGCCGTAAGTCCATGAGAAATAAGCATCGCCCTGTCCGTTATGCTCATTCCATGAAACCGCAGGCGGTCTGTAAACACCCATCACATGAGGATACTCACGGGAGTTAAACATCTCTTTAATAACTTCGTTAAAAGATTTCTCTCCTTTTTCAAAATAAACCGCATTATCTCTTATATCAAATTTCTCTGATGAGCAGTTATATTTCCTCGATAAAAACTTTGATATTTGTGACTTTAAATCTTCAACTGCTTTTACTACAGCTCCGCCACCAAGTACCGTACCGCGTGAAGCCACAGTGGTTCCGCCGTCAGGGATTGTCGAAGTTGAGGGCCTTCTGTAAACGATTCTATCAAGACTGACTCCGAGTTCTCTCGCAAGAATTAAGCACATCGCACTTTCAGAACCTTGTCCGTTTTCATGAATTCCTGTTTCGAGTATAATTGAACCGTCCGGCTGAACATTAATAATAGCGGAATTGAAATCAACACCTTCCGCACCGATACTCATCCCTCTGTAGCTCATTGCCAGACCTACACCATAGAGTTCATCGCCGTCTGTTTTGCCGTATGAGCATTTCTTAAGCTTATTCTCAACATCAAATTCGTTTAAAACTGTATTCAGAGTTTCTTCCATTGCAACTTTATGGTTATCAAGATTCTGTCCTGTTATCGTAATGCTGCCCTGCCTTACCATATTCTTTCTTCGAATATCAATCACGGATAAATTGCATTTGCGCGCAGCTATTTCAATCATCGATTCAACAACATAGTTCATCTGAGGGGAGCCGAATCCGCGCATCGCACCCGTGAATACGTTGTTAGTATAAACTCCGTATGTATCGCAGTGTACATTTTCAACCTGATAGGGTCCGCAGCATTGAACGGTAGAGCGCCATGTGACCCATGGGGTTACCGAGCAGTACGCACCGCCGTCGGCAATAATTTTGCAGTTAACAGCTTTTATTATTCCGTCTTTTGTCAGCCCCATTTTGTAATAAACTTTGTAAGGATGCCGCTTGTAACTCTCTCTGATCGACCACTCTCTTGAGTAAGAACACTTTACGGGTTTCCCTGTTATCATTGCAGCAAGAGCAGTTCTTGCGCAGACAATCGCAGCTGTATCATCCTTCCCTCCAAACCCGCCGCCCATAGGCGTACCTATCACTTCAACTTCTGCGAGACTGCAGCCGAGTGTAGATGCGACAAAACGTCTTGTGCTGAATGGATGCTGCATACTTCCGTAAACTTCCATTACACCGTCATGACGCGGATTGCATACAGCAGCTTCCGGCTCCATGTATGAATGCTCAATGAACTGAGTCTGAAAAACTTCATCAAGAATTATATCACATTCTTTGAATGCATCATCCGCATTCCCTTTTCTTACAACATGTTTATTAATAATGTTCGAGCCATGCTCTTTATGTATAAGAGGTGTGTTCGGGTCCATTGAAACTTCCACATCAAGTACCGGAGTTAACTCTTCAACATCAACTTTTACAAGCGCAGCCGCTTTGAGTGCGTTAGCACGTGTATCTGCTGCAACAAGAGCAACAACGTCGCCGTTAAAGTAAATTTTATCCTTCGCAAATATCTGGTAATCTTTAATAATCTGACCGAACGTAAGCGCACCCTTAATATCTTTCCATGTTATTACTTTAACAACTCCCTCAGATTTTTCAGCTGCCGAAGTGTCAATATTCTTTATGAGCGCATGAACGCTGTCGGTATAAACCGGCACTGCGTGTAGCATAAACGGAAACTTAATATCGTCCGTGTACTTTGTGCGACCCGTTACTTTTGCATAAGCATCATTCCGCCACGATTTTGGGTTTTCCTTTTTCATATAATTAATTTCTTTTATTTCAAATAATTTAACGCCGAATCAATATCTTTTAATCCGCTGCCTGTAATCAACAAAACAATCTGCTCCTTTTTATCAAACTTATCTTTTGTTTTCTTTAATGCCGCTAATACTGAAGAGCATGAAGGCTCTGCAAATACACCCGTTGTCTTCGCAAGCTCCCTCTGCGCCGTCATAATTTCCTCATCTGATACAGTTATAGAAAATCCTTTTGATTCCTTAACTGCTCTCGCTGCCATAAAAGCATTGCTTGGTGCCGAGACTGAAATTGAATCAGCAACAGTTTTGGGGTGTACTGCATTTCTGTAAACACCTGTGTTTATAAGGTTATGAATAGCATCTGAGTTCTCAGCCTGTACACAAACTAACCTTGGTATCTTGGATATTATTCTTGCTTCTCTTAAATCATGGAAAGCTTTGTTTATTCCCGATATAATAACACCATCACCTACGGGAACAAATATTACATCAGGAGTCTTGAAATTATTCTGTACGAATATTTCAAGACCTGCAGATTTCTTTCCTTCGATTGTAAGAGGGTGATAAGCGGTGTTTCTGTTCAATCCTTTGTTCTTTTCTGTGTATTCAAGTGACAATCTGAAAGCATCGTCATACGTACCGTTTACTTTTCTCACATCAGCACCATAAATATACATCTGCAGTAATTTTGCTTTTGGAGCCGTCTCCGGAACAAAAATAATTGCTTTCTTGCTTGCTGCTGCGCATACTGCCGCCAGAGAACTTGCAGCATTGCCAGTTGAAGCAGTAACGATAGTATCTTCGTTTATCCTGTTTGCCTCCGCTGCAACAAGGAATGAAGCTCTGTCCTTAAAGGAACCGCTCGGATTAAGCGAATCATTCTTTATCCATACATTATTCAAACCAACAAACTTATTAAGGTTAGAATATTTTACGAATGGAGTTCCGCCGCATTTATACTCAGGGAAATACTTTTCTTCAACCGCAGAAAGAAGATTCATATCAGGATTATCCTTCGTGAACTTCTTTCCTATAATATCATAGTCGAACTTCGCAAGAAGTACACCCTTCAATGGTTCTCCGGGCTTATAGTCAGCCGAGCACGAAGGACAAAGATATTTTACTTCATCCCGTTTAAATGTTTTTCCGCAATATGAGCACTCGTAAAACATGTTATGGATTATTCAATTTGTAAACAAACCCCGCATAAACAGCCGCACATTCGCTCAGATGCTCAACTGGAGAATTTTCATTCGGCATGTGTGCAAGTACTTCATTGCCGGGACCAAGACCAATACAAGGAATGCCATGCATGCCGGCAATAGCAACACCGTTAGTGCTGAAAGTCCATTTATCAACTTTTGGTTTACGTTTAAGAACATTCTCATAAGCAAAGACTGCATCCTGCAGGAATAAAGAGTTCTCTGAAATTTTCCATGTCGGATAATATTTCTCTGTCGGATATACAAGTCCGGTGAATGCTTTCTCTTCATACATCAGAACTTCGACTTCCGCATCGGGATACCCTGCGAGTTTTGCGGCTTCTTTTACTTCTGCAACTGCAGATTCTTTCGTCTCGCCGTAAGTCAACCGCCTGTCAAGCTGTATGCTCGCTGCATCGGGCACGGCACACTGTGAAGGAGAATTGAAGAATACCTGCGTTACACAAACAGAACCCTTGCCGAGAAAATCATCGTACGCAAGTCGTTCATTTAACTTTTCTATTTCAAGTGCTATGCGGGATATTTTGTATATTGCATTATCGCCCCTTTCGGGAGCTGAACCATGACAGGAAAAACCTTTTATCTTCACCAGAATTTCCATTCTGCCTCTATGACCGCGGTATAGATTCATGTTCGTCGGTTCAGTAATCACAACTACTTCAGGTTTAATATTATCTTCTTTGATAATATACTGCCAGCATAGCCCGTCACAGTCTTCTTCCATTACAGTTCCCGTGAAATAAATAGTGCAATCTTTGTTAAGCCCGAGTTCTTTTATAAGCTTTCCTGCATATACCATCGATGCCATTCCGCCTTTCTGGTCAACCGAACCGCGTCCCCAGACTTTGCCGTCTTCTATCTTTGGCGTGAATGGGTCGAAGTTCCATAATGACATCTCACCGGGATAAACAGTATCTATATGAGCATCAAACGCTATAATCTTCTTTCCATTTCCGATTCTTCCTATAACGTTTCCGAGTCCGTCTATTTTAACCTCATCAAATCCTTCTTTAATCATCTTAGCTTTGATAAGTTCTATCACATCTTTTTCTTTTCCCGAAAAGGATGGAGTTCTTATTAAATCGCATAGAAATTCAGCAGTATCTTTTTCAAGCTCTTTTGCTCTCTTATAAATCTTATCGTACATTATTTAAAACCTTTCCCAGAGTTTAACTGTTAGTTCTCTTGATTTAGCCGAAGCTTCTTCTTCGTTTACATCAATCTTTAATACTTTATTTTCCATTAACACCTTTCCGTTTGCAATAGTTGTATCAACAATCGATTGTGATATACCAAATATGATATGTCCTAAATAAGTTGTTTCGTCAAGAGGCGTTGGCGGATAATAATCAATAAGTACTATATCTGCCGCTGCATTTTCCTCGATTGCTCCGAGCGGGATATTCCAGTACCGTGCAGCAATTTTCCTGTTATTATTCAGAAGTGTATTTGCTGTCTCCATGAATCCGCACGTGGGATTATTATTCCTTAAATGCTGCGCCCATAATGCAACGCGCAAAGATTCTGTCATGCGAACTGTCATAGCGTCCGTGCCAAGTCCGACAAGAATACCTTTTTCCTGCATCTTTATTATATCCGCTATACCAACAGCATTGTTCAAATTTGACTGTGGATTATGAACAACCGCAGTACCATTCTCTGCAAGTATATCCATCTCTTTATCGTCAATATGAACGCAATGAATCGCAAGACTCTTATTGCCCATAATACCAAACTTATCGAGACGTTCGACAACTCGCATTCCAAAATTCTTTACGTTGAAATCTTCGTCAGATTGCGCTTCGGCAACGTGGACATGAAAACCCGTGTTAAGGTCATTTCCAAGCGTTGATGCTTTTTCTAACGTCTTATCGCTAAGCGTAAAAGCCGCATGAAGACCGAACATTGCTTTTAGCTGCTCGTCATTATTCTTCTGACACTGTTTAATGAACTCTGTGTTCTCTTCAAGACCATCTTCAGCAATCTTCTCGCCGTCACGGTCTGAGACCTCATAGCATAGCGAAGCACGAAGACCCGTTTCCTTTACTGCTTTGGCTATAAGATTAAGCGAACCCCTCGCTGAAAAAGGACTTGCATGGTGGTCGATTAAAGTCGTTGTCCCGTGCTTTACCGCGTTGATAGCCATTATCAAAGCGCTGAAGTAATTTGTATCTGCGTCAAGCTTTTTATCAAGCCGCCACCAGAGGTTTTGCAAAACCTCGTTGAAATTCTTTGAAGGATTTGCTTTGCCAAGCCCGCGGACAAGCGTGCTGTAAAAATGCATGTGAGCATTAATGAATCCTGGCATTACAACCTTGCCGTGTGTATCTATTACTTTATCGTATTTATCGGTAAAGTTTTTCGACTCACCTATCTTTTTTACTCTTTCACCCTCTATTAGTATTGAATGATTATAGAGTACTTTCGGATTTTCACCGAGAGTTATTATTATACCGTTTTTTATTAATATTGTGTTCAATGTTTTTGTTTATTTATGCTTCGTTTAAGACATTCATTTCCTCTTCTGTTCTTCCCCTCATGAACAGGGCTCCCGCAAAGCACTTCTGAACGCAGATGGAACACCCTATGCACCGTGAAGCATCGGTAACAGGTATTTTCTTATTATCGAGTTCGATTGCAAGGTACGGACATCTTTGACAGTTCCCGCAATGCTCGCATAAGTCTTTGTTCACCGCCGAAATCTTCTTTACAGGGGAAAGCTCCATGAAACCGGTTATTGGGTTCGGAAATGCATAACCAATAAGTTCAGAAACAGAATTCAATCCACGCTCTTTTAGAAGATAACTTAACCCTGAATTCAAATCATCAATAATTCCATATCCGTATTTCATTACTATTGTACAAAATTGTACTGTCTTTGCACCAAGTGCTAAAAAGTCCGCTGCTGCTTTGTAATCCATCGGTCCGCCGTTTCCGGAGACTGTTATGCCGTGACGCGCAACGTTCGCAAGTGTAAGATTGCTTATAGGTATTACTCCCTCGCCCGATAAACCAACTACTACTCCTTCTTCCCAATTTTCTTTGCTGCCTTTTCTGAATGAAAGTGCAGGGAATGTATTTGCAAGAGTAACGCCTGCTTTTTTATCCGGGTATCTTTCAAACACTTCCTTTATAGCAGCCATGATTGGATAAATAGAAGTAACAGCAGCAGTGAGTTTAAACAGCTTCGGGATATCGGGTTTGCTGATTTGCATAACCCAGTCAATAATCTTTGCCGTAAGTTCTGCATCCTGCGATACGATATCACCCTTCGTACCGTCGCCGCCCTGCGGACAGGAAAGGCTGTATTCGATTCCCATAACGCCCGATTCTTCAAGCTTGCGTGTGTTTGATTGCCATACTTTCATGTCATCTTCATCGTTTCCCGTTACGGGTCCGCCTGTTGAGGCAAGTGTCAACCTGTCGGGATACTCGGCAACAAGTTTTTTGATTTCACCGCATACTCTGTCTAACGGATGTCCGGAGACGTTATCGCAGTTGCCGTATGTTGATTGTGTTACGGCAAACATATACTCGGCTGGAATGTGTATGTCAACATTATCGAATGCTGTCTTCATCACACCGCCTGCCCATCCTGCTTCGTATGCTTTCTTCATCTGCTCATACCCGTCGCTCGGTGGAGCGGCAGAAAGTAGAAATGGTGATAATATTTTTCTGCCAAAGAAATCAGTCCCAAGCGAAACTGGCTGTAAATTTTTTCCGGCAAGTTCTACCCTGCTCTTTACATTCTTTTTAATTACAGGTTTTGGTGTATTGAATACATAAGAATCTACTTTAACGGCTGTATTCTTGCCCGCAGCAACGCTCTCTACTACAGTTGTCGGTCCGTTTACCATATCGCCTGCAAAGAAAACGCCCTTCTTCTTTGACGGCTTTATTGATGATTTACTCCCAACCGATATTATAACAACATCGAACTTTCTTGTCTGCGGATTTGCATTCTTATCGGATTTCATCTTTGCGGGATGAAACTTCTCTCCCTTAGGCAATATAACTTTAGATGTCTTGAGCGATTTTATTTTCTTAACTTTTCCTTTTGACGCACCGCTGATAGAATCAACTTTTGTTCTTCCCGTTATTTCAATTCCGTATTCAAGAATAAGGTCACGCTCATGCTTGGTCAAAGGCATTTCATCAAACTTCTCTAAGCATATCAATTCTACGCTCTGTGCTCCGCATAACTTTGCAGTTACGGCAGCGTCAACGGCTATCGCACCCCCGCCGACAACCGCAGCTCTCATTCCTTTTATATTCAGCGACTTGTGATTTTCAAGATATTCAATCCAATGATAAGCAAAATCCTCGCCCTTAATATTAAGTCTGTTTTCAACATCCAGTCCTGAACTTACTACTACTGCGTCATACTCGGCAAGCAGCTCTTCGGGCTGTACTACATTCGCATTAAAAATAAAATTTATATCACCAAGTTGTTTTAGAAATTCTATATCAGAATGTAAAACGTTTTTATCGAGACGAATTTCAGGAATAAGATTGCACATGCCACCGGGCTTTTTGTCCTTCTCAAATACATCAACCTGATACCCTTTCTGGGCAAGCACCGAACAGGCACCAAGTCCCGCAGGACCTGAACCCACGACAGCCACCTTTTTCCCGTTTGAAGGTGCAAGTTTAAAATCAGGCATCATACTAATTTCTTTTGCCTTCTTAATAATAGTCGCCTGAACGGGCGGTATGCTTACAGCATTATCAAAAGTCCTGTGCACGCATGCTTTCATACAGTGGTAATCGGGACAAACATACCCGCAAATACCGCCGAGGGGATTGCTGCCCATAATAATTGCTGCAGAACGCTGAAAATCCTGAGGTAATCCTCTCTTTGCAGCCATAATAAAATCAGCCGGGGAACAGTCAACGGGGCACGCTTCCTTGCAAGGTTTTTCCTCGCAAAATTCGCACCGGGAAAACTCTGACCTTAGCTGAGCATCTGTCAAGAAATTTTGCATAAATGAGTTTAATTTATACAAGTTACAACTATCTAAACTGATTTTAAATGCAAAAATCCTAATGTCTCCAGCTCATCCTGTTCATCTGTACGCTATATGCTGTACGATTGTTCTTCTGTACACTGTACGCCTGTTCTTCTATACGCTGAACACTTGCTCTTTTGTCCGCTGTACGCTATCCGCTGAACGCAATCTCTTCTCTCTTCTGTCCGCTGTACGCTGTACGCTTAACGCAATCTCTTCTCTCTTCTGTCCGCTGAACGCTGTACGCTGTACGCTGTCTCTAATGTCGGTAGCAAACAATCAGCCAAACTAAAAAGAATGCCGTTAGGTATTCCATGTGATTTTATATTCCCATCATCCAAAATAACAACGTCTCTTCTGTGCTCTAAAATATTGCCGTTGCCTTTAGGCCTGCCTTTTGGCTCAAGATCTGAGCTATCAACTGACAACCAACAACTATCAACTAACTTGCTCCCTTCATTATTAATCACAACATTTTTCGAAATTGTGCCACGAAAATTCTCAATTCTAAAATATTTTTTCCCTTAAAAAAATCTTTTTCTTAAAATAAATCCCTGTATCTCCTGTCTTTTATAATCCGTACAAAAAAATCGACAAAAATACGCCGTGTCCAGGTTTTGGTTTTTATTGTGATTAATAATGAAAGGAGTATGTAAAATATGTTGATAAAAATTTCTCTGTTATTTTTTAAGTTTCAAATCCCCGAAAATGCTCAAAAATTGCACTTTCATTTTTTCTTAATCTTTCGGTCATCTTGTACTCAGATTGGTCTTAAATTGGTCTTGAAATATTTTTCGCTATTCACAGCTTACAACTCACAACTCACTGTTTATTCGTTCTTTGTAGAAGAATCACCGCGGAGAACATCCCAGCTTGTTGGGACAGCTGAAAGTTGTAGATTCGTCATGGCGAATTCAATTATGTAACACAAGTTTCTTTCTTACTTAACGGTATTATTGTCGTGGGGGCTATCAACTAACAACTGACAACTACTTGATAAGTATCATTTTTCTCGTCTCGCTGAACTTTCCTGCTGTCAACTTATAAAGATACACGCCGCTGTTGAGTGCCGAGCCATCGAATGTTGCTTCGTACGTTCCCGGCTGAAGTCTTTCGTTTACAAGTGTTTGAACTTCTCTGCCCATCACATCGTAAATTTTTAGTGTTACTACTGAATTCTGACTTCTAACTTCTGGCTTCTGAATATCAAACCTGATAACTGTTCTCGGATTAAACGGATTCGGATAGTTTTGCGAAAGTGAATATTCTGATGGTATTTCTGTGCTGATATTTGGGATGCCGGTGATTTCCGATAGGGATCGGCGCCAGACGTCATAAGTTCCGGCAAAGACGTAGTTGTTTGCAATGAGAAATGTATAGACGCTTGGGATTGGATTCCAACCCTGATTTATTTGAATCCAGCTTACGCCGTTATTTGTGGAGAGCCAGGCGCCCGAACTAACATAGCAGCCTGCAAATATATTATTTTCGCTAATTGCAAGAGTATAAACATATTGATTATTCAAAGCAGTTTGCGTCCAGCTTAAGCCGTTATTTGTGGAGAGCCAGACGCCGCTGGGATTAGGATAATCATGTGTTCCTGCAAAGATATTATTTCCGCTTATAGCAAGGGAAAGAACTGATTTATTACTCAAAGCAGTTAGCGTCCAGTTTGAGCCGTTATTTGTTGAGAGATAGACGCCCCCTGAACCAAGAGGGAAATCATATGCCCCCGCAAGTATATTATTTCCGCTTATGGCTAGGGAAGGAACAGTTTTATTATTCAAAGCAGTTTGAGTCCAGGTAGAGCCGCTATTTGTGGAGATATAGACACCATTATCATTAGTCCCCGCAAAGATATTATTTCCACTTATGGCAAAGGAAAGAACCCATTGATCATTTAAAGCCGTTTGCGTCCAGGTTGTGCCGTTATTTGTGGAGAGATAGACACCATTATATGTCCCTGCAAAGATATTATTTTCGCTTGTAACAAGGGAAAGAACAGATTTATCATTCAAAGCAGCTTGCGACCAGTTTTGTCCGTTGTTCGTGGAAAGATATATGCCTTGAAAAGGGGGATTACTAGAATAAGAACATCCTGCAAAGATATTATTTCCACTTATGGCAAGAGAAGTTACCGAACAGTTAGATATGCCAGTACCTTGCACCCACTGCCCACTTGCATTCATAGCTGCGAGCATTGTTAATATGACAATGAGTTTTTTCATAGTCTGATAATAGAATTATTTTATTAATAACATCTTCTTCGTTTCAGTATAATTTCCCGCTGTCATTTTATAGAAATACACGCCGCTGTTGAGTGCCGAGCCATCGAATGTTGCTTCGTATGTCCCGGGTTGCAGTCTTTCATTTACAAGTGTTTCAACTTCTCTGCCCATTACATCGTAAATTTTCAGTGCTACTACTGAATTCTGACTTCCGACTTCTGACTTCTGAATATCAAACCTGATAACAGTTCTCGGATTAAACGGATTCGGATAGTTTTGTTTAAGAGCATAGTCATTCGGGAGTTCGCCATTTTGATTTTGTACGATTGTCGGAGTTGATGTCAACTTTATTTCCCAGATGCCGCTGCCGTGTGTGAGTGCGCGCATTTTCCTGCCGACCGGAACGTAGGAAAGGTCAAAGACAATTGAATAAGGCATTCCGTTTCTGAACTCGCCCCAGTTCGCTCCGCCGTTTGTGCTTGCGTAAACTCCAAGATCGTTGCCTACATAAATATTGTCCGGGTATAATGGGTCTGAGAAAACTGATTGTGTCGGAACATCAGGAAGATTCGATGTTATATCAATCCATGTCGTTCCCGCATCCGATGATTTATAAACGTGTCCTGTTCCAAATCCTCCGTATGTAACATATACTTCGCTCGCCTTGTAAGGATTTGTCGCTATTCTTGTCGGATACCTGTTCGGCAGCGTTGCTGTTATATTTGTCCAGTTAGTACCGCCATTAATAGAACGGAATACTTTTGCTGAAACGCTTGTCGTTGGTGTTGTGCCGACATATATGGTATCAACAGACAGCCAGGAAGTCGCCATAGACAATGCTTTCCCGCCGCCGAAGTTGTAAAGCGATGAGCCGAAGCTCGTTCCCGTGTTTGTTGATTTATAGAAATTTGTGCCCGCTATGTAAACTATGTTGGGATTTGAAGGGCATACAATAAACGGAGTATTAAAACAATAGTATGTTTCAGAGCCGGAATTTGGAACGTTAAGATAATTAAATGAAACACCTCCATTTGTAGAGCGGGCAAGGTCGCCATAAGTGTATTCAGTGTAACAAATAAGCGGATTTTGTGAATTCACCTGTGAGCAGAAACCATCGCCGCCAAATGTCTTGTACCATGCGGTTGTACCCTGATAGAATGCTGCACGGTTATCCTGAAGCCCGCCTAAACAGAAAACAGAATCAGTGAATGAATTGCCAAGCACTGCATAAAACTGAGATGTTACGTATCCTCCGTTGCATGAATAAAATGTTTCCCCGAAATTATTCGAGCGGTATAGTCCTCCGTCAGCTGCAATATATATTTTATTGGGATCTTTGGGATTATCAACATAGTAATGAACGTCTGCATGTACAAAGTTTGTAGGACCTTCGGGCTGCCCTGGAGGAGTTGCACCTGTATTCCATGCTGACCAGCTCGATTTTTTTGTGAAACTCGTCCCGCCGTTCGTTGACTTATGTACATCAAGACATCCGACAAGTATTGTATTCGGGTCGTTTGCTTTTACAAAGTGACCTTGATTGTACCAGCCCTGATTGCTCGATGGGACTGACGTAGAGCCGGGTGTCCAGTTTGCGCCTGCGTTTGTGCTTCTGTAATATCCGACGTACGATGTAATATCATTTGCTATGTTTGCATAAATATAATTTGGATTGCCCCTGTACATCTGAAGCGTTGCCTTTCCAGACCAGAATGAAGGCAATCCGCCCGTGAGCTTTGCCCAGTTGATTCCTCCGTTAGTGGTTTTATATATACCGACATTTGCGTTCGGCATGTTGTTGCTGAGATTTCCGACAGATGCATAAAGAATATTTGTGTCAATTGGATTAATTAATAAATCCATTACCATCTGATAGTTCAATACATTAACCCATGATACACCTGCATCATAGGATTTATAAACACCCTCGCTTGTTGCCGAGTAAACTATGTTTGAATTTTTAGGATTGATTGATACGTTCCAGACTCCGCGCTGGTTGTTGTAAGTCCAGTCGAGAGATTTTGTCCATGTCGCACCGCCGTTAGTGGTTTTAAGAATACCTATACCGTACATGCCGCGCGTCAGACGGGCATTCACGCCGTTGTTTATTGAATACTGGTAACCGTAGTTTTCTCCTGTTCCAATATACATAACATTGTGATTTGCCGAATCTATTGCTATCGAACTTACTGCTAAAGAAGGATAACCAGTATTTACAATGTCCCATGCATCGGCACCAAGTCCTCCGGTTGTGGACTTCCAGAGACCGCCCGATGCGGAGCCGATATAAACTACACCCGTATCCACAGGATGTACCGCAAGCGATAGACTCCTGCCGCCTATGTTATTCGGACCGATTGATGTCCACTGCTGCGAAGAAGGATTATCAAATACATCAGCAAGATTATTCTGTGAATACTCATATGCTTTATAGAATTTATCCGCAGGTATATCCTTATCGGGATAAGCACGGGCTTCACTGTAGAATTGTAATGACTGCATAGCACCCGATGGTTTACCGAATCTGCTCTTGCCCTTTCTGGGACCTGGATTCAGAAAATCGGAGGAGTCAAGCAAGAAAAGCATTGCAGAGATGAATACAAAGATGATAATTGAACCTGAGACGTATTTCTTCATGGTTGAAATATAAATTTATTTATATCATAATCTACTAAATAGAGTTTAAGATAAAAATACATTTATGCATGCAGAGTGAGGGGGAATGTGCCTTATGAGATTGAATTCTTAATTAATTGCCGCCCTCTGAATGTTGAGCCTGCAGCGGGAAATGAATACGCATTTGAGGAATGAAATATCGTTGCGGACGACAATACAGTGTTTATAAGGGTTTACGGATATAGTAGATTGTGTGGATTTACTATGTTTACGGGAAATCAATACAGATTAGGGAAAACAGGGGGTCGGAAAAAAGTGTCATTTGTTTACTTCTTGCTTTTTTCATATTTCAATACTATTTTTAACTGTTTAATAAATTAAATTACATAACTATGAACAAAGAACAACTCATCGACAAATTAGCAGGTGATGCTAAAATCACAAAAGTAGCCGCAAGAGCAGTACTTGAATCATTCATGACAGCCGTTAAAAAGGCAGTTAAAAAAGGTGACAGAGTAGGTCTCGTTGGTTTCGGTACTTTCTCATCTGGAAAGAGAAAAGCAAGAACAGGTAGAAACCCGCAAACAGGAAAACCGATTAAGATTGCTGCGAAGAAAACTGTTAAATTCAAGGCAGGTAAAGAATTTAGCGATTTCGTAAACGGAAAATAAATTTAAGACAGTTTAACGAATAGAAGGCACTGCTTTGCAGTGCTTTCTTATTTTATAACCGCGAATTTACTCATGTTGCTTTCGACTTCCACGCCTTGGGAATTCTTGCCCTCTACTTTATAAATATAAATTCCGGAAGGTACTTCGTTTCCTTTGGAATCCCTGAGGTCCCACTCAACACCGCCGTTACCGTCGTTCTCCGTCAGTTCGGCTACCGTTACCCCGGTAAGACTGTACACGTATATTTTAGCGGTCTTTGTCAGGTTTGCGAAAGTAACAGACTGTTTTGATGCTTTGCTTTTGCTGAAAGGATTCGGATATACTGAAATTCCCGAAAGGTCTTCTTTTACAAAACTGAGACTGAACATACTGCCACTTCCGTTAACTATTTTTGCGCCGCTCTCGGAAAATATATTGTTAAGTCTTATGAAATAAGTCTTTCCGCTCGCACCGATATTTCCTTTGCTGTTAACACCGAGGTGCAGAAGTTTTTTATTTGAATTATCCCTTCCCGCGGAAATTACTTTCAGGTTAAACGGCTCAATAACATAGTTTGAAAGATTATAAGCTGATACTGTATCAACATTATCGTTAAATTCTACTGTAAGCATATCATTGCTCACAAGCTTCAACGTGCTTATATAAAATGAAGATGAATCATATTCCTGAACTGTAAATGATACAGCATTAGTATCAACAGGCGACGCATTGTAATCTAACAAACCCTTTGTTGTTATCGCATTCGTACCGTTACTGATTTTATCCTTAAAACTTAGAACATATTCATAATTGCTTTTGATAGCAACGCTGTTTGGATTTTTTATACCGTTTAAGAAGAACGAATCAGGATTTGGAACCACAACAGGGATTTTTTCGGAGAACTTAAGAAATACGCTGCCTTTGTCATAGATGGCACTCAATAGTTTTGACTTGTTGTGAACATAAACTTTTACTGAACCTGACAAAATGCTTTCTCTTACTGTTTTGGTTGTATCAATCGCAGAAACTTTATAGTAGTAATCTCTTTTATTGCTTACTGAATTATCACTATAACCAAATGATGAGGTTGAATCTATTAGTGTGTATCCCGTTGAATCGCTATTCCCTTTGTAAATTCTATAGTACTGCGCACCGATTACTTTCTGGAATGAAATATTCACAGAGTTTGAGTCAGCGCTGTAACCCTTTAAACCCGTTGGCGTCGAAGGACCTGCAAAGGGAATATTCTTTTCCAGAAATATCAGAGAGTCGGCAGTGTTCACACCGACTTCTTTTATTCCGTTATTATCAAAATCATATGTTATCGAATTGTACGAGTTAATACCTTCTTTGAAGAATACAGGTTCATACTTGTTTGACGTCTGATTATATTTAACCACGTATAATGAATTTCCCTCGCTTATTATTAACTCATCTTTAATATCGTTATCTGTATCACCTGACTTCGAGGAAATTTCAGACTGCGGGTTGTTGTTGTACAATTCAATCGAAGCATATTCAGAGAATGAATTATTGCCTGTACTTTTTATAAACAGCACGGAAAAAAGTCTTACGGGTATGGCAAGTTCAGTACTGAAGCCGACAGCTATTTCTTTTTGTCCGTCACCATTAAAATCGCCGAGACTTAAGTTATCGCCTTTGATTACAAGAGGATACTCTTCATGGAAAAATAAAGCAAATGTATTTCCGTTGACATATTCATATATATTGACAGAGGTTTTCTGTACACCATCGCTGTCGAAGAAAGAATTCGTGAAAACAATTTCAATCTTGCCGTCATTATCGAAATCATGAACAAGTGTATTCTGTGAGTTGGCAAAATTAGAAGCGTTTGAAGGAAGATAATTTAAATATGCAAAATCAGATACGTTAACCTGATATTTCATTATACTGAGTCCGTTAACATCAAAACCAAGAATCTCTTCACCACCGTCTCCGTCAACATCAGCATACCTTGACGACCAGAATTCATTCTGACTACCGCTTTCCCATATCTTTACAGAAGGCACCTGATAATCGTTTGGAGATTGATAAATGCTTCCCGCTCTTTGCTGGGATGATGTAAGCAGACTCCATTTGTTATTCCTTAAAATAATATCACGTATTACGTTACTTCCAATCCATGCAGGTGTGGAAAGATTAAATTTATTTCCGTTAAATTCATATATCTCTGCTGTTAATCCGGTATTAAGATTGTTTATAAACACATTCTTTCTGCCGGAATTACTAATATCAACTACTTTGTCAAATACCTGTGACTTCGGCAGGCTATAAGGTTTCTGTATATACGAGTATATATCAATCTGCTTCTTTGTTTTGAAATGAAATGAGGAATCATTGAGAATTGTATTCTTTCCGTTTAACGAACTTGCTTCCAGATAGTATTCATAATCGGTTTCAGCCGAAAGTTTAAAATGCTCAAGCTGTGCGAAATGATTGGTTGTTATATAACCGATATTGCCTTCATCAGCCGGAATTGAGGTGTATGGTTCGTTTACATTCCTGCGTTTATAATAAATAAAACCTTTAGTCGGAACGTTTGTATTAAACGTAATGAATTCCGAGAAACCGTCTTTATAAACTATCTCTCCGTTTGTATAGTTGGTTATTTGCGGAAGGGCTTCACTCTTATTAATTATAGTGCTGTGCTCAATTATTTTTCCGCTTCCGGAAAAGATTTGAAGTTTAAGTGTATAGATAGTGTCCTGTAAAGATGATGTATTCCATTTAAAAACTGTATCCCTTATAACCTGAACAGAAGATGAGAAAAGATTTGTATAATTATCCGGCTTTAGTCCTGTACCAAACTTTAAAGAATAAGAATTAAAAAAGGCAGAGGCAGCCGTTAAAGCAATATTCACGGTATCGTTCGTAAAACTGTAGTTAAGATAAGGAGAATATATTCTTACAGTTGTAGGATTATTATAATTCTGATAAGCAGATAACGAATTAAGAATTCCGGAGGAGTAATAGTCATCCCAGTTTGTCTGATTAGGAAAATATCTTGTTGAAGAGACAAGAATACCTCTTAAATCTTCGTTTGATAGTGTAGGATTCTTTGCCATCAACAATGATGCTATTGAAGCAACAATCGGTGCGGAGAATGAAGTGCCGTTTGCATACATATAATCATTGCCAAACTCCTGTGAACCCTGACTAAGCCGCGATGTTGTAAGGATATTAACGCCGGGTACATAAAGGTCAACTGTCACTCCATAAGCAGAGAATGATGCCTTGTTATAATTTTCGTCGTTTGCCCCAACAGAAATTACCTCATCGAAAGAAGAAGGATAATGTAGTACATAAGAATTATCGTTGCCCGCTGAAGCAACAAGTACAACATTATTAGCATAAGCAAATTTTATAACATCACGAAGTAAATCGCTGTATATGTAATCGCCGAAGCTCATGTTGATGACTTTTACTCCCTGCATGACAGAGTAAAGTATTCCAGATGCGATATGGTCTTCGTAACCTATACCCTGTGAATTGAAGCATTTCAGTATTAATGATTTTGAACCCGCAGTTACAGATGATATACCTATGCCGTTATTGAATCCTGCTGAAATAACACCTGCAACGCATGTTCCATGAGAGTATATATTATCATCATCAACATTGTTGGTATTTGTAATAAAATTCCAGCCGCGCCAGTTATCAACGAATCCGTCATTATCATCATCAATCCCGTTATTCTCTTTGCCGTTGCCGTATTCTCCCGTGTTTATAAAATAGCTTTGCTGAAGGTCAGGATGAAGGAAATCCATACCTGAATCTATAATACCGACAAGCGTTCCACCCTGCTGCGAATCCCAGATAGGAGGAACATTTACCATGTTTAAATAATATTGATTGGAAAAGTATGTATCGTTAGTAGTCACAGACTCAAGATTCAGGCTCCTTATTTCGTTAATGTATTCAACGTATTTATTCATCTTAATTTCTGAAACAAGGTTGTTCACTTCCGATGTGTTGGCGCTGAGTATGAATATTTTATCAAGACCATTGTTCTCATTATTCTTAAGATTAAGCTTGGAAACATACTTATTAAAAAGCCGGGCAGACGTAATAATATTGTATTTTTCTATTGATTTCAACAAAGGATTTTGTGAATTTCTTAGGTTATTATTTGCGAAATCACTAAGAACGGTTTCAGGAGTATTCTGTTTGAACTTAATTACTAATCTTGCAGACTGCGGAAAAACTGAGGAGGCAGCCGATAGTAATAACAACAGCAATATGAGCTTTTTAAAAAACATTGATACGTAATAATAACAAGTTCATACTTTAAAAAATATTACAAATTAAATATATTTTATTGGAAAACTACATCATGAAAAATTCAAGATTCTACATCTTTATTGTAATTGCCATTTTAAGTATGGTTACTTTAAGTTCATGCTTAAACATTGACCGGAAAATTAAAATAAACAGCAACGGAACAGGAACAGAGGTGCAAACATTTGATATTGATAGAAATTTTTATCAGATAATATTTACGATGGTACAATCTCTGGATTCGTCTAAAGCAATATCGGTTAAAGATTCTCTTTATAATCACGATGTGATGCTAATTCCGATAAGGGAAAATCTCGGCGCAAAAGAAGGGATTCAGCTTATATCATTGACAGGAACGACGAATGAAGACTCTTCGGTTACATACAGGTTTGAATATAATTTTGATGACGTTTCAAAACTTGGTTACGCAACAAACATGTCTGCAAAAGAAATGTCCGGTGAACAAGAAAGTAAATCTGAAATCGTCTGGAAAGAAAACGAGAATACGATAAACTTCAGTTTGTTATACAAACCCGACCCGGGTAATGATATGGACCAAGAAGACAACATGAAGGCATTTTCATTTTTATTCGCTAATAAAAACGTAAATTTTGAGATTGAGTTTCCATACGAGATTGAAAGCAGCAATGCTTTGAGTACTGAAGGTAATAAGGGAAAATGGTCTTTTCCTGTTTCAGAACTAATGCTCGATAAGACAAAGAAACTTTACCTTGAAGCCGTACTGAAAAAGTAGTATTACTTGCTGTAAATGATTTTGCCGTTGATGAACGTTGTTTCAACAACGGCATTTTTAATCTCATCGGGACTGATTTGAAATATATCTCTATCAACCACTATCAAATCTGCCTGCTTGTCCTCTCTTATACTGCCTTTAATATTTTCCTCATAACTTGCATACGCATTATTAATAGTATATGCTTTCAGGCAGGTCTCGAGATCGAGACACATATCAGTATTAAATCCATTTTCAAAACCTGCTGCCTTGCGGGTCATAGCATAATATATATTCTCAAACGGATTTTCAGGAACAACAGGAAAATCAGTCCCGAAACATATTATATTGCCTCTATCAACAAGTTTCTTAAATACATGTGTGGTTTCGGGGTGGACAAGATTCTCAGTTGCTACTTTTGCGTCAAAGAAAAGATGAGCCGGCTGGACAGATGAAATAATGTTAAGTTTTTTAAATCTGTCAAGGTCTTTTTCAGATACGTGTTGAATATGTTCAAGCCTCACTCTTCTGTCCCAGATACCGCTTTTCGTTTTAAGCTCTTCCACAAGGTCAAGCGCTTCGCTGACGGCTCTATCCCCGATTACATGTACAACAAGCTGGAGACTTGCTTTATCAATTTTGAAAGCCCGTTCTTTTAGTAAACCGCTTGTTACTTCTTCTGTACTTAAACCGGAGGATTCAGTACCTTTGTAATTATCGAAGAACAAAGCAGTCTTACTGGAAAGGGATCCATCGTAAAAAGCCTTCATTCCACCGAAACGTATGAATGATTTATAAGGAGAAAACTCGTTTCTGTATTCGTCCACCTTTTCATACTCGGTAAAAGGCACAACAGAATTAATCTTAAGATTCAATTCTTTATCATCAAAAAGTGATTTGTAAACATCGAGGTCTTCGCGCCAGGAAATATCGGTTACCGATGTGATTCCGAATGAATGGAGTCTTTCTATCTGTGTTTTAAGAATTTCCTTTTTCTCTGATATGCTTTTTTGCGGCAAATTATGAATTACGAAGTACATAGCTCTTTCTTTCAATTCACCGGTAAGATTACCATCGGAATCTTTTATAACTTCATCAGAGGAAAAATTATCGACAACATTTCTTATATTAAGTTTTTCAAGAGCAAGAGTATTACAGACAATAGAATGCAGGTCTGTACGGAAAAGAACTACAGGGATATCGCTGCAGATGCTGTCTATAAAGTTTTTGTTTATTGTAATGTCTTCATTGAAATTAGCTTCCGAGAAATAGCCTCCTAAAATCCAGCTGCTTTTCTTCAGATTACTTCTGTAAGAATGGATTTGGGTTTCAAAATCTTTGCGGGAGGCAGAATATCTAAGATTTACTTCTGAATTGACAAGAGCACCTTTTAACAAATGGCAATGCCCGTCAGTGAAAGCAGGCAGAACAAGTTTTCCTTTAAGGTCGATAGCATCAGAATAAATATTCTTATCATCTGCTTTACCTTTGCCAACGAATATAATTGTTCCGGTATCTGAATCTATTCCGACCGTTGAAGCATAATATCCGCTGCTAAGCCAGATTTTTCCGTTATAGAGTAGTGTTTTCATAGACAAATTTATTTAATGCCAGAGAATAGAACAACGTAAAAATATATTAATTTAGATACTATTTGAAACCAAATAATTATAATGGTTGTTGATTATAATAAGACTATATTGTCTGATAATAAACATTAGAATTTTATGAGTGAATTAATAAACAACAGCAGCGAGAGAGTACAAAAACTTAAACAACTTCTACTGAAACTGCATGAGGATGAAAGCCTTGAAAAAACAAAAGCTGATCTTGAAGAGATGCTGGGTCAGGTTCCTTACGGAGAGGTTGTACAAGCAGAGCAGGAGTTAATAAATGAAGGACTTCCGCCGCAGGAAATACAGAAATACTGCGACATGCATTCACGAGCACTTAAAGATAACATTGACCTTACATTCATGAAGCCCGTTCCGGAGGGGCATCCCGTGGATACGTTAAGAATGGAAAACAGAGCTATTGAAGCAGAACTAGCAAAATTAAAGGATATATTTATTAAGTGTAAGTTCAACAAGGATTCGGTAAACATTCCGGAAGTTGTAAATCAACTAAAAGGAATTTTCAATCTGCTCATGGACGTTGAAAAGCATTACATGAAAAAGGAGAACATAATATTTTCTATTCTTGAAAAGTATAATATAACAGGACCTTCGACTGTGATGTGGGGAAAAGATGATGAGGTAAGGCAGTTTTTAAAGTCATCAATAAGCGTGCTTAACGACAATGAGAAGGTAGGTGCAGATACTCTTCAAGGATACATAGACCTCATGCTATCACCAACTGCAGAAGCATTACAGGAAATGATTGACAAGGAAGAGAAGATATTATTCCCAATGTGTCTGGATAAGTTTACTGATATTGACTGGTATGATGTTTATAAGCAAGCTGATGATATCGGCAATTGCATTTACGTACCAACAAAAGAGTGGAAGCCTGAAGGAGTACTGGTTGAAAATGAGGGAAGCAATGTAACATCAGATAAGATAAAACTTTCGACGGGATCATTTACTGTTGAAGAACTTGAATCTCTTTTAGATTCGGTGCCATTTGACATAACATTTGTTGATAAAGACGACAAGGTGAAGTTCTTTTCGCATGGTAATCAAAGGATATTTGAAAGAAGCAAAGCTATACTTGGAAGACAGGTTCAGTTTTGCCATCCACCATCAAGCGTACATATAGTTGATAAGATAATTGATGATTTCAGGTCAGGGAAACAGGATTCAGCAAAGTTCTGGATAAACTTCAAAGGGATGTTTGTTCATATAGCTTACTATGCCATAAGAAATAAGAACGGTGAATATCTGGGAACTGCAGAAATAACTCAGGATATAGCAGAACTAAAAAAGACAGAAGGTGAAAGGAGATTACTGACTTATGACAAGTAAACTAATTATTACACCTGATATAAAAGTAGCGGAACTGCTGAAAGAATATCCGCAACTTGAGGATAAACTAATTGAGATTGCACCGGTATTTGTAAAACTTAAGAACCCAATACTAAGGAAGACTATTGCAAAAGTCACAACACTTAAACAGGCATCAGTAGTGGGAAAAGTAAGTATAGGAGATTTAATTAATAAGTTAAGAGCAGAGGTTGGACAAGGAAATACTGATTTATCAGCTGAAAAAAGTGAAGAGGGAGAAAAGCCGGACTGGATTGACGAGACTAACATAAGAAAATTTTATGATGCGAGAGAAGACCTTGAAGCAGGAGTACATCCGGTAAATAAGGTTGTTCAGGAAACAAACAAGCTTAAGGCAGGAGAAATATATTTGTTGGTTACATCATTTACACCCGCACCGCTGATTGATATGGTGTCGGCAAAGGGATTTCAGGTATATTCAGCGGATATGATGGATGGGAGAGTTTTGACCTATTTCAGAAAACAGTAAAAATTTGAAGAGTATTAATTTCTGCCCCTGCTTCTTAATAGCAGGGGCAGGTTATATTAAAATATTATCTTCTCACATCGTTATTCATCTTTTCAATTGATTCAGAATCAGTAGGATGTCCGAGATTGTCTATATTTTTATGGTGAAATAAATATTCTTCTTTTGTTATCTTGTTTTGCCAGTAACCAGTTATCATACCGAAACCCGTAACAAGCATAAATAATCCTACTACTCCTATTGCAACCCACTTCTTATTGATTGTTTTCTTAATGACAATATTTTTAAGTTCAAGAGTATCCTTAACAGGGCAAACGTCAACGCAGTTCATACATGAAGAACATTCATCAGAAATTACAGTTTTAATTTTATGAACATTTATAGAAGATGGGCATGCTTTTGTACATAGCTTGCAGTCTATACATGAGGTAGTGTTCCTCTTAATTTTATTGGGGCTCAACAAAGTCAGAATTCCAAGCAGGGCACCATAAGGGCAGAGAAAGCGGCACCAGAAATTTCGAATAAGAATTGACAATACAAAAAGAATTGAGATGACTATGAGTGAGAATCTTGATATATCAGCAAAGAAATAATACATTTTGATGTCTGCCATAATATTATAAGTATCTTCAAGAAAAGCTTTAATAGCCATATCCGTCATCAGGAAGAAAATTGAATACACGAAGAAACCAAGAAGAAGATATTTAAGGCTTCTCAGAAGATAATCGAGAAACTTAGGAAGTTTAAGTTTTCTCTTAAAGATTTTTTCTCCAAGGTCACCGAGAAGTTCAGAAAGAAAGCCGACAGGACAAAACCAGCTGCAGAATGATTTCCCGAAAACAAGCGATATTAAAACTATTGCGGTAAAAATAAAGAATCCTGCTGGATGAACAAGACTGATTTCTCCGGTCATAAGAAAAAGGTAAAAACTCATGAGGGAACTTATAGGCAGAAAGCCGTCAACCCCGGGGGGACGGGAATAGAAGGGAGCCGAGCCCTGCGATTCAAGAAAATTTATGAATAAATAAAATTCAACACCTATCCATATACAAAGTAGAGCAAAGGCAAGCTGAATGTAGAACCTGTAATCACGGATTTTGAATTTCTTAGATCTTTTAGATACTGTTTTCATTTGAATGAATAAATTTAACTTATTCCTCCTAAGTTAATTTATTCCTCTGCTAAACTTAGTTATTGTTTATCGTCTTAATCTTTGCGATGGTCTTCTTTCTGAATTGGTCCAGAGTTTCATTTGACAACATTTCATAAGCATCTTTCCTTAGTTTGCCCCACTTATTATGCACTGGGCAAGGGTTCTTTGGAGTGCAATTAGGAAAGCCAAGCACGCAGTTGTTGAATAAAGACAGACCATCAATAGCCTCGACAATTTCTATGAGCTTAATCTGTGAGGGCTTTCTGTCAAGAAAAAAGCCTCCTGAATTTCCCTTCTTGGAAGCAACGAGTTTTTTCAAAGTAAGACTCTGAAGAATCTTAGAAACAAACTCCCTCGGGATTTTTAGTTTTTTTGATATTTCATCCGCAGAAGCCATAGTATGATCTTCAAGGGTTGAAAGATAGAGAACTGCTTGCAGTCCATACTCACATTTTTTAGAGAATATAACAGTCATATTGTAATCAGATATATTTATCTTATTAAATATAATTACTTTGTCCGATTTAAACAATAGAAAAATAACTGAGCATAGATTTTTATGATATTTTTAAAAAAGGACTTTATTAAACACAAATATAAAGATGCAGATAATAGTACAGGATAAAAGGTAATAAATATGCGTACTTTATGCGCACTTATTGCATACATATATGTGATAACAGTTTATCAAATTAATGAAATCTATTTGGATTTTGAATTAAAGAAACAAAATAAATATGAGACTTTTAAAATAAAAAGTCCGCACTGAAATCAGTGCGGACTTTCAACTACAAAAATATTTGATATTATTTCAAGTGCTTCTTTAAGAATGTTTCCATAGCACCGTAGAAATCAAATCGGTTTTCTTCGTTGCGGAAACCATGACCTTCGTTGTCTTTTACCATGTATTCAACATCGACTCCGCGTTTCTTCATTGCCTCAACCATCTGGTCTGACTCGGCGATGTTTACTCTCGGATCCATTTTTCCCTGAACCACTAACAAAGGAGCGACAATTTTATCTGCATGGAAAACGGGTGACGCCGAAACGAACAGGGCACTATCAACCTCCGGATTACCAACCATTTCATACATCATTTTTCTGAAAGGTTCCCAGTAGGGAGGAATGGTCTTCATGAATGTGAAAAGGTTTGAAACGCCGACATAGTCAACGCCGCAAGCGTAAAGTTCAGGCGAGAATGCAAGACCCGCAAGTGTAGCATAACCGCCGTAACTGCCTCCGTAGATTCCTACTTTCTTAGGATTAGCAACGCCTTCAGAGATGAGCCATTTTACGCCGTCTGATACATCATCCTGCATTTTCTTTCCCCACTCCCTGAAAGATGCTTCCCAGAATTTTTTTCCGTAGCCGGTTGAACCTCTATAATTCACCTGCAGGACTGCAAAGCCTCTGTTTGCAAGGAATTGCACTTCAGGGTTGAATCCCCAGTTATCACGTGCCCAGGGACCGCCGTGAATATTCATAACTACAGGAAGATTCTTTGGTTCAACACCGACAGGCAGAGTTAAATAACCGTGTATAGTGAGACCATCTCTGGATTTATATGTTACGGGTTTCTGTACAGATAATTCATTTTCATTCAACCATGGGCTTACCTCGACTATTTTTGATAATTTATCTGACGCTGCGTCATAAAAATAATATGAACCCAATGATCTATCGCTGTATGTTCTAACGAGGAATTTGTCTTCATTTTTATTTAAACCTGTAATAACAACTTCATAGTCACCCAGCTCTTTTTTTAGCCTGTCATATCTTTTTTCGGTTTCAGAATCGAGAAACTTCAATTCTCTTTTTTCTTTAACGTAAGAAATTGTTGTTAATACTTTTCTTTTTCTCGAATAACTCAAACCGCTAACATCAACGTCCGGATTTTCATACATTACTTCAATTTCTTTGCCGTTTGCAATATCATATTTCACAATAGCGCTTTTATCACGTCCGAGATTAGAGGATGCATACATGAACTTATTATCGAAAGTAAAAAACAGAGGATTGAGTTCATCCCTGAAGTTTGTTACGAGGACCTCTTTGAATGGCTCGTCCTCCGTCCCCCTGTAAAGCACTACGCTATTAACACCGTCTGAGGCGGTCGCAACTCTAAGTTTTCCGTCGTGGTCGGTAATCCATCCCATAATATTGCCGGGATTTTCAGCAATCATTTTCTTTTCGCCGGTATTCACGTTTAGTCTGTAAACATCGAATGCCTGCGGATTTCTTTCATTCATGCTGATAAGCATGTAATCATCAATGTCCTCAAGGTCATCAACAATTCCTGCTCTGACTTTGTCTTCGGGTGTAAGCAGTTTTAAATCACTTCCGTCTTTGTTAACGGAGTAAAGCTTGAAGTTTTCATCACCTGCTTTATCCTGAAGGTACATTATTTTGTTGTTACCCTTCCAGAAGTAGGAGGTAATATCTCTTTCTTTAGCTGAGGTAATTCTGACGGCATCATTATCGCCGATTTTCTGAACGAAGATGTTTAAACGAGATTCCCATGGTGCAAGAAAAGAAAAATAATTTCCATCGGGAGATATTTGATAGCCCGTCTTTTCGGGATTTTTGAAGAAATCCTTTAAAGGAATTTCCCTTACCTGTGCATTAAGAGCAAATGATACTAACATGAAAATTGCAAGATTAAATAATATTAATTTTTTCATAATAGTTATAATATTAAAAAGTTTATAGATAATAGATTATACGAATATATTACATATAAAGTTATGTTACTATTATAATTTAAATACACTAACCCGAGGATTATCCCGGTATATATTAAATAGTGTTTTTAATCTTAATAATTTCCGCGGCAATACTGATTGCGATTTCATCCGGCGTTTCACTTTTAATCTTTAAACCAATCGGTGAATGTACTCTTTCAATCAGCAAGGGATCGATTCCTTCTTTCTTCAGCTCTTTATAAAGTGCTCTTACTTTTGATTCACTTCCCATCATCCCGATGTACTTCACATTCTTGTTCAAGACTGCACGTAATACATCTTTATCCTGCAGGTGTCCGGGAGTTACAATAACGACGAAAGAATAAGCATCTTCAATTATGTTATCAGTGGATTTTACAAAATCCTCGATAATAATTTCATCTGCGTATTTATTTTCCTTCAGTGTTTCAACATCTTTGCGGTTATCAACAACTATGACTTTAAAATCAAGTTGTGACATTACTTTTGAAATTGCAAGTCCCACGTGCCCCCCGCCGAATACATATACTCTGTTTCTAACTCCAATTCTTTCGGAATATACACCGGTTTTTGCGTCGAACCCTGTCAAGTGCGTTGGTTGATCCGAATGAACAAATGAGTTTTCCGAAATTATTAAGCTGCCTTCTTTGTGTGTGTCAGAAGCTTTGATGATTTTTTCTACTGTTGCGACATCTTTATTTTTAAGCATTACAAAACCTATTATTTGTACGCCGTTGCAAATCATGCCGATGCTTTCGGGAGCGTCGCCAAGAAGCTTGTATTCTTTGAAGTAATTCTTTGTAACAGATTTAATGTAAAGCTCTTTGCATTCATCTATAACCATACCTTCAACTTTACCTCCTCCGACGCTTCCCCGGGCACTGCCTTCCGGTGTTACAAACATTTTGAACCCTGCTCTACCGGGCGTTGAATGGTCAGCATCGTAGACCACGGCAAGTGCAAGACTACCGTGCTTATTAAGATTATCATTTAACTCCTGCCAGAAATTTATCTGTTTCATTACGTGATTGATTTTTTAAGTGACTTTCCTTTGTACAAACTCATCAATACTCTTTCCGGTGTCATCGGTGATGTATAGTTGAATTCTGCATCTTTATTAAATGCTTCAATTGCATTCCTTAAAGCAAAGTAAGAAGCTATACCGTACATAAACGGAGGTTCGCCGATTGCTTTAGAGTTTAATGGTCCCGGTTTATTAAATGAGTTTTCGAGAAAATCTATTTCAAAAACTTCGGGAGTATAATTTATGTCCGGTACTTTATAAGCAGAAAGTGTGCTCGTAAGAAGTTTTCCTTCTTTGTCATGAATAATTTCTTCCATTGTCATCCACCCAATACCCTGCATTAACGCACCTTCTGCCTGACTTCTGTCGATAACATTATTGATGCTTTGTCCGAAATCGTGTACTGCATGAACTCTTTCAATCTTGTAAGTTCCCCTGAGACAGTCAACTTTAGCGGTTATCAATGCAGTACCGTAAACGTGATATGCAAATGGTTTACCCCTATTAATTTTCGTATCAAAAAATATTTCAGGCGTTGCATAGAATGCGTGTTCAGAAAGGTCAATCCTATTAATGTAAGCCTGCAGAACAATTTCTTTCCAGGTTTCTTCTCGTTCAACACCGTTCAGATACACCTTTTCATATTGAACTTCGACTATATCAGTTTCTTCAAGATTATTCTTCGATTTATAGAACTTCACGAGTCTTTCGAGAATGTTTCTGCAAGCTATAAGCGTTGCGTTACCGTTCATATCCGCACCGCTGCTTGCCGCCGTGGCTGATGTGTTAGCATTTCGTGTGGTGTTCGTGGTTTCGGATTTAATATTAGAAACATCTATCCCAAAAACAGAAGCTGCAATCTGCCGAATTTTCATATTAACACCCTGTCCCATTTCAACCGCACCCGTACTGACGCCAACGCTCCCGTCATTGTAAACATGAACCAAAGAACTTGCTTGGTTCAGCATTGTGTTTGTAAATGATATTCCGAAACATATCGGCATTAATGCAAAACCTTTCTTAAACAGTTTGTTCTCTGAGTTGAATGCTTCTGTCTCTTTCTTTACTTTTTCTATATCAATCTTCTTATTAAGAGTGTCAAAGCAAATCCGAGCTTTACAGTTTTCGGTTTTCTGACCGAAAGGAAATTCTTCACCTTCATTGAAAAGGTTCACGGATTGTATCTGATGAGCATCAAGTCCAAGTATTTTGGCTGATTTATGAATAGCCGATTCAATAACAAACATTCCCTGCGGACCACCAAATCCCCTAAATGCAGTGTTTGGAGCAAGATTCGTTTTGCAGCACCATCCTATTGCTTTAACGTTTGGAATAAAATAGCTGTTTGTACAGTGTGCAAGGGTTCTGTCAAGAATAGCAGTTGATAAATCTGCGGCAGCACCCGAATTCTGATAATACGTTACTTCATAGGCAAGAATTTTACCCACTTTTGAAAGACCAATTTTGTAATCGGAAACGTATGGATGCCGCTTGCCTGTCAGCCTCATATCATCATGTCTTGCAAGTATAAGTTTTACAGGCCTCTTCAGCTTGTACGCAGCGAGTGCCGTCATTACAGCCCAGGCCGTTGCCTGATCTTCCTTGCCCCCAAACCCGCCGCCGAGCCTTACAACTTCCGATTCTATGAAATGTGCAGGGAGGTTTAAAACTCTTGACGCTATTCGCTGAACAGTTGACGGGCTTTGAGTTGAGGATATTATTTTAATTCCGTTACCTTCTGCTGGTAAAGTAACAGCAGCCTGAGTTTCCAAATAAAGATGCTCCTGCCCCCCCGATTCAACGGTATCTTCTAATATTAAATCGCATTTTTCCCACACTTCTTCGATATTTCCGTTTTGATAAACTTTTGGTGTTTTAACAATCAGACTGTTTTTCTTAAAAGCTTCTTTAGGATCAGTGATAACTTCAAGAAGTTCGTACTCGGCTTTAACTTTTTTAACCGCAGCACGCGCCTGTGCCTGAGTTCTCGCCACTATAAAGGCAATCGGCTCACCAATAAATTCAACTTCATTCACAGAAAATAGTTTTTCATCCTGTATTATACCGCCTATCTGATTTTCACCAGGAATATCTTTGTAAGTAAATATCGCTGCAACTCCTTCAGAACTTTTTGCATCTTCAAAGTTAATGCTTTTTATTTTCCCGTGAGCTATCGGAGAAGAATAAACAGCTCCATGCAGGGTTGATGAGGGAATGCTTAGGTCGTCCAGGAATAAAGACTCGCCCTTTACGTGCCTTATTGAATCATAATTGTTCATATCAGCACCTCCTCATTAATAACTTCGGGGAAAAGCTTTATAAAATGTGAATACATCAGGTTTCTCAGAAGCAGTTTTTTATAATCCGCAGAACCCCTAACATCTGATATAGGCGATATTTCTTCTTGTAAGAATTCCATTGCTCTGTTAATATTTTCAATATTAATTATTTTTTCTTCGATTAACTGAGAAGTTTTTTCGAGATACAAAGGTACAGGGGCAACTCCGCCAGCTGAGATGTGAACATCTCTGAATTTATTTTCTGAAACGTTGCATGAGAAGGCAGTGTTCACACTTGCTATATCAAGATACTTTCTTTTACAAACTTTTTCAAAACTGTTTTTAAAGGTACTGTCTGGAATACTGAATGCTAGTTTCGTCATTACTTCATCGGCATTCTTATCAAGAGACTTATATCCTTTAAAATAATCCTTCAGGTAAATCTCTCTTGCATTACCTTTACCGAGCAGTGTTATTCTTGCGTTCAGGGAAAGGAAGAATACTGTCATATCTCCTATAGGCGAAGCATTGTTTATATTACCTCCGACAGTAGCCCTGTATCTAATTTGTCTCGAACCGAACAGCTCGGCGACATTTTTAAATTCAGGGAACATTCTGCTAAATATTGCTGAAGATTCAAGGTCTGCCACCGAAGCCGCTGCAGATACAATGCAATTATTTCCGGCAATTTTAACCATCTCATCGGAAATCATTTCAGACATCAGAGAAATATCACTATTTGAAATTGTATCTCCCTTCTGAACATAAATATCCGTACCGCCTGATACGATTTGCTTTACGCCATCGTAAGAATGCAAAGGTTTTGTTTTTGCAATCTGTTTCAGCTTTGATGCTACTAATTTAAAATATTCAGGTATCAGTTTATTATCAGACAGAAACATTAATCTGTCTGAACTGATTTCCTTCTTGTTTAATATATTAATTACTTCTTCAGCGGAACTCAGAATACCCTTATGCCCTGTACATCTGCAGAGGTTCCCCGTCAGGTAATCTTTTACCGTTTTTATATCGAACACATCCGAAGTTAGTAAATATGTAGAAAATGACATTACAAATCCGGGAGTGCAGAACCCGCACTGCGTCCCGCCGTTACTCACAAGAAACTGCTGGAACAGATTCATCCCGTCAATATTCAGACCTTCAACTGAAACAAGATGCTTGCCGTCTATATCGCCAAGTGGCAGCAGACAGGAATTAATATTTTTATAGTGTACGTAATTTCCAGTTAGCTTACCAACGAGTACTGTACAAGCTCCGCAATCGCCTTCTCTGCAGCCTTCTTTAGTACCCTTCAGTTCCTTCATATTCCTTAAAAAATCAAGCACTGTCATTGCAGGATTGAAGTCACCTGAAATAATTTCCTTATTGCAAATAAATTTTAGTTGTACCTTCATAATGATTTAAATTCTTATATTAAGCTTAAAGACTGCTTTAATACATTCTTCTCTGAATCCGAATAAACTGCATATTCAAATCCCTTCTGAATTGCAAAAGCTCCGTGCTCTCCAAACTTATTCAGAGCAAGAAATCCGACCTGAAGGTCTTTAGACTTCTCTTTGTTTATTCTAACAATTCTCTCTATAGCCCCTTTGCATGCATCAGCAGGACTGTAACCGTTGCGCATTAATTCGACAACCGTATGTCCTCCTGCAATACGTATAACCTCTTCCCCCACTCCTGTTGCTACAGCAGCACCAACTTCATTATCGACATAAAGAGCAGCGCCAATAATCGGTGAATCACCAACTCTGCCGTGCATCTTAAACTTCAAACCGCTTGTTGTACATGCTCCGGAAAGATTACCGCTTTTATCAATTGCAATCATTCCAATTGTATCGTGAGAATTTTCCTCATCCCAGTCTTTCTTCTCCCATGGCTTATATATACCCGTCTTGAGCCACTCTTTCCATGCAGCTTCTGATTCAGGCGTTAGAAGATTCTCCTTTTTAAAATCGTTCTGCAAAGCAAACTGCAGGGCACCTTCACCCGCAAATACTATATGCGGTGTCTTTTCCATCACAGCACGAGCAACTGAAATTGGATGCTTGATGCCTTCAAGAAACATCACAGAGCCGCATCCGTAATTTTCATCCATGATGCATGCATCAAGCGTTACATGACCGTCACTGTCAGGCAGACCTCCGTAACCGACTGTGTTTACCTTTGGATCAGCTTCGGTTACTTTTACTCCCGATTCAACAGCATCCAGCGCCCGTCCTCCGTTTGACAAAATTCTGAAAGCCTCTTCATTTGCAGGTATACCGAAATTCCAAGTGGAAAGAACCAAAGGCATATTAACCGTACCTTTTGCAAACCTGCTCAGGTTAAGTGGTTTCACGAACGGTATTGCTCCCGCGAACAATGAAACGTTCCTTATAAATTTTCTTCTGTTTATCATAAGGTGTATTTGTTTTGTGTAATTAAATTATATTAGAGTAAATATTAAAGTCGTTAATAAGTACACAATTTTATTTGGGTTGCCCTTAAACGAACTAAAATAAAAACTTTATCGTTTAACCTATTATAAAGTCAAATATTAATTGATTTTTCACAATCTTAATTTAATCCATATAATTATTAATATTTACTTTATTTTTCTTATTTTGTAATTTGACAAATAATTTAATAATTGAAAGGTAGAAAAATGGCAAAAATCCCTATTACAGTTGCGTATGGCGACGGAATCGGTCCCGAGATTATGGATGCGACTTTAAAAATTATTCACGCGGCAGGTGCTGAACTCGATATTGAAACTATTGAGATTGGAGAAAAAGTTTATTTAAACGGAAACTCTACAGGTATTGCTGCTGAATCATGGGATTCACTTAAACGGACTAAGGTATTCCTAAAAGCTCCTATCACAACCCCTCAGGGCAGCGGTTATCAAAGCTTAAATGTTGCCACAAGAAAAATGTTCGGACTTTACGCAAACGTAAGACCATGTGTTTCTTATCATCCTTTCATCAGAACAAAGCATACTGTAATGGATATTGTTATAATTAGGGAAAATGAAGAAGACCTTTATGCGGGTATTGAGTACAAACAATCGAGACAGGTTACACAAGCATTGAAGATTATCTCAAGACCCGGAACAGAAAAGATTGTTAGATATGCATTCGAGTTTGCAACGAACAACAACAGAAAGAAGGTTACGTGTTTCATAAAGGATAATATTATGAAAATCACGGACGGTATGTTCCATAGGATTTTTAACGAAATAGGCGAGGAATATCCCGATCTTGAAAAAGAAGTTTGGATTGTTGATATAGGTGCAGCTAAACTCGCAACTACACCCGAGCAGTTCGACGTTATCGTTATGGAAAATCTTTACGGTGATATTCTTTCAGACGTTACTGCCCAGATGACAGGCTCCGTTGGACTCGCAGGCTCTGCAAACATCGGTGAGGAGTTTGCAATGTTCGAAGCTATTCACGGATCAGCTCCAAAAAGAGCAGGGCAGAATTCTGCGAACCCTTCAGGATTACTCCTTGGCGCTGTCATGATGCTTGTTCATATAGGACAACCGGAAGTTGCCGCAAAAGTTCATAACGCCTGGCTAAAAACTCTCGAGGACGGAATTCATACCTATGACGTTAACGACGAGGTTCATCACACAACACCCGTTGGCACAAAGGAATTCGCTCAGGCAGTAATTGAACGCATAGGTCAAATGCCATCGTCCTTTAAAGTTATTGAATATTCATCAAATCCTTCGCACAGAGTTGGTTCCGTTTCCGAAAAGAAACGGGATGAAGAAAGAAAGGACCTTGTGGGCGTTGACGTTTTCCTTGACTGGAACAGCGGTAAGCCTGCCGACCTTGGGAATATGCTGACACGAATTAAGTCTGATAATCTTAAACTTATTACTATCAGCAACAGAGGAGTCAATGTTTATCCGGACGGCTCTCCATACATAAACTGCGTTGACCAGTACAGATGCAGGTTTATGAGCAAGGAAAAAGGCGGGATAATAACTCACAACAATATAATTGACCTTCTTGCTAAATTAAGAGAAACCGGTTTTGATTTTATTAAAATTGAAAATCTTTACAACTTCGACGGCTCTGCTGGATTTTCTAATTAAATAACACACGATGGAAAAAATTAATCCTGATTTGGTTATTGAAAGAATTAAAGAAGTAAAAGGATGGTTCGTTGACGGTAATGCTATTAAGAAAACCTTCAAAACAAAAGGCTGGCCATCAACTGTGGGTCTCGTTTCAACAATAGGAACAATCTGCCAGCAGTTCGACCATCATCCCGATTATCTTTTAATGAAGTACGCTGAAATTGAAGTATCATTCTCAACACATACAGCCGGGGGCATTACACAAAAAGATATTGACATAGCTATTGAGATAAATAAGTATGCATAGTAAATGCAGATTACCAATCTAAAGATATTTAAGTATTTTTTATATCTTGGTGTAGCGGGCTTTGGAGGACCTCTTGCTATAATTGATTATATAAGACGCGACCTTGTTTTTGATAAAAAATGGATGACACTCGATGAGTTCAAAAGTTATTTCGGTTTCTCACAAATCTGCCCCGGTCCTCTTGCATTTCAGTTTGCTTTATATTTCTGTTATTTTAAAAAAGGATTCTGGGCGGCAGTACTTGCAGGTATCGGATTGGTTCTTCCCTCTTTCGTTTTCGTTCTTTTATTTTCTATCTTCTACAAAGAATTCAGGGACGTTAATTATGTTGCTTGGGCCCTTTACGGAATCAGTCCTGTTATTATCGCAATCATTTTTTATTCGGGTTACAACCTTAGCCGAAACGTGTTTCAAAAGGATGTATTCCAGTATGTTCTGTTCTTTTCGGCAATTGCAGTTTCAGTATTTCTTAAACTGCACATTCTTTTACTTATTGTTTTATTCGCTGCAATAGCTTTGATTTATTATTCTGTAGAAAAAGAGGTTAAAAGTAACAAGGTGAATTCCTTCAGTATTTTATTATACAGCGGTTTAATTCTTGCTCTGAAAGATTTCTCCGGAGCTATCCTCAATTTCCTTAACCACCTTAACAGCAAGCTGCTTGATATTGTTTACGTTTTTATGAAGGCAGGCGGACTGACGTACGGCAGCGGATTCGTTATAATAGGAGTACTCAGAGAAGATGTTGTTGTAAACTTTCAGTGGCTTACATCAAAAGAATTTCTTGACGGAATTGCATTCGGTCAGATTACTCCGGGTCCGGTGGTTATTACATCGACTTTTATCGGATACATGGTATCAGGGTTTTTAGGATCACTGCTCGCAACAGTTTCGGTCTTCCTTCCTTCGTTTGTTTTAGTAATGATTGTCGCCCAGATAATCGAAAAGATTAAGGACAACTTCTATCTTCTGTCGGCTTTGAAGGGCGCAAACGCAGCCGCAATAGCGGCAATCATTACAGTTGCATATTTTCTTTCTTATGATGCAATAATTGATTTGTGGTCTTTAGTATTATTTTTGCTGGCGGGGCTTGTTCTCTTTTCTACTAAACTCAAACCATACTATTTAATAATTATAGCAGCTGCTGTAGGTATAGTTATAAAGTTTTATACTTAAATATGCGGTAGCGTAATTACAAACTCTGTTCCTTTTCTTCCTTCTTTTGTAATCCTTGAGGGACTGTGAAAAGTTATCTCGCCGTCATGCTGTTCAATTATTTCCTTTACAACTGAAAGTCCCAGACCTGTTCCTTCAATTCCTTTTTTTCTTACATTGTTAGCTCTGTAAAAATCGTGAAACATTTTCCCCTTATCCTCATCTGGAATACCCATGCCGTCATCCGCTACAACAATCTCTATTTCACCGTTATCAATATTTCTCAGAAATATTCTGACTTCTCCACCGGGCGAATTATATTTAACTGCATTACCTACCAAATTTGATACAACGAGTTCAAAAAGAGGTCTGTCAAGTTTAACCTTTTTCTTATTATTTCTGTCATCTAAAATTTTAACATCGACATTCATACTATGGATTTGTGACTCTTTCTTTAAAATAGTATCGTTAAAGAGTTCAATTAAATCAACTTCTTCTTTTGAAAGTGTGTCCAGCAGCTTTAGTTTGGATATCTTTAATATATCATTAATAATCGCAATAGCTTCTTCTGTTCTTATTCTTGTCCGTTTAATTTTATCGCTTACTTCATTGCTTACCTCCCCAGTAAACCCGTTGAGTATCAAATCAATGTTCGACTGTGCACCAACAAGTGGACTCTTGATTTCATGTACGATACCCATAGTATATTTCATCTTGGTCTTTTCTGCATCACGAAGCCTGTTAATAGCAAGCTTTAATTGCTGCGACCTTTGATAGTGCGAGCGTGCAACAGTGTTGGCAAGATACACACTTACAATCATCATAGTGCCGAATGAAGAAATTACTATAAGTATATACTTGTAATTATCGAATAAAGGAGCCTCAAGCAGATTACCGAAACTATGATGTGGTACTACACCGTAATACTCCAGAAATGAAAATGTTCCGAGATATGCAACAATTATCCCGCATATTATATATACAATGTATCCCGGAAGTATAAGACTTCCGATTATCATGTGAAATACAAAGAACATGTAAAATGGACTTTCAATCCCGCCTGAATAGTAAGAAATTAGCGCTATAGCAAGCAGGTCAATTATTATCTGATTAAAAGCAAAATGCAGCTGGTTAAATCCGTATTCAGAGTTTTCAACAAAACCTGAATTTTCCATGAAGCTGAATCCTATATTTAGTACGAATAGTCCCACCGCAATCATTGCATAAGCCCAGAGTTGCTCGGATGTAAAATTAATGCCAAAAAATTCTTGTGTAAAAACTACAAAGAGTGCAAAGCCTGCAACGATAATGAATCGCAGCTTTATAAGCCACTTGTTTCGGGAAGATATTAGTGACCACAGCTGCTCGAAATCTATCGTATTTGGTGGTATGAAGTTTAGCACATTAAATAAGGTTTAGATTGTTATAATAAATTTATTTCATCTGTAAGGGAAATGAAATAAATCTATTTATTAATAATAAATGTTAGTAACATCTATTATCTCTGCTTCTTTGTCCCGCTCTTTCAGGAAATTTATAAACTCTGAGTTACGGTATTCATCCTTCGTTTTTTCAAATTCGCTCATCAAGGCTGCAATTTTTTCATACTTTAAGGAGCTCTTGAAAAAATTCAAATCCTCTTTATCGTCGAATATTCTGTAGTAAAACATTTTTAATCCTCCAACTATAAATAATTTTAAACTAAAATTTTATCGGCATGCAGCAGGTCAGAAAATAATTCGTTCTTTATTGTATCTGCATTCTTCTTCGCATTTGCAAGCGAAGTTATTATGTATCTGTTTGCAGTGAATATTTTCTTATCGCTCTTCTCTGCCTCGTCAAGCAGCATGTAACCAACGAATACATAAGAATAAAGCTCAACAAGGTCTTTCGCCGCTACATCCTGAAATGCCGTGTCTTTCTTATCCATTACGTATTTCAGGCAGTCATAAAAGATATTGCGGATTTCTTTTACGTAATTCGCAAGCCTCTCCAGCCCTCCTGGATATTGTTTCTTCTCTTTCTTATCAAAATGCTCTTTAAGAATATCATTAATAACTCCGCTTATTGCTGCTACTATCTGTAACTGTGATGTCCCTTCATATATATTTGTTATACGGGCATCACGTACAAGCCTTTCTACCCTGAATTCCCGCATGTATCCTGTTCCGCCGTGTATTTGTAATGCATCGTATGCTATTTTGTTTGCACATTCTGTTAAAATATATTTTGTAATCGGTGTTAAAAGGTTTGAAACTTTGGTTATATATTTTAATTCCTCTTTTAACTCTGTTACGGGCTTTCCTTCCTTTTTAAATTTTGTCATTTGGTAATCAAGCTTTTCTTTTAAATCAACATACATTCCCGCTGAATATAATAATGATCGGTTGTACTCAAGCATCACTCTCATATCAATCAGTATATTAGCAACCGCAGGTATGTTGTATATCGCCTTCCCGAACTGCTCCCTGTCTTTTGCATACATCAATGCTTCCTCGTATGCTGCTTGCGAAATGCCCAGTGCCTGCGCCGAAACACCCATTCTTGCTCTGAACATTAAATCTAACACATACTTTATTAGCCCGAATTTTCTCTGTCCAACTAATTCACAAGGTGTGTCATTGAACTGAAGTTCGCATGTCGGCGAACCGTGTATTCCGAGCTTATGCTCTATACGTCTTACTACTACTGTCTTGTCGGCTATACAGGCAAACATGCTCAGCCCGCGTCCGTCCTTTGTTCCCGCCTCAGAACGTGCTAATACAAGATGTACATGAGCATTCCCGTTTGTTATAAATCTTTTAACTCCTCGTAAAAACCATTTCCCGTTTTCATCCTGATACGCCTGAAGTTTCACTGCTTGCAAGTCAGAGCCGGCATCGGGTTCTGTTAATGCCATCGCTCCCGTATACTGCCCCGTGCAAAATCCGGGAATATATTTTTCTTTCTGCTCCTCCGTCCCGTATTTCTCAATCATCTCAGCAATATCCTGCAAACCAAAAATATTCATAAGCGATGCATCTGCTCTTGATATTAATTCCGTAGCCATCATGTATATCGTAAGAGGAAAATTCATCCCGCCGTATTTATGCGGAAGTACCATCCCCATCAGGTCTGCTTTCGTTAGCTCTTTCAGGTTTTCCTGTGTGCCTTTTGCATATTCAACTTTTCCGTTCTCGAAATGTGCACCCTCTACATCAACCTCCGATGCACGCTCTGCTATGTAGTTTCCGCAAAGATCTCCGACCATCTCGAGTACTTTTCTGTAATTCTCCATCGCATCTTCATAATTGACCGGAGCATGCTTGTATTCTTTTGAATACTCATAATTATTCTCAGCCATGTCAACTACCCTGCGGTAATCAAGGTTGTCGAAATGAAAGAGCAAATCGTTGTTATCAGTGAAAAAATTTGGCATTATATTCTGTTATATTTTTATTTCAGTTTATGTTTGTATGTTTCTATCAATAACGGTATTACCTGAGTTGCATCACCAACTATTCCGTAATGTGATACACTAAATATCGGAGCGTCAGGATCTGTATTAATAGCAATGATTTTCTTTGCCTCCTGCATCCCTGCTCTGTGTTGTATCGCACCTGAAATCCCGACTGCTATGTATAACTTCGGTCTTACTGTTACACCCGTCTGCCCTACCTGTCTCTCAGGACCTATAAAACCCGCATCCACAGCCGCCCTGCTTCCTGCAACCTCACCGCCAAGAACATGCGCAAGATCATGTATAAGTTTGAAGTTTTCTTTTGAACCAAGACCGTAACCGCCTGCTATTATTATCGGTGCGGCTTTCAGATTTACTTTGCTCTCTTCTCTGTGCTGTTCAATAACTTCAAGCAATCCGTCTATATCTATCGGCTTATATGGTACTTCAGTAATTTTAACTGGAAATGGTTTTTCGTAAGGATGCATTTCCATTACTCCTTCACGCACCGTTGCCATCTGAACTCGTACATCTGGAGTTATTATAGTCGCGACTATATTCCCTCCGAATGCCGGCCTGATTTGTAAAAGCAATTGCTTGTATTCCTTGCCAAGATATTTTACATCTGAAATTTTTAAATCAGTGCAGTCAGCCGTCAATCCGCTCTTTGTGTTTGAAGCAACTCTCGGAGCTAAATCCCTTCCATAAACCGTAGCACCAAAAAGAACTATCCTTGGTGTATGCTTTTTTATCAACTCATTCATTATCCTGCTGTATGGCATTGTCCTGAATAACTTTAAATCAGGATGGTCAATCAATACTGCCTCATTCGCTCCGTATTCAAAAGTCTGCTCTGCAATTCCTCTCGCCTCATGACCTATAACTATTGCCTTCAGGACACCTTTCAAACTGTCAGCAAGCTTTCTTCCCTTGCTCAGCAGCTCAAAGCTTACATCAGCTGGTTTACCGTTTCTCTGCTCTACGAAAACCCAAACTTCATTGTTATGCATTTATATAATCTTTAAAATTCTTTTTGTTATTTAAAATATTCTGTCTTCAATCAGTTTATCCACAAGCGATCCTATCCCCTCTTTTGTCGGTTCGACTATTTCCTGACTCCCCCCTGCAAGTACAACCGATTCAACCTTATGTACCTTCGTCGGAGAACCCTTTATACCGCATCTTGTCTCATCAACCTTTAAATCATCTGCCGAAAATGTTGGTATGAAAAGACCTCTTTCTTCGTACTCATGCTTTAATGAATCAATATACAATAATGAATTTCCTTCAGTCAGTTTCTCAAGTTCCGTAAGTGTCTTCGCTCCTTTGTATGCCATCATTCTCTTCGCCCGGAAAGGTCTCGGTTCTGCGGCACCCTTCAAAACTGTTATTAATACTGGCACCTTGCACTGTACAACCTCATAACCGCCGTCAATCTTCTTCTTTATCTTAATCTTTCCGTCTTTTATCTCAAGAATCTCTTCCGCATAAGTTATCTGTGGTATGTTTAGTTTCTCCGCAGTCTGCGGTCCCACCTGTGCTGTATCACCGTCAATCGCCTGCCTGCCCGCAAATATGAAATCATAATCTCCGATTTTATTTATCGCTTCGCTTAATACATAAGATGTAGCAAGTGTATCCGCACCCGCAAACTTCCTGTCGCTGACCGCATACACCTCGTCCGCTCCCATGTATAGGCATTCGCGGAGTATGTCCGATGCCCTCGCAGGTCCCATCGTTATTGCTATAACTTTTCCGCCGTATGTTTCCTTTACCTGTAATGCAAACTCCAAAGCAACCTTATCTTCATAGTTGAAAATCGCCGGTAGCATCGAACGGTTAACTGTTCCGTCGTCCTTCATAACTTTCCCGGAAATGTTTGCCGTATCAGGTACTTGTTTTACTAATACAATAGATTTATACATTGATTATTATATGTACTTTAATAATTAATTTTTAATATACCAAAGTTATGTTTTTATAAAAATGTTAATTTACGATTCTCCGCTAATCAAAAAAATCACTAAGTATTTCGTCTAAGTCATCCATATTTTCATACATCTCGAATTCAACATAATCGCATCCTGATATCATCGCTGAAAGTTTCTTACCATTCTTTTGCTTTAAACACAATATCCTTTTCCCTCTCTCAATTCCATACCTTATTTCATACCCTACTCCCAGCGACGGGTTTGTAACTTCTGCTGCAATCACATCACATTCATCAATCCATTTCAAATCTCTGTCATGAATCTCTTTATCGGATAAATCCGTCTCTCCGTCTGTTTTCATACTTGAAAAATGCTCCGTTAAAACCTCACCATATTTCTTTAACAAAGAAATCAGTTCTGCATTTTTTATATTGTTTTCAGCCGACCCTCTTATAGAAGTCGCATAATAAATTTTCATGGGGCTTTCCTTATAAATGAGATTTAAAATAATTATTTATTTCTACTTAAAAAACCACGAAATTACCCCCCTTCCTTAAAACCACCCCTAAATATTCCATTTCGACCCTAATTTCTGCCCCAAATACCCTTTTTTTCTGTATGCCTGCGTTATGACTGCGATATGCCTGCGATATGTCTACGATATACCTGCGATATCTTAATATGCCAAAAACACGCAAAAATCTTATCTTTTAGACAAAATGGTTGATGCTTTTAGAAAAGGTGTTTACTTTCAGTTTCCAAGACAATAAAGCCAGCCGTCTTTGGATGCTATGTAAACTTTTTGGTCGAAAACTATGGGTGTGGCTTCAAAATATAGCGGTTTCTTATCAAGAAGTGTAAAATTCAAATCTGCATCAAACTCAAATAAATATATCTCTCCATATCCCGCTGCAATAAGTTTGTCCTTAAAAATTATTGGTGTAGAAATCGACTGCCCTATTTTATATTGAAATACTAATTCCGGTTTATCAACAGTCGTCCTTCCGTCAAAACTTTTCGTCGTCCCGTCTGTGCTTTTATAATCAACAACATAAAGATACCCGTCTATCCCGGAAAACGCAGCAAGCGATTTCATTCCCTTCTCTTTGTATTTATCATTTATGCTTGCACTGCCTATCACTCCGCCGTTCCATGTTAATAATCCTTTATTACCCGTCGGGAAGTACCATACAAGTGCGTCTTGCGGCTCTTTGCTCGGATCAAGTTTCAGCATTCCCCCGTTACCCGCTATAAACTGCTTCTCTACAGAAACCAGCAAGCAGCCATCTTCTGTCACAACAGGCGAACCGTTTAAATCAGCCCCTATATAATATTCCCAGTCAATCTCACCGCTTGCAATATTATAACCGTAAACATACCCGGAACCCGCAGCAACATAAACTTTCCCGTTAAGATAAGAGGGCGAAGATTCTGTTATTAAATTTCCACCCCTTCTCGCTGCGTCTTTATCGCTGTATAAATTTAACTCTGTGTAAACCTCCGGCTCATAAAACTTACCGCTCTTAAATGCATAATCATCATTCGGATTAAATACTCTGAAGACTCCGTTCTCAAGCCCTATGTATGCTGTATCTCCAAGAATCAAAGCAGAACCGTCAACATCCCTGCTCATACTCCTTGTTCTTTCAATTCTCATTCTGAAAAGCTCTTCCCCATTTACCGCAGAAACACTTCTGTAATTATACTCAAGCCCTGATCTCTGCCGGCTTCCCTGAAGCACTGCAAGTTTTCCCTCTTCTCTGTCCGTCGTCTTGTTGTAATACAATGTTCCCGTTCCTTTTATTGCATCATCAAAAGAATATTTCCATTCAACCTCTCCCGTCTCTGCATTTATCTTTCTCAGTTTATAATCATACGAACCTTGAATTAAATACAACTCATCCTTTTCTTTAAACAATAGCGGCTGTCCTGTCCATCCCGCGCCGTATCTCATATTCGTCCCGCCGTCATTAAATGGCATATGCGATGGAGCCCCGTCAAGCCAGCACTTCCAGATTACATTCAGTTCAGAAGGAGGATTATCGCCATAGTAGCATCTCTTCTCATCACCGAGAAATGAACCTACTATTATTTCATAATCCCTTGATTGTTGTATAGTATCTGCTGCAACTTTCTTCGCAGTATCTGTGGTAGGAATATCATCCTTGATTTCACTCTTACATGAATATAAAAATGAAACAAGTATTGCTGATATTATTATAACGTATTTGATATATTACTTTATTTTCTTCAGCAGATATTCAACAAGGTTATCCTTGTTAATCCTTTCCTGAGCCATACTATCCCGTTCACGCACTGTCACAGTATTATCGCTCAAAGTATCCGAGTCAACCGTTATGCAGAAAGGCGTTCCGCATTCATCCTGCCTGCGGTATCTTCTGCCTACCGCACCCGAGTCATCATAAAACACTCTCATGTAATCCCTTAAATCTTCAGTAATGTTTCTTGCTATATCCTGCATTCCGTCTCTGTTCACAAGCGGAAACACTGCCGCCTTTATCGGTGCAAAAGCAGGATGCAGATGCAATACTGTCCTCACTTCCGAGGATTTAGTACCATCCGAATTCTCCTTTGCGACTTCTTCTTCGTCATAAGCATTAAGTAGAAAAGCCATAAAGCTTCTTGAGGCACCTGCCGATGTTTCAATCACGTATGGGGTAAACCTCTCCTTTGTCTGATCGTCAAAGTACTCTATCTTCTTTCCCGAGAACTCCGTATGTCTCTTCAAATCATAATCCGTCCTGTTATGAATTCCCTCTATCTCGCCGAATCCAAAAGGAAACTCATACTCTATGTCAACCGCTGCCTTCGCATAGTGAGCAAGTTTATCGTGTTCATGTATGTTCAGCTTCTCTTTTGGAATACCGTATTTTATAAACCAGTTAATCCTCTGCTCTTTCCAGTATTCAAACCATTTCCCGTCTTCATCAGGTCTTATAAAAAACTGCATTTCCATCTGTTCAAATTCTCTTGTACGGAAAAGAAAGTTCTTAGTATTAATCTCATTCCTGAATGCCTTTCCAACCTGTGCTATCCCAAACGGAAGCTTCTGACGCGAACCCTCCTTTACGTTTAAAAAATTAACATAAATTCCTTGTGCCGTCTCCGGTCGTAAATACACAATGCTCGACGATTCCTCAAGCGGTCCTATAAACGTCTTAAACATTAAGTTAAAATTCCTTGCCTCCGTAAACTTCCCCTCGTTAAAACACTTTATTGCCTTCCGCCCTTTGTAACCTTTATTCCCGCATTCCGACTCTTCAAGCTGGTCAGCACGGAAACGCCCTTTGCATTCCTTGCAGTCAACCATCGGGTCTGTAAAGTTCTCAACGTGTCCCGAAGCTTCCCAAACGCGGGGATGCATAAGTATCGCCGCATCAATCCCTTCAACATTTTCGCGGTAAGTCATTTCTTTCCACCATGCCTGCTTAATGTTATTCAGCATCTCAACTCCTAGCGGACCGTAATCCCAGCATCCGTTTAAACCACCGTATATCTCCGAAGACTGAAAAACAAAGCCTCTTCGCTTTGCTAGTGAAACTACTTTTTCCGTTATATCTACTTTTCCCATTTAAATTTTAACTTAATGAAGTCACAAATTTAAACATTTTGGCATTAAGATTAAGTGCATATAAAATATCAGGCAAGAAATCATTCCCGGCTTAAATCTTTTAAACTATAATTTTGCACTGTATTTATTTAAAATAATTATTATTTATGCATATATTTCTAATTTAACATTAAAGGAGTCATAATGAGAAAAGCATTACTGTTAGTTCTATTTTCTTTCTTTATAGTTTCAGGATATGCTCAGGAAGTGAAGATTGAAAATGCTATACCAACAGGTATTAATACAGTTCAAAGTCCATTATGGGGGAATGATGTCGTTATTAGTAATTTTGAACCTATTGGACCAATTACTGCAATAAAAGCAGCCTCGGGAACAATTTATGTTGCAATTAATGACACACTTGCAACTTCGAACCTTGGACTGATTATTATGCAGTCAACAAATGACGGAAACACTTGGTCTCTTTATCCGCAGGGTATTAATCTTAGAACACAGTACACTAAGTTAAAACTTATTAGTGCTGGTGGTGCTGCAGATTCAATATATCTGTTTATGCAAATTGGAAGTACAGTTTATTCTTGGAACTTCAGAAATCAAACGTTAAATGATGCTGGGTACGGTGGTATTTTGTCCACATTTGATGTTGTCGGTGCAACTAATGGAGCTTTATACTATTTTTATGATACAATCCCAACAGGAGTAAGGCGGTACAGCTCTATTGATGGCGGGTTATCATGGATTAACAGAGGTCTTATTACAAGTTCGGGGGTTAGACCCAAAGTAGCAACACAAACAGGTGACACAATTATTCTTAATTATTACGGTCCCGTTTTGTCAGATACGGTTACATCAAAAATCAGAGCTGCGAGGTATAGACAAACAGCACCCGGAACATTAACATCATCAGGCTTTCAGGATGTAGTAACAGAATTAGTTGCAAAAACAGAATTCAAATCAGTAATGTTTAATGGAGTTGTATGGTTCATCTATACTTCCGGAACAACAGGAGCAATAGATATTAAAGGTAGGATTAGTACAAACGCAGGTGCAAACTATGATGCTGCTATTGACATTGCAGCAAATCCGAATGTTGATGAATACTGGTTTGATGTGAACTTCTTCTCGGGTGGTGGTTTTGATTTATCCTATTATTCAGACAGTCTTCAAGCTGGGGCTCCAACAAATAATACAGATAAAATGATGTATTGTTTTGCAACCGTTGGCGGATCATCATTTGGTTCACCCACGCAAATCAGTTCAAATCCACCTTCATGGTCAGATAAAGGCTATATACCTGTTATTTGCGAAATTCCGCCTTCCGACTTAGGAATAGTTTGGGTTGGCATGAATGCAGGAGCAAAACTTTATTGGGACAGGTATAGTGCAATTACTAATATCGGAAACAGCGAAACACCAGTTAGTTACAGCTTAAGCCAGAATTATCCAAACCCGTTTAATCCAACTACCAAGATTAACTTTAATTTAGCAAAGAACGGAATTGTTACACTCAAAGTTTACAATATTCTTGGTAAGGAAGTTGCTAAATTAGTAAGCGGTAACTACAATGCAGGAAGCTACTCGATTGATTTCAATGCAAGCAAACTTTCAAGCGGAGCTTATTTCTATTCTATTGAAGTAAATGGTTTCAAAGATATTAAGAAAATGATGCTCGTGAAATAATCTCAACATAAACATAATTAAAAAGGCTGTCATTCACATGGCAGCCTTTTTGTTTAATAAAACTTTATAAATCATTCGGGTTCTACCCAGTCTTTATTCTCTTTGATGAGATTTATTAGTTCATCAACTGCTACTTCTGAATCAATGCTGCGTTTAACTACTTCCTTTCCTCTATAAAGGGTAATCTTTCCGACTCCGCTGCCAACATATCCATAGTCTGCATCGGCCATTTCACCCGGACCATTAACAATACAACCCATGATTCCAATCTTCAGCCCTTTAAGATGGTTTGTTTTTTCCCTTACCTTTGCCGTCGTTTCCTGAAGGTCAAATAAAGTTCTGCCGCATGATGGACAAGATATATATTCCGTCTTTGATATCCTTGTTCGAGATGCCTGAAGTATTCCAAAAGAAATGCTGTTCACAACTTTCTTCGATACAACATCTGACTCAAGCCATATTCCGTCACCAAACCCGTCTATCAGGAGCCCGCCTGCATCCGTTGCGGGATATACAAGAAACTCTTCCTCAGATAAGCTCTTATAGTTCTTCTTAATCACTACAGGACATTTTATATTCCTGGATATCAGCCCTTCACCAATGTCTCTTGCTTTCCTGTACGAAAGTTCTTCTGTACAGTTAAGTATAATAACTACATTTGAATCTGTAACTAAACTGGTTAATATATCATCTGATATATCATTCGTATTTAATACCAGAAATTTATTAAAATCTTTATCCGTTAAATCTAGATAGACGGATTTGTTTAGTAAAGGATATGATTCTTTGCTTGATCCCAAGTTTAGCCAAAAATTATAATTAAATATTTTCTTTAAAGTACCTGGGAGCTTATAATCAATATCCTGAGAACCAAGATATATAAAGTCAGGAGCCATATCACCGATGTTCCATTTATCCAGCGTCTCGCTGTAATAGTATCCGACCTCTTTAAGGCCTTTGTAAGAATCGAATACTTCTTTATCAGCCGATAATATTACAACAGGAACATTCGTACCGCCTATATTATTATCTGTGGTTATGCTTTCACGCTGATTATAAGTAAAAGGATTTATAACTTTTGGAAACTGAGTGTCCTCAGTTAATTCCTTTATATCTGCGTATCTGTTTATAAGTGTCTTGCAGACAGGTATTTCATACTCGGGTTCTTCCGTAAGTGAAACCCTAATTGTATCACCAAGTCCTTCTTCAAGCAATGTACCTATTCCAAGTGATGATTTAATTCTTCCGTCTTCTCCGTCGCCCGCTTCCGTAACTCCAAGATGAAGGGGATAATTCATGTTTTCACTTATCATTTGTTTCACCAGCAATCTGTATGCCTGTACCATTACCTGAGGATTGCTCGACTTCATCGAAAGAATAATGTTGTAATAATTCTCATCCTCACAAATCCTTAAAAACTCCATCGCTGATGCTACCATTCCTTCAGGTGTATCTCCGTAACGGCTCATAATCCTGTCCGAAAGCGAACCATGGTTAGTACCCACACGCATTGCCGTTCCGTACTCTTTACAAATTTTAATTAACGGAATGAATTTGCTTCGGATACGTTCGAGTTCTTGTGAATAGGATTTATCGGTGTACTCAATTGTTTCAAACTTCTTCTTATCGGCATAGTTACCCGGATTAACACGAACTTTCTCAACTATTCGTGCAGCTACTTCAGCAGCGTTTGGAGTAAAATGAATATCAGCAACGAGCGGAGTTTTATATCCCCTCTTTCTTAGTTCATTCTTTATTTCAGAAAGGTTCTTTGCTTCTTTTATACTGGGAGCAGTTATTCTTACCAGTTCACCGCCTGCTTCAATAATGCGTATTGACTGTTCAACAGTACCAATGGTGTCCATTGTATCTGTTGTTGTCATAGATTGAATGCGGATAGGATTAGCACCACCAAGAAGTAAATCTCCAATATTTACCTCACGAGTCCTGAATCGTTTATATATCATCTTAATTTCTTGCTCTCCTGAAACAAAATTCTCTTTTCTTCTTCCGTCAGACTTGCGTAACCATTCGCACCAAGTTTATCTAGAATTGCATCAATCCTTTTTTGAGCTTCCTTTTCATTTCGTCTCATATCATCTTCGTACTTGCTTTTTGAAAGGTCTTCGAAATTTGCATCATAAACATTCTTAGGTGGTTCATACCTCGGTGGCTCCGGTTTCTTTTCAAACATATCCCTGAGGTTATTAAACACATTGTTATCCTGACCCTGATTCTTAAAAAACTTTGGTTTACCTTTATTAAGTATAAAATAAACATAAAGGAATCCGACAACTCCTCCGCCAAGATGTGCGATATGAGCTATTCCCGACTGGGACTGCGATGCAACAGCGAATACTTCAATCAGAATGTATATAATGACAAGATATTTTGCTTTTATCGGAAGCATAAAGTATATATATATATACCTATTCGGAAATATCATACCGAATGCAATTAACACTCCATATATAGAACCGGAAGCTCCAACGGTTGGAACGTTAGGTGGAATATAACTCACAAGCGGTGCAAGGAAAGCATTTGCAATACCTGCACCTACCCCGCAAACAGTATAGAATATGAAGAATGTTTTGGAACCCCACATGTTTTCAAGTTCCATACCGAACATCCATAACGCAAACATATTAAAGAATAGATGAGAAAATCCGCCATGCATATACATGTACGTGAACAACTGCCAGGGTCTGAAAAATGGAGATTCATAAGTGAATAAGGCAAAGTTCTTTACAAATAAATCCCCTACAGGAACGCTTCCCGCCTTGAGTGTATCAAGGAAGAAAAACTGCAGTATGAAGACGCCTATGTTTGATATCAGCAGATATTTAATAACAGGCGGAAACATACTAAAGCCGCCTACCCCTCTCCTAAAATTATTCAATGTTTTTGCTTTTTTATTCTTGTTGTGCTTTTTGATAATCTTCCACAGTATCTATTTCAACGCACTCATACTCTGAAACATCTATGCTGAATATACTGTTCCGTGGGTCATTTCTTCCGATTATTTCCTCAAAGGTCTTTTCATAAAACTCATTAACATTATTTTCGTTTAATATTTTCCGGTCAAGTATCTTAAATATCTCATCACCGAAGCTTTTTGAAAACTTTTCTATACCTATTGATTCTCCAACAGCTTCTTGAATTGGAACATCCTTAGCCATTCTAAGAATTCTATTGTTATTGTCAACCGTAACCTTTATTTGTTCTTCATCAAGTTTCACTCTTGTATTTACGGCAGCAGCATTTTCATTCGTGTCATCAAGAAGTTTTCTAATTATTCTTGAATCAAAAAGTATATCACTGTCAAGCAGAATAAATCCGTCCTTTACGAAATTCTTAGTCATCCATAAAGAATAAGAATTGTTATTGTTAGAGTAATCAATGTTTGACAGAAACTCAATTTTAACATCCGCAAAATTCTTGTTAAGATAATCTTTAATCATATTTTCTCTGTAGCCTGTAACAAATATAAAATCATTAATTCCGTTTTTTAAAACATTTTCCATCGTCCGATGCAGTAGATTTTTTCCACAAACATCCAGTAAACATTTTGGAGTAGTATCTGTTAAAGGTCTAAGTCTTTTTGCAATACCAGCTGCTAATATTATCGCTTGCATATAATTATTTTGATATTCCGTTTAGTGTTTTCTTCTGAATAATATAAAGAACTAACAGCATTAGATTTCCGGCCGTAAAAGTAATCCATAGATAGATATCCAATCGGTTTAAGAAAGCTGCCAGTATTGCTGCCGATAAATGCGTGGTTGAACCAATCCAGCTCCATGCTCTAAGTAGCAATATGTTTTTTCTCTTGTAGAGTTCTGGGGAAACATTAAGCCTTTCATCTTTCGCGGCTCCGCTCTGAACTGATATGTATTTTAAATAAATATTAACGAGGAATTTCTCGACTAATCTTCCTTTAGATCTTTCGAGAACTTTCTTAAGTCTGGAAAACTCATCGAACTCATCCTCAAGATTATTACCTTTGTTGTAAACGTTCAGCATATAAACGTTTCTGTAATTATCAAAATACATGTTTTGAAATATACGTGAGACAGCCCCGGCCAGAGTTATTAACCAAACATATAGATAATCACCCGTTGAAATGCTCAATCCTATACCAATACCAAGAAACATTGAGAATCCCGTTACATAATCTATGAAACCGTCAATGATCCGTCCAATCCCGGTACCGTTTTTCTTAAGCCGTGCAAGCTGACCGTCAGCACAGTCCAGTATATTAGAAATAAGTAATGCTATTCCAGCAAATATAAAAGACTGAGGTGTTCCGAATGAAAATAACACTCCGGTCAAAATACCAAAAAGCATCGAGAATGCGGAAATCTGATTAGGAGTAATATTCGTGGAATATATTAACTTTACAAACAAGAATGAAAGAGGACGATAGAAATATATATCGAGTATTTCCTCAACATCAAAACTTTTTAAAGAACTTTTAAACTCTGTGTACCAACTCATTTTTTAATTACCTGTAATCCTTTTAATGTAATATTTTCTTTTGCTTAAGTTTCTTAAGCCTCTTTTTGTATTCCTTCTTAGATTCTGCAATATACTTCTTTTTAACCTGAGCTACAAAATACTCCTGTACGTTAAAATATTCCTTTTCACCTTTGTCATTTTCAGGAATCTCTATCTTAGAATAAGTGCCGTCGCTGTTTAGAATACGAGCTTTAACGTTATCTTTTAGATAGAGTGCAAGAATTTCTTCAAGGTCTTCTATTATTCTCGGATTTTCAATCGGATAAAGCATTTCAACACGTCTATCAAAATTACGTTGCATAATATCGGCTGAACCTGAATAAATAACCGGTTTACCATTATTGTAGAAATAATAGATACGGCTATGCTCAAGAAATCTACCTACAATGCTGATTACTCTTATGTTTTCGCTAACACCTTTTATGCCGGGTCTCAAGCGGCAGATACCTCTAATAATTAAATCAATTTTTATACCTGAATTAGATGCCTGAAAAAGTTTGAATATAAGTTTGTCATCAACAAGGGAATTTGCCTTAATAATAATTCTTCCGTTCTCGTTTACCTTATGAGATTCTATTTCATCATCAATGAACTTACTCAGATTCTTACGCATTGTGTAAGGAGCAACAAGAAATTTTTTGTACTCCTTTTGCTTCGAGTGACCCGTAAGATAATTAAAAAGGTCTGAAGCATCTTTGCAGAAATCCTCGTTGCAAGTAAAAAGTCCAAGGTCTGTGTAGATTCTTGAAGTTATTGGATTATAATTGCCGGTACTTAGATGCAGATACCGGGTCATCTTTCCGGATTCTCTTCTCACAACAAGAAGGAGTTTGCAGTGTGTCTTTAAGCCTGATATTCCGTAAACGACATGCACGCCTGCATTCTCAAGTCTCTTCGCCCAGATAATATTATTCTCTTCATCGAATCTTGCTTTAAGTTCAACTACGGCAGTGACCTGTTTGCCGTTTTCTGCTGCATGAATAAGAGATTTAATAATCGGAGAATCACCGCTTGTTCTGTAAAGAATTAATTTTATCGCGAAGACATTCTTATCCTCTGCTGCCTGTGCAATAAACTCGGTGACAGAAGAGAATGAATAGAAAGGATGATGGAGCATAATATCCCGTTTCCTTATTGCTTTAAAGAAATCATCCTCATCGAGGAAGAAAGATGATATCCTCGGCATGTATCCTTCGTCTTTGAGCGTCCTCTTATCTATACGGTATAGATACATTAAATCACCAAGGTTTAAAGGTCCATCAACTTTATATATTTCAGTATTATCAAGTTCAAGGTCATCAATAAGAAAGTTTAGTATTTTATCAGGTATTTTTTCCTCCACTTCAAGTCTTACGATGATTCCGAGCCTTCTTTTTTTCACTTCTTCTTCTATGAGGGTAAGGAGGTCTCCCGCCTCCTCTTCTTCAAGCTCAAGGTCGGCATTTCTGGTAATACGGAAAGCATAGCAGTCCGTAATCTTCATTCCGGGATATAGTTTATGGGCATTGGCTTCGATAAGTTCTTCAAGTAAAAGAAAATGAGTGCTGTTTTCTTTTCCGATAGGAATAAACCTAGGGAAGTTTCCCGGTATCTGAAGAACCGAAACTTTACCCTCAACTATTTCAGTATCTGGGTCATCAAGTACGATTGCGAATGCAAGTGTTCTGTTTACAAGATTTGGAAACGGGTGAACGTTATCCATAGCAATAGGGGTAAGAACAGGAAATATTTCCTCATCAAAATATTTATCCAGTTTTTTCTTTTCGTCATCAACAAGATCATAGTATTTGAAGAACTTTATATTTTGCTCTTCGAGATGAGGAACAAGTTCTTTATTGAACAACCTGTACTGCTCTTTAACCATCGGGCAAAGTTCCTGATAGATATATTCGCGTTGTTCCTGAGCAGTAAGCCCGTCGGATGTTGTTTCATTTACATCGCTTACAATCTGTCGTTTGAGACCAGATACGCGAATCATAAAGAACTCATCGAGGTTAGTGCAGAAAATAGATATGAACTTAACGCGTTCAAGAAGAGGCTGAGACTTATCCGCAGCTTCCTCAAGAACCCGCCTGTTAAATTCTATCCAGCTTAGTTCTCTGCTAAAGAGATAATCGGATCTTATTTTATTCTTACCGTTCAATAATTAGTTATCTGAAAATTTATTTTATCCCCCTCTTTAACTCCATACTTATCGGAAAATCCTGCGACAACTTCGACAACATACATTGCTTTCTTTTCAGAAGGTAAAGACTTTTCTGAAAAAGGTGTAGTATTCCTATGAATTTTTACTATCTCTTTGTTTTCATTTACAAACATTATATCGAGTGAAAGCGGCGTATTTTTCATCCAGAATGATTGCAATTCAGAAATAGGAAATACAAAATACATCCCCTGTGATTCATCCATAGACTTGCGGTACATAAGCCCCTGTGTTCTTTTTCTGTCATTATCAGCTATCTCAACATCTATCTTCTTTATCGCTTTTCCATCTTTGCTAGAGAGAAACTCAACTTCACCCTGCTTCACAAACTGCGGCTCAGTTGGTTCTTTCTTTTCAATAACCACCTTTTTTTCTATTGGTTTCTCTTCATTCATCATAGTATATATGAAATATCCTGCAGCAATAACAACGACTGCAATAAGCACATAAATAAAGTAGTTAGGTTTATTTGGTGCTGTTTTCTTTTCTGCTGCTTTCTGTTTTGCCATTATTTCTTTCCTAAGTATTCCTTAATTGAGTCTATTAAATAATAATTCTGTTCGCGAGTGCCGAGTGTTATCCTTGTTTCTGTTTTAAACGCTTCTTCGTCAAGGAATTTAATTAGGAGATTTCTTTCTTTTAGAAATTTATCGAGACCTTTTCTTATATCATGCGGCATATCAACAAGCATGAAGTTTGCGTAAGACTTATATGGAGTAAATCCATCCATTTTAGAAAACTCCTTGTAGAAATACTCTTTGTCTTCCTGCATCATTTTTGTAACTCTTTCATAGTATTCGGAATCTTTGTAAGCAATCTCGCCAAGTTTTTCCGATATCCTGTTATATCCAAGGTATCTTACAGTATAATTCATTAATTCTTCAAGATTCTTGCCGGCGAATGAATAACCGATGCGACAACCTGCAAGAGCAAAGTACTTTGAGAAGGTTCTGCATATAACGAGGTTAGGAAATTCATCGAGGAAAGGCTTAACATAATCATTCTCTGTAGAACCGAATCCCCAATAAGCTTCGTCAATCATAACGAGAGCGCCTCTGCATGCATCGAGGAATCTATGCAAATCTGTTTTAGAAATCTTGTTGCCTGTCGGATTGTTTGGAGAAGCAATAAGAACAATCCTTGGACTTTCTTTGTCATAGATTTCAATCATTTTATCAACATCATAGGCAAATGTTGCGATACCATCCTCTTCACTTCTGACCATAGGGTATTCAACGTTGAATCCGCCAACTTCATAAGCAACCTTCTTATAATACCACCATGCTTCTTTTGGAATAAGAATCTTTTCTTTCCTATCGAGATAATAGTGAATAATTTGTTTCAGCAGGTCTTCACTTCCGTAAGAAAGTATAACCTGCTTTTCTGGAAGTTTGAATTCATCTGCTATCATTTTTGATAGGCTAGATTTGATACCTTTCGAGAACTCCCTTGAATAGTTTGAAAGTTCATCGATAGTAACATGCTTGAGAAATTCATAGCATTTTGGTGATGGTCCGTACTGGGATTCATTCCTATCCAGATACTGAAGTTCTTTATATTTTTTGGGGTCTGTCATATTGTTTTAATATTTGATGTTAATAAATATATTACTTTTTAGTTAAAAACTTTTTAATACCGTTTTTACAATCTTCTGACATACGGGTAAGCGTGTTCATATCGACTGCATACTCAAGTGCAGCCTCAAAACCCATTGAAGAAATATTTTTAAACATTTCTTTAGTGAGCATCACAGAGCTTGACGGAAGCTGATTAAGGGAATCGCAGAGCTGATTTGTGTAGCTTTCAAGCATTGCCTGCTCAACGACGTAGTTAACAAATCCCATTTTAAGTGCTGCGGGAGCAGTTATAAACCTTGAAGTCAGCAGCAAGTCCTTTGCATGAGTTTCACTGACACGTTTGAGAAGGAAAATCATAACGATAGCAGGAATAAAGCCGATTCTAACTTCTGTGTAACCAAACTGAGCTTTATCAGATGCGACTATAAGGTCGCAGGCACTTGCGATACCGCATCCCCCAGCAAGAGCATAGCCGTCAACCATTGCAAGGGTCGGTTTCTTACAGTTATAGATTGCAAGCAAGAGATTTTTATAGTTGTTTGAATCTTTCTTATTTTCGAGAACATCAAAATCCTGAATCTTATTCAAGTAGTCAAGAAAAAGACCCGAACAAAAATTACTGCCGGCACCGGTTATAATCAAAGATTTAGTATCGTCATCTTCTGAAATGGTTTTAACTGCATAAGTAAGTTCACTAATCATTTCATCGTCAAGCGAGTTTCTTTTATCCGGTCGATTTAGAATAAGCTTCTTTGTCTTACCTTTATCCTCGAGTAGAATTTTATTAAAAATCTTTTTCATAGCCGTTTAGTTTGGTATAAAGTTTATGTGGAACTCGTTTTCGAAGTTAAGAATCTGAGACTTAATCCTAAAATACTTTTCAAGAGACTCCTGTGTAATAATATCGAGTGTTCTGCCAGATGAGACAATTTTACCTTTTTCGAGCAGTATGGTTTCATCTGTATACTTTAAAGCTATATTCAGGTCATGAATAACCGTCATAACGGTTAATCCCTTATCTTTATTTAGCTTTGCAAGAACGTTAAAGATATCGTACTGATAATTGACATCAAGATAAGTAAGCGGTTCATCGACAATTAGAATCTTTTCCGAGAGGTCATTTCTACAATCAAGCTGTACGAAGGCAAGTGCGATAATAACCTTTTGTTTTTCACCTCCGGAGAGTTCGAACAGCAGTTTATCCTTGAGGTTGACGATAGAAAGCATTTCGAGAGCATTACCAACGATTTCTTTTTCTTCGTTGTTAGTTCTGAAATCAGTAAATGATTTATACGGATACCTGCCGAGACACAGAAAATCAAAGACTCGAATATTCATATCGAAGAATTGAATTTGCTGCGGTATGAAAGACAGGTGCCGGGCGATACTTACTGAGGAAAGAGAATTAATGTTCTTTCCATTGAAAAGGATTTCCCCCTTATAATTTCCTATGATACCAGATAGAAGATTGACCAAGGTTGACTTCCCTGAACCATTCCTGCCAATAACGGCATAGAACTTTCCTTTGCTGATGCTAAGGTTAACATCGCTTAATATAAGTTTACCGTTTCCGTAAGAAAATGATACGGAATTCATAGACAGCAAAGGCAATGTCATAAGATTACTTTATATATTGAGAGTTCTTGTAATCATAAAACCACTGAAATTGACCTAAGCCCTTATCAGGGTCGAAATCGATGAAACAAACGCCTGATTTCTTAAACTGGAAGTTCGGTTCTTTCTTATCGGAAAGACCTTCAATAAGCAGAGAAATGAGAGGTTCATGTCCGACGAGAGCAATTGAATTAAAGACAGTGTTTCTCTTTAATAGTTGAGCAACTTTAGCCACAGAGCCGTTGAGGAGGAGTTCGTTTGCAACTTCCACATCATGCTTGTATTTAAGTGTAGATGCGAGAACTTCGGCAGTCTGGACGGCTCTAATCAAAGGGCTTGTAAAAATTTTATCTAAGTCCAATAAATAATCTTTAAGACTTTTAAAAACCGTAGTAGAGATTTTACGTCCTTTAGGAGTTATGTATCTTAATTCATCCGTACGGACTGATTCGGTTTCATAATCAATTGCTTCTGCGTGTCTAATCAAAAACAGTTTCATTTTTTAATATTTTAGTTTAGTATGTTAGTTAATTATGTGACTATCCACGGATTTAACACCGTTTAAATTCGTAAGCATAACTTCTGATATACTGTTATGCAATTTAATATCATTTATAGTTCTAACTCTAATGTAATTATCAGTCCAGCCCTCTATGTAATCGACACCATTAAAAGTAACGACTTTGTTTTCAAAGAGAACTTTCTGTTTAGTGTTCAAGTGTCTTGTGTAAAAATCATACTTCTTCTTCGCAGAAAGGTTTCTTAAAGTTTCACTTCTCTGCTTTCTTTTATTAATATCGACTTTACCGTCTAACGATACAGCCAGAGTGTTTTTGCGCTCAGAATAACTGAAAACATGCAGATAGCTGACTTTTAGTCCGTCGATGAAATCATAGGTGTTCCTGAAATTTTCATCTGTCTCGCCGGGAAAACCAATAATAACATCAACCCCAATTCCGAGACCCGGCAGTTCATTGTTTAGCTTTTCCACTAAGTCACTGAATAACTGTAAGTTATATCTTCTTTTCATAAGTTTCAAGATACGACTATCTCCACTCTGAAGCGGGATGTGAAAATGCTTACAGAACTTATCCGAGCTTTTCACGAGACTAATTACTTCGTCAGTGAGAAGATTCGGTTCAATAGAGCTTATGCGAATCCGCTCAATGCTTAGTTTATCTAGTTCGTAAAGGACATCAATAAGTTTTTTCGTTTTGTTGTTTTCGAAGTATTTATAATCGCCGGTATTAACACCGGTAAGTATTATTTCTTTGTAACCAGAATCAATAATCTTCTTTGCATTGTCAACAACTTCTTCCAATGGCAGACTACGCGAAACACCTCTTGCCATAGGAATAGTGCAGAAACTGCAATTATAGTCACAACCATCCTGAATTTTCAGAAAGGCACGTGTTCTTGAATCAGAGTCTGCAGAAAATGCACCTTTAATTTCGTCGTCTGCCTTGCCAACTTCCGAGACAAAGATACGCGGTTTATTCTCCTTGAAAATACATGAAATATCTTCGAGTTCGACATTATCAAGATATTCAAACAGCCGAAGCTTTTCCTTTGAACCGAGAATAAGGTCAACGCCTTCAATTTCTGCAATTTCCCCCGGCTGAAGCTGAGCATAGCAACCCGTAACAATAACATAAGTTTCCGGATTTTTGCGAAGAACACTCCTGATAATCTGCCTGCATTCTTTATCGGCATTATCCGTAACAGAACATGTATTTAGAACAAAAATATCAGATTCTTCGCCATAATTATGCAACTTCATACCCTTCAGCTCAAATTGTTTAGCCAGAGTAGAAGTTTCGCTATAGTTCAACTTACAACCGAGTGTATGTAAAGATACTCTCTTCATTAATAAATTTACAATTTTTCAATAGTATATTTAATGCAAAATATTTTGTATATCAAATCAGGAGATTAATTCCGGTTCACGGATGAGATTAATTCCGAATTTCAGAAAGACTTCACATTGAATTTTTTCTGAAAAGACGATTAAATCCTTCGTTGAACCGCCCTTATTAATCAATGCGAGAGAATGTTTTGAAGAAATCCCTATACCGTTTTCTAAAAAACCCTTATTAAATCCAGAATTTTCAATTAACCAGGCAGCGGAAACCTTGAATTGCTCCCCTGATTTAAAACAAACCGGCTGCAAATTCAATTCATTGCATTTGCTTAAAAACTCATTGTAAGAATCTTCATTAATAAGAGGATTGGTGAAGAAAGAGCCGCAGGAAATCGAGTTTTCATCGTTTTTATTGTAAATCATCGATTTAGCTGCTCTAATTTCAAGAACGGTATTTCTGATTAAAATATGTTTGCTAATATTATTTTGAAAGAAATGAAAGCTTGGGTGTGAGTTTATTTTATCTTTTAGTTCTTTATATTTTATAACGGGTACGGAATTAAATTTCAGTTTAAAGGTAACTTCGGTAATGATGTATTTTCCTTTATCATTTGATTTGAAGCGGCTGTTTCTGTAAGAAAATTCGCAAGACTCTTTTGGGAAGGTCTCGAATTCAAGGGTTTTCGTGTTGATGGCTTTCACAGATTCAATAACGTCGGAAACTTCCTGACCATAAGCACCAACATTTTGTATAGGGGTTGCACCTACGCTGCCGGGGATACCCGAAAGGCACTCGATACCTGAATAACCATTATTGACAGTGTGTTCAACAAATGAATCCCAGTTTTCGCCGGCTTTTACTGTAAACAAATCGTCTTTTCGCAAGATACCTTTTGAATTGATATAAATTATAACACCTTTGTATCCGTCATCGTTGAAAATTGTGTTGCTGCCGCCGGCGAGAACATGGTAAGACAGGTTTTCTTTGACAGCATAATTGACTGCATTGATAATTTCGCTGTCGTTTTTGCATTCAACAAATTTATCTGCAGCGCCTCCGAGATTAATAGTAGTAAAATCTGAGAGTTTAACGGATTTAAAAGAAATATCACTCATATTTTAAAATAGTGTTTTTTGAGGAAGAATAATATTCAGTAAATATTATACTCCTATTTTGGGGTGTAAGTTACGGCTTTAGAGATTTGATATTGGGGGAGGGGGTTCGGATTAGGTTGATTCGGCTCTAGTTCGAGAGAAATAGCCGAGAAATACGAGAGTACTCCGTATTATAACCGTACTATTATTGGAAAATTACCGTGTTATTATTGGAGATTTGAAAGAAGTGCTGTTTTTAAATGTATTTAAATGACTTTTTGTGTAAATCATTTACCTTTTTAAATGAAATATATGGATTTTCATTATGTTTTATGACTTAATAATTGTGACAATAAAAGTCAAGATAGAGTTCCCTTTTTATGTAAAATAGTATGAAAAGCTTATTAAATTTTGGGGGGATGAGATTACGTCAAGTATTCAGAAGAGATTTCTGAGTTTTTTAAGCAGGTTTTATCGACTGAGTAGTTGTTTGCGAAAGGTTCAGATTTGAGATTAACATTCGATTATATTTTTAATAACAAAGACTAGAATATTTTGGCGATATGTACAAAATAGTTATATATCTGCTTATAAATTACGAGACCAGATACTTTTACAAAAGAAATGAATTAATATTTTGAAAGAGAAATATTAATATGTGATTTAATTAAGCGGGGGGGATTATTTTACAGGTAAAATTTTTTAATGCTTTTAATAGAAATGTTTTGAATTGACACTCTGTATTTTTACACTTACCTTTTTAAAATACAGAAATACTTAATTTGTTTTGACTATGAAAACAACAATTTTAATAATACTATCATTGATTTGTTTATCTACAGTAAACTCTCAGAACTACCCTTTTCCACAGAACGTAATATACAAATACGGAATATACCCTTCGAATAAAAACCATATTGACTTGGATACAACATTCATTAACTGGAAAGCAAGGCATGTTACGAGTCAAGGAGCCGGCGGGTACAGAAGGGTGTTGTGGGATACATTAAGGATGACAGTATCTGAGGGAATCGGATACGGAATGCTGATTTCCGTGAATATGAATGATAAGCCATTGTTTGATGATTTACTCGGTTATTACAATATTCATTTAGGTCCAAACGGACTAATGAACTGGATAATAGATTCGTTAGGAAATAATTATTTCGGCTTGCAAGGTTCAGCAACTGATGCCGAAGAGGATGTTGCTTATGCTTTAATATTAGCTGACAGACAATGGGGAAGCGGCGGAAGTATTAATTACATGCAAGCAGCGATAAATGTAATAAATAAAATTTATGAGTTTGGAATTGATACAGTTTACAACCTGCCTAAATCAGGCGATGAATCGGGCGGACTTTACAGAGTAAATACATCTTACTTTGCACCAGCATATTACAGGGCGTTTGCATATTACACGGGAAACAGCGGTTGGGACAGTGTTATTAACGGATGTTATAATTACTTGGTATTTATTAATAATGATACGACGGGATTAGTACCTGATTGGTGTCTTCCTGATGGAAACCCTATGCCGCCGTGTCCTCCGCCATATACATGTAAATATTCATATCATTACGATGCAACAAGAACTCCGTGGAGAATCGGTATGGATTACCTCTGGTACGGAGACATGAGAGCGAACAATTTCTGTTCATTAATAACATCATTCGCAAGAAGCGTCGGGTCAGCAAACATACTTGATGATTATGCGTTGAACGGAACGCCGCTCGGGATGTATCATAATAATGCATTTGTAGGACCATTTGGAGTAGGAACGATGGCGACAGACGCCACATTTCAGAATTTTTGCGACAGCATATACAGAGAGAATGCGACGACTTATAGCACAAGATGGAATTACTTCAATTCCTCCTTAAAGACACTGACATTATTAGTCCAAACGGGAAATTTTATACCACTTGATTATCCGCTTCCTGTTGAACTTACATCATTTACGGCAAACGTAAATCAAAGAAACGTTATAATGAACTGGAGTACTGCTTCCGAAATCAATAATTCAGGTTTCGAAGTTCAGCGCCTTGATGCCGATGGCAGCTGGAATGAAGTAGCATTCGTCAAAGGACACGGCACTACATCAACACCTGTAAATTATTCTTACGAAGACAAGAACCTGACGACAGGCACATATTCATATTGCTTAAAGCAAGTTGATTACAACGGCAACTATGAATACTTCAACCTGAACTCAAAAGTTGAAATCGGTACGCCGCAGAAATATTCAATATCACAAAACTACCCGAACCCGTTCAACCCGGTAACTAAAATATATTTTGATATACCGAAATTATCATCAGTAAAAATTTCCGTGTATGACGTATCGGGACGTGAAGTGAAAGTGCTTGTGAATGAGAAGTACCAACCGGGCAATTACGAAACTGTGTTTGACGGCAGCATGTATTCAAACGGAGTCTATTTCTATAAAATTCAGACGGGCGATTTTACAGAAACAAAGAAAATGATTTTGATGAAATAAGGACATATGTCCGTATAGTAAGTAATACAATAGATTATTTTATTAAAATATTTTAACTTACAAAATAACAAGAAAAATATAACACTGTATGAAGAATATAACTATTGATAAAAGCGTTTATATCAGTAACAGAAAGAAACTGACGAAAGAACTGAAACCCGGGTCGATGGCAGTGGTGGTATCAAACGATACTATGCCGACAAATTCTGACGGGACGATGAAGTATAAGCAAAGCAGTGATATGCTTTGGTTGACGGGCGTGGGGCAGGAGGAGACGATACTGATAATGTTTCCTGACTCGCCTGATAAGAATTTCAAAGAGGTACTTTTTCTGAGGGAAACGAGCGAACTGATTGCAATTTGGGAAGGGAGAAAACTTACAAAAGAAGAGGCAAGGGAGAAGACGGGAATAGACAACATCATGTGGCTTTCGGAATTTGACAGAGTGTTCAGAATGTTGATAACAGATGCCGAGAATGTTTATATAAATTCAAACGAACATAAACGTGCAGTAATAGAGGTCGAGACTCGAGCGGCAAGGTTTATAAAGAAATGGAAAGAACAATATCCTCTTCATGAATACCAAAGACTTGCACCAATAATTAACAGGCTGAGAATGTACAAGTCGAAGGAGGAGATAGAAATGATGCAGCATGCCTGCGACCTTACAGAAAAAGGATTCAGAAGGGTTTTGAAATTCACAAAGCCGGGTGTTATGGAATATGAGGTTGAAGCAGAATTTGTGCATGAGTTTATACGAAACGGAGGAGCGTTTGCTGATTACTCGCCGATAATAGCATCAGGAAAAAGCGCCTGCGTGCTTCATTACATAGAAAACGATAAGGTTTGCAATGACGGGGATGTACTGCTGATAGATACGGGTGCTGCGGTTAACAACTACAATGCCGATATGACGAGGTCAATACCCGTGAAAGGAAGATTTACAAAGAGGCAGAAGAAGGTTTACAATGCAGTGCTAAATGTGATGAAATTTACGACATCACAAGTTGTAAAAGGCGGAATTTGGAAAGAAATACAAAAGGCAACTGAAGAATGCATGGAAAGGGAGCTTGTGAATCTGAAGCTTTTGAAAATGAGCGATATAAAGAAGCAAGATCCCGCCTGGCCTGCACTTAAGAAATATTTTATGCATAATGTATCGCATTACTTAGGGCTGGACGTGCATGATGTAGGATACTTTGAAACTCCTTATAAACCCGGTATGGTGTTTACCGTTGAGCCGGGAATATACATACTTGAAGAAGGGCTTGGAATAAGGCTTGAGAATAATATACTCGTAAAAGAAAAGGGCAACTTTGATTTAATGAGAAACATACCGCTTGAAGCAGACGAGATAGAAGAGATAATGAACGGGTAGTTTGTTATTAATAAAAGGGGATTTTCAAGAAGATCCGCCTACAAAGTGAATTAGACTTAGCTATTTATGACGCTGGATTCCCGCTTCCGCGAGAATGACAGGGGGAAATTGGCACACAAAAATGGAACAATTTTTGTTACATTTGGTATAATAAACAAAGAAAGAAATAAACAGAAAAATGAAATCAAGAATAATTAGTTTGTTAGTATTAGCTGTGCTAGCAACAAGTACTTTAAGTGCGCAGACTGGATTTCAGAGCGGGCTTGAGAATGCAAAGACTTCGAACAAAAAGGTTCTGATTAATATATATTCCAGTACTGATACCTGGTCACAGAAAATGGAGCAGGTTTATTCGACAGGAAATATTATGAATTACATTAATGAAAACTTTGTGTATGTTAAATTGAATGGCGAGGGTTCTGAGGTTATAAAATATAATGGTAATGATTACACATCTGCTTCACTTGCAAAATTTTTTGGTGCGACCGGATATCCTTCGCATGTATTTTTAGCACCTGACGGAACGGTTTTAAAATTCAGTTATAATGGTGAAAGTAATGGTGTGTTTTCAGGATACCTTGATGCTCCTGAATTTGAAAAGCTGCTAAAGTATTTTGCAGAGAATAAGTATAAGAATACTGATTTGAATAAGGTATTTTAGTTATTACACGATTGGACTAAAGCCCAAATATTGCAACTCTTTTATTCCGTCAGCTAAAGCAGACGGCAATTAAATAAGCATTGAGATAGGCCTCAGATGTTCCAGGCGGCATTTAAAGACATTAGATACGTATTATTTGCTGCTTACGGCAATTATAATATCAATAATATTAGATTACTTCTCATTAAATTTTTGCAGCAGTTTTTTTCTTATTAAGTCGGGAACAAAGTTCTTTATATCGGCATGAAAGCATGCAAGCTCCCTTACAAGAGATGAGTTCAGATAAGTGTACTTTTCGTTGGGCATTAGAAAGACTGTGGTTATCTGTGGAGCGAGTATTCTGTTTGTTAAGGACATCTGAAATTCAAATTCGAAATCAGAAATTGCCCGCAATCCTCTTATGATAACCTTAGCTTTTTTCTTCACGGCAAAATCTACAAGCAATCCGCTGAATACTTCAACTCTTACATTCCTGTATTTCTTAACAACTTCAAGAACCAGTTCTTTTCGCTCCGATTTTGAAAACAAAGGATTCTTGTTTATGTTATGTGCTATACCGACAATGACCACATCGAAAAGCTTTGATGCACGCTCGATTACATCAAGATGTCCGTTTGTAATAGGGTCAAACGTTCCCGGATATACTGCGATATTATTATTGTTCTTTTTCATTTTTTAAAAAATTATAAAAGCTGAAAGATGTAATGCCTATATCTTTTCTTTTGACGAGATACTCTTTGTACTTATCAATATTGATAAATTTTTTCGAATGTTCAAGAATAAAGTAAGTGTCCAGTTTCGAAATATTATCAAGCAGTTTATTATAGTTTGCGTAATTATAGGGTGGGTCGGCGAATGTAATGTCATACTGCTCTTCGGAATTATGCTTCAAGAAGTAAACAGCATCAGATTTAACAACATTTGTTATGTCTTTCAGTTCGAGTGACACAATGTTTTTTAAAATAGACTCTGTGTTTTTATCGACGAAGCAGCAAAACCCGGAGCCACGTGAGATGCACTCTATACCAAAACTGCCCGAGCCTGCGAATAGGTCGAGTATCCTGCACTCATTAAGGTCAAAAGAGTTAGAGATAATATTAAACAAAGTTTCTCGAGCCCTATCAGTCGTAGGTCTTACACTGAGCGATGAATTAGAAACCGCGAGAACCCTGCTTTTAAGATATCCTGATATTATCCTCATATTACAACAATCCAAAAACCGAGGTGAAAGAATGAGACTGTAGTTTATCCGACCTGTTTTCAAGGAAAAGCGAATCGGGTTTGTATAATTCAAACGGGTCTGCAAGACTTACTTTTTGCTTAAGCTTTGCTTTTTCGAGAAAGCTTAGAAAAGCATGTGCCTTATCTTCACCGTAAAGAAATATATTGTTAATTTCTTCAAACCCCGATATCTGCAGCATTTTCTTCAGCTCTTCAAGCACAACGTCATAATTATTTTCCCTAACATTAACGGGCATAAAAAGGGAGACCGAACCGTTAATGTAGAAAGTAATATCTACGCGATCATTCCTAACGCCTACAGATACGAAATTTTTCGCATAGTTCTTTGAAATAAAATTACCCGCCGTAAAGACGTCAAAGTTAACACCGGATATTTTCAGCGATGAGACCTCAGAAATTCTACGTGTGACTTCAGTTATGTTTTTGTGATATGCAATAATAAGAGTATTACCGAGAAGATTAAGTTCATCGTTTCCGCGATTAATCTTCTGGAAGTTTATCTTAAAGTTCTTATAATTTTCGGGATAGAAATTGGACAGTTCCCAAATAAGACTTGAGTTTATATTTTCTGCTTCATCCGAGAATTCAAGCGGAATGCAGCTGATGTAAGCGAGTCGAGAATCAAGTGCGAGCTTAATAGAATCCGCAATTACATTATGCTTGTGAAGATGTGACACGAGAAGCTCAGTAAATTCAGATACTTTTTTTGAGTTTACTTTTGGCTCAAGATAGAAGAAGCCGGATTCAATAAATTCAAGCTGGTCAAGATATATCACTCTTTCAGAATTAAACTGAAGGAGTCTTATCCTTGTACCTGAGTATTCAATTAGTAAATTATTCAAATTATAATTTTATTCAACAGTTATAAAATTTTTCATTTTATCAAACTTTTTCTGACCAATACCTTTTATTTTCATAATATCTTCTATCCTTTTAAAGCCGCCGTGCGTTTCGCGGTACTCGATTATTTTATCGGCAGTCGAAATACCAACTCCGGGCAGCTGAATTAGCTGGTCTTTAGAAGCAGTGTTTATGTTAATACTTTTTTCTGCGAGGTTCTCGCCTTTCTTTGTTTTTGTCTTACTCTTAGAATCTGTGGTTTTTAATGTGTCATCAGCAACAATAGTTTCAGAGTTTTGCGGATTAGTATCGTTAATATTTACACTTGAATTTTGAGAAAATATTTTCCCTGCTTTCTGATAATCGAAATTACTTTTGCTTGAAGAATTATTAACAAATAGTTTAAGCCCTAAACCTGCGAATAAAATAACCAGCAGAAGAAGAAGTACGCGTGTTTCGCTCCTTGTAAAATTCAGTTTGCTAAATATTGTATTCATCATTTATTCGTTTGGATTAAATAAATTTAAGCCGCCGCAATTAACTTTAACATCAATTATGAGTTTGAACTGATTCTGCGCAATAGTGTCAATGTATGAATAATTAAGAAAGAACATTCCGTAAACCGGAGGAGACAAATTTCTTCCGTTCAGCCAGAATGAATAAACACTGTTAGGCATGTTTGGTGTTTCGTTAAACGAAGGAATTCGGTCTTCAGTGAAATCCCTTACCGGGTATATGTTTCCATCAACAGTATAATATCTTGAAAGGGTATCAAACTGTTGTTTAGTGAAAGTATATGAATTATTTAAAGGATTCTTTAAAGCATTGCTGAACTTAGTTTGAAATCCTGTTAAGTGTTCTGCAAGGTCACCGGAACGCAGGTAGAAGTTATTGCTTGTGCCTGCCGAATCGCGAAGGTGCATATCGTACTGATTGGTATTTTCGTTCACGACAAAACCGAGGAAAAGGTCTATAGCGCTGAAAGAAAATGAATTAAAATATTCCGTTAGTAATTTATTGCTGAATATATAGAGGTTAGAAAAAAACATTTTTATGTTTACATTCACAGTATCATTACTGACTGAAACAGGAACACTTTTATAATTGTATCCCTGTTTTTTTAACGTTAATGTATAATCGCCGCTATTCACGCCAGTCATAAAGAAATAACCCGAAGGATCTGTAATAGAATTTGATATAAAGGGTACTGCAGATATTGTCACATCAGGAATACCTGAACCTGAAATTGAATCTCTGACAAAGCCTCTGATAACTCCGCTAGCAAGACCCGGCGAGGTAGATGAATCACATCCAATCATTGCTGATATGATAATAAAAATAAATAATGCTGTGATTAATTGTTTAGTCATTTAATAAATTAGTATAAATGAATGAAAATTTCAATTATAATGAAAAAATGCTGCAAACGTAAAAGAACGCACACTCAAAGAACCGATTTAATTATGATATACACTTATTGAGAACAAAGATTTAAAATTGAACGATGGAACACGGATGAGCACGAACTGCTTTTAGCAGTCCGGTTATACGGATTATCACGGATTGTATATTATAGCTTGAGAGCAAAACTAATAGTATTGCTTTTAACATAATAATTAAAACTCGGGGTAAAGAATTCTTTTTATTGAATTTGCTTTACCTGTTTCCGAATCTATATCGGCAATGATGCCGGCAAAACGAACGTCACCATCTGCAACTTCGTGTTTATGAGGCGTACCGAAGATGTACCTTCGGATTGATGCATCAGCTTTCATACCTATCACTGATTCATAAGGTCCGGTCATTCCAACGTCGGTGATATAAGCCGTACCTTTCGGCAGTACTCGGCTGTCTGCTGTCTGAACGTGAGTATGTGTACCGACGACAACTGAAGCACGTCCGTCTGCATACCATCCAAACGCAATTTTTTCGGATGTTGCTTCACCGTGAAAATCCACAAAGATTACTTTAGCTTCTTCTTTAATTTTTTCGTAAAGGCGGTCGAATGCCCTAAACGGACAGTCAAGAGGTTTCATGAACACCCGTCCGATAAGATTAACTACGGCTATATTAACGTCCTTGTTTGAAGCTTTAAAAACTCCGTAACCGTTTCCGTAAACACCTTTGGGATAGTTTAATGGACGCAGTATATTTTTGGATTCATCAATAAACTTATGCGACTGTATTTTATCAAGTGTGTGATTTCCTCCAGTTAGAACGTTAATGGGAAGTGTCAGAAGCGTATCGGCATCACGTTTAAGGATACCCATACCCTCTGAAATGTTCTCACCGTTAGCAATTACAAAATCTATCTTTTCTTTTTCAATTAATCCGGGCAGCACCAGCTTTACCATATTAAAACCGGGAACACCGATAACATCCCCTATAAAGAGTATTCTTACATTCTTATTCATCTAAAAATAATCCCCCGGATTCAAACCTCGCCACTGACAGTATTTGATAAGTTCGTCGCGAAGTGAGTTAAACACTAATGCAAGAACTATTGCATCGTCCGTAAACCCGATAACTCCCATGAAGTCGGGCATTAAGTCAAGCGGATTTATAAAATATACTATGGCTGTCGTAATGACAGCAATTGTTTTCCATGGTACATTCTTATAGTTCTTCTTTTTATAATCTTTAAGCATTTCAAAACCGAGTTTAACCTGCTTAAAGAGCATAAAGAACTTTTTAGGATTCAGATTACTTCTTTTTTCCTCGAATACCTTTTCATTACCTATAACTTCGTCAATCTTTTTCTCATCAATCTTATCGACAGATGAACTAAAGGTTTTTACGATATCTTCTTTTTTCATATATTAATATTATTTACTGCAAACCTGTTTCAGAACTCTCAGGAAATTCTCCCCAAGAATTTTTCGAATCTCCTCTTCCGTGTATCCCCTTTCCCATAGCCTTGCTGTGATTACAGGATAACAAGTGGCATCGTATATTTCATTCGGTGCTACAATTCCTCCGTCGAAATCGGAACCGATACCGATATGATTTATACCGACAAGAGATTTTATGTGATCGATATGGTCAATCAGGTCATCAAGAGAAGTTCCGCCATCAATCGGATGAGCTTTCATGAATTCATAACGTTTAACATTAAACGTAATTAAATCGTCTTTATATTCATTGTATAAATTATCGAGTTCTTTTCCATATTTTGCCTTGTAGTTGGCAACACGGTTAAATTTTCCGTTTTGATTTATAAAATCATCGAGAAAATTTACCATTATTACACCGCCTGTTTTTGCTATTGCAACAATCTGGTCATCTTTAAGATTTCTGTAATGCGGGTTTAAGACATAGCAGTTTGAGTGTGAAGCTATCACGGGATTTTTAGTCATTTCAATTACATCCCAAAAAGTTTTTTCCCCCGAATGTGATACGTCAACAAGCATCCCCAACTCCTCCATTCTTGCAACCACCTGCTTTCCGAAATTAGTCAAACCTTTGCCCGTTCCTTTTTCTGATTCATCCCGGGCAGAAGAACCAATTCTATTCGACTTATTCCATGTGAGGCCAATATACCTGACCCCGGCTTCATACAATTTATTTACGTTTTCAACATCATCATGCACCGCAACACCGTCTTCAATCCCGATCATTCCGCAGAATTTTTTCCCTTTCATTATTCTCATGACATCATCGTAGTAGTAAGCTATTTCAAAATCATCAGAATATTTATTTTCATAATCTTTTAACCGAGCAATCTGTTCGTTTGCGAATGCATATGCACGTTTGCTTTCGCTGCCCGGTATCCAGACTGCAAATACCTGCATATCAACTCCGCCCTCCGCAAAACGCGGAAGACCTGAGAAAGTAAAATTATCTTTTCTTCCCAGGTCAGCACCTTTATTAAAGACCTGATAAAGAAAATCATTATGAGTATCTATTACGAATGCTTCATAATGAAGTTTAAAAACATCACTTAAATCTTTCAAATTATTCTTTGTGTCCTGTTTAGTTTTATCTGTTGAATCAAGAGGAATGGTAATTACCTTTTTATCCGTCGATTCCTGCTTTATTTCATTCTTGCAATAAATTAAAAAATTAACTGAAAACGATAAAAGCAAAAATCCAAAAAGTATTTTATATTTAAGTCCGAATTTCATCTTAAAATTTAATTTGAGAATGATACTTATAAGCCCTGAATAACAAATCCGCCATATCGTTTCCAACAAGAGTAATATGTCCCATTTTTCTTCCAACGCGGGTTTCCTCTTTACCATAGTAATGAATGTATGCGTATTTGTCCTTTACTAGATTGTAATATCCTTCAAGATTTGCTTTACCGGCTCTGCTTCCGAGAAGATTAATCATTACTGAACATGGATATATCATATCCGTTGAACCGAGCGGAAGCCCTGTTATAGCGCGAACATGGTTTTCAAACTGAGATACATAACATCCTTCAATTGTATAGTGACCTGTATTATGAACGCGGGGAGCGAGCTCGTTTACATAAAGCTTACCGTCCTCCATAAGAAAAAATTCAACAGCAAGAACACCTATATAGTTTATGCTTTCAACGATTTTAACAGCAATATCTGTTGTTGTTTCCGTGTTTTTATTATCAAAATCTTTCGATGCTTTAACGATGCTGCAGATATGGTCCTTCTGAATAGATTCAACAACAGGATAAACTTTTACTTCTCCGCTAACACTTCTTACAACTTGTACGGCGAGTTCCTTCCTGAAGTCAATAAAACTCTCGCACATTAGTTTGCCGCGTTCAGAAAGAGCGTTAAAGGCTTCATCAATCATTCCTTCTTCATCAATCCTGAGGTTACCCTTCCCGTCATAACCCATTGTACGTGATTTAAGAATAACTGGATAGCTATGTATCCGTGCGAAATTTTTAATGTCATCTAATGTATTTACCTCTTCAAATTCAGGGACAGGAATGTTTAGCTCTTTTAATTTCTTCTTTTGTAATAACTTGTCCTGAATCAACCCGACAATATCCGAACCCGGAAGACATTTCACTCTCGATGCTTCAACGTGCTCAATATATTTTTTATCTATGAATTCATTTTCGAGTGTGACAAGGTCGCACTGTGATGAAAATTCATTCAACTTCTCAAGATTGCTGAACTTCCCTACAATTTCCCTGCTGCATATCTTGCCAGCGGGAGAATCGGGAGATTCGCTGTATATGACATATTCAAAACCATACTTAGAAGTTTCTTCGATTATCATTCTTGCAAGCTGGCCCCCGCCAAGTATCCCGAGTCTCATCAGTTGATTCCTAATATTGAATTATACCTTTGCGAATCGAGAATAATGCTAATGGCTTCCTGAAGTACCTTATCAGAGCTGAAAGTTGCTTCTATCTGTTCCTTTTCTTCCACTATCATTTTATTTATTTCCTCTTCGATACTCTGTTTTATTTCTTCCTTTGCTTTCTGCATCTCTTCTGATTCTTCTGTGTTAATTGTCTGTTCGATTGCATTAATATAATCCGAAAGAGTACCGTCGAGATTTTTTTCGGCTAATGATTTTTTCAATTCATCCAGCTTCTTTTCGGGTAAAGATTTAAAATCAAAATTTCTGACATTTAAAAAATTTATAAAATCAGTATAAGTTTCATCGGTTGCTTTGAAGACTTTTATTCCGGAATTGACCGCAACATAATCAGACGCATATTTAAAAAACATATCCTTCATGAGCAGAGCTTTGTGAATTTCGCTTTCTCCCGATGATTTAATTTCCACGTCCGGCATTATCCCACCGTTTGCATATACCGGCCTGCCGTTAAGTGTCTTAAACTCTTTGTTCCTGAAACTCTCAAGGTTATTGAATACTCCGTGTTTATTCTCGAGGAAATAGTCCTTGCTCTGAATCCATCTGCCGGAAGGAGTAAAGTACCTTGCGATGGTTATCTTAAGATTTGACCCGAAGTCAAGATCTTTTATATTCTGAACTAATCCCTTTCCGAAAGATTTCGTACCAACTATAACTCCCCTGTCAAGGTCCTGAACTGCTCCGGCCATGATTTCTGATGCTGAAGCTGTGCCCTCGTTTATCATCACAACCACGGGTACATCTTTATTCAGAAGTGGTGTATCTTTTGAAAAATATTTCGTTTCCGAGCCGCTCTTATTCCCTTCTGTAGTAAGCAAAAGATTGTTCTTTTCAACAAACATACCGAGCATATCAATTGATGCTTTAAGAAAACCGCCTCCATTATTACGCAGGTCGATAATGAGTCCCTGAATGTCTTTTTCTGACTTCAGAGTTCTAAGTACGTTTTCAAATTCAGTAGCCGAATTTGTCCCAAACCTGTCAAGTTTAATGTATGCAATGTTTCTATCATAATTCTTCAAGAAACCGTAATAAGAAATATCTTTTAGAATAATCTCCTGACGTGTAAGTTCAAATTCAAGAAGTTCTGTATCGCGTTCAACGACCATTAAGAGCTTTGTTCCGACTGTTCCACGGACACGTTTTCTTACAGTTTCAGTATTCAGTGATGTTATATCTGTACCGTCAATTTTTCTTATTATATCCCCTCTTCTGAGTCCTTTACGCATTGCCTCATACCCGTTCATTATATCAATAATAATAAGAGCTGAATCGCGGTAGCTTATTGTAATACCTATTCCTCCGTACTTCCCTGCTGTTATAAGGTCAAGTGACTCCTTGTCATTTTCGCTGTAATATACCGTGTATGGATCAAGCGTACCGAGCATACCGTTAACACCTGCTTCAAAAAATTTATCTGCATTAATCTTATCAACATAGTTAAGAAGAATTTCTTTATATACATCCCCGAAAATCTCCATATTCCTGTTTATCTTATCGTAAACATCCTCCTTATACTGAGCGGATGAGTTTACAGCAAAAAGAAGAGATATAAAGATTAACAGTATTCTCCTGTTTTTATACATTTGCGTTCCTTTTCCTTAATATGTTTAAAATTTCGGTTTGCAATTCTTCAATAGATTTACTTCCGTTTAATTTAACAAAACGGCTTTTATTTATTACCGCAAGTTTTCTGTAACCGTCAATGACTTTCTTGAAATAAGCTGATTTCTTGCTTTCCATTCTGTCTCTTGTTTTCTTCATCGCGGCACGGCGTCTTGAAGATTCCGCCATATCTATATCAACAAAAAATGTGATGTCAGGGTTTAATTTATTTGTAGCAATTTTATTAATTTCTTTTATGGTTCTTATCTCAATCTTTCCGCCGTACCCCTGATAAGCGGTCGATGAATCGTAATACCTGTCGCAGATAACTATGTATCCTTTTTGAAGATGAGGTTTTATAACTTCTTCCGTAAGTTGCTGCCGTGATGCTGAAAAAAGTAGGAACTCTGTCAGTGCAGTCATTTTCTTATGTGATTTATCCAGAAGTATATCTCGAATTCTTTCTGAAGTATGCGTCCCTCCCGGTTCACGGACAAGAATAACCTTTCGTTTTCTTCTACGGAGGTAATCGTACAATAGTTTTGCCTGAGTTGATTTTCCGCTCAGGTCAATTCCTTCAAACGTAATAAACATTTTGATTATAAAATAGATTTAAGCACTTTAAAATAAGTAATTTTTTATTAATTTACTTACGATAAATTAATCTTCAAATATTGTTTAAAAGCAAGAATTTCATATTGTTCTTTGTTTTGCTGACGGTTGTTTTCTCAGAATTTTTACTTACTAACCTGAGATACTCTAATCAGGAGCTTATGCTCGATAACTATTCGGTTTACATGACAGGAAACCTGATGACGGGTATAATAACATTTATCCTTGTTGTATTTTTGTTTTTAAATATCTTCTCTAAGAAAAAGTACAGGACGGGCGTACTTATGGCGCTCCTTTTTATATCCGTTGCGGATGTGGCAATTCTGCTGTTTTCGTACTCGATTCTGGATAAAGAAAAGAAAGTGATTCTGTTTGTTTTATACTTCCTTATAAAAGTATTTTTGTCAATATCTGTTATTGTACTATATTTTTCATCTTCAAAAAAGATGCATCTGCTGAACAATCTCGGTTATCTGCTCCTGTTCCTTGTAATTATATTTTCTTTAACTCTTTTTACTGTTTATAATTTTACCGACGACTCCCATAAATACAAGACAGGGGTCAGAAAAGCAGACGCAGGTGTTATACTGGGGGCCGCCGTATGGGGTGGCAACCGTCCTTCTCCGGTTCTTAGGGAAAGAATTAACAAGGGCTTCGAAATATATGAGAAAAAATACGTGACAAAACTTATTCTTACCGGTGGGGGGTCGCCGAATGAACTTACCGAAGCCGAGGTATCAAAAAATGAACTCATAAAATACGGTGTTGATCCCAGAAATCTGCTTATTGAAGCAAAGTCGAATTCTACGAATGAGCAAATTCAATTTGTAAGAGATAAGTATTACAAAAGGTTTAACTATCAGAAACTAATTTTGATATCTGACAATTTTCACCTTTTCAGAGCAAAAGAATTATGCAGGTTCAACAATATGAATGCCGACGCATTTTCATCGGATACTCCGCTCTCAACCGAAAGTTATCTGAACTTCTGCATTAAAGAATCTTTCGCCGTATTATTATTTTGGCTTTCAGGTATAGGTTAGCAATTTTTGTATAGATAAAATCATAAAATTTTAGTTCTTTAAATATATGTCTAAAAAAAGAAGACTTATCAGGATTAAGGCACTCGAAGTGCTGTATGCACACCAGATTTCAAGAGAGCCTATAGATAAAATAAAAAATGACTTAATCTCGGAAATAAAGGATAACGAAGATTATGAATTCGCATCCGGACTTATTGACTCCGTTCTGAAACACCAGAGAGCAATAGACCAGATGGTAAGAGAAAAAATTGATAATTGGCAGTTCGAAAGAGTTTCTATTCTTGACAAGATATTAATCCGCATGTGCATAGCGGAACTTCTTTTCTTCCCTGAAATACCCCCAAAAGTTTCGATAAACGAAGCTCTGGAAATCGCTAAAATATACTGTTCGCAAAGAAGTCCGACGTTCATAAATGGCGTCCTTGACGGAATACTCACGGATTTAAAGAAAGAAAACAAACTTAATAAATCAGGCAGAGGACTTATAGATTTTAAAAAACCAGAGAATGAAAAATAAACAGCAGGTTTTTATATGGACGCTTTTTGATTTCGCAAACTCGTCCTACGCTGTTATTATCGTCGCTTTTGTTTTTGCTGTTTACTTCACTGATGTTGTCTGTTCGGCTAAACCGGTCGGAGATTTCTATTGGTCGCTCGGTATAAATGTCTCGATGATAATCTCTGCGGTCTTAAATCCTATTTTCGGCGCTATCGCCGACCGCTCTTCAAACAAGAAGCATTACCTTTTTATCTTCACACTGCTTTGTGTTATACCAACAGCACTTATGTATTTCACTGGCGAAGGGACGATAATTTTTGCTCTTGTTCTCTTCGTGCTTTCAAACATAGGCTTTCAGACAGGTATTACATTTTACGACGCTTTTATATCCGACATGGTTGACGAAAAGGACTATAACAAAGTTTCTTCTTACGGTTACGCTGTCGGTTACGTAGGCTCGCTGATATCTGTTCTGCTGGTATTTCCGCTAAAAGATAATTACAATCTTTTGTTTCTTATAACTGCTTTATTCTTTCTCGTATTTTCTCTTCCTTTGTTTTTATTCCTTAAAGAGAAGAAAAAGGATAAGCAAATTAAAACCGGTGCATTAGATAACATCACTTATGGTTTTAAAAAAGTTTTTAACACTATTAAACATATTAATAACTATAAAAACCTCAGAAACTATCTGATTGCTTACTTTCTCTACATTGATTCTGTAAACACTATTATATTTTTTTCCGGAATATACGCAAGAAAAACCCTCGGGTTTGAAACAATGCAGCTTGCAATTTTCTTTATACTCGTTCAGTTAACCGCAATGATCGGTTCACTCGTATTTGCTAAACTCGGAGATAAACTCGGTATAAAGAAATCCATAATTATTAATATTTTATTCTGGATTGCTATCTTAATATTCATTTATATATTTGTTGATGTTGAAACTTATCTTATAATGGGCAGTTTCAAAATCCATTATTTCTTCATAGTCGGCGGATTTGCAGGACTATTCCTCGGCTCAACTCAAAGCCTCTCTCGAACGCTGATGACGGAACTCACGCCATTTGAAATTAAAACAGAGTTCTTCGGCTTCTATTCTTTATTCGAAAAAACATCTACTCTTATAGGTCCTCTGACATTTGGTTTAATATCGTGGCTCACCGGCTCACAGAAGCTCGCTATATTTTCATTAACCGCTTTCTTCTTGCTTGGCCTCTGGATGCTAAAGCATGTAAAGGAAGAATCCGCATGTAACGTATAACATGGGTATAAAAAATTTCATTAAAGACCTCAGAAACAAGAAAGAACATCGACCGGTTTTCGGAGGACTTGAAATTTTTAAATATATCGGACCGGGACTGCTCGTTACGGTCGGTTTTATCGACCCGGGCAACTGGGCTTCAAACATTTCTGCAGGGGCAGATTTTGGATACACACTTCTATGGATGGTAACGCTTTCAACTGTAATGCTAATCATACTTCAGCACAACGTGGCACACCTTGGAATCGTTTCCGGTCTATGCCTGTCTGAAGCAGCAACTTTTCACACGCCTAAACCTGTTTCAAGAACTATTTTAGGTTCTGCGGTACTCGCATCCATATCAACCTCACTTGCAGAAATTCTCGGTGCTGCAATAGCATTAAATATGCTTTTGAAGATTCCGATAAAAATAGGTTCTTTAATTACCGTTATAGCGGTCAGTATTTTACTCTTCACTAATTCATACCGGCGAATAGAAAAATATATCATAGGTTTTGTTTCCATTATTGGAATCTCATTTATATACGAATTGTTCATCGCTGATGTTGACTGGGGAAGTGCAGCTATGGGTTGGATTACACCAAACATGCCCGACGGCTCTATTATGATAGTAATGGCAGTGCTGGGTGCTGTCGTTATGCCGCATAATTTATACCTTCACAGCGAAATCATCCAAAGCCGTCAGTGGAACCTTGAGAATGAAGATGTAATTAAGAAGCAGCTCGATTATGAATTTTATGACACTCTTTTCTCAATGGTAATCGGATGGGCAATTAATAGTGCAATGATAATTCTTGCTGCTGCTGCATTTTTTAAAAACGGACTGCCTGTCAGCGAACTCGAACAGGCAAAGTCACTTCTTGAACCACTGCTCGGAAACTACGCTGCAATTATCTTTGCTGTTGCACTGCTCTTTGCTGGGTTTGCTTCAAGTATTACCTCCGGTATGGCAGGAGGTTCAATTCTTGCCGGAATGTTCGGTGAACCTTATGACATTAATGACAGCCACTCAAAACTCGGTGTCGGCATTTCTCTTATTGCTGCTTTGATAATTATTCTTTTCATTAGCAATCCGTTTAAAGGACTTATTATATCACAAATGATTCTAAGCATTCAGCTTCCATTCACAATATTCCTTCAAATATATTTAACCTCTTCTAAAAAGATTATGGGTAAACATGCTAACAATGTTTTCACAAAATATTTATTACTGCTTATAGCGGCTGTCGTAACTTACCTTAATATCCGGCTTTTCATTTCATTCTTCGTATAAGAATTTACGGTTTATTAATATTTTTCTTATTTATTTTATTTGTGTTTACATTTGATTCCTAATAATACATATTATCCCCTGTTTAGTTTTTGAATATTTACAAGATCTTTTCAATTTTATTGCTGAACAAGGAGGAATGTCTTTTATGTTTGTTCTTGACATAAGGCAAACAAAAGACTAAATTAAATCAGAGTTTAATATCTGATATAAAACGGATTTATAATCTCATAAACTAAACGGAGAACATGAAAAACAACTTTACAGAATTCACTCTGAATTTTGCTTCATTGCATTTGTTCAGACGTATTTCTATTGCCTTTGCTGTTATATTATTTGTTACATCGGCTGTGCATTCACAGTCGTCAATTCAAATAAAACTCCAGCAGCCTCCTCCAAATCAGTTAAGTATAGCAGACCTTTACAACATTGAACTAAATAACACTTCAAATAATGATGTTGAGTTCTATCTGTACGGTACTCTAAATGAATCAAAAGCAGGGCTAATAGCATCTGCAACCACCACCCCCGTTAAACTAAAAGCAAAAGAAAGAAAACGATTCAAAGCAAGCGACCTGCCGAAAACTCCTGAGGTATCCTATCCAAGCAGGGATAGCCGGTATAAAGATGCTCTCATGAGAAAAGGCTCTTTACCCGACGGTAACTATACAATCTGCGTCTATGCAAAGCAGACAGGTACAAACGATGAACTCGGAAGCGATTGCAGAGATAATGAAATCAAAATCGAACAGGAAGTTGAAATAAGTTTGCTAACCCCGGAAAATAAATCAGAAATAAACACAGATGAGCCGCTAATGTTTAGTTGGGTTAGTATGGGAAATCTTAAGGGGAGTTATAAAATTAAGATTGTAGAAATATCCTCAGACGAATCTCCCGAAGCAGCAATGATTCATAGTAAACCTTTTTTTGAGAAGGAATATTTAAAAACAAATTTCGTGTATCCCTCAACCGGACAAAAACTGCAGCCCGGGAAAAGGTATGCATGGCAAATCAGCAATGGGAAAGTCATAAGCGGAACTTCAACCTTCATGATAGTATCAGGCGGGGGTCAAATAACTGTTTCCCTTACACCTGTAATTGCCGCTAACTGCTGTTTTGCTGTAAACGTAAACAACAGTACTGGAACGCTTTCCTATGATGCTTTTAGAATGGTTCTACCTGCAAATTACATTCAAAGTGCAAATCCGGTAAATTGCAGTGTAATGCCAGCCGCGCCACCAATTACTAATCATATGCTCTGGAAAGGGCTCGGTGACTTTCAGGCAGGAACAAACAATTATGGAACAGTTTGTTTTACAAGTGCTTCAGCACCGTTTCAAATTTTTATTCAATGGTCAACAAACGGGGGCGAATCATACGCTAATATTATGGATACGCTCACGGTTAACTGCGGTCAAACGACTCCAACCAGTTTCTGTACTGATTTCGAGAACAACACAATATCAAACTGGAAAACATACACCAATGACGCTGGGAATATCACAAATTCAACTAATAATATGTATGTCTTTTCACCAGGTTCAACAATAGGTTCATCAAATTATTCTCTTCGTGTAAACGACGTTGCCGGATCTACATTTATTTATAACAAAGTAAACTATGTAGGAAATTATTCACAATTTACGGGAAATTGTTTATGCTATGATTTTAAACTTATAACAGATGCCATGGGAATGGTTGTAAATCCAAGAATATATTTAGTTCAGAATTTTGACGAAACACAACCAATGGTATGGGGAACAAACCCGCAGATAGCCGCCGTATTTACTGCTTCGACTTCTGTTCAAGATAGTTCAGACTGGGTGCATATATGCGCACCTTTAGGACCATGCGCTAACGGATCTCTACCTTTAAGTTCGGAAGGAACCTGGAAAGTATTAAATGGTGGGGATACTTGCACGAACTGGACTAACTTACTAAGCAATGTAACTGCAGTAATGTTTTTAGTCGATATGAGCGGCTCGTCAGGGAACGAAAAATTTCTTATAGATAACGTCTGTATCATGAACTGTAATCCACCCCATGGTTCATCAAATCCATGCGATTCATTAACAGCAACCATTTCTCCGTCTCCAGTCGGAAACTGCTGCGGTGTGATTAATTTAAGCCAACCGCAGAATTTAGCTGGTGTCAATACGATTGAGTTTCTGCCGCTTGGACAAAACACATTCGTGTCTGGAAGTCTCGGAAGCAGCTACACGGGCTGGATGTACACATCATCAAGTCCGCAGAATTACACTGTTAAAAAGAATTCTGGCGTACCCGGCGGACAGCTCAACGGATTCTTTAATTTCTGTCTTTCAACGCTTTCAAGTCCTCAGCAGATTGTCGTTAGCTGGAAAAATGATAATACTATTATATGTTCAGACACTGTGAACGTCAATTGTAATATCCCTTGCGTAACCTTTAAACAGGATACGCTTGTTTGTAACGGTAGTAATTACGATCTGACATATTCGATTACTAACAATTCTAATTTCAGTATCGGTGTCGTAGAATATACAGTTCTTTCTCCGACGGGTGCTGTGATAACTCCGGTTTCATCCGCTATATCACCCGCGCTGGGTAATAATCAGACATCAGGTTCTATCACAGCAGTAATAAGCGGTGCAGATGAAAACACGAATATCTGCATACTCATGAAATACATTAGTCCTGACAATTGCTGCTGGTGCTACGATACTTTATGTATAACAACACCATCATGTATTTGCGAAGATGTAAGCGCTTCGATTACAGGAGACCCATATAATTGCTGTTACGATTTGAACCTGATTAATAACGCTCCCGCTAATTATTTTACTCAGGTGAAACTAAAAACAGAATCAGGAACTATGTTCAGCACGTGGACAGCGGCTTCTGGAAGCGGCTGGGGTTCGATGAATATATTTCCTTCCAACGAAATACAGTATGTTCATTCGAGCGGATTTATTCCAACCGGTAATCAAAACAATATTCTTAATTTCTGCCTGGCAGGATTTACAACATCTCCGCAAAAAATTCTCGTCGAATGGATTAAAGACGCTGAAATTGTTTGTATAGATACACTTACAACAACCTGTCCTCCAAGAGAAGAACCGAAGAATAACTGTGCACAAATAATAAACGACTCGATCGAATGCCTTGCAAACGGCACTTTCAAGTATAATTTCCAGATACAAAATAATTCGAATAATACAACAACAGGATTTATACTTAATCCTATATCTCCATCCGACCTGACGCTATCTCCGGTAAACTTCCCGAACGTAAGTATAGGACCAAATGGTATTTCAACTCCTCAATCATTAATTATCAGCGGTGTCGGCGAGGGAGTCAACGTTTGCTTTGAAACAGCTATTTACAAACACATCGGACAAAACTATAGTTGGTGCTGCCACGGAGATACTGTTTGCATCACAACTCCTGTTTGCAAGCCGCCCGAAGTGCCATGTAAGTTCAAGGCTAAAGTTCTGGATGTTAAATGCGAAGATGACCATGGTAATGCAAGATATTCTATAGAATTTAAAATAAGCAACCCAAACAGTAATCCGGTAATGTTAAGCAATATTACGTCAAGTAATCTTACTTTAATTTCACCTGCTTTACCAAGCATTTTAAGTCCGGGAACAAGTAACATTACTTGTGTTTTTACTTCAAATGGTGCGCCGGTAAATCCTGCTTGTTTTACATTTAGTTTTGTAGATGATAAAAATCCAAAAGATACTTGCAATGAAACAGTATGCAGAGATTTACCTCTCTGTGTTAATCCAATAGATTGCGGCTGCGACAAGAACTGGTCAGGTAGCATAAAAATCGGTTCAACTACTATTGGCTGTAACTCTAAGATAATAAAAACTGTTAACGCCGGACAGAATACGGTTACAGCACCTGTTTATAGTTGTATTGCACCATGCGTACCAAAATATCAATATACGGTAAAGAAATCCGGGCAGACTGTAACAAGCGGAACAAGTAATAGCAATAGTTTCACTTATAATTTTCCTGCAGGTACATACACAATAACTTATGAGGTGTTCTGCGGTGAAAAACTCTGCGGTGAATGCAAGATAACTGTTAATTTTAGTGGCGGTACAGAGGGTCCTAAGTAAACAGTTATTTATTGAAATAAATGAGCGGAAAGGTAATTCTGCTCTTTATTTCTTTTTAATTAAGAATTAAAATATATTAATTATAAGATATGAAGAAAATAATTTTTACTGTTGTCTCATTAATACTGTTTACGGTAAATTTGTTCGCGCAGGTAAATGTTTATCTCGAACAGCCTCCTCCATTTCAGTTTAAGGCTGATAATCTGTGGAAAGTTACGTTATCTAACAGCGGTTCGGCTGTTAACGTTTATCTCTTCGCTCAGGTTACTGACATAAAAACTAATCAGAAAGTTGCAGAGGGAAGAACTTCAAGCTTTTTACTTCCGACTGGCTCCAAAAAAGTTAATGCTTCCGAAATAAGTCCTATTGATATTAAAAAATATGATAATAACGTCGAGAAAACTTTAAACAGTACAGGTACTTTCAAGAGCGGAGAGTATAACATCTGCATTTATGCAAGAAACTCTGCAGATGGTTCCGACCTCGGTTCTTTCTGCAACGATTATGAAATTCTTAACGTCACTCAAACAGAATTGATTATGCCGGAAGATAACGAAGAAGTCAGTACTTTCCAGCCGATGTTTTCATGGCTGCCGCCAACGCCCTACCCGACTGGAGTTAGAGTTACTTATGAAATTTCATTTTATACAATTTTAAACAGGCAATCCGCTTACTATGCTACCATTTCAAACCCCGCTTCTTACGTTGAGAAAAACATTAAATCAAACTTGTTTCAGTATCCTCTCGTCGGTAGAAGATTCGTTCACGGAATGAAATATGCTTGGCAGGTTAAAACTTATTTCGATGGATCGCTCATGAATCAAAGCGAAATAAGAACATTTTTGTACAAGGACTTAACATCGGATGAACTCAGCAGCGACAGTCTTTTAAAATCTAACACTCGTGATTTCGGAAAAAATTATGACAACGAAAATGTGCAGAATAATTATAACCTGAGATTAAGCACCGGAGGCACAACAAAAAACTCAGTGTTCGGTACAAAATCTTTTGATTTCGGTCTGTCGTATAAAATTGGAAGCAATTTTCAAAACGAACAATCAAAAAATTCCGAATCTCCCGCAAACTTTGGATATATTAACATTAGTCCAACTGTCGCATTCTATGGAATACCTTTTAAAATGGACCTGTATTTAGATACTAAACAAAAAGATTACAGACAAAATATTAACAGCTTCGCCTTGTTATTTGACCTGAACAGTCTAAAAAATCAAATAAAGGAAAAAATCGGCGATGAATCTAAAAAGTTACCGGGGCACTTAAAATTTATTTCTATGTTCAAGGAAATTGGTATTTGGGAAACTTATCCGACCTATACCGAATACACTGTCAGCGGTGTTAAAGTTAAAGGTCTTGATTTTACTTTTAATCCGGGCTTGCTTTACTTGAAAGCGACTGGTTTAGGTAACCTCGACGCTATTCCGGATTCTGTCTATGCAAGAAATCTGTACGCTGGAAGCATTGGTGTCGGCGAGAAAGAAAACTCCCATCTTCATTTCACGTACATGAAATCTTTTGATAGAGAAAATACCATAAATCCGTCAACTGTCAGTTCATCATTAGGCCCCCCTTCAATCATCCCAACCCCGGGTGAAAACACATTGCTTGGTGCAGATGGAAAGCTTAATCTGTTGAATGAAAGAATATCACTTGAATCTGAAGCCGTCGTCACAGTTACTACACGTGATAAGTTCGCTCCAAAACTTGCAGCCGGCGATATACCATCGTTTCTCGAAAACCTTACAAATGCTAACACAAGCAGCCAGTATGACCTAATGTACAGAATAAAAGGTGCATTTAATCTCCCTGAGACAAAGTCTAATCTCGGTATTGAGTATAAACTCATCGGACCGGGCTTCATTTCTTACGGCGCACCAGGTATTTCTGGGAAAGGACAGATGAGGCTGAAAGTTACTCTCGATCAGGAATTTCTAAATGGCATCATTTTGTTTAACGGCGGTTATGAACATAAAAATGACAACGTCGGCGAATTAAATTCTATAACAACTTATACTAACAAGTATGATTTCAAAGTTAAATTCAAATTTGATAAAACAGCAAACTTAACTCTTAGGTACATGCCTATTAGGTCCTTTAATAACGGTCCTCATGTCGATTATTATGAAAATGACCTCGATATCCTTTCATTAGTCTCGGGATATAAGTTATCCGCAAAATCCTTCTTTGCAAATTCACTCCTGATTATTACATCAACAAAAAGTTCTGACAATAGACCGCAGGATTCGGCGTATTTCTCAATCGTAGATTTCACTTTCAGGGAAGATATTAACTTTAAAAAACTTCCGTTGACTTTATCCGCTTCACTTACATATAACATAAAAAATACTCCTCTGGATAATACTAACATGACCGGTTTTGGTATTATGGGTTCTTACACTGCTTTCGATATCTGGAATAATTCCCTTGGCTTTGATTTCACAAATGAATGGGGAACGAACAGAAAATTCGGAATATCGTTTACCTCTAGCGTTCCGTTTTGGAATGTCGCTGATTTTTATTTAACCGCGGAACAGAATTTTTACAGGGAGAAATATTATCTTTACGGAAATAACGATGAGTTCGTTCTTACAGCAACATTATCCAAAAGTTTTTAATTTCTTAATGAAATAGCCCCGCTGCATACGACAATAATTTTTATCTTTACCCGCAAAGCGAATTTAAATACATATCGCTTCCTGCAGGGCTAAAGTTTTATGCCTTACCCCCTTCAGCAGGTTTAAACAGATATACGCTCTGTTCGTGTTTCTTTATATCTCCCCAAGATTCTCTTATTTAATTTCATACTTGAATTTTGGCTTACAGTTTGGGCTAACAAACAACAACTAACAACCATCAACCAATATACCTTCCTACTTATAATCACAAAATTTTTCGAAATTGTGCCACGAAAATTCTCATTTCTAAAATATTTTCGCCCTTAAAAAAATCTTTTTCATTAAATAATTCCATGTATTTCTTGTCACTTATAATCCGTACAAAAAAATCGACAAAAATATGCCGTGTCCAGATTTTGGTTCTTGTAGTGATTAATAATGAAGGGAGTGAGTAAAATATTGTAATAAATATTTCTCTGTTATTTTTTAAGTTTTATTCCCCGAAAATGCTCAAAAATCGCACTTTCGTTTTTTCTTAATCTTTCAGTCACCTTGTACTCAGATTGGTCTTAAATTGGTCTCGAAAAATATTCCTGTTTTATTGTCCGATTAGTGCTCACTGCTTTTTATCATAAAAAAAGCCCGTAAAAACGGGCTTTCAAATAATTTTAAATCTTTCTCAACTGTTTACTGACCACTGTTTACTGATCACTGATTATGCGTTCTTTGCATCCCGACTTGTCGGGACTGATTACTTCACAAGCATCATACGCTTTGTCTCGGAAAAATTCTCCGACACAAGTTTGTAAAAATAAATTCCGCTGCTAAGATTATCACCTCGGAATGATGCCTCGTATGTTCCTGCATTTAGATTTTTATTTACGAGTACTGCAACCTCCCGTCCGAGAGCATTATAAACCTTTAGGGTTACAAATCCATATTTGACAATCCCAAAGGAAATCTTTGTTGATGGATTAAACGGATTCGGATAGTTCTGGCTTAAATAATATTTATCAGGAAGTTCGGAATTATAGTTAGTAATGCCAAGCAACGAACCGTTAAGCTCCCATGTACCGCGCCCGTGAGTCCCGATGCGTAATTTACCTGATGCTGAATTATAATCCATATGCATCGCCACTGTGTTAGGAAGACCGTCCGCGAGTTCAGTCCAATTTGTTCCATTATTGGTTGTCATAAAAACTCCAACATCCGTTGCTGCAAGAATAATGTTTGTGGCAAAATTCGGATAGTAGAACATACCGTCGTTTATCGGAGAATCAGGAAGATTTCCGTAAATGCTGAACCAGTTCACTCCGCCGTTTGTTGTTTTGTGAATTTTATTACCGCCGAAACCGGACATCGTAACGAGAGCAACATCAGAAGAATCAGGATGAATATAAATACTTGTTATTGTCTTATTCGGTAAACCTGAATTCGATAATGCGAATGTATACCCTCGGTCGTTTGATTTATAAACAGAGCTTCCCGATGTAGCATACATAACTTTTGTGTCAGATTTGCTTATTGCCATCTCACGTATTGTCCCCGATGTGCCTGAGGATATTGCAACCCAGGACGATCCCATATTTGTCGATTTAAACACCTGCCCTCTCGCAGTATAAAATATTGATACCGAATCCGGATGTGCTATAATCGGACCGACCCAGGCACCTGAACCCGTAAGACCGGTTGTTGCACTCGACCAGGATTCCCCGTTATTAACCGACCTTCTGACACCGTTATTCTGAGTCTCGCCTAACACGTAATTTGAATTCAACGGATGGAAACATACCTCTCCTCCGTCACCGCCGAAAGCAGCATTCCAGTTTGCAGTACCTTTCGTTCTTTGTGTACCGTTGTCTTGAGTACCGCCTGCAAGATGATTAGCGTTTGATGGGTCAGAGGTCATTCTGTAGAACTGTGTTAAAGTCAATCCGGCATTTCTGTTCATCCATGAATCGCCTTTGTTTGATGAATACCATATACCGCCGTCGTTAACTGAAATACACACATTTGAATCGGTTGGATGGAAATCCATGTTGTGCTGGTCAACATGAACGTTCCCGCCTGAATAACCGTTTGTGTTGTTCACAAAAGTGTTACCGTTTGTTGTTCTCCATATATCTATCGAGCCGACGTAAGCTATATTCGGATTAAAAGGATTTACGTGCATGTAAAAATCGTACCATGCCTGTGAACCGCTGAAATCAGTCCCCACGGATATCTGCGAATAATTCAGTCCGCTGTCTGTCGATTTGTAAACAGTAATTGAAGAACCTGAATATTTTGATATATAAAGAACATTCGGAAATGATTTACAGATTGCTATATGATTTCTTGTTCCCATACCTGGTGTAAATGTAACAGTATTGAAATTTGCACCGCCGTCGGTTGACATCTTGTATGATGTTCCGGAACCGACTATATAAGCCTTTGTTCCGTCTGGGGAGAATACAATGTCATCACATCTTCCGCTTACAACAACGGACCAGGTTAAACCTGCATCCGTACTGACATGAAGACCAGACGTACCGAGGGCTGCAAATAAAGTATTCGAATTACCGGGTTTAATAACAAGCCTCGAGAAATATGAACTGAAAGGTAAACCCGCTGTAATGCTTGTCCAGCTTTCTCCGCCATTTGTCGACTTTAGCAGTCCTCGTCCGTAGTATGAAGCACCGCTGTATGTGGCTTCTCCCGTACCGTAGTATATGATATTCGTATTATTCGGATCAATCGCAAGTGCTCCGGATGAAAGAGACACTTCAAAGTCAGATTTTGAAACCCAGTTTAATCCGCCATCTGTTGACTTCCAGATTCCGCCGTTTGCCGCACCGACATAAATGATATTCGGGTTTGAAGGGTCAAACTTAACGGTCACTATTCTTGATGAAATATTTCCATAATCGAAATAATATCCGGGTGTAGGTCCAAGGTTAGTCCAATTTACAGTTGGATAGGAAACTCCGCTTTCTCTCCGCAGTTTCATTTTTTCATCAAAAGCTTTCTGATACGCACCATCCGGTATAAAATTGTTGGGATACATCCGTTGCTCATGAAACCACCTTTCACGGTTAAAAGCCTTTCGTGACTTTGTGTAGTCGTCCGCTTTATCATATACATTGTTTGGAATATTTAGATCCTGTGCTGTTATAACCACAGGTATAATGATAAACAGTAAAAGAACAAAATACTTTTTCATTGCATTGTAGCTTAATTTTAAAATTGATATTTGTCTATAAAATATATAACATACACGAATAAATAAAGTTATGATTAATTCCGATTTTGAGCTTATAAAACTGAACAGAAATTTCGATAAAGCAAACTCCGTTCTTGATGATATTCTCGACGGTAAATGTCCAAGCATGAATCTTCTCGATTCTCTTTACGGAGTAAAGAAATCGAGGGCGATTCATTCACTAATAAAAGAATTTCTTGTGTCGGGTAATTTTTTCAACAGAATCAAAAGAAGAACCGACATAAACGCTCCTGCGGAAATCACACTCGCAAGAAGAGAAATTGAAAACGACCATAACTATCAGAAGATACACTCAGCAATACTGCTTAACAAACTACCCGACTTGAAACTACTTGAAACGTTTTACGGTGAATATTCAACATACGTTAAAAATATAATAACCCTGTATGCCCAAAAAAACCTCAGAAGAAAATGTGAGATAAGCGCTGCTTCTCACCTGAACCGTGTTGGAGCATGCGTTTTCCAGCTGAAGATGAATGATACAGGTAAATACGACTACAGCTCCACAGCAGTCTTGCACGATTCAATAGAGGACCTGCTTACATTAACTAACTTGAAATCAGGAGAAGGAATTGATGCGGACGTTTACAATAAGTTTATTGAAGAGTATATACCCGCAGACCTTCAGCAGGCTGTAAAGATTCTGACAAACCATTATGACCTTTTAATATCATATATAAGAGAAAAACTGCTTGATGAAGATAAGGCACTTACAAGAAAGAATATACTTGCTGAACTTGAATCAATAGAAATACATAAGCCTGCTGAACTTATAGTCTATGTGCAAAAGATGATAGAACTTCTTGCTGAAGCTGATGTAGAAGAACACGACTTTGAGGGTATTAAATGGGAATGCTACAGAAACCTTTATCTCGAGGGGATTGCTCATACAACTTTGCTAAATGACGACCACAGAATATACGAAATAAAAGGTGTTGACCTGTCGGATAATTCTCACGGTAAAGGCTCTCTCTCTGTTGACGCAAGAATTAGGAACATAAAGAAAAATCTGATGTGGGGAATAAAAGGTTACGCTATGCAATCGACATGGAAACCTTTCAATGATCATATTCAAGAGATTGTACAGGATACACTCGAATCGGCACAGTATATTATTCTAAGTGATTTGTTAAAACCCGATTCGTCTATGGATTTCATGATGTCAACACTCCTTAAGATAGAAAAACTCGAAAACGTGTTTTTTGTGAATTAGTGAGAATGTTATTCTTAAGAGAAAATGATTTGAAAACTCTCGATTAAGGCTTTATACTTTTAAAATGATTTTCCCATTGATAAACAACTTCATCTTTTTAATTTCATCAGTGTGTATAATCATTTTGCGTGCAATTGGCAGTGAACTTATTTAGACGTAAATCAAAAATCTAAATCCAAAACAATCCTATAAAAAACGCAGATATTAAAAGCGTTATTAATATCCATACTCTCGATACAAAAATTGATAAACTTATATTAGGCGAAAGTATTTTATTTCTAATTAGGGTTAAAACTGGTATGCTTTCTTCTTTAAGAATTCTAAACACATTTTTCACCGAGTATATACATATCGCAAAAAGCGAAGCCATTAATCCTGCACCAACACCATTTAATGAAAGCCCGAAAGCATGATTCATGCTCCATGTATTGTGATTTACCAGAAGTATTAAATTTATAAATATAATAAGAGGAATACTTGTATAAAGTCCGTATATTATTATTTTAGACACACTCTCATCTTGTTTTACAATCCAGATAAATGATATGTTAATAGCAATCATTAAAAAATAAAATATATACATAATAAAATTCAGTCCGGTGATTGATTCAATTCTTTCCTGCTCGTCAATATCTGGTATTATAATTAGAGTTTCAAAGATACTGCTTGAGTAAATTGACTTGAAAGATAATGTTGATTTAGAAGGACTACAGTGACTTTCGTTCATAATGTGTAATAACAAATATACAGTAATTATTACTACAACACCAATAGGAGTGGCTTTATAAATATTGTTCAATATTTTTGTTTTAATAAGTGTAAGAAACCGAACTCAACAAGAATAATGCTTAAAAAAAGAATAACCGCATAATAAAAAACAAGTAGGAATACCATCTGATTAAATGAAGTTAAATCATAGTTAAATTTAACAAAAAGGCGGACTTTCGTCCGCCCCCCTGTCTATATCGCTCTCTCTTTGCTTTTCACTTTTTTCTACTTACCGTTTACCTGATAAGCATCATCTTCTTCGTCATACTATAATCACCACCCGATGACTTTGCCGTTATCCTGTAGAAGTATGTTCCGCTCGATAAATTCGATACATTAAATTGTTCGGTGTAAAAACCCGCTGTTCTTACGTCATTTACAAGCGTTATAACTTCCCTGCCTGTTATATCATAAAGTTTGATATTCACTTTACTGTCAAATGGAAGTGAGAAGTCAACCTTTGTTACAGGGTTGAAAGGATTCGGATAGTTCTGACTCAAATCGAACTTAGTAGGTAAACCTACCTCTACTGTATTTGATAGTGTATGATACTCGAAGTTTCCGTTGTTATCAATCTGCTTCAGACGGTAGTTGTACTTTCCGCTGTTGAGCTTCTTGTCTTCAAAAGTATAAGTTATATTTAAAGTTGAATTTCCTTTTCCTGCGACATAACCTGCTTTAATCCATTGTTTATCTCCTGATAGGCTTCTTTCAACTTCAAAACCAGAATTGTTATTTTCACTTACTGTCTCCCATGTGAGTATTACATCTCTACCCTTGAGTGATGATGTGAATGAAGTAAGCTTAACCGGAAGCGGATTGTCACTATCCGTAACTGTGAACGCGGAGAATGTAGTTAAACCATACACTTTAATCGTATTATTTGCCGTATTCAATTCATATTGTCCGGGTCCTGTTCCTTCTGTAAGGTAAGGCACCCATGTAACGCCATTGTCGTCTGATTTTGCAAGTCTAACTTTATCCTCAGCACTCACTGTACCAAGTTGTGACTCAGAATATGTATAAGTTATATCGTATGTATAACCGGCTCCACCTGTTTGAGTGACAGTAAAATATCCATTCATGAATTTTTCACCTGCTTTTCCACTCGTTCCGGGAGGCGGAACACCCGGATAATTAATTACATCCAGGTTTGCTATCCCGCCTAAATTACTGAAGTTTAAATCAAGTATGCTTAATCCATTAACTGTAACAATATTTGAACCGGTTACTGGTGGTGTTATCGAAACAGGTGTCGGAGATACACTCGGTTGCCCAAATTCATACGCTCCGATATCCGGTGTACCTAAAGCAACCGTTAAAGGTCTTGGATTACCTGCATAATCGTTTGTAATTTCTGCAATATGGGTCCCGTTATTGTAAACTGTCCAACTGTTAGCATTCGTACCATCCGGAATTAAATTTGTTGATGATGTGAATCCGGGATATCCGCTTACTGAATAAGATTCTCTTGTCGGTCCTACTGCTGCTTTGAAATCTGCAAATGTTTGATATGAGGTTGTTCCGTCGTAAAATATTATATTGCTCTCACCCGGTGTACCAGCATAAAACAAATTGTTATTTGATAAATCAGAATAATTATTCAAAGTTGTTCCGCCCCTTCTAAATGCACTGGCTATACCTGTTCCCGATGGCACGGAGGCATTTACTAAAATATTGTTCCGCATATCGAGTGTAGCCATTGTTGACGTTGTAAACGCTGAATCATAAACACAAGTCGTCCAGAAATCAGCACCTCCTGTCAATGCATTCAAATATATTGTGTTATAATAGATACCTATATTTGAAGATGCAGTTTTTGATGATATACTGATTCCACGAATCGCATCAATCTTTGGACTTGTGTAATTAGAATTTATACCATAAATCAAGTTATTATATACTTTCACATCAACTCCGCCGGTTATATTTATTGGATAAACCCTGGCTGCGACTGTAGCATTAAAGTTGGATATTGAGTTACGATACATATTTATAACGCCGCTTCCACTGATAGTAAACGCAGTAGCGGTACCTGTACCGTAATTCACAGTAATATCTGAAATGTTATTTTCATAAACATTTGCAGTGTCAACCGAACCTAAAGAAAACAAAGAAACGGAACCCAAATTGATAGTATTATTTCTTACCGTATTTGAGTACACATTCAATGTTAAATTAGAAACGCCGTTAGTTAACGCACTAAACACTCCAGAACTGCCGTGAACACAATTCTCTATTGTATTGTGATGTATGTTCAAAGTACTGGTTGCATCACCGGCATTATTTCCAAACGCATATCCTGCTCTTGATCCTGCTGTTGTAAATGTAAGTGTATTATAACTATAGGTTATCGTAGCTGCTTTTGTGTAACTTGAATAAATTGCATAAAAGAAGCAAGTACTCGCTGCACCGCCGCCCGCTGTGTTGTTTATGTTATTATAAGACGCAATAAAATTGTTACAAAAAGAAGAATATATTGCATAGCAAGAACCCGAAGTACCACTCCACTGAAAATCTTGTATTGTGTTACCCGCTCCTTCCTTCCCAATAGTTATGTTCTGATCGTAAAAATCGTACGGTGACGCATGGTTATATCCCTGGATATAAATCCCCTGATTTACATTCTGTATTATGTTATTACTTACCTCAATATTTTCATTTCTGCCGCTGAAATCCGTCACTGTTACTCCACCATTAGTACTGGCGGTCAATGCTGTAGGTCCATTTGATATGTGTATACCGGCTACCACGTTGTATGTAGTACTTTTTAACATTGTTATAGTACAGTTCTTAATTATGACGTTTTGACATCCATCGGTTCCGCTTGGTTTATACGTGTAATAACCGTATTCTATCTTGGAATCACCCGATTGAACATCTACACCGTTGAATGTTATATAATCCGTACCGTTAATTTGTATTATTGCATCTCCATCACCTCCAAGCCCTGTAGTTGCTTTAGTTCCTTCATCTGTTCTTGTAATCTTAGGATTATCACCTGAAGTAGATTTATCCCTTTGGAAAATAATCATATTTGAAGACGTTCCTGTTGCGGTTATTATCAGAGGCGCAGTTATACTTTCAGTAAATCCAGCTTCAATATTGAAAGTAACACCGCCGGCTCCAACACCACTCGAGTTGAGGTCGGTAATTGCCGCTGTTATAGTTGAGTAATCCCCTCCCGCAGCTTTTATTGTTTTCACGCCCGTCAGCTGCGCTTCAGCACTTTGTAAGAATAAAACTGCGGAGAGCATTATAGCCACTATGAATAAATAAAATGTTTTCATTTGTTATTCAAGTTTTAATAGTTTTAAAAATATTATTTTATATCTTTGTATTTTATAATTACTTACATATAACGTCACTTAATTAACATCATTTTTCTTGTCTGAACAAAACTTCCACTTGTTAGTTCGTAGAAATATAACCCGCTCGAAATATTCGAGGCATTGAAATCAACTGAATAGTTTCCGCTATTCTTCACTTCATTTACAAGTGTTGAAATCTCTTTACCGAAAATGTTATAAATTTTCAATGTCACCAATCCTGATTTCGGAATTGAATAATTAATACTTGTTGTCGGGTTGAAAGGATTTGGAAAGTTCTGTTCAAGTTTATATTCTTTGGGCGTTTGTAAATTCACGTTCGGATCAATTGCGTTAGGTCCTATATCTACTCCATAATTAACAATATAAGCATCCTGTCCCTGAACACCAAACGGATTTGCCGTAGTACTGTATGTTCTCTTCTTCCCCGTAAGATATGTGTGGCCATGGATGTATGATGCCGAACCTGAAGCACCGCGATGTTCAAGCTGAATTATTAAACTTTTCGTATTGTCGTATACAAACGGATGATCTAATGTGAATACAAGCCAGGTCAACGGTGTCCCGGAAAGAGATACAGTTGCTCTATGATAAACAGTATCCATTGGTCCTGTATAAAAAGCACTTGTTGGTAAATCGTTAATCGTAGCCTGACCAAGCATAAGATTTACTTGATTATAAGTGAACGGACCAAAATTTTTAGCTGTAAGGATGTATACTTTTAAGATACTTCCGCTCGGTGCGGGTGTCGGATGATTTAAATCTCCGGATCTTGAAAGCCATTGTACCATCCTGCCTGCTCCAGTACCGAGAGGGAATGTGTTACTACCGGGGTTAGTATCATTGTAATTGTAAAAGCTCGGGTATTGGGCAGAAACACAAGCTGTTATAACAAACAGCAAAACAAATAGATAACTTCCTTTTTTCATTTTATTCCTTTTTTAATTAATAAGTTTATTGAACAAAAAATATGTTTTTAAAATTATGTTTTTACTATTTAATTAACACCATTTTTTTAACCATTAAAAATCTGGCTGATTCAAGTTTGCAGAAATATACTCCGCTTGATAATTTTGCCCCGTTGAAGGATACTATATATGTCCCCGCATTTAATCTGGAATTGTCGTAATATGATTCGACTTCTTTTCCCTGCATATTATATATCTTTAATGTAACATTGTCAGTTTGGGGAATACTGAATTGAATATTTGTAACAGGATTAAATGGGTTTGGATAGTTCTGTTCAAGAATGTAATTTTGTGGAAGATTTATACTTTCATTTATTCCGGTTGCGATTCTTTCATACGCTCCTAAATCGGGTGTGACAAGATGTCTCGGAATACTATCGTAATCAAATAAAATACTAATTGGTGTTGTAATAGGCAAACCCGCATCATCACACTGCGATGGACTATTTAAGTGTAAATTATACGGTGGAGTTATTACATTTATGAACGGAGGATTTGTGCTTATAGAAAGACTGTCTTTCGGAGTTATTAAAGCTTTATATTCCGTTAATGTCTGCAAATTGTTGGTGCTGTCGGTGTAAATTAACCTGTTTATTCCGGGAGTCCCGGCGTAAAAACAGTTGTTATTTGAAATATTAATATTATTAAATATACCCGCTCCGCTTCTTCTGAATACTACTGTTTTACCTGTACCATTTGGTTTGGAATGATTCACAAATATATTATTTCTCATATCTAGAGACGCTGTGGTTCCTGTTGAAGAGTAAGCGTGATAAATACATGAAGTTCCGTAATTTTCACCAACGGATATTGTGTCTTTCAAATAAATTGTATTATAATAAATCCCTATGGCAGAATTCACAGTGCTCGATGTTATACTAATTCCTCTTATAGCGTCAACATTACTTACTCCTGATAATCTTAAATCACTTATTAAATTATTGTATACGTAATCTGTCGCACCTCCCTGAATAGATATGCCGTATATAGATTGTACAGTCCCGGATAAATCATGAATCTTATTTCTGTGAATATTGCATAATACACCACCACTTACTTTAATTCCAATTAAACTTTCACCGAGCGAATTACAATTTATACCGGTAATTATATTATTATATAAATTTACTGTACCATTACTAATACTAATTCCCTCAATTTTTGCAGTACCTGTGGTGGTACTATAATTTGAGATGTTGTTGTTATAAGCGTTTACTACACCGGAATTAAATAGAAATCCATAACAGGTTCCGCTGCTTGAATTAACAATATTGTTTGAAATTGTATTATTGTACACATTTGCACTATCTACAGAGCCGGGAGCAATCAATGTAGAAGCACCATTATTAATTGTGTTGTTGTTGATTAAGTTAGAGTAAATATTAAGTGTAACAGAGCTAACTCCGTTATTTATTGCACTAAAACCTCCCGAATTACCTATGACACAATTCTCAATTATATTGTTATGTATATTAAATGTACTATTACTATCGCCGGCATTATTTCCTATTGCGTAAACTAACCTCGTCCCCGAAGTTGTTAAACTCAGTGTATTATAACTGTATGTTGTATTCGCTGCTTTTGTATAACTTGAAAATATTCCATAGAACCAGCACAAACTCGGCTCCCCGCCTCCTGCTGTATTAAATAAACTATTATATGAGGCATTAAAATTATTACAGTACGCTGAATATATACCAAAAGTTGATCCTCCCGTACCCGACCACGAAAAATTCTGTATTGTGTTTCCTGATCCCGATATTCCGATTTTTATATTTTGATCGTAATAATCGTAAGGAGCAGTAGTGTGTTTATATCCTGATACATAAACTCCATGATTGACATTAATTATCGAATCGCCACATACAACAATATTTTCATTTCTCCCTGTGTAATTCGATACAGTAACACCTGTATTCGAACCTAAGGAAGTAGGTCCGTTTGAGATATATATTCCAACGTTTATATTACTAACAGTACTTTTAATTAAGGTAACAGAACAGTTTCGAATGGTGTCGTTTTGACATCCATCAGTTCCACTGGGTTTATAAGTATAGAATCCGTATTCAATCGTTGATTGAATTGCTTGCACATCTATACCGTCAAATACAATATAATCAGTTCCATAAAATTGAATAATACCGTCTCCGTCACCCCCAACCGATGTGGTTGTTTTAGTTCCTGCATCTGTTCTGGTTATTTTAGGATTTGTACCGGAACCGCTTTTTTGAAATATTATAGGGGAAGTTGTTGTTCCTGTCGCAGTGATAGTTAACTGAGCGCTTGTACTTTCAGTATATCCTGCTGTTACATTAAATGTAACTCCACCACTTCCCACACCGTTTGTATTAAGGGCGTTTATAGCGGATGATATTGAAGCATAATCACCGGGGATGGTTTTTGCTCCGGATATTGGTTGCGATTTTACATTTTGTGCGCAAATAAAAATGAGAAGTGAAATAGATGTAATTATAAAATTTTTCATTTCAGTATTTTTGTTTAATAAATGAGGCGTATATTTTTATAACGCATTTATATTTAATAATAATAGAACCTTTCAAACCTTAAATCTTTATAGAGACAATTAATAACGAGTATTTTTTTTGATAACATATATTATTACCCCTCTTATGGGTAATAATATATTATGAATATATCTTATTGTCAATGTAAATGGAACATTATTACTTATGGGGGGGGGTAATAAAATTTATTACTCTATCTGTGGGTAACAGTAATTCGCTTACATTTTTATAATAACAGAAATATTTCGTTTGTAACGGTATTTGGGAGTTAATGATATATTAGTTTATCCGGAATCAACATGTTGGAAATTAATTCTAAATAAATTCTCGGTTTAGTTTCGAGGGATTCATAAGCAGCTAAAATGCTCTTTTGTTAATAATATTAATTAGAGTATTTATTTATTACGCTTTATAGAATTGTACTAGTATTCTCAAGCATAAATATTATTTAAATGGAAGTGATTTTTCCCATAACCAGTTAAATAACATTTTGCATGTTAATGCAAGCTCATGATGTTCCACAAAAATCATTGTAATATTATTCGATTCACCGAATTTTTGAAGTAGCGGGAAGATAACAGTTCTTTCGTCACACACGACCATTTTTATCGGGAGGGATGCGATTAGTCTTGCTTGTTGCCCAAGTTTTATCTGGTGCCGTAAATATTTCTGAAGCCATACTATCTCCATTAGCTCTTTCTCTTCATAAATATTCCTGCAAATTACTCCCCTTTTAATCAATTTTGCTTCTTCTTTTTCTTGCTCGGATAATCGTTTAGAAGTATCACAAACATATGGACCTTTGTTAAATGTCAAAAAATCATACTTGGTCTTTTTAATTGCCTGAACATACTTATTTTGTATTTGAACTTTGTCTCGAAACACTTCAACAAAATCCAGAGGACCAACAATATCTTTATTCTGCTCATAAATTGGTGTATATGTGCTGATAAGATTTTCTAACGCATCAATTTTTTTCTCTATCTCTGTTTGATACTCATTTTTAAATTCATTGAGTACCGTTCTGAATGCTGTCTTAGGCTCTACTGCTCCGTAATACTTTTCTCTCCCCGAGCCCCACTGTGTAACAATTCCTCTGGCAACCATTTTTTGTAATACTTCATACATTTTTGTTCGGGGTATATCTACTGAATCCTGAAGTTCTAATGTTGTAAATCCTTTCCTGGTAAGAAGTCTTATATAAACCTTTGCTTCTCTTTCGGTGAGCCCTAGATTAATAAACATTTGTATCTGCTTTCTGTTGTCGCGTACCATATTCTAATTCTTAATTTATTTAAAATAAGTTATGAGTTTAAAAAATAACTTAACCAATAAATATTATTTTAAATTCAAGACCCTGTCATAAACATTATATTTTTTTGGGGAATATATTTAGTTATTTTTTCATTTTTCAAACTTATTAAAAAGTTAGGATAAAAGCAATCATATAATTATTAGCGGTACAAAAAAATTTATTGATTGAACCGTCGCTCATATTTAATATACAGGATAGTATATTTGTAAATATTTTTTAAAATTCGCTGCACGATGATTTGCTGCTCAATGATTAATAAGGGTTTATGTATTTCCTGTTTTTAAACTTTGAAGTGGTTTTTGTTCTGTTTCTGATTTCTCAATTTGAGCTATTTGCAACATCATAATATAGTGATTCTTCCACATTATAGTGATCTAACCTCGTAAAAAATTTGATTATATAAGAAAAATAAAAGAGATGCTGAATTATGATTAAAGCTTTAATCGTTGAATATATTTCCCCTTTTGAAATTGAAATAGCTGATAATATTCACTAACACACCAATTCCGAGTAACATCCCGACATAAGGCAGAATTTCTATAAAACCCGAACCTCGCCATAGCACTGCAATAAATCCTTCAATCGACCAGTATGTTATCGTAAACCTGCTGAAGAATTGAATTATCTCAGGCATCATCGAAACTGGAAACCATGAACCGCCCACTGCGCTCATCGTCAGTATCAGTAGCGTTCCAAGTCCATTTGCTTGTGCTGAGGTTTTTGTGAACGAGGCTAAAAACATACCAAATGCCGTACAAGCTATAGATGAAGCTATGATTAAAAGTATTAGGTTATGAAAGTTTGAGAATATATCTATCTTGAATAAAAGAGCGCCGCAAAGGAAGAGAACTGTAAGCTGTAAAATACCAATTGCCATGTTATAAAGATATTTGCTCCAGAGAATCTGTGTCCTCGTAACAGGTGATGAAAGTAGTCTTATCATAACCCCCGTCTGCTTTTCTTCAAAAAGTGAACGAGCAGCTGCCGACAGTGAAAAAAGCAGAAACATCATCGCCCATCCACCCACGTTCCTCGTTGCCATTGAGTTCGCTACATTCTTACCCACAAGCTGATACTTTTCCATGTTCAGCATGTTGTCAAAGATATTAAACCCTTCTTTAACAGTGTCGGACTTAGATTTCGTGTTATTAATATTTCCAAATATATCCGCTGTATCAACATTAAAGTATTTGCTCACAACTTTGTTAATTTCCGAATTAAATTTTTTACTGCTGTCTTTCCCGAGTACATTTTCGGATTTCTTGTTCAAACTTTGTGTAAATACTTCTGGAATGCTCTGCATTATTGTCTGCTGTAATACACCTTCAATTATGTTGCTTTCCATATCGTTCTTAGGGTCATAATAATATTTTATTTTAAGACTGCCCGATGTATCAGTGAAAGCATCCTCAGGTAAAACTATAGCTGTAGAAAATTTTCCCGCTATTACAGCATTCTTAATCGTAATGGAATCATAATTTACAATTTCGTCCTTTTCATTTTTGAAAGTTTTTATCAGTTTAAATGTCTTGGTTGTATCAAGTGTACTTTCGATTCTTTTTGCAACAGAACTATTACTCTGATTAACAAACCCAAGTGCAAGTTTCTCAAAATCTCCTGCACCGCTGAACACCGAACCGAATAATGCAATCAAGACCATCGGTACTATAAATGTAAGGCTGAGAGCAACCTTGTCCTTAAAGAATTGTATAAAATCTTTCCTTATTAACTGTAAAATAATTCTCAATCGCGCAGCCTCCGTCCTGTCAGATGAAGAAACAATTCTTCAAGTGTTGGCTTTTGAAGAATTAAGTTTTCTGTTCCTATTTTATTTTCTTCGAGAGTTTTTATAAATGCAGAAAGATTCGTTCCTTCATTTAATTTGATTTCATACTTATCTGAATTTGTGTAAATGCTTCCAAACTTCTTAAAATCAAACGGAAAAGATTCGGGTGTTCGATTCTTTGATATATAAATATGTCCTTTTATTGGAAGAAGTCTCAGCAGTTCATCTGTGGTACCTAATGCAATAATTTTTCCGTTATCAATTATCGCTACCCTATTGCAAAGTCGCTCTGCTTCCTCCATATAATGTGTTGTGTAAACTATTGTAAGTCCTTCATTATTTAGTTTCTCGAGGAAATCAAAAATTGCATTCCTCGATTGCGGGTCAACTCCAACAGTTGGCTCGTCGCACAATAGTACTTTGGGCTGATGAAGTAATGCTGTAATAAGGTTAAGCCTGCGTTTCATTCCCCCGGAAAAATTCTTAACTGTATCCTTGCGTCTTTCATACAACCCGACTGCATTCAGATATTCGTTTATATTATTCTTGAGTTTGGATGAATCTATATTATAAAGTGAACCGAAAAATTTCAGATTCTCATCTGCGGATAGGTCACCGTATAATGCAACAGACTGAGGCACAAAACCAAGTTCGCTTCGGAATTTTAACTCTTTGCCATTTACTTCCTCCCCGTTAATATTAACAGAACCGGAATCAGCAGAAAGGTAACCAATTAGAATGTTCATTAGAGTCGTCTTGCCCGCACCGTTAGGTCCGAGCAATCCAAAGAATTCTCCTTTGTTGATTTCCAGACTCACATCATTCAATGCTTTTATTGTTTTGAATGATTTCGATATATTATTCAGTTTAATCATAGTCTGTAATTACTTATTTAATGCAAGCAATTCAAGACCAAAAATTCAATTCACTGATTGAATTCTTCCGGCTCTTTTCGGGGCAACAACCATTCTTCCCTGCGGCAAGAGGACAGGTGGAGGATTAGAGCCGGACAAATTTGTCGGGACCTCCCATCTCTTTACACCCAGAGATGAAATTGAACCTGCTAAAATGAGACTTCCGTCACCGATGTAATAAACATTGTCAGCATCATCGAGTAGCAGACCTTCAGCACCGAGTGAACTATTAAACGTGTTGCATCTCCACTTCTCTGCTCCTGAAGTATCAAAAGATACAACAAAACTTCCCATAGATACAATTATATAATTTTTTGATGTTATAACCGGCGACGAATAATCATTTGCTCCTGTTTTAGTCCACTTTGTTTCACCAATTTGATTCAGACAGTATAGTATATTATCAGAATGTCCAATAAAATATATATTCCCGAATCCATCCATTACGAGTCCGGTGGATGCTTTGGAATAACTTTTCTGCCAGATTACAGTACCCGATTTATCAGTTTTAACAAGAACAGAATTTTGTGCAAATGTATATATATTATCATCACGGTCAATCATTATTTTGGAATAATACATTCCTTTCAGTAAAGTATTTGTCCAAAGTATGCCTCCGTTTGGAGAAATTGCAGAGAGTCCGTTTTGTAAAAATGTATAAAGGGTTCCGTCTTTGCCTACTGCCGGAATACATACTTCGGCATTACTAATAAACCATTTTTCTGTTCCGGAAGAATCAATACAGTATAGCCTGTCTGCTATTCCGGGTTTAAATGCAACAAAGTATATATTCGTCTCATCCTTGTTCAGACTGATTCCTGCATAATTCCATTGAATCAGAGAATCTTTTTTCCAGACCACCTGCCCGTCAGGGGAGAATTTATACAATGCACCGAGAGGATAAATCTGATGTATATAATATATGAATCCGCGCGAGTCAACGCAAAACTCGCTGCCGTCGCTGTAACTCCCCGACGGAAAAGTGTACAACCAGCCAAGTGTACCGTTTGCGACAGGATTCATTACCGCATCGGGAGCATAAGGGCTTGAAGTATTGCGGGAGTTGTATCCTGGCATAGGCCATATCGGACTTGTATCCGGTATTGGGTTCAAAGGATTTGTAGATTCAGTGCAGCTGTAAAGGATTATTGATAAAAGTATAGCAGCAATTATATTCTTCATAATAAATGAGATTTTTATAGTAATGTTATTAAATCTATTTATTTAAAATTTGTAAACTATTTTACCTGTATCCCCGCATAGCTTTAAATCAATGCGGGGACAAAATTATTCGGATAAATAAATTCTAACACTCAAGTGACTCAAGGTAACGCTCTGCATCTATTGCCGCCATACAGCCCGTACCCGCTGCCGTTATCGCTTGACGGTAAACACTGTCCTGTGCATCACCGCATGCAAAGACTCCTTCAATGTTTGTTCTTGTTGAGGACTTCTCGGTAATAAGATATCCGACATCATTCATGTTAAGCAATCCGTTGAAAATCTGTGTGTTTGGCTGATGACCAATCGCCATGAATACTCCTTCGCATTCATGTAGTTTCACTTCGCCGGTCTTAACATTCTTTAATTTTATACCGGTTACTGCTTTCTTGTTTCCGTCTTGTGTACCGACAATTTCATCAATCACGGAATTTAAAGCAAATTTAATCTTGGGATTCTTCTGTGCACGTTCAAGCATTATCTTTGACGCCCTGAATCCTTCTCTTCTGTGTATGACGAGTACTTCTGATGCATGCCTCGTTAAATAATTTGCTTCCTCCATTGCAGTATCGCCGCCTCCGACTACTGCTACTCTAAGATTTCTAAAGAAAAATCCGTCGCATGTTGCACATGCTGAAACGCCAAACCCCATAAACTTCTTTTCAGATTCAAGTCCAAGATACTTTGCCGAAGCACCCGTTGCTATAATAACTGTATCTCCTGTATATTCCGTACCGTCGTCAGCCCATACTTTTAAAGGTTTTGCAGAAAAATCGACCTTTGTGATTGTTTTAAAATATGAAACAGCTCCAAACCTCTGTGCCTGCTTTCTCATAATGTCCATCAGAACAGGACCTGCTATTCCGTGTTCATATCCGGGATAATTTTCAATATCAGTCGTAATCATAAGCTGTCCGCCCGGCTGTGAACCCTCGAAAATCACTGGTTCAAGATTAGCACGTGCTGTATAAATTGCTGATGTTAAACCGGCGGGGCCGGTTCCGATGATAATAACTTTGTGTTGTCCTTTGTTATCAGACATTTTAATAATCCTTTCTGTAAATATTTTTATAAACTATGTAATCTATTCGTTGAATTGTATCTTACGCTTAATCTCTTCACTATTTGGGCTGAATTCAAGAGCTTTCTTCCAGTAGTAAACTGCTTTTTGCTCATCCTTTAAGGCAAAATGTACATCACCAAGATGGTCAAGCAGTACAGCGTTAGATGCGTTAATTGATACTGCTCGTTCTATGTATTCAAGTGCTGACCTGTAATCTTTCATCATATAAAGTATCCATCCGTAAGTATCAAGATATGAAGGATTGCCCGGCTCTTTGTTTACGGCTCTTCTTGACATATCCTCAGCCTTTTTCAGATTCTCACCGCGGGTTGATAGATTGTAAGCATAATTATTAAGCAGCAGAGCATTATCAGGATCTATCTGCAATGCCTTTTCATAGGTATCGTTTGATTCTTTGTATTGCTTGTTTGAATTGTATGCGAGTGCAAGAGATGATACAATACTTAAGTCGTTTGGATTAAGCTGCATAGCTTTTTCATAGAAACTTATCGCTTCGGGAAGCAAATTCAGCCGCTGAAGTGTAAGAGCATACGAGAAATTCATTCTATAATCATCGGGAGCAAGTTCAAGTCCTTTGCTTAGAGCTGCTTTTGACTCTTCATATTTTTCGAGTGTGAAAAGTCCGTAGCCCAACTGCAGATAGGCTTGCTTCGATGTGTCGGCATATGACAGCCCTTTCGTGAATTTATCGAATGCTTCGTTATTTCTTTTATTGATTATATCCAGCTCACCGAGATAATAATACGGAGCCCAATTTTCAGAGTATTTATTATTCAGATAAACAAAAACATATTCAACTATATCGGAAGTTTTAGAGTCCTGACTCATCATACCGAAATACATTTCCCCGAGCTGTATTTTCTCCTGAAATGTAAGAGAATCTTTACCTATGATTTTGGCAAACTCAATAAAACCTTTTTCAATTTCATTCTTGCGAAAATAAAGTTTCACAATCTCTGCCTGTATCTGTTTATCCTCAGGATTAAGAGCAGAAAGTCTTTCATAGATTAACTTTGCACCTTCCTCATTATTTAGCTTTGTGTACAATGAAGCAAGTTCAAGCAGCAGACTCTTATTGTACGGGTCAAGTTTGAGAGAATATGATAGAACTTCAGCGGACTTTTCATAATTATTCTTTGTATTGTAAATATCATACATCCTTTTGAGTACATCAGGCTCAAACCCGTAAAAATCAGTAATACGCTCATAAACAGCAACCGCATTATCCGGCTGACTCAGCTCCTGATATGCTCTTGCGAGTGAATACAGTACATAAACGTTTTCTGAATCCCGTGCGAGAACCGACTCGTATATCTGAACCGCCTTATCTACCTTACCGGTACCGTAATAAATGTTGGCTTTTAGAATAAGATAATCAGGATTGTTTTCGTTGTACTTTAAAGCATCATTAATATTGATAAGAGCATCCTGATACTTTCCTGTTTGCACTAATATATTTGCTATTGCAAAATATATTCCTCCTGCTTTCTGTTCCTGAAGAGCGGTTTTATACAGTTCCAGTGCTCCTTTATAATCATTCCTTAGTTCAGTAGACTTTCCTGAAATAAAATACTTAAGAGCATTTGTGTTCAGACTGTCACCATGCTGAGAAAAAACCGAAACAGTGGAAAAGCAAATTAGAAAAAATATTATCTTTATTTTAAGCATTCGGATAAAATATGCTTAATTCAGAAAATTCTAAAGTCAAAAAGGATGATGTGCAGTTACAACTTGACAAAGTCATAAAATGAAAAGTATTTATTAATCAGCAATAATCAGTCTCAATTATCTTCTATGTTGTGCTAATTTTTTCTACTATATACAGTTCCTATCTGTGTTAATCTGTATTAACCGTGTAAATTCGTGTTCTATTTATGAATACTTTCTCATTATATTTTCGTATTAATCAGCGATAATCAGTCTCAATCGTCTTTTATCTGCGTGCCATTCTTTTGTATTAAAATCTTTTTAAAAGAGTATCTCCAGACCGAGATTGAAACGGTTATTTAAATCACTCTGTATCATATCGTTGCCCGTTCCGATTGACTTCACACCGTCATAGTAAGTAGCAGAATATTTAGCGGCAAGCTCTGCAAAAGCAAACGGTTTGTACTTTAGAAGTATATACCAGCGTGTACCATTACCGTAAAGTCCGGTATTTGTCATTACACCGCGAAGATCTTCTTCAAACTCATAAACACGTGAATCATAGTCATCAGTCTGGAATACAATAAACCTTGTTGAAACCGAAAGATTCTTCAGTACAAAAGCTTTAAGGTCAGTGAAGAAAAGAAAACCTTTGTTGTTCCCTCCGAAGTTATCATACTTCACCATTACATATTCATACCTGGATCGAATCCTTAAAGTACCGGAAATGTCATAATCAAACCCAATCCGAACGTTTGTCTGGCTGCGGTTATCAATCTTCTGTACCTCGCGGTTGTACTCATCATTAACCGTTCGTGGCTCTTCTTTATTTTTATTCCTGTATTTCATATAAATAAGAAATCCCTTGCCTGCTTTGTATTCAGCGTTCAAAAGAAAGTCATTGCCTGTAGTCGGTACAGGATTATAGTAAGTTCTGTAAGGAAACTTGAACTGATCGAAATAAGTCTCTACTGAAAATTCTTTGAATGGCTTTAGACTCAGTCCTGCATAGAAACCGTTTTCATTATAAGTATTACCGTTGTTTTCTCCAAAACCGAAAGAATGAACAGGCACAAAATCTTCAGGATAATTACGATAGAGGAAAATTACTTCAGCAAACTTTGTTAACGTAACCTGCAATGCTGATAATGAGGCTACACGGCTCGATTGCGAACGAGCAAACTCGCCGAAGAGATTAAAGTTCTTGTATATGATATCATAATCAACGCTAATCATATTAGCTTTATCACCCGTGAAACTGAACAGTTGTTTTGAACTGTCTTGAGAAAACGATTTTGAAAACTTTGAAGTCCAGTATGTTGCACCAAGACGGAGAAAACCGTAATCCGCAAATATTCTCCCTCCGAGTAGCTGCTCCTTTGAAGAACCCTTTCTGTTTTGCTCGCTTATAGTTCTGTGGTTTCCGTCGAAGTAGATACTGGAGAGTTCGTTAAGTGTAGTATCAACAGTGGCATCAAAGTAATTATCTGAATAAAAGATGAAGAAGTTATAGTTTTTAAAAACTACGTTAGCAGCACCTCCGCGAAAGAATTGTATTTCATTAGTAGAACGGTAAGCGTCAATTTCATAGTTATTCTTTTTGACTATGTTAACAGCCTCAGCACCTTTTGAGAATGAAAGCGAAGTCCAGAGACCAAGTCCTTGTCCGAAATTCAGAGTGTAATCTCCGGCAATTATCTTGTTTACAAACTTCCAGTTGTTAAGCTCAAGATATCCCGAATAATAATCTGCATAGTTTGTTTCTCCAGGGTCTTTTTCCACCGTCAGATTTGCACCAAGAGAAAAGTCGCTGCCTTTATACAATCCCGTTAACCTATTATAGAACTTAAGCTTTGAGCCGCTATAATTACCGTTAATATATCCTGCCCTGTCCTGAAGGTCCTGCTGAACACGGCTCCTTATGTTTACATCAGTGTTCTTCAGTATATTATTCGTATAATATTGTTTCTGCGGAATAACTTTTCCCGTTTCCTCTTTTACAACGTCTGACTTTGAACTCTTTGCAAAAAGATAGACCTTCACCTTTTCGTAAAGGTCCTGAGTTACACCGTCTACTTTTAACATCTCCCTTTTTGACCTGAAACTTCCGTTCTCATTCCTGTAATCAATAATCTTCTTCGCAGTAATTGAATTCATATACGGAACTTCTTCAAGTTGTTTAAGAGTGACTGTATTAAGGTCGAGGGGATTTGCTTTAAGGTATTCCATTTTATCAAGAAGCTTGGAATCCTCAGAATCCTCAAGAACTGATTCAAGAAGTTTTTCTTGATACCTGAAAATGTTAAGGTCAGTGGTATCGGGAATTATCCGCAGTGTGTCAGTCTGCGCTGACAACCGTGAATAGCCTATAATACTGCCCTGAAGAATAATCATGAAAACAAAGAATATATATTTAAGTACATTCTTATTCACGGGGCAGTATTATTTTAAAAAATCAGAACCTGATTCTTTCTACGCCATAGACTGTTTTCCCTGAAGCACTCTGTACAAAGACTACTATGTAAGAGTTATTGTAATTTATCGCTGTATTTAAATTGTAATTTTTCGTTACGTTTAAAAGTGTACCCGTCTGTAAAGATACATTATCACCCGCATTATCAGTCAGGAAATTCCTGAAAGTGTTTTGATGATATTTTTCACCGTTCGTTCCCTGATAATACAATTCGCTTTCTGTGATTGCAATAAAAAGTTTTAGGTCGGAAACGGAGCTCGTTGCTGTCTGAAGAAGCGATACATTCACAGTACCGTTTCTTGACGACGTATCGTAAGTGTTAGATATTCCCACTTCGATTGAGTTCCTGTTCTCGAGCTGTGTATTTATCGTATTCAGCCATGCATTCTGATCGTAGCTCGGCATACCCTTACCCATTAAGCTTGCAGCGGGATTCCAGAAATACTGGTAGTAGCTGTGTCTCGCCGCACTGGCTGTTGAGTTGTATAAATAGTACGGGTCGTATCCGTTAAAGTTGGAATGATATCTTATTATAATTACGTTTGTGTCGTTAATCGTAATTCCTTTCAAGCTGTCAACATTATCGAGAAAATAACCCGGGGGCGGGCAGTTAGGACAATTGACTGCTGTGAAGAATTCAACGAGCACTTTGCTGTTAGCCGTTGAAGTATTCGTCTGAATAACTGGATTGTCGTTGGATTCGCAGGAAGATAAAAGCAGACCCGAAAGGAGCAATCCGACAACTGATAATATTATGTTTTTGATTTTCATATTATAATATCTTTTATAAGAGTAACAACTCTAAACTTATTAAAATTTTGAATTAACTGTTAATCGAAAACCTTCGAAAGGTCTTACATATCTGCATATACCGTTCGTACACTTTACACCGCCTCTTTCGGTTCCGTAAGAAACAGTAACTGAATTCGTCGGATTGATTTTGTAAGAAACCTCGCCGACCAGCCAGTTCTTTTTTCCTGTCGGCTCTTGATCGCTGGTTGTCCACTCGTAACTGATTGTAGCTGATACATTGGGTGAACGTGAAACGCTAAGCGATACAAGCTGATTTATAAAATTCGGGTCGTTCGGGTGTTGTGAGTTGTAAACGAACTGCTGTTCGAAGTTCAACTTCGCAGTATAGTCTTTAATAAAGGTGTACCTGAACTCAGTAGGTATTGTATGTATTTTCATCTTTTCAGAAGCGGAAGGATTTAGGTTATCATATATAACCGAATTCTGATAATCATAAGCGACTTTACCATAGAACTTATCCGAAAAATATCTTTCACCTTCAAGGAAAAACTCATACCAGGGAGAGAACTCGTCTCCGAGATCTGGCATCCAGCTGTTGCTCCTGTCAACTCTCTGATAAATAGTAAGCCCGCCCGGGCTGATATCTTCATAATTATAGTGCCTCGATGCTGCTGCAAGATTTACATTGAAAGTTGTTTTATCGTCAGGAGCGTAAACAACATCAAACTGTGCTCCAACCTCATCGTTAAAATCAACAATATGTGGATACCTTGAAAGTAAAGTCGTAGAATGTTCTTTAACCGCAGTCGGCGGATTCTGGAACGGCAGCATACGTGTCGGCCTGTCAAGACTCCTGTAATCGGGAGCCGTTAAATCAAACCTGTAGTTTTTATAGTCCAGAGTAAATCCTATCTTCGGAATTGAATAAGAAACAGACGAATAAAAACCGTCGCCATTAGCATGGAACGGAATAGGATATGTTGTATTCTGCATTGTGTTAGTGTGCTTATGAGCATAAGACGCAAAAACCTGTAGATTGCCGATGTTCAGCGATGCATATCCTTCAGGAATGTAACTCTGCAGTGCAGTAGTGTCAAACGCAGCAGGAACAGAGCCCTGTGCGTAAACATAGTTCGTTCCAAAAGTTATGTTCTTTATCGGTGATATCTCAAAGTTGCCCGCCCTTATATCATATGTTTCAACTCTTTCGGGTTTAAGATTATCATTGAAAACTATCCTGCCCAGCATAAGCAATCCTTTTGTCTTAACAGGTTTCTTCTCTCCGAAAGTTTTCTTGTAAGAAACCTTAACTCCGTCAACACCCGTATCGTAGAAAAGTGCTCTGTCTTCAAAAGTGTTGAAAGAAAGACCTTTGGCAACAATCTCCCAGTAATCTCCCGCGCGGAGGTTCAGTCCGACATCTGTATTGTTGTACTCAACAAACCTTTTTTTAATACCTCTGTAATTAACACCGTATTCAATAGGCTGGTCAATTTCATACCTCATACCAAAAATAATATCGTTCACCGATAGGCGTGCATCCGTGACGTTCTCAAAATATTCTTTAGAATACGAATTACCGAGGAAAGTCTCCGTACCGCTTCCATACCTTAGAAGATTGTTTACAGCTGCTTTAACATCAAGTTTAATCTGTGCATCGGCAGAAACAGCAATACCGAGAAATATTATACCTAATAATAATTTTTTCATAATGTAGTGGGGAAAAATTTATTTTATAATTATTTAATATTCAGACCCTCTTTTATTTCCTTTTCTATAATGACCTCATCGCCCGTCTTAAATCCGACATGCACGGCAATGATTTCCTTCTTTTTATTCAGCATAACAGAATAGGGCATTTCATCCTTACCGCTGTACCCTTCAAAAACACGCTTATCTGTATCAAGCAAAACGGGGAAAGAATAACCCTGCGCTGTTATAAATGCTTTTACTTTCGCCACTGATTTCTGATTGTCAACACTAAGAGCAACATACTCGAAACCCTGTGAATTATACTTATCGTACAGCTCCGACATCTTCTTCATTTCTTCTTTGCATGGCGTACACCAGGTTGCCCAAAAACTCAGCATTACGATTTCTGATTTCTCAAGAATCTTTTGCATGCTTACGTCGTTTCCATCAAGATCGGGAAGAGTGAATTCATAGTACATCTGTGCCTTTGCAAATGTTACAAAAACAAATGTTAAAACTAAAAGACAAATTACTTTTTTCATTTCTTTATATTATAAATTAAGTTTATAAAATGTCAGTACAAGAGCCGTTATTACCAGATTGGCAATAGCGAGTGGAAGCATAACCTTCCATCCGAGATTCATTAGCTGGTCATACCTGAACCTTGGTATAGTCCATCTAACCCATATAAACACGAACACCATAAACACAACCTTCAGTACAAACGCAAGCACCTGAAGAATACTCACCAGAATATCAGGCAGTCCTAATGTCTGTAAATAAGGCACCTGCCAGCCGCCGAGATATAGCGTTGCGATTACGGCAGAAGAAACAACAACAGACGCATATTCAGCAAGAAAGAAAAGAGCAAACTTCATACTTGAATATTCTGTATGGTATCCGCCCACAAGCTCCTGCTCAGCCTCGGGAAGGTCGAAGGGAGTGCGGTTTGTTTCAGCGAAAGATGCAACAAGAAAAATAATAAAACCAATCGGCTGAAGAATTATATTCCATTTCCACCCGTACTGATTTTCAACTATTGTATCCAGCTGTAACGAGCCGTTTATAAGTATAACACCAAGCACGGCAAGTCCCATCGAAAGTTCATAGCTTATCATCTGTGCCGACGCACGCAGTCCGCCGAGAAGTGAATACTTATTATTAGAAGACCAGCCACTGAGTGTAATCCCATAAACGCCGAGAGAGAGCAGCGCAAGAATGTAGAGAATGCCGATGTTAACGTCTGCAATCTGAAGCTTAATCTCTCTGCCCGCAATTAGAATCTTATCACCGAATGGAATTACAGCAAAAGTCGAAAGCGCCACAAACATTGAAATTGCAGGAGCAAGAGAATGCACAAACTTATTTGCTTTTGCAGGGACAATATCCTCTTTAAGTATCAGCTTTATCGCGTCTGCTAAAGGCTGTAAAAGACCTTTATAACCTACCCTGTTCGGACCTATACGGTTTTGAGTAAACGCGGAAACTCTTCTTTCGGCATAAACAGTGTACGCAACAGCAGTAAGCAACGTTATCTCCACAACTAAAATCTTTAATACAGTAATAATTATATCAATCAACCATTCGGACATAGAAAAGTATGTTACTAATTTTAATTTATTATAAAAGTTACTAAAAATATTTTTAAAATTTAAGTTAGAAATATTTAATAATTACAAACACACCATTTTATTTCTAACTATCTTATATTGTTACCTCTTCACTTTATTACTTGATCATCATTTTAACTATTTCCACTCTTCCTTCCTTCAAATCCATGTGTGTTTGTAAAATCCGTGAGGATCAACGTTCTATTTCTTTCTCTGCGTCTCCTCTGTGCTACTATCCGCAAAAACGTTGTAATAGAAACAAACTTCTAAAAATAATAAAATGTAATTTTATATGTTTATTAAACAATTTATAACTTTTACTATTCTCTTTGCTACCTCTGCGAACTCAGCGGTTATATTTAATCTTGTTCTTTGCACTGAAAAGTCTTGTTCTTAGTTATGAAAAAGATTTTCTTCTCAGCATTAAAAATTTTCTTGCTCTCTATAGTTAATATATCTATTCTCTGCGCCCTCCGTGCTACTACCGTAAAACCGTTGTAAGTAAACGCCCCTCTTCTTTTAAATCCGGCTCTGATCCTGCTTCAATTAACCGTATAAAGAGATTTAAGCTTAATTCTATGTTCGCAAAATCTGTTAAAGAGTTTCCGTCTGCTTATGATCTCTGGGCTAAAAAAACACGGAACAAAATGTCACCTTATAATTGTGTCTTTAAAAACAATTATGATGCTATCGAACATAATGATGTTTCTCAGTATGTTCGTATATTCCCCGATTCTAATTTCTTCGTACATCCGGAATCTTTCATTTTTAATAAAGATTATCTATATGTATCTTTTAATCCCGCTGAATCAAACATCTCAAATTACAACAACGTAAAATACTTTCAGGCTGCCGTAATTATCTTCTGTAAAGATTCAATTATAGATATTCAAGATGAATTTAGATTTATTAACTATTTGTCTCCGCTGCCTAAAGTGAAAAATAACGGAACAGTTTCTTTAAGCCTTGCTCTCAGCAATAATGAAATCATTAATCCGGAAATGCCCTCACTGTTGGATTATCAGAAATCAGAACTAACATTCTTCAGTCAGCATTCTGTTTTCATTGCCTTTATGACTCTCGGTTACGGCAAAAACATTATGCACAACTCTCAAACAATCAGCATTCTCAATCAATAACCCCTCACTCACCCTTCCCGTATTATGCTTCATGCATCTTACGGGAAGGTCCTTTCTTTCTTATAAATCACTCCAATCTATGATAGCAATGCAAACAATATGTTTTGATTGTAAATTCATCCTTGTTCATATAAATATGGAATACCTAACGGTATTCTATCTGTATGCGATATATCAACTACCGATATGGAATGCCTACGGAATTTTCTTCAATTACTACAATTATTAATCGCGTAGCGATTATATGTTGATAGCAGCATTATTTCACATTTACTTAATTGCAATGTTCATTTCAGATCGTGGGTTATTTTCATTGGCTTGATATTTTAGGAATATTCAGCGATTTTAAAACATGGTATCTTTTAAAAACTTTAATAATAATAAATATGAAGATAAAATTACTTATTGCGTTTGTTATTCTGACGGTATCAGGAATGGGTATTGCACAAGACATAAAAGATATTGGTGTTAAAGAAAGTGCATCAATTCAGAGTACTACAAAACAGTTTTCTGATAACCTATTCTTTGGAGGAGATTTCAGCGCAAGTTTCGGGACCTATTCTCAGATAACAATAGCTCCATCTATCGGATACAAGTTAAGCAGTATGTTCGCCGCGATTCTTAAAGTGGGTTACTCACACGGCTGGACGAGTGATTACAAAGACCAGAGCGGCAGCACTCTCGGTTATGATAATTTTGGCACGAACCTTACATTAAGATTTTCACCGGTAAGACAATTTTATGCATTACTCGAACCCGCATATTACAGCTACGAAGCACCGATTGCATATTCTTCCGGAACTACTCTGCTTTATTATGGAAAAGAAAGAAGGTCTGTACCATTTGTATTTCTTGGTGCAGGAGTTTATCAGGCTATACCAAATTCAAGATTTGGATTAACAGCTGAAGTAAAAGTTGATTTACTTAACGATAAAAACTCACCGTATAAGGAATGGACTCCAATGTATTCAATCGGTGCGACTTTCGGATTTTAGTTTTTTGAGAAGCTGTTAAAAGGTAGAACTTTATAAAAAGGCTTTTATAAAAAAGGCTGATATTTCTATCAGCCTTTTTTTTAAAATAAAATTAAATTGTTATTTAAGTAATACCTTGTTGTTCACAAGCTGCTCAGCCGTTGCTTTTACGAACGACTTCGTGAAGTCGGTTATTGAAGAAGGATTAACTGTTTCAGAGACCATTGAATAATCAACTTCACCGTTATCGTTATCATAGATGCTCGTTTCAATGTAAATCTCCGTGTCGGTTACGTAGTAACCCGGTGCGTACAGTGTGTTATAACTCATGAAGTAATAGCTGTAATAAGGTGCATAGTAGTATGAGGGCATGTATGTCGGCGTTCCGGGAACATACTTCTGTTCAGACTTCGCATCTTTAACCTTCATAATCATAATGCCGTCAATGTTGTTTTCTTTCATTTTTTCAACAATCATTTTTTCGGCTGCGCTTTTATCGTCAACCTTGCCGTCTTTATCTTTATCGAATGCATCATATGCAAATATATCATAGGTCGTGATACATTTTATTCCCGATGTTTTGAGTTCTTTAACCATAGCGTCTTCAATCGACCTTCGGGCAACAATGTTATCTTTTGTAACTGCAAGAATTGCTAATTTACTAAATTTCTTCCCCGTAAATCCTTTTGCTTTCCATGTATCGGTTATATACGTCATAGAACCGCATGAATAGAGGAATGACGAGAGTATAAACGCTGTAATAAATAGTGATAATTTTTTCATAGTATTAAAAAGTTAAATTTTAAAATTACTCATTCAAACTTTTTCTTCGCAAGAACAACTGCGCCTACAACGGCGGCAAGCAGAAGCATTCCTGCAGCAAGAACGTGGAATGAATATGTTGTGAATAAAACCTTACCAAGACTTTCTGCGGTGCCTATCTGTTCCGCAGTTTCACTCATCTGCTTCCCCTGGAACCCGAAATAAAACGAAATCCCGAGAACACTTAAAAGCAGTATTGAAATAAGTATTGACGTAATCTTTTTAATTGAAAGAGGTTCCGTAACCTTAGACTCTTTTCCCACATTTAAAAGCATGATAACGAAAAGGAACAAAACCATTATGGCTCCCATATACACAAGCACCTGAATTATAGCAATGAACTGAGCTTTAAGAAGCAGGTATATCACCGCAACCGTGAAGAAATTCAGGATTAAAAATATAGCGCTGATGATGGGATTTTTTCGTGTAACCATAAACAGTGCGGAAACAACAGCCGCCGCACCAAACACCAGAAATATAATCGTTTCGAAACTCATTAATTGTAATTTACCAAATATAAGATTAATAATACAAAATTATAACTCAAATTTTAATCAAAACTCTTCACGCTCCACCATGAGAATCTGGCTTTGCGGTACTATGTAATACTTTTCATCCCTGTAAACGACTTCAATAGAGCTTTTCTGAAGAAAGATTGCGAGGTCACCTTCTTTAACTTGCAGCGGAATGTATTTAACTTTTTCATCGTTCTGTTTCCATGATTCATCGAGGTCATCTGCAGGCTGTGCGAGCGGGTATCCGGGACCTACTTTCATTATATAACCCGTCTGTACGATTTCCTTTTCCTGAACTCCGGGCGGCAAATACAGGCCGGTTTTAGTCTTATCGGAAAGAGATTTAAGTTTTATTAGAACCCTGTCTCCTACTATTATTAAGTTTTTAAGTTTATTTTCTGTAAATTCCATTTTAAGATATTTAATAAATTTACATATAGATTTTTGAACAAGAAATGTATTTAAATAGTAAAAAAACTTAATGTTTTGTATATTAATAATTCAAATGGATAACATTTCAGATTGCATATAATTAGATGAGTTTAACAACGGAAAATGTTTTACTCGTAGGATCAATTCTGTTGATTATTTCCGTACTTGCGGGTAAGACTTCATATAAATTCGGAGTTCCGGTGCTTATATTCTTCCTTGCGATAGGCATGCTTGCAGGGTCGGAAGGAATTGGGGGTATTTATTTTGATAATCCAAAAGTTGCACAGTTTATAGGAATAATAGCATTAAACTTTATACTTTTCTCCGGCGGGTTCGAGACTGATATGAAATCTATTAAACCGGTGATGTGGAAAGGAATCGTTCTTTCAACTTTTGGAGTTCTTATAACCGCTTTTGCTGTCGGTTTATTCGTCTGGTATTTTCTCGGGTTTACTATTTATGAGGGATTACTTCTTGGTTCTATAATATCTTCGACAGACTCAGCCGCAGTTTTTTCAATACTGCGTTCAAAAAGTCTTGCGCTTAAACATAACCTCCGTCCGTTGCTTGAACTCGAAAGCGGAAGCAACGACCCTATGGCTTACGTACTTACTATAGTCTTTACGGGTCTCGTTATACATCCTGAAACAACTTTGCTAAGTTCGATACCGATGTTTATTCAGCAGCTTGTTCTCGGCACCGCTATGGGGCTGGGGCTTGGTTATGCAAGCAAACAGGTTATTAATAAAATTAAACTCGACTATGAGGGTTTGTATATCGTTCTTGTTATTGCTCTAATGTTCTTTATTTTTGCTTCAACTGATTATATTGGCGGTAACGGTTTCCTCGCTGTTTATCTATCCGCTGTTTATCTTGGAAATCAAGAATTGATTCACAAGAAAAAATTACTCAAGTCGTTTGATGGTTTTGCATGGATGATGCAGATTGTTCTTTTCGTTACGCTCGGACTGCTTGTTTACCCGAGCCACGTAGTTCCTATAATAGGAACAGGACTTATAGTTTCAGCTGTGTTGATTTTATTCGCCAGACCATTGAGCGTATTTATAACATTGTTGCCGTTTCAAATTACTACGAGAATGAAGATGTATATTTCATGGGTAGGACTTAGGGGTGCTGTACCTATTGTGTTTGCAACTTACCCTCTAATTGCAGGAGTCGATAAAGCTGGGCTCTTCTTTAATATAGTGTTTTTTATTTCAGTATCTTCTGTTCTTATTCAGGGAACAACTCTTCATGTTGTTGGGAAATGGCTGCATCTTACACTGCCCGAATCCGTGAAACCACGTACAATAGTCGATATGGAAAGGTTTGAGAGTATTAAATCATATCTGCACGAGATAATAATCCCTGCAAATTCATTAGTAGTGGGTAAAGAAATTGTAGAGATTGGATTTCCGAAAACCGCACTTATTTCATTCATAAGAAGAAACAGCAAGTTCTTTTCCCCGGGCGGCTCAACGGTTATTGAAGCCGGAGATAAACTTTTTGTACTCGCTGAAAGTAATGAGAGTATAAAAGAAGTTTATAAGTGTCTGGACGTGGAGGAGAATTAGAACATTAGGATGACGGTATTATAAATTGCTCCCGCGAATTCATTATTTTCTGTTTCTAATACTTGATATTTCTGTGCCGTCTTTAAAGACAAGCATAAACTCTACATCTCTGTAGTAAGAATTTGCAGCATCATACTCATAGTATTTTGCGGATGAGTTTGCGGGGATCTTCACATCAATAGAATCGAGTATATCTTCGTCAGAGTTTATGATGAGAAGCGATGCGTATTGTTCCGTCTGCTTATCAGAAACAATATACAGATTTAACTTTCCGTTTTCTTCCTTTGGAATCAGTATAGTTTCGGCGTAAAGTTCTTTCACGATGTTCAATGACGGCTTAGGGATACCGTAGTAATCAATTACAGACCATGAAACGACGGGATTGCAATCGTTGAACTGCCATAGAAGTGTTCCCATGCAGTAAGGTTTTGCAAGACGCTGTGCTTCGATTGCAGTAATCAGACAAAGTTCCTGAAGCTCCTGCGTGTTCCGTATATACTGTTGATAATCATCTGTGCTGATATCATACATCTTCATGTACTTTGATAGAATTTCATAGCCTGTCGGATGCCTCTGATGAGCTTTTAATACGTCTGAGAATAAGTATCTGTCCTTTGGTTCCGTAAATTTGTTTATTGTTGAAGTATCGGGAAAGCTCTGAAATCCGTATTCGCTCATGAACCGCGGTACTTTCTTTTCGAGTGTATCGAATTTTGACATGCCCCACCAGATGCCCCAGTAGTGAGAATCTCCATGAGTCATGCTTTCTTTTCTGCCCCAGCCGTACTGAGGAGAAGTAGTCACATAAGATGTTCCGTTGGAATAATTCTTAACCAGTGACGGAAGTAGTTCATGAAATACTTTCTTATAGCCATTCCATATTATATTTTTCTGGTCATCGTTATAAGAGTTCTGCCAACCCCAGTTTTGCCAGCCCTCGTCGTTTTCATTATTACCGCACCATAAAGCAAGCGAGGGATGATTGCTTAGACGCTTTATATTATACTCAGCTTCTGCTTCTACTTTTCCGAGGAAGTCGTTATCCCACGGATACATCGCACATGCAAACGTGAAATCCTGCCAGACGAGAATACCGTTTTCATCGCACTGATTGTAAAACTCATCATCTTCATATACTCCCCCTCCCCAGACACGAAGCATATTCATGTTAGATTCTTTTGCGAGTTTAATCAACTGCCTGTACTTTTCTTTGGTTACACGCGGAAGAAAGTTATCGGCAGGGATGAAGTTAGCGCCCTTCATGAATACAGGTAGGCCGTTTAGTTTAAAATAAAATGATTTGCCGTAAGAATCTTCTTCCTGAATTAGTTCAATCTTTCTTATTCCGGCTCTAATACTTTTTGAATCAAGTACTTCATCTGCATATTTCAGCCTTACTTCAAAGTTATACATGTATTGTTCACCGAGTCCATTGCTCCACCATAGTCTTGGTTTTTCTATTGTTATTGTTTTATCATCGCCGGATTGATATTTGTTAACAGTGTTGTCATTCTTATTTATAATTTCAATCTGATAGATATTGTCTGTTTCGGAATATATATTAGTTTTAAAATCAAGAATTACATTGCTTAAGTCGTCGCTTAAAGATTGATTTATTAAAACATTATTTAATCTGGCTTTATTATATATCTCCATATATACATCGCGCCAGATACCGCATGTAATAAAACGCGGCGACCAGTCCCAGCCGTAGTGGTAAGCCGCTTTGCGTGTAAATACTCTTTCGCTGACAGGCAGATTTGGAACTCCTGTATTCTCAAAGAATGTTTTTGCAAGACTTTCATCAATTGCGAGCGGAGAACGGAAAACAACTTCAAGAACGTTTGTGCCTTTTACAAGATACTGATGGAAATTGCTAATCCGATACTCAGTGAACATGTTATCCGTGCTCAAGATGTTGTTACCGTTTATGATAACCTGTGCGTAAGTATCAAGCCCTTTGAAGACAAGGTCTATGCGGGTTTCATCGTTTATAACATCGAATTCAAATTCTGTTCTATAAACCCAATCTTCTTTTTCTATCCATTGCACTTTCTTTTCATTGTCGCGGTAAAAGGGGTCTTCGATTTTTCCGTTTGCAAGAAGGTCTGTATGAACTGTACCTGGGACGCCGGCGGGCATATACTGCAAATCCTTTGCGTTCCTGAATGCCCAGTTAGTAAAGGGAATTCTTTTTAGTTGCGAATATGAATTCATACTGCTCATAATAATAATAACAAGTATATATGTATAAAGTCTTATCAATTTGATTTCTGTTTAACAAACTCAAGTAATTTCAAAAGATTATCTGCATAGGGTATTTCAAGCTCTGCAACCGGCGCTTTTATCCTTAAAAGTTCTTTCTTGTAATTATTATACTTCTCTTCACTCAAACCTGAATCTTTTTGTATTGTGAATAAATCTTTCAGGATTCTTACTGATACATTTATATTTTCAAACAATGGCAGAATTTCAGCGAGCTTTGGATATAATTTCATTAGTTCAATTTCCTGTGCGGTGAAATCTGTACCTAAATACTGTAAATCAGGGAGTACAATTTCGTCCCCTCTGAGTTTTCTGCCGATAGAATTATTAATAAAAACTCCTAACGGAGCGTCAGGCTTCAGAACATCAACAAACCTGTCAAACGGAGTAAACTGACTGTACTTAGTGTACTTATGACGGTTGTAGTATTCAACGGGTTCGGGAATGCTCAAATAAACTATTACTTTTACTGATAACTCTGGGAGTACAGATGCAGCCATCATTCCGGAAAATTTTTCATTCAGGTTTATCTTTACACGCCATAGCAAGGATTCATTAAATCTTTCAAACATAACTTCGTTATTGTAAATGGAATCCTGCCCGAACGTTTTTCTACCCGACCAGAGGACTTCAGCGATCGCTGCTGTACGGGGCCAAATGCGCGTAAACACGTTAGTTGAATCGACAAGTTCAGCCCACATTGTTGCTTCACCGCCGAGAATATATTTCTTCTCTTCATCCGTCAATCCAATGTCTGGCGGAAGAGGGTCGTTATAGTAATGGTCAACCATGCTCTGGCAAAGGTCAATATAATAACCGTTAGACAGTATTGAATAATAACCGCTCTTTGCGGCTGTCATCATTCCCTGCTTACCCTGCCATGAATGAATCATAATGCTTTTGGGTAGCTCTGTGCTGAGTATCTCATCCCAACCAATCATTTTCTTGCCGTGCTTTTCAATAATCTTTTGGATACGTTTATTGAAGTATGCCTGAAGCTCGTGATTATTCTTTATATTATTTGCTTTCTTGAATTCCTGAATTGCCTTGCTCGAATCCCACTGTTTGCCGCTGTTCTCATCGCCTCCTATATGAATGTATTCATCGTTAAAGAGTTGTGACATTTCTTTGAAAAACTTATCAAAAAACTCGTATGTTTCTTCGCGTGTCGGGTCAAACGTAGGGTCAAACACACCGTAGTGCCTCTCAATCTCGTACGTACCCGGAAGACTTGCATATTCCGGATAACCTACAAACCAAGCAGAAGAATGCCCGGGAATATCGAACTCGGGAATAACTCTTATTCCCCTGTCGTTAGCATATTTAATAATTTCTTTTACGTCTTCGTGAGTGAAGTACTGTCCGTCAGAGCCCAATTCATGCAGTTTTGGGAATGTTTTGCATTCAATACGGAAACCCTGATCTTCAGAAAGATGCCAGTGCAGAACGTTCATTTTGAACATAGCCATAGCATCAAGGTTTCTAAGGATAACCGACTTTGTGATAAAGTGACGGCAGACATCCATCATAAGCCCGCGCCACTGAAATCGGGGAGAATCCACAATCTTAAGACATGGAATGAAAACATGATTTTCACCTGTTTGAATTAACTGGAGCAAGGTTTCCACACCACGCATTGCTCCGATATCCGTTAGTGCTGATATTATAATCCTGTCACTTTTTACTTCAAGTGTATAGCTTTCATCGGTATTCACATCAGGACCAACTTCTGAAGAGCATTTTATTTCTATTACAGGTTTAACGCCACTGTTATCTTTATTAGTCCATGCCAATAATAAGCTTTTAATGTCGTCATCTTTTCGTTGAACATAATCAAGAAGCTTTTGAGATTTTACTCCTGTGTATTCTATTATGTATCCATTATTTAATATAAATTCTCCTTTGCCTTCAAGTGATAGCGACTGCGGATACGGCACAAGATAGTCGGTCGGCTTTAAGTCAGGTTTTGATAGTTGCGCATAAGAATAACTAATAGAAAGACACGCAACAACGAATAATAATAAAGTTATCCTAAAGTAATTTCTCATTTTAAGTATAATATTTATCGGGATTTGCGAGTATTTCAGAGAGCTTAAAATAATACTTAGAAACATGTATTCCGTCCATGAGACAGTGATTTACCTGCACGGAGAACGGCATCATAATTTTTCCGTCCTGCTTAAAATTCTTGCCGAATATAATACGGGGAACTGAATCTTTATAGCCTATTCTCATAGGGTTTGTAACACTTGTGAATGAAACCCACGGCAAAGAAGAAATAAAAATAAGGTCGTCTTTGCCTTCCTGGTCTTCACCGACGATGATTTTTCCCTTTGCTTCGTCTGACGTTTTCCGGTATTCATTGAGAAAGTCGCCGAATTTCTGTTTATACGGAATTATGAAGTTTGTATAAACATCCTGATCAGAAATCATAGCAACTCCCGGATGAACGATATCATGTATTACTATTTTATCCCCCTGTATTCTGTACCTGAATTCTTCTATCTCGTTGCAGGAACGCATAACTGCATAAAGAACGGTTCTAAAAAGTGAATACTTATTCTTCTGAGAGAACCTGAAAGTACTCGTAATGTTCAGGTTTGTACAGATATTAAAATAAGGTATTTCGAAATTCTTAAAGAATTCAAAATGCTTTTTTCGTTTCCAGTTTTCTTTGTCTAAGTATTTCATTTTCTATCACTGTTAGCAGTGAAAATAACACTGCATTTTATCACTGTGTATAAGGAAAAAGATTTTACTTAATATAGCGAAAATCGGTTCCTGCTTTCAGCTGAAGCAGGAATTCATACATCAGCTTAATTGTGTTTTCTATATCATTTTTATGAACCATCTCGACTGTAGTGTGCATGTACTTTAAAGGAATTGATATCAATGCCGAAGCAACGCCCATGCCTGAGTATGCGAATGCGTCTGTGTCAGTTCCTGTTGAACGTGAGACGGTATCGCGCTGGAATTTAATTTTCTTCTTTGTTGCAACATCAATGAGCATGTTCAAAACGTTGTTATGAACAGCGGGACCATACGTAAGAACAGGACCGCAGTCTGACTTAGTGTCACCCTGGGACTTTTTATCGTACATAGGTGCATGGGTATCGTGGGTAACGTCGGTTACGATTGCAACATTCGGATTTATTCTTCTTGAAATCATTTCGGCACCGCGCAGACCGATTTCTTCCTGAACAGAGTTTACGATATAGAGTCCGAATGGGAGTTTCTTCTTGTTCTGCCTGATTGTTCTTGCAACCTCGGCGATTACGAAACCGCCCATTTTATTGTCAAGAGCACGTCCGACAAAATACTTATTGTTCAGCATCATTAGTTCATCTTCAAACGTTGCTACGCATCCTACGTGAATGCCGAGTTTCTCAACTTCTTTCTTCGTAGTGCAGCCGCAGTCAAGGAATATATTCTTTAAAGTAGGTGCCTCTTCCTTCTGCAGGTTTCTAACATGAATAGCAGGCCAGCCGAATACCGCTTTAACGATTCCTTTCTTTGTGTGTATGTTCACGCGTTTCGAAGGAGCAATCATGTAGTCAGAACCGCCGTTGCGTTTGAGATATATATAACCGTCGTCAGTTATATAACTTACGAACCAGGATATCTCGTCGGCATGGGCTTCTATAACGACCTTATATTCAGCTTTGGGATTAATAACTCCGACTATCGTGCCGTAAGTATCGCTGATGTAAGCATCTATATATGGCTTTATATAGTCGAGCCAAACCTTCTGACCGGGAAATTCAAAACCGGTAGGAGATGCAATGTTTAAGTATTTTTCGAGGAAGTTTCTGCTTTCAGGTCTCATTTTTAATCACAAATAAATTTAACAAAATCTTTTAATTCAATATTGCCGAAATAATATTTAAGGTCCATATTTTTCAGTGCTGATTCAACATCTTCATCTTTGAAGAGAATGCCAGCCAGTTTATTTTCAATGTCTTCTGAATCGCCGTACCCGAGGAAATCGCCGTAAAACTTTATATTCTGAATCTCGCCGTCTTTAACGAAAATGCGTACATCAATCTGTCCAAAATCGAATCTATTAACTTTTTGAATGTTGAATTCGGGAGAACGTCCGAAATTCCATTCCCATGTTTTGTACCTCTGTTCAGACAATTTATGAACATGTTCCCACTCTTTTTCAGTTAATATGTATAAAGGCAGCGATTCATATTCTTTAAATATAGAGTTTGTTATCCTTTCTTTAAACTCATTTATTGTCATGCTTTCATCAAGAAACTCAGAAATGTTTGCCACGCGGCTGCGAATGGATTTAATACCTTTGCTTTCAATCTTATCTGCTTTAACATTCAAAGCCTGAACAACATCATCAAGGTTTGAATTGAACAGCAATGTACCGTGAGAGAACATTGACTTCAGGTTTGTAAACTGGGCATTGCCGGAAATCTTTTTTCCGCCGGCAACGATGTCATTGCGGCCGCCGAGCTCTGCATCCACACCCATTTCACGGAGAGTCTCGACAACGGGTTTAGTAAACTTTTCAAAGTTATGAAAGAATTCGGGAGAATATTTTGTAATGAAACTAAAGTTCAGGTTACCGAAATCGTGGTAAACAGCACCGCCACCTGAAATTCTTCTTACAATTTTTATTCCTTTATCATCAACATACTTTTTATTTATTTCTTCGATTGTATTCTGGTGCTTGCCGATGATTATGGACGGTTCATTTATGTAGAAAAGCATGTATATTTCATTTTCCACGTCGAGATTTCTTACACAGTATTCTTCGAGTGCAAGGTTGACGGTCGGGTCGTTATTGTCGTTAAGAATAAGTTTCATAACAATGAAAATATAAAAATAAGTTATAAGATTTAATTCAAAAGAGACTGCTACGAAGACAAAACGGATAATTTAGAGCTGTTATCAGTAATCTGTAATCAGTGATCAGGGGTTTTTCAGAGACCAATTTGAGACCAATCTGAGTACAAGATAACCGAAAGATTAAGAAAAAATGAAAGTGCGATTTTTGAGCATTTTCAGGGATTTGAAACTTAAAAAATAACAGAGAAATTTTATAAGCATATTTTACATACTCCTTTCATTATTAATCACAACAAAAACTAAAATCTGGACACGGCAACTTTTGGTCGATTTTTTTGTACGGATTATAAGAGACAGGAAATACATGGATTTATTTTAAGAAAAAGATTTTTTTAAGGCGAAAAATATTTTTAAAATGAGAATTTTCGTGGCACAATTTCGAAAAATTTTGTGATTAATAATGAAGGGAGCATGTAGTTGATGGTTGTCGGGTGATAGTTGATAGTTTTCTGCCGTGATTGATGAGGCAAGCAAAAAACATGCACTTGACGATGATAAATTATCATGATAAGATCCCCGATAAGAGCACTCGGGGATGACAGGATGGGGGGAGACAGTGTACAAAGTACAGCGTATAGCGGGCAGCGGGCAGCGGGCAGCCGACAGCGGACGGAAGAACTGTGAGCAGTAAGAAGTAAGAGATAAGAAGTGAAAGTGCGAAAAAAGTAAAAACCCCTTGATGAGATCCCCTGTAAGAACACCATGGGACGACAGAATGGGATTGGATTTAAATTGAGAGAGGAGGGACTGATGTTATCATGATGAGATCCCCGATAAGAGCACTCGGGGGTGACAGAATAGGGGGCAGCGACAGAATGGAAGAGCGGATAAGAGGAGATCTATATACAAAAATATTTATGTTGTATGTTTCGGGATTAGTTATTAGAATGCAGAAGAATATTTTAGCTCACTTTAATTTATAAGAATTATGAAGAAGTTAATTCTAACTACAGCTATAGCAATAATTCTGAATTTCATTTCTGCAGTTTCTTATTCACAGTCTTTCACGGACGTTGTTGCACTTCAAAGAGTTTACTTTACAGGAAATAATATATTTAATTACTTTCAGAACACGGGGATATTCAATCAAAACACAACAAACGGAAACACTGCCGGTTTATTCTGGGCGGCGGATTCTATGAAGAGTTACTGCTTTACGGCGGGGTTCAATATGTCGGCAATAATAAACGGCAAACTCGCACAGTTAGCAGGATCTTACAAGGGAGAATATGCTCCGGGTTATTTTATTGATTCATTGTACAATACAAATACGGATATGAAACTTTATAAAGTTAACAGGACTGATAATTCATGGAATAATCCTGACTATGCAAACTGGTATAAAATGATTCCGTTCGGCGCTCCCTTTGAAGACATAAACAATAACTGCATTTATGACGACGGTATTGACAAGCCCGGTGTACCAGAAGCGAGCCAGACTTTATTTATAGTATATGCAGACGGGGATTTGTCACAAAGAAGTCCAGGTGAAGGTTTTGGCGGCGGAATTAAAAATCCGATATTCGGTACAGAAGTACGCTTGACAGTATGGGCTTATGAGATTTATTTACCTGATGTACAATACATGAGATATCAGATTGTAAACAAAAGCAAAAATACATGGGACAGTACGTACTTCGGAATATTTGCCGATCCTGATTCTCCTCTGCCAGATTTTGCAAGTTATAGAGATATTCCCGGATGCGACACACTTTTAAATCTTGGTTACAGCTGGAATAATGATTCTACTTTTGTTTGCGGGGCTTACGGCGTTCAGCTTTTACAGGGACCTTATAATAAAGTTACCGGGGATACGATTGGAATGACAGCGTTTACTTTCAGCAGAATGCAATATCTTTGTCAAGGAGAAGCAAACGGAGAGCCGCGAAGTGCGTACAACTACATGAAAGGATACAAGACAGACGGTACGTCGTTTCTTGACCCAACATACACACCATACAAAAAGACAAAGTTTGCGTTTTCGGGAGACCCTGAAACGAATGCGGGATGGACGCCTGCAAAAGGATTTATCTTTAATTGCGGCGGGGTTGACACGGGGGCTATTATTCTGCTACCCGGATATGACGATAAATTTCTTTTAGGAACGGGAGCGGATAATTTGAGAATTATGCCGGGTGATACGCAGAATGTGTACTTTTCACAATTACTTGCTAAAGGAATAACGAATAAGAACTCAGTAACAAAGCTTAAGTCTCTTGCATATTCTAATATAGTGTTTTTCAAGTCGGGCATGGCACAAGACGTTGAGAAGAACTGCGGAAGCGTAAAACCAATACCTGATGATTTCGGGATATCGCAGAATTTTCCAAATCCATTTAACGGCAGCACGATTATACGGTATAGTATTCCGAGAAGTTCATACGTAAAAATTACCATTTATGATATGCTCGGGAAAGAGATTGCAGTGCCTGTGAACGGACAGATATCGGCGGGTTATTATGAAACGAGCATATCGGCAAAGAACCTTTCATCTGGGATATATTTTTACAGGATGGAAGTTACGGATAATACAGTAAGCAATTCTTTGAAACTCGGAAGGGTTTACAAGATGGCCGTGATTAAATAATGGGATATGTCCTTATTTTGTTAAAGTCATTTTCTTAATGTCATACAAAACGTTATCACCGATAACCGGCAGAAGTAAATCCCGCTTGAGAAGGCAGAAGCATTCAAGTCAAACTCAAACGTACCGGGAGAAAGTTTACTGATTAGAACGAGTTAGTTAATGTACAAAATCAGAAAACAGGATTTTTGAAGTTAAAGTACCGGTTAATTTTCAATGATTAATTCATTGAATCACAGTATTCTAACGAAACGATAAATACGTTGTATAAATTTGGGGAAAGCGATATTTTATATATATCCATTGTAAGGAGTATAATTATTATACATGAAAAATATTGCTAAGACGTCAGTTTTCGACTCGCTGGTTGTGTATTATTTTTCGGGAACCGGGAATGCACTGAGAGCTTCGGAATGGATTTCCGAAGCAGCCGAAAAGTACAATATGGTAATTCATCTTCATTCCATTGACAGGTTTGATAAAATCATTCCCCCGGAATTGAAAGACAAAACACTGATTGCTTTTTGCTATCCAACACACGGTTTTAATCCAGCTCCGCTAATGCTTAATTTTATTGTTAAATTTCCGCGGGGTAAATCATCCATTGTTCTTATCAACACAAGGGGTGGACTGAAATTCAGAAATGTATATTTTCCGGGTATAAGCGGACTGGCACAGCTTCTTCCGATGCTGATTCTTTTCTTGAAGGGTTATAAAATCAGGGGTTCGCTACCGTTTGATATGCCGTCTAACTGGATTTCTATTCATCCCGGCCTTACAGATTCTGCCGTAAAGGATATCATTAAAAGAAGAAGAGAACAAATCTTCAGGTTTGCGGAAAGACTTTTAGAAAAAGGCAGAGCGTTTAGTTATAAATTTTTTGTTTATATGCCTCTTGATATATTTGTTGTACCTATAACAGTCGGTTATTATTTCTGCGGAAGGTATATATTAGCAAAATCTTTTTTTGCATCTGCTGATTGTAATGACTGTAGAATTTGCGTTGATAACTGTCCAACACAATCAATCAGGCTAATAAATAACAGACCGTACTGGAAATACACATGCGAAAGCTGCATGAGGTGCATAGGAATCTGCCCCAAAAAGTCTATACAGACTGCTCATTCATTCGTTATTACTATGATTTATTTATTTTCACTTATTCCGGTTACTGCAGCGGCGGTTAATATACTCGATCTGAAATCTTCCGGCATATTGCAGGATATTATTGTACGCGTGATAAACTGGATAGCAGTGTTTATATTTATGGTTGCGGGATATTTTATCTTTTCACAGATGCTGCGCATAAAAATAGTTAACCGTATTTTCGAATATACATCTTTCACGCGATATTGGAAAAGATATATTGTTCCGGAAATAAAACCAAAAGACTTCCATTTCAAATAAATGATGTTCGGTTTTTCAAAATAAATGTTATAATGGAATGTATGTAAAGTACATACTTATAATTATTGTGGACAGGGCCGGAATCGAATCCCGATGTATCGGGACTTTTCAGAATTACTCGTTACCAATGGCGTGTGTCGTTAATCCTTGAAAATCCTTATTCAAAATTTGTTTGGGACATTTCTTTAATTTCTTGTTATCCGATAAAATCAACACGAATTCCCTCTGCATATACACACTTTTATACACAGTTGTAAAATGTTAAGGATTATGAGATTTTTCAGATATGAACTTAACTGCCTCAGAAAAGTGATACTTAGTGTACCAAAGATGAGTGGACAGGGCCGGAATCGAACCGGCGACACACGGCTTTTCAGGCCGTTGCTCTACCTACTGAGCTACCTGTCCTATATATTTTTTAACAACAACTTTGCGGCTTTTTCCCGAGAACTCGGGATTGCTCTACTCCCGATATATCGGGACTACCTGTCCTAAATTAAAGAGTTACAAATATATTAATTTAACGGTTTAAAATAAAGTAATAAAGATGTATTATTATCAACTCTTTTATTTTTATTGGGGCTGTTTGGTTATTTTTTAGATGTTCTCCAACTTTTTAAGTCATAATAATAAGTTTCTGTATAGGTCTGCGTACTTTCTTAGCCTTTGCAAGAAAATCGTTTTCTTCATCACGATAGCCGAGTGCAAAAAGGGCAGCACTTTTAAGCCCTCTATCTTTAAGGTTTAGAATTTTATCAACTTCATCAGGAGAGAAACCTTCTATCGGTATCGAATCAACGCCTTCAAGTGCTGCGGCAGTAATTGCCGTTCCAAGCGTTAAATATGTTTGTCTTACTGCCCACTCATGTTTTTCTTTTGCGGTCCGACTGTTTACAAACTTCATTATATGGTGCTTAAGTTTTTCAAGTTTATCAATAGTCAAGTTCCTTTCTGCGGCGACGAAACTCAGATAATCCTGAACATGTATTTCTGTCACATTATCCCAAGCTGCAAAAACTAATAAATGGGAGCATTCTGTAACCTGCGGCTGGTCAAATGCGGCTAACCTTATTCTCTTTTTAAGATCTTCGCTTTCAATCATATAGATATTATATGGCTGTAATCCGTATGCAGAAGGTGATAGTCTTACAGCTTCCAAAATTCTGTTTATCTTTTCTTCGGGTAGTTTAAAGCCGTTCATTCTCTTAACTGCATAACGCCAGTTTAGTGCTTCGAGTAATTGCATACATAATTTCCTTTACTAATTATTTTAAATGTTAATAAATTAATTTATTATCATTAACTTCATTAAATTGTAATTTAACGATAGAATGAAGAAGATATAATTTATATTTCTTTAAAACAGGGAACAAATTTTTAACGTTTTATTATTAAATATTTTTGATTAGTTTTTATCAAACAATACATTATTATGAAAATATTTCTTGATTTACCGTTTATAGCTTCTATTGCCATTCTTTCGGTTATTTTCATTGTAATATTTATCGTAACCGAAAAACTCGTTATCCGGAAACTCCAGCAAGACATACTTCTGGAAAATCATACTGTAAGCGGATTCATATATAACGCAGTTTGCGTTGTATATGCTGTATTAATTGCTTTTGTTGTTTTTGTTATATGGACAGATCTTGAAAACACAAATGCAAAAATCGAGGGTGAAGCGAATAACCTTCTGAATCTGTATTATGATTCAAATGCTTATCCAGACTCTATCAAAAAGGAGATTCAATCAACAATCCGGGATTACACAAAAGAGGTCACTCAGGATGAATGGGTCAGCCTGGCTGAGGGAAAAAGCGACCCAGAAGCACAAAGATTGTTCATAAAACTGAACAGAATATTTCTTAGCATAAAATCCAGTGAAGTGGCAAATACTGAGGTTCTTTCTCAGTCACTTGACAATATGAAAGAAATCAGAGAATACAGAAGGCACCGTATTTTAAGCAGCAAACAGAATATGCCCGACATATTATGGCTAGTTTTGATAATTTCAGCAGTTATTATTATTGCATTTACTTTTCTCTTTAGCGTAAAAGTGGCGTGGCAAAATAATGTAATGACTGCTTTTTTAGTGTTTGTCAATGTACTTGTTTTATACCTTATATATGTACTTGATAATCCATTCAAGGGTTATGATGCCATAAAACCGGATGCATTTCAGCCACTGATAGATATTATTACCAGAGTTGCCAAGAAAACACCTTAATAATTATTAATAAATAGTTGACAGCATATTGGATGTCAGGTTAATCTTTATCAACACAGCAATATAATTTTAAACTTATTATCTAATGATAATCGATAAACTAAGCAATTCAGGCATATATGAATTTAAAAATGAAAGAATAAAAAAGGCTATTACTTTTATCAAATCAACGGACATTGATTCACTTCCTGACTGCATGTCTGAAATTGATGGTGAAAATATTTATGTAATAAAAAGTGTTTACAAAACGAAAAACAAGGAAGAGTCTTATCTTGAAGCTCACAAAAAGTACATTGATATTCAGTATATAGTAAGCGGTACCGAAAAGATAGGATATGCGCCTTTGAATTCACAGAAAATACATAAGGACTATGATGAAAAAAACGATTACGAACTTTATGGGGGCGAATGCTCTTACATAACTTTCAGCAAGGGTATGTTTGCAATACTCTTCCCCGAAGATTTACATAAGCCTGGTATAATTAATGACACTAATTCCGAAGATGTGACAAAGATTGTTGTAAAGGTAAGAGTTTAGTTAAATATCATAATAAAGTGTAATAAGGTACGGAGTTGAATAATCCGAATAAGATATTTTAAATTTTATAGTATAATAATGAAATTAAAATTAATATTATTATTATTTTTCATTTTACTTATGACGCCCTATCTGTTAAAAGCACAGGACTGTTATATTATTATGAAAATTAAAGGTACAATAGTGCTTGAAAGCACAGGACAAGTACTGCAGAAAGATGACCAGATATGCGGAGACGATAAGGTCATATTCAAGACACCGGATGCTGCTGCATTAGTACACAGTTCTGCAAAAGGCAGGTACACGTTAAAAGCTAATAAAAGCAAAGTGGGTGAGCTTGAAGGTGTTATTACCAGTGCTGTCTCTTCCGCATTATCAAAAAAAACAGCCAACCTCGAGACAAAGAGCCTCGATTTACCTGTTAGAGATGTGTTTGATGTTGTTTATTGTGTAATTGACAAATTTGAGTATACTATTGATGATAATGTGTTTCCCGTCAATGATGATAATTATTTCTTGATTCGTTTTAAATACAATAATATTCTTCAGGAAATAAGGTTAAATAATAACAATAATATTGTCTATCTGAACAAACAAGATATATCAGAAAAAATAGCAAATAATGGAGAAATTAACCTGATAGAGGATGTTGCATTGTATTATTACAGTGGTCAGGACTCAGATAATCTGAAAATAGTGGACGCATTTGATTTATCGCTTCCTGATGAAAAAGCACTTGCGAATGAGCTTTCAAATTTTAAAGTACTACTTAAGACTTCCGGCAGGTCAGATGGACAAATTCAGGATGATCTTATTGTGTATATGTATAATGCTTACGGTAATGTAAACAAGGATAGTTTTCTTAAATGGGTAAGCGATAATGTTAAATAAACACCTCGTTTAAGCGGGGCTTTATTCATTATTGTTAGAATTAATTACTTCCGTGATATTTTATTGTATATTTTGATATACAATAATTATATATTTTAGTTCATAATAATATTAAGTATGAAACATGTATTTTTTACTATAATATTTCTTTCAATAATTTCATTTTCAACTCTCCCTGTACATTCACAGACACTTGACTCATTATTTGACAAAATAGATAATTACTTCGATGCAGCATCATACGAACAGGCAGTTGAATATTCTGAAAAAGCTTTGTCCAAAGCAGAGAAAGATTACGGCAGTAAAAGCAGCCAGTATGCAATTGCACTCGATAAAAGAGGCCGGTTATACTGGATATACGGAGAGTATGAGACTGCAGAAAAATACTATCTTCAATCACTTGAAATAATAAAAAATAATACAGGAATAACGAATTCTGTGTATGCAACTATTATGTTAAACCTTGCACAGCTTTATTCCTACATGGATAATTACAATAAATCTGAAAGGACATTTATTCAGGCCGTTGAGATAAGAAAACAGGTCTTTGGAGACAGGCATAACAATTACGCTGAGGCACTTTATCGCATGGCATCAATGTACTTTGATTTTAACCAGTTTGATAAAGCAGAAAAAACATATATTCAGGCTCTGGATGTAATAAAGAAAATCTCGGATTATGATTACTCTTTATTTGCTCAAATTTTGAGCGAGCTGAGTAACCTTTATGAAGAGCAAAACCAATTTTATAAAATGCCTCCGCTTCTTAATGACCTCTTACAGTCAACAGAGAGAACGAAAGGAAAAGAGCATCCAGATTATAGGTTTTATCTTTTGTGGTCCGCACAAATATTCTTCAAGATGAAACTAATGGATAAAGCAGAACCTTATATCCTCGAATGCTTATCGATTGACATTAAAGATATAAACAACTCATTTTACTATCTATCTGAAAATGATAAACTCAGAATGATGGATTATTATCTCCAAAACGCCAGCCTTTATTATTCGTGCGCATTAGAGAGAATAAAAGATAATGATGATATGCTGAAAGATATTACAAATTTCAGACTGATGACAAAAGGCCTGGTACTTTATTCAACTAACGGTGTAAGGAAAAGAGTGTTTTCAACAGACGATCCTTCTATTGCATCAATATACAGTGAACTTATTGAAGTCAGAACGGAGCTGTCAAAAGCATATACAAAAACAATAGAAGAACAGCAAAAAGCAGATTTAAATATTAAAATACTTGAAGAAAAAGCAGAACAACTTGAAAGAAATCTCAGCAATTTATCTGAGTACTTTAAATCAGAGAAAGAAACCTACAACGTAAACTGGGAAGATGTCAGAAACTCACTCAATTCAGATGAAGCTGCAATAGATTTTCTTAATTTCGAATACTTCGACAGTAATACAAACGATACTGTATACTGTGCAATTATCATTAAAAAAGATTTTCAAACCCCGATAATAATAAAACTTTGCAACAAACAAGATATTGATAAATATATAATTACTGAAGACGAAAACGATATTTATATCAAAAATGCTGTTGCCTGTAAAGGTCTTTATGAATTGATCTGGAAACCACTTGAGGGATATCTCGAAAACAGTAAAATTGTCTATATATCAACGTCCGGTATACTTAACAGAGTATCGTTTCACGCCCTTGCAACCGATGATAACACCTATTTAATCGATAAGTATGATATCAGATACACGGGTAATCTCAAAGATATAATAACACTCGCAAAAAACAGAAAAACCGGACAGGGTAATAACAAAGCAAGTATTTTTGGAGGGATAAAATACGATTTAGACCCTTCAGAAATGTCAGACAATGCAAATAGGTTTAGAAATATTCAGCAAGATGAAGCTGAGAATAAAGTGAGCATAAATGAAATCATCGGAAACTCTGAAGACAGAGGCAGGGGTTGGAAATATCTAAAGGGCACGGTGGCAGAAGCCGAAAAAATATATGATTTACTTCGAAAAAATAATTATGATGTCTCGATGTTTGCGGGAGGAGACGGTAACGAAGAAGCATTCAGGTCTTTGAGCGGTAGTAATTCACCTTCAATTATTCATCTCGCAACACATGGTTTCTTTTTTCCCGGTCCGCAAAAACTCCAGCAAGATGAGAAACTTGTAAAAAACATAAATAACTCAAGAAGTGCTTTCAAAAATGATATAAATCCTATGTTCAGGTCAGGAATTGTACTTGCAGGAGCCAACAATATTTGGAAAAACGGAAAGAATATTGAAGGTGTAGAAGACGGAATATTAACTGCATATGAAGTCAGCGGTATGAACCTTCTTAATACAGACCTGGTGATACTATCTGCCTGTGAATCAGGACTGGGAGATGTGCGCGGAGATGAGGGGGTATTTGGACTCCAGCGGTCATTTAAAATTGCCGGTGCAAAGAACATAATTGTAAGCTTATGGAAAGTACCCGATAAAGAGACAGCAGAATTAATGGAATTGTTCTATTCCAACTGGATTGACAAGAAGATGCAATTGGAAGAAGCATTTGCAGAAGCTCAGAAAAGTATGCGTTTAAAGTATATTGAACCTTATTACTGGGCAGCTTTTGTACTAATATAATAATTTTTCATTTAACGAATTATTAAAAATGTCAAGATTTAATGTACTGAAAATTTTTAAGAATAAGAGACGATTCAGGTTAATTGTTGCAAGTATTCTTCATGCTCTGTTTCTTGTTGCTGTAACACTCTGGTTACTTCAGAAAAATTATACATATGGAGATGAAAAGTTTGTTATACGCTGGAGCTCAATAATAAAGAAAATGGTCTTTAAAATAGATGATAAACCACCAAGGAACGATCTTCTCTTTATAAACACATCCTATGACAACATGCTTATTGACAGACTTGATGATGACGGATTCTCTGTGGGAAATCAGGTTATAACTGACAGGGAAAAGCTTTCGAGACTGTTTGAAATAATGAAAAATAATAACTCAAACCATAAATACGTAATCTGTGATATTTTCTTTAAAGACCCATCTCCTTATGACTCTTCTCTGAACGAAAATATTATGAAATTAAAGAATATTATAATACCTTATCATATCAGTTCAGATAGCGAAATTCAGGAGCCGCTTTTTAAAATCAATAAGGGCTTTTCAGACTACAACATTATCGAAGGTTCTTTCCTGAAATACTCACTGATTCAGTTGGATTCACTTCCGAGCCTTCCTCTTAAAATGTATATGGATTTATATAATGCAAGTTTTTCAGGTAAGGGAATTATATGTCTAATGAACGGAAAACCGGCATTCAATACAGTGATTATTGATTTCAAGGTAAGATATTATGATATACGAGAAGACATGTCCCCAGAGCCGTATCCTTATGTAAACCTTGGAGAGTTTATGTCTCTTCCAGATTCTGTAATTGCTAAAACAATTAAAGACAGGATAGTAATAATAGGTGATTTGCAGGAAAGAGACATGCATCAGACTTTAATTGGTACGATGCCGGGATCTATAATACTGTTAAACGTTTTTCTTACTTTAAAAGAGTCTGAAAATCTCATTAAACCGTTGTTTCTGGCTATATTGTTTTTAACTTATTTTCTTATTTCACTTGATGTTTTTTCCGACAAAAATATACTTGAGCGAAAATACATCAGAATGCTTTCACAGAATCGTATTGGTAAATTTTTTGTCAAACTTTTTAAGTATATTTCTTATCTGATTATTGCATCGGTTATTATTTACATATTGTATAATATTCATTTAAATATTTTAATAATTGCATTATACTTTAATTTTATTGATTCTCTTTTAATTAAAATACGAAACAAACAAAAGGCAAAATTTGAAGCCGGCATATAGAATCATTATATTTTAAATTATGAAAAATAAAATAATAATATTACTGATATTTGTTTTTCTTGTTTCTTCTATTCTTTTGAAGGGACAGGATTGCTACATAATAATGAAGATAAAAGGAACTATTGTACTTGAGAGTACAGGTCAGGTTCTTCAGAAAGACGACCAGATATGCGGAAATGATAATGTCATTTTCAAAACAGCGGATGCTGTAGCTATTGTACACAGTACTTCAAAAGGGAAGTACACACTTAGAGCTAATAAAAACAGAACCAGTGAAATTGAGGAGGTAATCATAAGTACTGTGTCAACAGTATTATCAAAAAACACGGCAAATCTCTCAACTCTCGATACAAGAAGTTCAGATAATCCCCTGATTGATGACTTCGGAACTTCATTTTGCGTTATAGATAATTATGAACTCTATTTAGATGAAGATAAGTATCCCTCAGGGAAAGACTATTACTTTATGATTTGTTTTATCTACAATGATTCCCCAATTGAAACAAAACTTGAAAATAACAATAACGTTGTTTACTTGAACAAGGAAATCATATTTAAACCATTATCAAAAGATGCAGAACTGACTAAATTAGAAAATGTTTCGTTGTATTATTGCAGCAATAAAAACCCGGATAAGCCCCTATTAATTAACGCCTTTGACTTATCGTTCCCTGATGAAAGGATACTTAAAGATGAACTTTCCAATTATATAATGCTGCTAAGAACATCAGGAAAAACAGAAGAGGATATTCAGGAAGAGCTGATAGAGTACATGTTTGATGTTTATGGAAGTGTTAACAATGAAAACTTTCTTAAGTGGGTAAATGAGAACGTAAAATAAATAAACCTGTTTTTCCGAAAGAGATTATGAACCTGAATAATTTTGATTTAACTAATAAAATTAGATACTTTTGACTGAGATACTAATTATAAGACCGCAAAGCATACAACTGGGTGATACTATTTGTTCACTCCCTATGTTCAAAGCACTGAAGAATAAATATCCTGATTCTTATAAAACATTTATAGGATGTCCGACTAATTATAACATTAATCTAAAGAAACTGAAACGGTATATAGATTAATTTATAATATTCGGAAAGATAACATCGAGACAGTTTTCTTAAATGGTAAAAGGATAATGTAAAATAAAACCCCCTTTTCTCGTTAAAGAATAAGGGGCAATAATTACTTGTTATTATTTATTTTAAAAGAATAATCTTTTTAGATGCAGCGAAACTGCCAGCTTGTATCCTGTAAACATACATACCGCTTGACAAACCTGCTGCGTTAAAATCAACAGTATATGTTCCTGTTTTCAGTTCCTGATTTACAAGAGTTCTCATTTTCCGTCCGAGAATGTCAAAAACTTCAAGCCTTACTAATCCGCTTTTCGGAAGTTCAAATTTTATAGTAGTTGCAGGATTAAAAGGATTTGGATATGCATCGTAAAGTTTAAACTGATTTGGTGTCACAGTACCGATATTATTTATGCCGACACTTGCATACATCCTTGTTAGAATTCCGTAGAATACATTTGATTTTGAAGTCCCGTCATCAAAATTTCCTGCAAATCCTCTGTAATTCTGGAAGTTTGCGTATGCGAGCTGCGGTACTGCAATTGCCTGCACAGGAATATTGTAGGTCATAACAGGCCATATTGCAATATTTTGAGTCGTAAATAATGTTAAATCCTGAAAGAGTGTTGATGGTTGATTGTTTGTATAAACTTTATTCCATACTTCAGATGCATAATTAAAGTCCCACATCTTTTCTATGAACGGGACAAACGGAAGCATATGCACGCCATAAATATATCTTGGAATATTACCGTATGTATTGCTTATAACAAGGCTATGCCATAAATTACCGACAACAAGATGTTTCGAGTTATAATCAGAATACGCAGGGTTCGTGCTTTGAAATGTTCTATAATATTTTCTAAATGCTCGTATTTCTGATGCAAGCATAAGCTTGCCAGTATTTTTTAGGTTATCATTTCCCATCGCAAGCCCGAAAAGATACATTCCATAATATGCCGTGGCTGCTTCACTCACGCTTTCCTGGTCTCTGCCAGCTCCCTGTGTCTGCACTCCGTTCATCCATGAGTTGCCGTCATACCAGTCTTTATGTCTATGCATTGGAAAGTAAGGGTCCTTAGTAGAGGCAGACGGAGAGGCAGGATTCCCTATATCCCTGCAAAGAGCAAGTACTTTGTTGAAATAGTCATTTCCATTATCGGAAAATAAATTCGGTTTCTTTTTAGCAACAACAGCCGCTGCATAGATCACATAACCATAATGAAATGCATGGTCATTGTATCTGGCATTTCCAAAATCAAAATTATACACAAGGGGGTCGCTATTATCCATAGCAACATAAGAAAGATACGAGATAATTCCTCCGTATCGGTTATCCCAAATCAGCTTGTTATTCTGTCCTCCAGACCAAGAAGGGGGAGGAGGATTCCATGTCAGATTTGTACCGTCAACCCATTTTTTAATAAAATTAAAAACAGTATCTCTCGCCGCCGATGAAAGGATTGTCAGAGTATCTTTTCTCCAGTTACCAGGATCCGAAACTTGATACCTCTCTATAAGTTCGTCGGCAATAACAATCACCCTTGCCATTCTGGTAATATTCTTTCCAAATCCATAAGGAGAGGTAGTAGGTTGATTTGTACCGTTTGGAATCTGATATTTAGCGCCCACGGTTGTATCAAAATCTGCTTTTAAATGAAAGTAAAGTGAATCATACCATTTTGTTGTATTGTTAGGAACATTCGTCAGATTACCTGCGGCTCCATACCATGAGTAATCAGGTATCATATTTTCTATCATGTTCCAAGTTTTACCGTAGACCTCCTTCATGTCGCCTCTCATGGTTTTGAACTTTAGTGTGTTTGAAGTAGCATTTGTGAGCATATCCTGATGATGAGGCAGTGACATCATAAGAAGTGAGTCACTATTGCTATTTGTAATAAAGTTAAAATTAAAATTGAATTTTGTAGTATCTGATGTAACAGAAGAAGAAATTTTTCCGCTTAAAGGTATATATTTAGAATATCTGTCGAGCAGATCGAGCCTTGCGGATGAATCTGCGGCATTCGGATCTGCATTCTGAGTTGTAACATATGCTATTCTTAAGTATCCGGTAAAAGGATTGGAGCATGTAATTTCTCCAGGTAGAAAAGAAAGCGTAACATCACTCGTTGAGTAAAGAACAAAAAGCTGCTTATTTGAACCAGCTCCCGCCAAATAGATCTTAAATCTGTTACCCGTTATAACAGTAGCCGGAGAAGCCTGTATTGGATTTCCATTAACAGAAAGCATTGAATTATATGGGGTGTAAAACAATGGCCTCAAGTTTTGATATTTCATAGTATAATAAGGCATACCTCTAACAACCGGACACTCCATGTAACCTGACCCTGCAGACCATCTGAATGTTGCGGATAAGTCATCATAATTATAAAGTGCTCCTTTTGTAATCAATGCACTGTCCAGTGTGCCGAAATAATAATAAACTGAGGACAACCAGTTGACCTGATTTGTCGTATCAGCCGGATTCCAACTCCAGTTAAAGAACTGATGGTCAGGGGTTACATATCCGAATCCGAAGAGTTTGGTGTTTGTAATTTCTCCTGATGATTTATAGGCGGCTATCATATAAGGAAAAGGGAATATCTTTTCCGCACCTACATCCTGCCTGCCCGGTACGTAGTTGAAAGACGGAAATGTACCCTGCTTCATTATTGCATTTGCAAACCATGCATTCGTCGGATATGGAAATTTTAACGAGTCATACATGTATGTCAGCGGAATTTTGTTCTGAACGGCACTTCCGAGCGTAGCAAGATAAGGCTGTGACGTCGAGAAAGGCTGTCCGTAGTTCCATTGCGAATATGAATCTTGATTAAGTACCAAAACGGAAATCATTGTTAAGATGACAAAGAATAGAAGTTGTTTTGCTCTCATTGTTTGTTTTTTGTGGTTTATAATTAATCCGTTATTTCAGACATAACTTATTAATTTAACAATAATTCTTAATAATAGTAATTACTTTTCATGTAAACATCACATCAATAATATCATTTATTTTATATTGTAATAGTTTTAAATTAATTTAATAAACTTAGAATTATTGACTGAAATATTAATAATAAGACCGCAAAGCATTCAACTTGGAGACACAATATGCTCCTTACCAATGTTCAAAGCTTTGAAGACTGAATATCCCGACTCATACATTACGTTTATCGGCTGTCCAACGAATTACAAAGTAGACCTCAGGAAACTTAATCCATATATAGACGAATTTACGGTATTCAGAAAGGATAACCTCAAAGTTGTATACTATTTCTTTAAATACCTGAGGAAGAAGAAATATGATTTGATAATTGTACCAACAACTATAAGAATTTCTTCGACATCGTACATTATTGCCGCACTCGCAAGAGGAAAAAAGAAAATAGGATTTGCAAGAGTTGATGAAAAGAAAAACAGGCTTAGATTTGTTCTTGACGTAAAAATTGAAACCAAATGGAAGCGTGACGGAACGAATCAGGTGTTTCGGTTTCTTGACAGCGTGAAGCCGCTTGGATGTGATATTTCAATTGACGAGATAAAGCTGATGAGAATAGATCTCAGTGAGGAGGATGTAGCATTCGGCAGCGCATTCGCTGCGGCAAATTTCCCCGATAAGAGCAGACTTGTTTTTGGATTTCATCCTGGCGCAGGAAAAGTTTCTTATATATGGGATGTTAACAACTTTTTTGAGCTTATAAAGAAATCTTACGAAAAGTATAATCCTTATATATTAGTTACTTCGGGTATTCTGGATAAAGATATTACGGAAAATCTTGTATTAAAGCTAAGGGAGTCAAATATCCCCTACATATACAATAAAGACATGGATGTTTACGGACTTGCCTCCATATTAAAACATGTTAACGCGTATGTTACGAGTAATACAGGTGTTATGCACCTCGCTGCATTCGCGGGGACTAACACAGTTTCTGTATTCCATAAAGGAGAAGCAAAAGAATGGCAACCGCTTTATAATAATTCTGTTTGTGTGGAATCAAGGACTGACAGCATCAATGGAGTAACAATGGAAGAAGTGTTTGAAAAAATTACTGGATTTAATTTTGAAAAATAACACCTAAGCTTTTATAATACCGTTTGTACAATAAAATTCCTTCTTAAGCTTTACGTTATTATGGAAGTAATCGTAATTAGTATTGCTTTCGGCTGTTTTAGGATGATACATATGAAAAGCCACAGCGAGATTTCTCACGGACTTAAATTCTGCATCAATAAGTCTAAGGCGATGTTCAACGTCGGAATCCTCACCTATGCCCGGTCCAACATAATTTTCATCAAATCCATTTATTTTATAAAGCAGCTCTTTTGAAACAGAAAAGTTACACCCCACTATGCGCATGTTTCTGCCAATAACTTTTCGGATGGTTTTGTTCTTTAGAATAATACCCTCTTCGGCTGTTGAAACGGGGTTGTTAAATCCTATAGATTTTCCGAGTGCTTTAATATAAAATCTATCAAAAGAATCTGATACAACCAGTTCTTCGTTTAATTCATCAGAAAGTTTCTTATTTAAATGCACTCTTCTGCCCACAAGAACAAGGTTCTCTCCAGAATTTTCGTAATGTGCTTTGATGAAATCTTTATGAGGGATGCAGTCGCTATCGAGAAATATTAAATAGCGGCTGTTTGAGGAAGCAACAGCTTTATTAAGTATTTTATTCTTCCGGAACCCAAGGTCTTCCTGTGTAATATATTTAATACTGTAATTAGCTTGGCTCTTATAATTACGGACAAAACTTTCCATTTCCTCTCCCGAGCCGTCGTCAGCAATAATAACATCAAAGTCTTTATGAGATTGTCTTGACAAAGCTGAAAGCAAAATTCCAAGTTCTCGTACCTTTTTATAAACCGATAATATTAATGTGATAGATTTCATAATCATTAAAAATTACATCATTTATGTGTAAAAGAAAATATACTTTTAATAATTACGAATGCCTATTTACTGTAACTTTATCCTCCTTATCATTGTTGAACACAAAACTCATATAATCATAAATATGCTTGGAAAGTTTTTTGATAGAAGTCTGAAAATTGTAGAGAATGTCGGTAATAAATTACCGGCTCCCTCGATACTGTTTAAATCTTAAATTTAAATTATCGAAAATATTATTTTTAATTATCCATAACTGTCATTAATTATCCATATTGTATGAAATATTCAGACCGATAGAGTATATATTGCGAGGATAGTCATGATTCCAATTAAAAATAAATTTGTTATCCAGACCTGCGGAAAAAGATTTTGAAAATTTATAATTTACTCGGAGTGAAACAATATTCTCTAAATATAATTGAGTCAGATAGAAATAACCGACACTGGTAGAAGTGAAAAGTATATCCCGAACGATATCGAAACCTACGCCAAGTGCAGCTTGAAAGGCAATACCACCATCACTTTTATTAAAGAGTCCATACACGCCCAGGTCTATATAGAAAATGTATACAGTGTTTATGTTAAAATCGAGTGATGTATAAAATATATTTTTGTTATCATCGTAACGCATAAGTCCTGATGAGAGAGTAAAATAACTATCTTGAGTAATACTCTTAACTAAAGTTTTCGTTGCATTGATAACAGTGTCCTTTTGTTTTAAAGTGTCCACCTGAAGAGTATCACCAATTCTATTTAGTAAAAGGCCATTAATCTCTTTAATCTGGAAATCGGAAGTTATATTTTTAGAAATGCTTTTAAGCGACTGTGAAAATATAGATGATGTTGAGATGAATATAATAACGAATAATATTATGTGTTTTTTCATAATTAGAACTACAAGTCGATGATTAACAAAATGTTTGTTTGATTTTGATTGGAAGTGGTTCGGATTCCATAATTCGATTCTGTGTTTTTTATGAGCCGTTATGGCTGCTTCGCTAATTGCGATTTGTTCATAATGAAATTTGAAATAATTTTATTCAAGGACATCTCTAAAAACATCATTTCTTAACTGTTTAATAATATAACTTGGTGCATTTTCTATTAAGATACAATACCCTTTTAAGCTGCTGATAAGTGCAAACTTTTTTCAATTTAATTGGTCAGTTCAAATATGGACTCTCTCAATATAGTGAATTTGTCTGTTTTATGATTTTCAATTTTAATATTTTCATTAGTTGATAATCTATAAATACATACTTAAAGCTCATGCAGGACCGTTCGTCTTTTCATTAATGACGCTGATGTTTCTATTTCTGTTTCAGTTCCTTATAAAATCAATCGATCAGCTTGTAGGCAAAGGTCTTAGTCTTTGGATAATCATACAGCTTATTTCTCTGAACCTTGCGTGGATGGTAACACTTGCAGTACCTATGGCTGTCCTTGTTTCAACGCTCATGGCTTTTGGAGGACTTTCGTCTGCGAATGAAATTACCATTATGAAAGCAGGCGGAATTAGTCTGAAGAAACTTATGATACCCGTGATGCTGCTTGCTCTTGTTGTGACATATTTGATGATTCTTTTTAATAACGATGTGCTCCCCGAGGCAAACCATCAGGCAAGAATACTACTTCAGGATATTTCAAAAACAAAGCCTACTTTTATACTCGAAGCAGGCAAATTTTCAGATGACATCGGCGGTGCAAGGATACTCGTAAAGAAGACTTTTGAAAACAGCAACAACATTGAAGGTGTTTTTATATACGATTATTCAAGTCCGGAAACAAGGAATGTGATTTCCGCAGAATCAGGAGATATAAGTTTCACGAGTGATTTTAAGTATATTATTATGAACCTAAGAAACGGAGAGATTCATCAAACTAATTTAAGAGACTTAACAAAAGATTACAGATTAGTCAAATTTCAGGAACACCGGATTACGCTCGATGCTGCCGGATTTGGGTTCCAAAGGTCGAACGATAACGCATTCTCAAGGGGCGACAGAGAGCTTTCTTCAAAAGCAATGAACGTTATGGTGGATAGCCTAAGAATATTTAAGAACAAGAACAGAGATTATTTCATCGAAGAAATCAGAAATGCCGTAAAAAGAATCGCAGGCATACAATATAAAGATACTGTTTACAAAGAAATCACTGAATCGGGAATGAGGTCAAGCAACAAGGATTCTATTATGGTGTTAATGAGTATAATAAAATCAAAGAAAGACATGTATGAAAATCAACTTCAATCGATATCGGCAATACAAAAACAGATTGATTCTTACGATGTAGAGATTTACAAGAAATACTCAATTCCGTTCGCATGTCTTGTATTTGCTCTTATCGGCGCACCACTGGGATACAGAGTTAAACGCGGAGGATTCGGTATTGCCGCAGGGTTTTCGCTTTTCTTTTTCCTGCTTTACTGGGCATCGCTTATCGGCGGTGAGAAACTGGCAGACAGGGCTATGTTAAGTCCTTTTCTTGGCATGTGGCTGGTTAATATTTTACTTGGATTGTTCGGATTGTATTTAATGTTTAAATCATCTTGAGTATATTGTTTTGTCAAGCCCCGAACAATATGATGTTGCCCAACCCGGTCAGGTCAGGAATGAAGCAGCCGTAAGTAACCAGTATGTGATTCGGGTGTCTTGACATTTTTAATATAAACTTCAATTATATGGAAAAAACCAAATTAGCAGTAATAGGTCTTGGAAGCATTTCACAGGTAATGCATCTGCCGATATTAAACAAGATTAAAGAGGCAGAATTGACAGCAATTTGCGATAAAAATAATTCAAAGTTTAAAAACATTTCAAAAAAGTACAGCGGGGCAAAAGCATATAAAGATGTAAGTTTACTGCTTCATGAAAATCCTGATATTGATGGAGTTGTCATTGCAACTCGCACAGACGACCACATGGAAACAGCTATAAAATGCATTGAAGCGGGAAAGCATATATTGGTCGAAAAACCAATCGGTCTTAATGCAGTTGAAGCAGCTAAGATTGTTGAAGCCGGAGAAAAAAACAAGAAAATTGTAATGGTAGGTATGAACAACAGATTCAGAACCGATGCGATGTTAGAAAAAAGCTTTGTCAGGGCGAAAGAATTAGGGGATATATTTTATGTAAAGACAGGATGGTTAAGGTCTCAAAGCTCAAACGAAAAGTGGTTCATGAACATGGAAAAAGCAGGCGGAGGTGTATTTGTAGATAATGGAATAGCAATGCTTGATCTTGGTATGTGGATGCTTGGTTTTCCTGACGTAAAAAGCGTATCTGCAATCAATTATTACCATAACTCGAAAACAGTTGAGGACTCCAATTTTACGCTCGTGAAATTCAAGAACGGTTCAACTCTTACCATAGAAGTAAGCTGGAGTTTATTAAGAAACGGTGAGTTTTTCTATTGTAATGTTTTCGGAACTAACGGAAGCGGATCTATAAATCCATTGAGAATTCACAAAAAGGTAAATAAACAAATGTTTGATATGACCCCGAAAAATATCAAGCACAATCCTGCGATATTCAAGTCAAGTTATGAAAATGAACTAAAGTATTTTATCGGGTCTATAAGAGGTACTCATACACCCATTTCCACAGGAAAAGAAGCTTTGGTTGTGATGGAGGTCGCAGACGCGGTTTATAAATCGGCTTCTGCGGATAAAGAGGTAATATTTAAATAACATTAAGATAACTATTTCTTAACATAGAAGGGTTACGTTTATGAAAAAACGTAAAATGAATTTTAAGATACTGGTCGTTGACGACGAAAAAGACATTGTAGATCTGCTTAAATACAACCTCGAAAAGGAAAAAGAATTCGAAGTAATTACCGCACTAAACGGCAAAGAGGCTCTTTCAAACGTAACCGAAAATAAACCTGACCTTATTCTGTTAGATATTATGATGCCTGAAATAAACGGTTTTGAGGTGTGTAAGAGATTAAAGAGCAACGCAGCGACATCCAAAATTCCGATAATATTCCTTACTGCAAAAGAGAATGAGATAGATGAAATAATAGGGCTTGAGCTTGGAGCAGATGATTACATTCAAAAACCTATCTCGCCGAGAAAAGTTATCGCAAGAGTAAAGTCTGTTATCAGAAGAACGTATGCCGAAGAAGAGAAAACTATAAAGACTGATGAGTACATAAAGTTTAAAAATCTGCAGATAGATTCAGTTTCTCATATAGTAAAGATTGACAGCGAAGAAGTGTTCTTTCCAAAGAAGGAATTTCAACTCCTTCATTTCCTCCTTTCAAACAGGGGTAAGGTACTATCCAGAGAAGTGTTATTAAACCAGATATGGGGCGAAAACATCTACGTTGTAGATAGAACTATAGATGTACACGTTGCAAAAGTAAGGGAAAAACTTGGTGAATATGCTGATTACATAGAAACGATAAAAGGTCTCGGATACAGGTTTAACGCTGAATAAATATTTTATACTGACCCATAATTGAAAAAGATAATATCATTCCATAACTACCTGCCGCTGATTATTGCAATCGAATCTGTTTCGCTTATGCTGCTCTATGGCAGAATTGATACAGTATCTTTTTCAATTACCTCTGCAACTTTTATCATTATAACCATTGCTCACATTTATCTGCATGCAAGGTCAAAGACAGAGCGTACAGATTTCTTCGGTAAATATTCAAAACTGCTAATGTCCGATGAAGAAACTCATGCATTAAACAACTATGAAGCAAAGATATCTAAAGTGAACAACATAGTAGAAGAAATGAATTCAAGTTTTGATAAACTGTCCGCGAATGATGAGTTTAAAGAAATATTCAACAGCTTTTCTCTTATTATTAACCGGCTTCTTGACGAGCTGAACACGGCGAAAATATTTAAAGTAAACAGGAATGAGTTTCTTGGCAATGTTGCACATGAACTTCGTACACCAATTTTTGCAATACAGCTTTCGCTTGAAACGCTTGCTGACGGCGCTATAAACGATACCTCTGTGAACAAAGATTTTCTTGAAAAAGCAAAAAGGCAATCGACAAGACTGAAGGAATTAGTTGATGACCTGATTCATATTTCTAAATTAGAAGAAGGCATGAAACTGAGCAAGAGATATTTTTCAATCAATCAGCTTATTAAGGATACGATTAATGAATTGAGCGAAATTACAAAGAGAAAGAGCATAAACTTATTGTTTGAGACAGAAATTAAAGATGTCTCTGTTGTGTTTGCCGATGCAGAGAGAATCAAGCAGGTATTAATAAATCTAATTGATAACTCTTCCAAATACACACTTGAAAACGGCAACATAACTATATCTACAAAGCACGTTGACAAATGCGTGTATGTATCAGTAGAAGATACAGGACTTGGCATACCAAAAGAAGATTTACCAAGAATATTCGAAAGGTTCTACAGGGTTGACAAGACACGGTCGCGCGATATGGGAGGAAGCGGACTTGGTTTATCAATCGTAAAACACATACTTGAGCTTCATAACAGTCAGGTTAAAGTCGAAAGCGAACCCGGAAAAGGAACAAAATTCGAGTTTAACCTGCCTGTATAATTTCTGTTACTTTATAATTCTGTCTTTCATTCCCGAATATCCGTTTATAGTCATCGGTGCACTCAAAAGAAAGTCGTGCGGAAATCCGTATTCAATACTGCTGACTTCATCAAGTTTTTGAATAATATCTTCTGACAGTTTAACATCGAGGCATTTCATGTTTTCAATAAGCTGAGTGTCTGTTCTTGAACCGACTATAGGAATAAAAAGCCCTTTCTTCTGTCTGACCCAGTTAAGAGCAATAACGGTACCGGGTATTCCTGTCTCATTGCTTATCTTCTTAACTTCTTTTGCTATATTTGTATTTCTCTCGTTAAGTCTGGCACTGCCCTCTTTAATTCTTTTAGGTGATTTATCATCATTCGTAAGATATTTTCCGCTCAGCGCACCTCCTCCGAGAGTACCCCATGGAGTTACTGCGAGTTCAAAATGATTTGCCATAGGAATTAGGTCGCGTTCAGCACCACGCTGAAAAAGGGAATACTCAATCTGCAATGCGACTACTTTAGCCCATCCGCGGATATCAGCCATAGTATTAGCACTTGATACAACCCAGGCGGGAGTATCGGAAATACCTATGTATAAAACTTTACCTGAAGATACAAGGTCGTCAAATCCTCTCATAACTTCATCTATCGGTGTAAGGTAATCCCATGCATGAAGCCATAACAAATCAATGTAATCAGTATTGAGTCTTTTCAAAGAATCCTCAACTGAATTCATCATGCTTTTTCTGCTGTTGCCCGAAGCATTTAAGTTGCCGGGACTTCCCGGATTTTTAAGCGTGTATTTAGTCGCGAGCACATAGTAGTCCCGCTGATGGGATATAAATTCGCCAGTATATTTTTCGCTTGTTCCTTCATTGTAAAGGTTAGCGCAATCAAGGAAATTGCCGCCCGCATTTACGAAAGCATCAAACACTTTCTTGGAGTCCTTCTTTTCAGTTCCGAATCCCCACTCAGTACCGAAAGTCATTGTTCCGAGGCAGAGTTCCGAAATTCTTAATCCTGATTTGCCGAGTAATCTGTAGTTCATATATTGATTTTAATGTATGCTTTTAAAATAATTGTAACAAATAAGGCGTGGAATAAATTCTTAATCCCTTTTTACTGATTTATATTCTTTGTTAACATCAACCATCCCGGCATAGCCGCTGTTCCAGACTCGCATAAATACACTTTCGAGATCTTCTCTTACTTTTCGGTTATCGATTATGAACGTAGCATTACGGCATTCGTAAAAATAGCTGCGTTCAAAGTTTGCAGTGCTTATCCATGAATACTTATCACTTACCATCATCTTGCAATGCTGGACGCGGGAATAAGGTATAAATCCATCGCTGTATTGTGGTATAGTTGAAAGCTTAACTTCGATTCCATTTACCTTTGAAAGTTCTTTAATCCGGTCAATTGCATCCTTTTTTATAGCCCAGTCAGAGAAAATAATTTTAACATCGACTCCCCTCTCAGCCGCTCTTCTGATTTCGTCGTCTATTGTTGTGAAAGGAGAATCTTTACTCTTGCCTTTTGTAGAATATGAAAAATAGTTGATATAAAGTTTGTCCTTTGCATTTCGAATAAATCTAACAAGTTCTGTTTCTTCTTTTGCAAACCCTTTGTTGACAAGGTCATTAGGACTGAATGCGGGATACAGTTTCACTTTGCCGTAGTCAAGTGTGTGAAGAGTTCGTTTATTCTTATAAGTGTAAATCCTCTTAGACGATTTAGATTTCAACTGTTTAATGTTTAGGTCAGAATAATCATCGCAAAGCTGCCAGTCAGTTTCAAAGATTCTCATAAACATTACTGCAAGGTTTTTATCTTTAACCCTCACGCCGAGTTCGTGTATGTGTTTTAAAGCGCGGTAATCAAAGTTCTGGCTTCCGAGAAAGAGGTCTTCTTTGTCAACGACAAAATACTTTGCATGCATTACTCCGCCTGCAATTTTTCCAAATGGAATTTTCTTCAGGAAAATATTCGGAATATTTCTGAACACTTTATCGCTTTCCGGATATCTGCTATAGAAGTTTTCGTCGATAATAATTCTAACCTGTACTCCCCTATTTGCGGCAACAATAATTTCGTTTATAACTAATTCAAGAGGTTCGCCCTTTTCATTTGCGATGTAGAATGTTTCCATGTCAATAGACTTCTTTGCAGACTTTATCATTTCAATCCAGACATCTGTTGTACGGGGTAATTTAGACTCTTCGAGAACTGTTTCCACAGGAACAGATTCCACAATCTGGAAAATGGATTGTGCACGAACGAATACTGTAAACAGAAGAAATAACAGAACGAGTAAAAAATGTTTTCTTATGTACATTGTGTTTATAATTGTGATTTCGGAAACAACTTTGTATTTAAATGAAGAATTATTCTGTAGCAACCGTAAGCAACGAATGGAGCGACAAAGACATCGATTGAATAATGAACTTTCTGAAGAATAACAAATGAACCCACAAGAAATGTATTTACAAGGTACACGTACTTCAGCCAGCGTTTATGTGTTACCAGAAAAATCATGAAGAGAGTTGAAGTATGACCTGAAAAGAAAAGGTCTTTAGTGATTTTTGTACCTGTGCCAATGACAAATACCAGAGGGTCATTAAGGTCTATAGTGCCAACAGGCGTCTCGAGAGGAACAACGTACATCATAGCCATGCGGACAAGAACGAGTAATGAGTATGTCTGTAGTGCAACAATTAAATCGTTCGGATGATTAACAGCGAGATACAACATACATGTCAATATTGAAAGATATATCAGGGCAAAAACCGGTATGTTCAAATCGACAGCATTAAACCAATAGAATACGGGGTCATCGAGTACTACTCCCGGGCGACCTTCGACATAAGCAATAAACTTTGCGAGCGAGGATACACATAAAATTAGTACAATAATCGTGATAATAAGAATCAGTGCTGAATTTTTCTGTTTGAAGTATGCGTTCCAATTATTTATCATAAAAACTTAAATTTAGTGATGAATAAATTAACTAAACGCTTTTAAGAATAAAATGAAGTAATGTTAATATTCACAGTATAATTTCCTTCAGTCAAAACAAGTTTCTGTATATTAACAAAAAATCAAATTAAGTATATTTTAAAAATGAAGATACCCGATGAAATATTTGAAGAGATACTAAGGTCAAACGACATTGTTGACGTAATTTCATCATACTTACAGCTCAGACGCAGAGGAAAATCCTTTTTGGGGCTTTGCCCCTTTCATCCCGACAAGAATCCTTCGCTGAACGTATCGCAGGATAAGCAACTTTACCACTGTTTTTCATGCAAGGCGGGCGGGAATGTTATCACGTTTGTTCAGGAGTATGAAAAAATCACTCCAATGGAAGCAGTTGAAAAACTTGCACAGAGGGTTGGAATAACACTTGGAAAGTTTTCATCAAGACCCGACATCTCAAATGAAATTACAAAACTTTTTGACATTAATCAAAGAGCAGCGAAATATTTTCATGAAAGCCTGATGACAGTTGGCGAGCAGGAAAAGGAAATGGTATGGGACTACCTCGACAAACGGGGGCTTGACAGGAGCATCATCACGAAATTCGGAATCGGTTATGCACGCAGCAGCTGGCATTCGCTCGAAAACTACTTTATAGAAGAAGGAGTTTACACACATTCAGATCTTGAACTTGCAGGGCTTGTAATCAGGTCGGAGAAAGATTTTAAGTATCACGACAGGTTCAGAGGCAGACTAATATTTCCCATCTTCAACGAAAGCGGCAAGGTTATCGGATTTGGAGGCAGAATTCTTAAGGGTGATGACGACACTGCAAAGTACATAAACTCACCTGAGACGAGAATTTATTATAAAAGTAAAACGCTTTACGGGCTTAACTTTGCTAAGGACAGCATACGCTCGAACGATTCTGTAATACTTGTTGAAGGATACATGGATGTTGTTTCGCTATATCAATCTGAAGTTACAAATGTTGTTGCATCGAGCGGAACGGCTTTGACAGAAGAACAGATAAGTTTGATTTCCAGATACACAAAGAATGTCATTCTTCTGTACGACTCTGACTTGGCGGGCATCAAAGCGGCGAAGAGAGGGATTGAACTTATACTTGACAAAGGATTAAACATTAAAGTAGTAACGCTTCCGGACGGAGAGGACCCAGATTCATTCGTAAAGACTCACGGTAAAGCAGCATTTGAAAGAGAAATTGAAAAGAGCCAATCGATAGTTTCTTTCATCAGTTCGATTTACGAGAGAGAAGGAAAACTTTCAACACCGGAAGAGAAATCTGACTTCGTGAAAGAAATAATTCAGTACATTGTGAGAATGCCAGACAGAATAAAAGGCATGTTTTACATAAAGGAACTTGCAGAAAAATACAAACTGTATGAATCCGATATGAGGGACGAGTACAACAGAGCAGCAAAGAAGTACAAGCAGACACAGTTTCCTAAATCTTCGGTAGTTATTCCAGAAAGAAAATCATACGGAAAGAGAGAAGGCGACAGAAGACCGCCGCAGGCAGAGATTGAATTTGTAAATATGTTTGTTAGAGGAGATTTTAAAAACCCAACATACTTAAAGGGTGTAAATTATCTTGTTGACAACGTTTACATAGATTACATATCAAACAAGATAATACTGAAAACCGTAGAAATGCTTCTCGACGTTTGGCACAACGAAGAGAAGATAGATGTTGCGATACTCATATCAACTATTGAAGACGAAGAAATAAAAGCTCTTTTATTAAGCCAGACAAAACAGAAATACGAAATAATACCAACAGAGCATTTGCCGCCAGACAGCATTTTATCTATAGTTGAACGGACACCGATCGATTACCAGAAAATGGCAAAGGATATAATCAACATGCTGAAACTGAACAGTGTTAACAGGAAAATCAGGGAGTCGATTAAGAAATCAAGCAGTATTGAAGAGAACAGGGAACTACTCGACGAGAAGAAAAAAGTTATCAGGAAAAGTGAAAAAACAAATTCACAAGAAAAAAGAAAGCCTGAAAAGAATAAATAGGTTATTACCACACAAATTTCACAAAAAATAAACCTCGCTGAATTGCTTTATTTTTTGTTAAAACTTGAAACCCAAATGAGACTAATTTGAGACCAAGGAGAGACTAATCAGGGTACAAGGTAATCGAAAGGTTAAGAAAAAACTATAACTTCAGATTTAAAGGCATTTTTATCACCAAAGCACTAAAACCACCAAAAGGAAATTTTTGACCATTTTCTATGTGTGCCCTTCTACTATTAATCACAACAAAAACGGAAATTTGGACACGAAAAATGTAGGAAAAATTTTTGCACTATGGATTTATACAAGAAAACAAGCCGGATTTAAAGGGTAAAAATTTCTACACTAAAAAACGGTGTCCAAATTACAAAAAATGTTGTGATTAATAGTAGGAGGGGCATAAGAGAAGTTGATAGTTGATTGTTGTTAGTTTACAGTCCCAATTATGAAAATGGAATCACGGAATGAGAAAACTTGGGAGTACGATGGAACATTAAAGTTTGCTTCACGTGTATTGCGGATTTGTGCATCTTAAAGTCTAAAATGAAGGACATGAACTGTAATGCCTTCCTAAGCCTGAGCTTGGGAAGGAGAGATAATATTAACATTTATTGAGAATTTTCAGATAGAATATGTGATAAGATTCCCTGCAGGAGCATCAGGGAATGACAAGTTTAATCGAGATTTTCTTTTTGTTTAGCTGCCGTAAACCTTTTTGTAGATTATGTTGCCGATTATTGGGATTTTGGTGTAGGCGCCGTGGTAGGATTTTACTGCGAGATAGATTTCGTAGCCCATAGCACCGAATAAGGAAATAAAAATCAATCCGTAAAATAAAACTATGAAAAGAATTAATGCTATAGATAATTCCCCCGAGCCGGATGTTGATGTTGCTGTAATAAGTCCGAATCCAAGACCAATAAATATTATGAGAAGAGCGAAAATACAAATAAGGAAAACAAGAAGGACAACGTAAGCTATTTGAAAGAATATTGATTGTAGAGCATGGTAACGAATAAAGCGTGATTTATCTTTCTGTGTTGCCCAGAGGATAATGGGGAGTATAATTCCGCCGAAAAGCAGAGACAGATGCGAGAGCATTGCCATTAATCTTTCTTCGTTAGAGAGGTTTTCCTGCTGCATGGAAACTGAAAGAACTATTCGGTTTTCTTTTCAGGTTTAACTTCTGTATTTGCGGCTTCAGTTATATCTTTTTCAATATCGGTCGTTGCTTTTTTGAATTCTTTAACGCCTTTTCCGATACCCTGCATAAGTTCAGGAATTTTCTTAGCGCCAAAAAGAACAAGAACGACTACGATTATTAATATTATTTCAGGTGTTCCAAGACCGAACATTTTAATACTCCGTTTTTAAATTTTTAAATAACACTTTCCGCTATGCCCTGCAGAAGCCTTACTCCGTCCGTACCGCCAACATTCGGGTCGGAGGCTCTTTCGGGATGAGGCATCATGCCCATAACATTACGGTTAAGGTTTTGAATACCCGCTATGTTATAGACAGAACCATTCGGGTTTTCATTGTACGTAAACAATATCTGGTTGTTACCTATCAATCCTGCGAGGGTATCTTCACTGCAGAAATAATTACCTTCGCCGTGAGCAATAGGAATGCTTATATTTTCCTTAATCCCGTACTTGTAGGTAAAAATACTCTTATTATTTTCCACTTTCAAGGACACAGATTTGCAAATAAACTTCAGGTTTTCGTTTTTGAGAAGTGCACCCGGAAGCAATCCTGATTCGCATAGTATTTGGAAGCCATTGCAGATACCGATTACTATACCGCCGTTGTTAGCAAATCTAACGACATCCTGCATAATAGAAGAGAAACGGGAGATAGCACCGCAGCGAAGATAATCGCCGTAAGAAAATCCGCCAGGGAGAAGGATTATATTTCTATCGCCAACATTTCCTTCTTTATGCCAGAGGAATTTAGTATCAACTCCTACTATATCCTTGAATACATGGTATGCGTCATGGTCGCAGTTTGAACCGGGGAATACGACAACGCCGACTTTTGCTTTTGACATCTACTCTCCGTCTTTAAAAATTTCGAAGGAATAGTCTTCCATGACGGGGTTAGCAAGAAGTTTTTTACATGCTTCTTCAGTAATAGTATTTGCCTGAAATTCATCAGGAACATCAATCTTAAGTTCAATATATTTACCGATACGTGTATCAACGATATTACCGTAACCGAGTGATTTAAGAGAGTGTTCAACTGCTTTGCCCTGAGGGTCGAGAATGGTTTTTCTTAGGGTAATCAATATCCTTGCTGTGTACATTATAGTAAGTTAATTATCAATAATTTTCTGCTTAAGTTTTTCAAGGATTTCTTTTGTTAAATTTTTCGACATCTTTTTCTTTACGTCTTCTTTTGCTTTGATTCCAGTATTTTTGTCAATATCGGATTTAATCTTATCGTTATCCTTAATCAAAGGTGCGGAAATTTTCTTATCCGGCTCGACACCTTTGTTATTATTCTCAATGCGTGATTCTTCTTTAATCATAGACTTTTCGACGGCTTTATCTATTTCTCCAGGAGGGTTTCCGTTTTTTTTGACTTCATTCCCTTTTTCGGGAGGAGTAGTTTCTTTTCTGGAATCGATTACATTAACCTTTGAAGGAGCTTCTGTTTTTGGCGAGCGCAGAATGTATGTCTCGTTATAGCCTTTATTAATTTCTTTCTTTTCCGGACTTGGAGACTTTCCTATTTCGAGGTCGTTGACTAAATCCTTTCCGGGGATACTGCTTTTTGTAGTTTCCTTCGTCAGAGCATCAGAAGAAGCGGGAAGTTTTTCGTTGCTCAAGGATAATTCAGATGTCTGCTTTTTCATGTCACCTGTATTAAAGACAGATAAGTAAATAGACAGCACAACGATTCCGATAACAGCAAGAGATACTGCGGGAATTGTCCATGCGAGAGATTTTTTGCCGAAAAGAATATCCCAAAGCCCGTTTTTGCCAGGTTTAGACTTAACGGAAAGAGGTTCAAGCAAATTAATCCTCCTTAAGAGTTCACTCTCGAATCCGTCGCGCGCTTTAATGCGCGGCAGTTTTTTGAGTTTTTCTCTCAGGTCAATATGTTGTTCGTCTTTATTCACTTTTCATTGTAAGGATAAATATCGCTTAAAATTTTCTTTAGTTTTTCTCTACCGCGGTTAATCCTTGATTTCACTGTTCCCATAGGCAAACCTGTTATTTTCATAATTTCTTCATATTCAAGGTCTTCAATATCCCTCAGAATAATAATGTTCTTAAAATCTTCATCAAGCGAATTAATTGCCTGTTGAATATGATAGTTCTCAATACCTGCGTTTGCTGTTTCTTCAGGAGTGAAACCTTTATCAGTGAGTTCATAGTCCTTATCATTCTCGGGGTCGAAGTCGCTTAAAGAAATTGTACTCATTTTGCTTTTTTTCTTAGCATTTGTTTTTGCTGTATTAACAGCAATAGTATAGAACCACGTTGAAAACTTTGCAATCTCTTTGTACAAATGCTTCGAGCGATAAACTTTAACAAAAGTATCCTGTGCCAGGTCTTCCGCTTCTTCCCTGCTGCCTGTGTACCTATAAAGAAAGTTTACAACTTTATTCTTATACCTGAATACAATTTCATTGAACGCATTGACGTCATCATTTTGAAACATCAGAATAAGTTCTTCGTCGGTATTACTCCTGTATTCCGGCAATATATAATATTTTACTTAAGTAAATGATATTTTGTTCCTAATATATTAAAGATTCACAAGGTTATGAATAAGATTGTTAATAACCAGTCTTTTATCTTTCTCCGAAAATTTTAAGGTTTTATCAGTTTGATAAATATAATCAAAAGCTCTTTGAATTTTAAGTTCATTCACGCCTGACATGTAGTTTTTATACAGATTGTACATTTTCGGACCCTCTTTGTACAATTTGAGCTCTTTATACAGGTTGAAACCCTCGGACATATTCTTTAAAATGGGGTCCTGAAGTTTATGAATGTTGATGAACAGATTATTCATGTAACCGACAAACCTAAGCTCGACCTCTTTAGATGAATCGGTCTGTTTTCCGCTCATGTTGTTGTAAATTTCTATGGCTTTTTCAAAGTTTCGGTTAAGAATAGCTTCGAAAAGGTTTTGTTCGGTAAAATCTTTTGTCATACCAACGCAAAGATTAACATCCTTTATCGTAATTTTTTCCGAATCCATGCAGAAGGTTTTGAGCTTTTCAATTTCAGTGAATATTTCGTCGTAAGAAGGATTTACAAATTGCAGAAGGTGGATTAGTGCATCCTCATCGACCTCGTAACCTTTAAGCTGATCGCGGCACCATTCGAGCAGTTCCGATTGTGTATCTTTTGAAACTACATAAATCTGTATACCAGTATTTTCAAACTCTTCAAAGTTAGAGAAAGTGAATTCCTTATCTGCGTTTAGAAGAATAAGCAGATTATCAGGATTCGGATTTTTGAGATAATTAAGAAAACCTGTTTTTGCATCTTTCTGCATACCCCTTGTGCCTGTTTTTTTGACTATCCTATATATGATTATTTTTTTCTCGGACAGGAAACTCAGGTTCGAGCATTCATTAATAACTTCTTCGATTGAAGTTTCATCCGAGAAAAATGTTTTAAGGTTTTCTCTGGGATTATATTTCTTCCCGATAAATTCTGCTGCAAGGTCGGAAATGATTTCTTTGATAAGAACCTTTTCGGAAAGAAACAGAAGCATAGCCGGGGGCGGCGATTTCAGGATTTTGTTCCTGAAAGCTCTGTAAGTTACGGAATATTTCGATCCCTGGTTGTTAGCTTTTGCCATTATGTCTATAACTTTTTAATATCAAATTCACCGCCTTTTTTATCGAGAAGTTCGTATCCAAGTTCTTTTATCTGCCGGCGGATATCATCGGCAAGTTTGAAATCTTTATTTAATTTTGCTTCTTTGCGTTTGTTAGCAAGTTCTGTGATTTCAGAAGGTATATCGCTGATTGCTTCTGCTTCAAGTTTATCCAGATCAAGACCAAGTATTTTATTGAAGTCGTTAACAAGAAATATTTTTTCATTGGGATTTAATTTATCATCTTTCATAACTTCCCATGTCAATGCGAGACCTTCAGATATGTTAAGGTCGTCATTTATGCTTTTCGTAAATTTATCAATGTAATTGATTACATTCTCATTTGAATCCGTGATTTCAATATTACTTGTGTTCGTTTTTATTTCTTTAATTTTATTTTTAAGATTTTGAAATCCGTTGCGGGCTGCATCAAGATTATCGAAAGAGAATTTAATTTTCTTTCTGTAATGAGTCATTAGCAGGAAGTACCTGTAGTCAAGGGGTGAATAACCTTTATTAATAAGTGTCGGCAGACGGAGGAATTCGCCAGCTGATTTTGACATCTTACCTTTCTCTTCGATGAGAAATTCGCCATGGAGCCAATAGTTCACAAACTTTTCGCCCGTGCATGCCTCTGCCTGTGCGATTTCGTTTGTATGGTGAATCGGTATATGGTCAACACCGCCGCAATGAATGTCAAAGTGTTTTCCAAGAAATTTTATGCTCATAGCAGAGCATTCAATATGCCAGCCGGGGAATCCTTTACCAAACGGAGATTCCCATTCCATCTGACGTTTCTGGTCTTTAGGAGAAAACTTCCAGAGAGCAAAATCGGTTTTACTTTTCTTTTCATCTGAGAAAGCAATTCTTTTTCCTTCTTCGAGACCTTCTACGTCGAGCAGAGCCATTTTGCCGTAATCGGGAAACTTGCTTGTATCGAAATAAACTCCATCGTTGGTAGTGTATGTATAGCCTTTTTTATCGAGGCACTCAACCATTTCAATCTGTTCTTTAATAAAGTCAGTTGCCTTGCAATAAACTGAAGGAGGAAGAATGTTTAGAAGTTGAATATCTTTCCTGAAAGCATCAGCGTAGAATTCGGCAATTTCCCATACGGTTTTTCCCTCGCGTGCAGAGCCCTTTTCCATCTTGTCTTCGCCCTCATCGTCATCGGAAACAAGATGTCCGACGTCGGTTATGTTCATGACGTGGGTTACGTCATATCCATTGTAGAGGAGAACTCTTTTAAGAATGTCTTCGAAGAAGTAAGCCCTAAGGTTTCCTATATGTGCAAAATTATAAACCGTAGGACCGCAGCAATACATACCTACTTTACCTTGCTCGATAGGGATAAACTCCTCTTTGGTACGTGAGAGAGTATTGTAAAGAAATAGTTTGTTCATTTTATAAATTACAACTTATTGCAGTGAAATTAAATTCAAATTGGAATGACGGAAAGGCATGAGAGGATATATGATAACAGGAGAGGAAAAGAGATATACAAAGCACAACAAACTGATTTTAAAACCTCGAAGAGGTTTAATATGAGTAACCCCCGACAAAGGTCGGGGGTATTTACTAATATTGACAACCCTGAAGTCCTGCCTGCAGCAGGCAGGGGTTAAACAAAACCTTACTTCATAAGATATTTCTCATTATACTCTATTCCATTATCAACAAGAAACTTTTTGTATTCGTCAAAGAAGTTAATCTTCTTATGGTGTTCCTTCTGATTTTTTATGTATGCTATAACGATATCCTTTTCCTTGATAGATATTGTTATTGCTGCATAACCTTCTGACCATCCTTTAAAGTCATTAAAATCAGTACTCTTCTTCAGCCACAAAGAACTCGCAACTTTTATATCCTTTACTAAGACCTCAAGTGGTACTGAAGGAGGCAGGTCGCAAAGCAAATGAATATGATCCTCTACACCATTAATTCTAAACAGATGGCAGTTATGGTTTTTAACTATCCCCCAAATATATTTATAGAGTTCAGCTGAGTGCGAATCGGTAAGTGTTTTTTGACGACCTTTAGTACCGAATACAATATGATAGAAAATTTGTCTGTAGCTGCTCATAAGTGTAATTGGTTTTTGGTGTAAAATATTTTATTTTGGTTTTATATTCAACCCCTTCGGGGTTGGATTTTTGTTTTACTTTCCCCCGGCTTCGCCGGGGGTTATTCATATTAAACCCTTTCAGGGTTTCTTTGAGAGGTGCTTCTTTAAAACCTTGCAGGAGGGTTTTGAGAGGTGCTTCTTTAAAACCTTGCAGGGGGTTTGTGAGAGGGGCTTTTTTAAAACCTTGCAGGGGGTTTGTGAGAGGGGCTTTATTAAAACCTTTTAGATGTCTTATAAAGTTGTTAAGATTATTATTTTTAGCAATTATTATTAAAATGGATTTTTATATATTGTTAAACTTTTGTTTATTAAAATTCGTATTATTATAATTATGAGATTATACTTCAGATACTTTTTCACATTCATATTGCTTTTTATTTCATTAAACGCTGTATCACAGGATAATGATTTGGTTGTGATACGGAGTATTTACTCAGAAGCTCTGACGAGTACTGTTTCTTATGAGATGCTAAGGGATTTATGCAAGGACATCGGAGGAAGATTAACAGGGTCGAAGAATGCGAATGATGCGGTTAAGTTCATTGAGAGCAGGCTTAAAGAAATGAAAGTTGATAATGTTTATTTGCAGGAATTGAAAGTAAGGAAATGGGAAAGGGGGGAAAAGGAAGTTGGATATGCGAACACAAACAAGGGCAGGGTAAATTTTAATGTATGCGCACTTGGAATATCGGTGGGGACGGGTGATAAAGGTATAGAGGCGAAAGTTGTTGAGGTAAAAAACTGGGATGAACTAAGAAACCTTGGCAAGGAAAATGTGCAAGGCAAGATTGTATTTTTCAGCAGAGCAGCAGACCAGTGCGGATACACAACGGGATACGGATACGGGAGTTCGGTTGACCAGAGAGTCAGGGGTGCAATAGAGGGAGCGAGGTATGGAGCAGTTGGTGTAATTGTCAGGTCGGCAACAGTATCTTACGATAATTATCCTCATACAGGAGTGATGAGATACAACGATTCATTGACGAAGATACCTGCAATAGCAATATCGACAAAAGATTCGGACTTGCTAAGCAATCTTTTGAAAGAAGATAAAGAAATGACGTTTTATTTCAGAACGACATGCCATCAGGACGAGGATACAGAATCTTTTAATGTGATAGGAGAATTAAGAGGCAGCGAGAAACCCGAAGAGATAATAGTTGTAGGCGGTCATGTAGATTCGTGGGATCTGGGAGAAGGGGCGCATGATGACGGCGCAGGGATAGTGCAAACGATAGAAGTATTAAGGATTTTTCAAACGCTTGGAATAAAACCGAGGCACACAATAAGGTTTGTAGGGTTTATGGATGAAGAGATTGACCAGAAAGGCGGGAGAAAGTATGCAGAGATTGTAAAAGCAAAAAATGAGATTCACCTTGCAGCTATAGAGACAGACGGCGGAGGATTTACGCCACATGGATTCTCTTTTGAGGTGAGCGAAGAAAAACTACAGCAGTACAAAGATCTGCAGAAATATTTTGAACCTTACTGGCTGCACTTATTTGTAAAAGGCGGAGGAGGTGTTGATATAAGTTTTTTGAAAGAAACGGGAACAACTCTGATAGGATTAATTACAGATTCACAAAGATATTTTGATTATCATCATTCTGCAAATGATGTGTTTGAAAACGTGAACAGAAGAGAGCTACAGCTAGGGAGTGCATCAATAGCCGCATTAGTTTATCTTATTGACAGATATGACATAAGATAAAATGATTTGAAGCGTTGACGCTATGTTTTTATTTTGATGTTAAAGAAAAGTGCGATTTCAGAAGATTTTAGACTGAAACTTTGAGTTGGTGATGTAGGAGCAGACTTAAGGCTATTTAAGAGCCAACTGAGAGCAAGTTATAGAAAAAAATCGAGACACGGAAATTTAATAGTATTTAGACTGTGTTTTCACTTTAACAAATTTTTATTTTATAAAATATGAAGAAAAATATAAAAGACTGTGAATGGACCGGAAACAATCCGCTCATGATAGAATATCATGATAAAGAATGGGGTGTACCGCTTCATGATGACAGAAAACTTTTTGAGTTTATAATACTGGATGCATTTCAGGCGGGGTTAAGCTGGAATACAATCATAAACAAAAGAAAGAATTTCAAAAAAGCTTTTGATAATTTTAATGTGAAGAAAATCGCGAAATACGATGAGAAGAAATATGAATTGCTGATGAATGATGCCGGGATAATCAGGAATCAGCTGAAGATACGGGCAACGATAACAAATGCAAAGGCGTTTCTTAAGGTGCAGAAAGAATTTGGGAGTTTTGATAAATACATCTGGCAGTTTACGGGGGGTAAAACGATAGTGAATAAATGGAAAACGTTAAAGGAAATTCCAGCAAAGACGAAAGAATCTGATGCTATGAGCAAGGATCTGCTGACGAGGGGGTTTAAATTTGTAGGTTCGACGATATGTTATGCGTTTATGCAGGCGGCGGGGATGGTGAATGACCACCTTGTGAGCTGCAGCAGGTATAAGGAAGTGCAGAAGATACAGCAATGAGATCATGGAATAGAAGAAGAGAAATACATGTAAATAAATTTTTAGAACAAGAGATTTTCACCACTAAGATTATTAGTTGTTGAGTTTTTTGAAGATATAGCCGCCTTTAGCGGTGCCCCATACTTGTTCATCCTTTTCGTTGAAACCTCTGTCCCAGCTAATCATGGCATCTTTTTTAATAATAACTTCGCTAGTTGCATATTTTGCACTGCGAAGGTCGCTTTCACAATTTTTTCCTTTTGTTGAGCCCGTGAATGAGCCGTCGTCATTTTTTCTCATAAAAACGGAACAACCTTTTCTCTGAGTAAGATTAGAAGGATTCAGGTTTTCAAGAGGTTTTTCACTTTTCCAATCTCCAGCATATTTCAAGGGATCAGGAAAAGTAAATACTGCACTTTCGAAAGAACCATCGGGCAGCTGAGTAAGTCTGTAAATCCTTTGCTTGTAAGGTTTATCGGCTGATGAAACGGAAGCCTGTTCGGCATAAATCCATATACCATCAGTTCTATCATGCCACATTCTTTTCATGTGAAGAACAATGTTGAAGTAAGTTGTGTCTTTTTGCGACTGCTCTTCGCTTGAGAACGAACCCTGCAGGTACGAGGCAAGAAGCGACAAATCATCCTGTTCAACATTTTCATCTTGATTAGGAATTTCTATCTGAGCGTTAAGACTTCCAATAAGAAGAGAAAATAATATTATTAAGAAATAATTTTTCATTTTGAGTTTCTATTAAGTTTATTATTCTTTCGAAGAGATTCTTTTTCGATATCTCTCTTAAACTTCAGTACCTTTGATAAAAGTTTCTTATCTGAAGTACCGAGAATTTCGACTGCAAGCAAGGCAGCATTACGGGCGTTGTTGATAGCAACAGTAGCAACAGGGACACCGTAGGGCATCTGTACGATAGAGAGAAGAGAATCAAGCCCCTTGAGAGCTTTTGTTTCAACAGGAACGCCTATCACAGGAACGGGCGAATATGCAGCAGACATACCCGGAAGATGTGCAGAACCGCCTGCTCCTGCGATGATTACTTTGATACCTCTTTTGTAAGCATTCTTCGAATAGGATGCCATAAAATCGGGAGTACGATGTGCAGAAGTAATTTTAACTTCATAGGTTACTCCGAACTTATCGAGTATTTCAGAAGCCAGATTCATAACCGGAAGGTCTGAATCAGAGCCCATGATTATTCCAACTACAGGTTTTGACATAATAATAATTTTTAATTTTAACTTCTCGAAAGAACAAGAATACTTATATCATCTATCTGTTCGGTGTTACCGGTAAACCGGTTAACGTCTTTAACTAAACCCTCGAGCAGCTCTGCGGGGCTGCTATCCGTATGCATATAAAGATAGTCTTCAAATTTTTCAAAACCATATTCGTTTTTGTTACTATCCATTGCTTCAATAATACCGTCAGTGTACAAAAGAAGCTTATCACCTTTTTTAAAATCGAAAGTAACCAGATTATCTTCATTAATACTTGCGAAAGCATCTACGGCCCCGAGTGCAACACCATGCCGTCTTATTTTAAACAGCTCATTTGAGCCAGCCGAAATCTTATAGGGAGGAAGATGACCTGCATTGAACAAAGTACACTTATTCCGATTAGAATCGATGACTGCAAAAACTGCCGTAACAAACATCTTTCTGTTTTGAGTACGCCGAATCATTTTGTTAAGTTTAATGAAAACCTCCTCGGGGTTTGCAGTATCCTCAAGAATCAGGTGCATACAGCTTCTGAGTCCTGAAAGCAGCAAAGCACTTGCGACACCATGACCAGACACATCGCAGATAAAGATTCCTGTTTGGGAATCAGATATCTTAAAATAATCATAGTAGTCACCACCGACTTCATTTGCGGGAATTGAAGTTCCAGCAATGCTAAGGTCTCCGATTGATTTAGCACTTTCCGGAAGCATAGATAGCTGAATCTCGCGTGCATAGTTAAGCTCCTTTTTCATTCTGATGCTTTCATAATGCCGCTTATAATAGACATCGTAGTTCTTGCTGAATTTATTCTGCTTTCTGCTTTCAGTAGAGTAAGCAATCATAAAACAGACTGAAGCAATTATGAGCCCCGGCAATATATCAAGGAAATTGATATTGCGGAAGAATATGAGCTCAGAAAGTGCAGGAAGTCCAAAAACAAGAGCAAATAGCCTTACGATATCACTTTTTTTAAAGCGGAAAAAAAGGAGGGACAGCGAAAAGAAGATAATAATATTAGTCGTATCGCTTTTTTCTTCATCGAGGGTTACTTTAACACTACTGCTTTTATTATCAAGTTTTTCAATGACAGTTTTAACAGGTGTTCTGCTTTCGACTATGTTTTGAAGAATATCTGAAAGCATGAACAGCAACAGGGCTGATATAACAAGGGTATAAATTCTTTTGCGTATATTCTTTTCGGTGAATATCCTATGATAGAAGATTTTTACAACGAGAGAAATACCGAAAATAAAGAATGTTGAATATGAGTCAAATTCGATTTCGCCGTCGAACAGAGTAGTAAGAGTAACAAATCCAAATACAATATTAAAGACAAGAACAAACTTTTTGAGGGCAGAATAATTTTTCTCATCCTGATGCAGTTTATAAGAATCCTCTTTAGAGAGTTCAAGATACCTATCGAATTCGAAAGCCGTGACCATGAATGATTACTTTTTTTCCGGTGTGTATTCTTTCGGCAGTTCACCACCAGAGCCGAACAAGTACTCTTTCATCTGATCCAGAAATATTTTATCTGTATCGGGGTTTGAAAGGTCGAGTCTGTATTCATTAACGATCATTTTAAAATAATCGAGAAACATTTTAAAAGCTTCTTTAGAAACATTATCGTAGACCTTTTGTCCGAGTTCTCCCTGCACGGGGAGCCTATCGAGGCCGGGGAGGTCTTTTTTCAATTTAATACAATGTACAATTCTTGGTTCTGCCATATTATTTTTCCTTTACTAAAAAGAGTCTTGTTTCAAATACGTTATTAATTACTTTTTGTTGCTTAACGGCATCGAGCAGGGCATCTCTATCGATAACATTTGTATCGAATGCATTAATCTCCTCACCGAAATCTCCGAAATATTTTTTAGCCTGCGAAGCGGTATAGCTGTTTGTTACTACAGAATAAATTTTTTCAAGGTCAATTTGAGAGCCATTGACTTCAATACTCAGGACGAAATCATCGTTATCATCTTTTATTTTATCGGGATCAACTCTAACAATCATCCCGGAGAAAATTATCATATCGTAACCGTTCAGCTCTTCATCTTTAGAAGCCATTCTTACGTTATTAGCAATCATCTTGCGAATAGTTTTACCCGATACAGAGAAAGTCATTATATTATTTCCGAAAGGATTTATTTCCCAAATATCGCCTACGGTTATATCACCCTTAAGCATATCTTTACGAATGCTTCCTGCATTCAGGAAAGCAATATCGGTATTGAACATTGCTCTTAAAGCGTCTGCAGTCCACTGACCGCAATTATTCTTTTTCCAGTCAACTTCAAGGGTGCCAATAACGCTTTTCATTACGGGTTCGATAGCAGCAATCATGGTATCAACTTTTGCTGCGGCGACTAAATCGAAGACAGCAGAATCGAGCACGGTTTCATTTAGTTTTCCGAAATAATCTACGATAGTATCTTTTTCAATATCAACCTTAAGGTCGAGTTTACCGAGAAATTTACCGTATGAGCCAGCCTGAACGATTAAAGTACCGTTGATGACTTTGGGTTTAAAAATTGGTGTATGTGAATGTCCGCCAACGATGACATCAATATCGTTATGAAACTTTGACGCAAAAACGCTGTCCATTTCAACGCCGTTATGAGAAAGGAGGACGATAAGGTCACAGTTAACATTTTTTAATTCAGAAAGGTTAGCTGTAATAACGGAATCGATATTCAGAACAACAATAGAATCGACGTTTTTCGGAAGGGTGAGAGTTTTTAAATCGTCCGGAGAAACACCGAGAATTCCTATTTTAACGCCGTTCTTTTCCTTTATAGTATATGATTTTGCAAAATTCTTATTTTTAGAGGGGATAAATATATTCGACGCGAGAACATCGCAGTTGAGCGAACTAAGACCATTAGCAAGCTCGGAAGAACCGTAGTCAAACTCATGATTGCCGATAACGAAAGCATCGATATTATAAAGGTTCAGAAGTTCAATCTGTGACAACCCTTTTGTTATGGAAGAAATGGGACTTCCCTGATAATCGTCACCTCCATGAAGAACGAGAGAATTCTCATTCCTGAATTTATTGAGGTATCCAAGCATGGAAGCAGTACCGCCGACGAAATAATTTATAGTTTCGCCGTCTTTCTTTTTTGATGTTTTATACGGTAAGTTTCGGGCATGGAAATCGTTCCAGTGCAGAATAGAAATCTCTTTAACGTTATCCTGAGAGAAGGAATAACCGCAAATAAAGGTTAATAATAATACAAAAAATGTTTTCTTCATAAATTATGAAATGATTGTTTATCAATAAAAATACTCATAATTTAAAACATAAAGAATGTATAAAGCGTTTAAGGGTAACCAATAAATTAAGGAATAGATAACATATTCTTTTATTAACCGGGTATGGTTTTTGCACAAGTAAACGATAAAAAATTGCTTTTTACATTATTGAATAATTTATTACATTATAAACGAGACAAAAAGGAGTGTGATTTTGAAAGAAACGGACAAAAAATCAAAAACCGACACTGTAAACAATGTAAAAATAACAGAGAAGATAAGTCCCGAAAAGTTATTTACATTTATTGAGAGCATACCTGATTACATAGCTTTATACGACAAGAAAGGAAACTATGTATATCTAAATCATTACGCAAAAGGTTATACACAAGAAGAAACCATAGGCAAGCACTATACACTCTACCTTCCGGAAGAATCCAAGAAAATTTACAGAAAAGCATTTAATCAAGCAAAAAAAACGGGCGAGACGCAGTATGTAGAGTATTTTGCACCCGGTAACGACGGAGCGGTGAAATATTATGAGAGCTATATTGTTCCTTTGACTGAATCCGGAACATTTTTAAACATGATGGTGATAGCGAGGGATATTTCGGAGAAAAAAGCCATTGAGAACTCGCTTAAGGAAAGTGAAGCAAATGCGAGGGCAATAATGGAATCAACTTCAGACTCGATAATATTAATAGATAAAAAAGGGTTTGTCCTCGATACGAATGAGGGGCATGCAAACAGGTTTGGTTTAACCCGAAAAGATTTAATCGGAAAAAATCTGAAAGAGTTTTTACCCAAAAATTTATACAGAACCAGGTTTAAGAACGTAAAAAAATGTTTGGAGACGGGAAAACCCGTTAACGGAGAGGATCTCCGTGATAATCGATACACAGAATTCGGTATATATCCAATCAAAACGAATAAGAAAAAGCCTGACAGGGTGTCAGTGTTCTCAAGAGATATAACAGAAAAAAAGCAATTGGTTGAAGAACTGGAAAGGATAAAAGACTTTTCAGAAAACCTTTTGCAAACTGCTAATACGATTATAGTCGGACTTGATATTAACGGCAGGGTAAAATTCATAAACAATGCCGGAGAAAAAATAACAGGTTATACGAAAGAAGAGATAAAAAATCTTGATTGGTTTGAAGTTCTCGTACCAAAAGACCGTTTTCCTGAAGTCTGGAAAATGTTTGATATACTTACAGCAGGAAAGGAATTAAAGAATTTCGAGAATCCAATAATAACAAAGTCCGGAGAAGAGCGACACATACTTTGGCAAAACAATCAAATGTATGAAAACGGGAAAATATCCGGCACGTTATCTTTTGGATTAGACATCACGGAAAGAAAGAAAGCAGAAGAGGAAACCAAATCAAGTTTTTCTCTGTTAAGAATTGCCGGGAAGACAGCAAAATTTGGTGGATGGAGTGTAGATCTTTCTAACAATAAATTAGAATGGTCGGATGAAGTTGCGAAAATTCATGAGATCCCTGCTGGATACTCACCTACTGTTGAAGAGGGTATCAATTTCTATGCACCTGAATACAGGGAAACAATTAAAAAACTCTATGGAGATTGTGTAAAAAGAGGTGTATCATTTGACAAAGAATTACAGATAATCACAGCAAAAAGAGAGAAACGATGGGTCAGGTCAATAGGAGAGGTGGAAAGAGATGCAGACGGGAAGATAATAAAAGTGTACGGAGGGTTTCAGGATATAACAGAACAAAAGAAAGCCGAGGAAGAATTACGAAACAGTGAGAATAAATTCAGACTGTTGTTTGACGACAGCCCAAGCATACTGTTTTTAATACAGGAAGACGGGAAGTATTACAATGCCAATAAAGCTGCAGTAAAAAGGTACGGATACACAGCCGATGAGTTCAGGAATTTAACACCAATGGACATCACACTTCCTGAGAATATGAGTGAAGCATCAAAAAAGGTATCGAACGCTTTAATAAAAGAGTTACACTTTGAATGGATACACGTCACAAAAGACGGGTCAAGCTTTCCAGTAGAAATATTTACAAAACCCATAACTATAAATAACCGTTCTTTTATTTTTGTCGAGGTAAACGATATAACAAAAAGAAAGCAGGCAGAAAATGAACTTAGGCTTTCGGAAGAAAAATTCAGAAGGGCATTCTTGTCAAACCCGGGAATAGCATGCATCAGTACTATCAAAGAAGGGACCTTTATTGATGTGAATGAAAAGTTCTGCAAAGGTATCGGTTGGGAGCGCGAAGAAGTAATCGGCAAAACATCGAAGGAATTGAACATTTTTGAAGACTATCAAAACAGGGAAAAAATTATTGCAATAATAAATAAAAACGCTTTTATTAATGATTTTGAATTAAGAATAAGAACAAAGAGCGGAGAAATAAAAGACACCATTTATGCAGCCGAGAAAATATATATGGACAACAAGGAATGCATACTTTCGCAAATATTCGACATAACAGAGAGGAAAAAAACGCAAGAAGCATTGAAAGAAAACAAAGAATTGTATCATTCTTTATTTGAGAAAAACACAGCGGTAAAACTATTGATTGACCCAAAAGACGGTGCGATAGTTGATGCCAACTCGGCGGCATCAATGTATTACGGATATCCGCATGACAAATTGACTGAAATGAAAATCAGTGACATTAATACTTTGACTGCCGCTGCGCTTTCGGAGGAGATGCAAGAGGTATTGTTAGAAAAGAAATCTTACTTTAATTTCAAGCATAGACTATCCGACGGAAATATTCGAGATGTAGAAGTATATTCGAGTCCGATATACATTAAAGGACGCGCGTTACTACAGTCAATAATTCACGACATCACAGAAAGGAAAAAAACCGAAGAACTATTAAAGAAGAGTGAAAATAACCTGCGCGAGATGAATGCGGCAAAAGACAAATTCTTTAATATAATTGCACATGATTTAAGGAGTCCCTTCAGTTCAATTTTAGGATTCAGCAATTTACTGGAAGAGCAAATGGAAACAAAAGATTATGAAGGAATAGAGGAGTATGCAAGTTTTATTCACAAATCAGCAACTCATGCAAAGTCATTATTGGAAAATCTTCTCAATTGGTCGCGTTCACAAACGGGTAAAATGGAATTTAGACCTGAATACATAGATTTGAAAGAGCTACTGGAAGAGACATTACTATCACTTAACGACGTTTCGGCACAGAAGACAATAACCATAATGACGAAAATGGACAAGAATGTTCCTGTTATTGCGGACAAGACAATGACGGGGATAGTATTAAGAAATTTAATTTCTAATGCCATAAAGTTCTCACATCCGAGTGGAGAGATTTTAGTGTCTGCTGAGCAAAATCCTGATGAAATACTTGTATCGGTAAAAGACAGCGGAGTTGGAATAGCAAAGGAAGACATAACAAAACTATTCAGGATAGATATGAATCATACTACGTTAGGAACAAACAGAGAAAAGGGAACGGGATTAGGGTTACTACTTTGCAAGGAGTTTATAGAAAAACACAGAGGAAAGATTTGGGTTGATAGCAAAGAAGGAAAGGGAAGCACATTTTATTTCACTCTTCCCAAGAACTGGGCTACAGGTTAATACTGTACGTCAGCAATTAATTCCGAAACGTTTTTCCCCGAGAGAATAACCAGAGGAATTCCTCCTCCCGGATGAGCAGATCCACCGCAATAAAACAGGTTTTTGAATTTCTTTGAACGGTTTGACTGTCTTTTGAAGGCAGAAAATCTGGTGTTTGAAGAATATCCGTACAAACTGCCTTTATAGCTTCCTGTCTGATGTTCCATAATTTCCGGATTCAGTACTTTTTCAAAAAGTATTTTACTCCTAATATCAGTTTCAATTACTGATTCAATTTTATCAATGATTAAAGCACGGTATGTTTCGGTTAGTTCGAACCAGTTCTGGTTAAGATTTGGAGGGGTATTAATCATTACAAACCAGTTCTCGCAACCCTCAGGTGCGTCAGCAGGATTAAACTTAGAGGATACGTAAATATAGATGGTGACATCATCGGAGATGGTTTTTTCAAGAAAGATGCTATTAAACTCTTTTTTATAATCTGCAGAGAACAAAATGTTGTGTGTATCAAGTTGAGGAAATTCCGTATTAATTCCCCAATAAAAGACCATAGCAGAGGATGAGAGTCTTTCCTCTTTTATTTTAAAATCACTTTCCGAGAAAAATAGTTTGTTAGCCGAGAGTGAATCAAGATTTGACACATAGTAATCAAAAGAATAAGGCTTGTTTTCTGATATTAGTGATTCAATTTTATTTCCGGATTTTCTGACGGATGAGACGTTTCGGCTGAGCATAAAATTAACGCCTTTCTTCAGAGCGAGATTCCACAGGGCTTTTACGAGACTATACATTCCTTCGGACAAGTAATATCCACCGAGAGAATTTTCGACATGAGATATAAGATTAAGTGTTGCCGGTGCAAGGTATGGATTAGAGCCATTATAAGTAGCATATCTATCGAACAATTGGACAAGTTTAGGGTCAGAGAAAAAAGACTTGTTTGCCTCATGCATTGTGCGGAACGAATCTATTTTACGGATTTTAAAAAGTGTTTTAACTGAGTTAAAATTTAACAACGATTTTATTCCCATATAAGGATCGTACAAAAATATCTTTTTAGTAAGGTCAAATATTACTTTAGAATACGAGAAATACTCAGATAAATTATTGGAAGTATCCGAGGTTTTAGATTCAATTTCTGCAGCAAACTTATTGAAATCACTATAGGCATTAAGTTCTATCCCGTCAGGATAGAAATATTTACAAAGTACATCGAGTTTTTTAACGTCAAGATAATCTGATAAATGTTCACCTGCTTCATCGAACAATTGTTCAACAACATCAATCATTGTAAGCAAAGACGGACCTGTATCGAAGCGAAAGCCCTGATGGGAAAACGATGATGCTTTACCTCCGGGGAGGGAGTTCTTTTCAAATACAGTTACTTCAAAACCTTTTGATGCGAGGTGAATTGCAGCAGATAAACCGCCGATGCCTGCACCGATAATTCCAACAGTTTTCAAGGATTAACTCTCCAAATTAACGGCCGGTTTACTGCCAGACTTAATGGCTGCTTTTCCTTTAGATGAACGCTTATCAGAAAATATTTTCATTGTCATCATAACTTTTGAGAAAGTACTAACATAATGACGTTTAGAATATACATCGTAATTATTGTTTTCAATTTCAGACAAGATTCCGGAATAGATTCTGCTCATCATTTTAACGGTTGAGCGAGAACCGTCATTAGGAAGATATTTAAACCCCTTTTCTGCGAGATTGTAATATTCCCTTGCCCTGTTTATCTGGAATTTCATCATTGCATAAAAGCGCTCGTCGATAATTTTATTCTTAATATCATCTTCTGTGTAGTTAAACCTGTCAAGTTCTTCTTTGGGCAAATATATTCTTCCCATAGAATAATCATCGGCTACATCTCTTAAAATATTTGTCAGCTGCATGGCTTTTCCGAGATGTACGGCATGTTCAAGTGCATTGTCATTAGAATACCCCATGATTTTAGTCATTATAAGACCAACAACAGATGCAACCTTATAGCAATAGACATCAAGTTCTTCAAAGTTATAATAAACTTTCTTATGTATATCGGAGGCGACACCATCAATAAGTTCCCGGAAGTATTCTTTTGGAATGTTAAATTTTTTAACAGTCAGAGTGAAATCTGAAATATACTTTGAGCCGTCATTAACATGCTTATAAACTTCATCAAGTATTTCAAGAAGGAAATTGATTTTGCTTTCAAGAAACTCCGGCGATTCATATTTAGAAATATCGGTAATATTATCAGCATATCTGCAAAATGCATAAACAGCATATGCGGCATTTCTTTTTTCCTTAGGCAATGCGAAAGAGGAGAAATAAAAACTCTTTGCATAGTATTTTGTATAATCCTTGTATTCGCTGTAAGTACCCTTCAGGAAATCGGGAATTATGTTTAAATCATATTTCATGATCATTTTAAGTTTAAATTTTTTATTAAATCATCAACTATCTTAGCAGAAGATACAACACCGGGCAATCCTGCTCCGGGATGAGTACCTGCACCAACAATGTACAGGTTTTCAAAATCTTCAGACTTGTTATGAGGTCTGAACCAAGCCGACTGTGTAAGAACAGGCTGTAGAGAAAATGCAGAGCCGAGATAGCTATTAAGTTTATTTTGAAAATATCTTGGGTCAACATAATGCTCAGCAATTATATTTTCCTGTAAGCCTGGGAGATAATTTTCCTCAAGAAAATTCATAATTCTATCTCTGTACTCTTTAGATTTCACGCTCCAATCAATATCGCCTTCAAGATGAGGAACGGGTGAGAGAACGTAAAAAGATTCAGATCCATCGGGAGCGAGTGACGGGTCGGTAATAGTAGGCATGTGCAGATAGAGAGAGAAATCATCTGCGAGAATTTTCCTGTTGAAAATATCGTTTAATAATTCTTTATATCTTGGGCCAAGAATTATGTTATGATGTTTAAGGTTTGAATCAAGGTATCTTTTCTTTGTCCCGAAATAAATTACGAACAGAGACATACTGTACTTTTTATTTCTTAGTTTAGCATCGGTATATTTCTTTCTTTTATCTTCAGAGATAAGGTTCATATAGGTTGCAGCAACATCTCCGTTAGATATTACAATATCTGCCATGTGCTTTGAACCGTCTGTAAGAATGATACCCTTGATTTTTCTATCTTCAACAATCATATCTTTTACTTCGGAATTAAGCAGTAATTTACCTCCCTGCTCTGTATACAATTTAACCAATGCACTGACAAGTGCGTTTGTACCACCCATAGCATAATGAACTCCCCACTGCCTTTCGAGGTAATGGATAAGGGCATATATAGAAGTAGTATCAAAAGGATTTCCGCCCACAAGCAACGGATGAAAGGAAAAGCACTGACGTAGAAATTCATTTTTAATAAATTTTGATACGTATCCATAGACCATTTTATAAGATTGAAGTTTAATCAGGTCGGGAGCAACCTTAAGCATATCAGTAAACTTCAAGAAGGGTTTATCGGAAAGTTCAACAAAGCCTTTCTGATAGATTGCTTTTGTTGTTTTAATAAATTTCAAGTAGCCGTCTTTATCTTCGGGGCTCCATTTATCAATTTCACTAAGAATAAAATCGTTGTCTGCGTTATAATCAAAGTGCTTACCCTCATGGTTAAATATCCTGTAGAAAGGAGAGAGAGGAACCAGGTTAACGTAATCTTTTATATCTTTGCCGGCCTCTTTAAAAATATCTTCAAAGAGGAAAGGAGCGGTTATAACCGTAGGACCAGCATCAAATTTGAATCCATTCATTTCAAAGAGATATGCACGACCTCCGGGTTTATCAAGTTTTTCGAAAATAGTTACGTCATGACCTTTTGAAGCAAGTCTTGATGCGACAGAAAGTCCGCCAAATCCGCTGCCTATGACAATTATCTTTTTCTTATTCATTTATTGTTAATATTTTTAATTTTCTTGTTAAAAAATTCCCAGATAATCAGGTTTAAACCTATCAAAGAAAATCCGAAGAAGAAATCTTCAACAGGAATAGTGAAGAGTCTGATACCGAGCATTTTTGATTCATTGTAAATTACAATAGGTCTCCATGTAAGATATCCGTTTACGACAAACATAAGAACGACAATAATTCCCAAGTAAATCCAGAATATTTTTTGCTTAAACAAATGTGTTTTTAAGATTACATCAAGAATAATCACGAGCAAAGTTCCGACGATTACCAAACAAGTGTATTCCATCAGGCGCTCCCTTTCTGCCTTTTGGCAAGATACTTGACTGTTTCCCATGTGAATATGCAAGCAAAAGGTACGAATATAAAGAAACTGACTTCTTCAAGGGGAAGACCAAAGAAATATATACCTATAACATAATCTGGATTGAAAGTCCATAAGTCTCTTATGACTGCAATTATATCGATGGTTACAAAAAGGACAAACGGAATTAGCATTGCGAATACGAATCTATTCAGAGGTTTGTAAAAATTTATTTCAGGGCTAAAGCTCTTAATAAACGGCACGGAAACGGTAAACAGCATAACTATTAAATATTCAAACTTCATTGGTCCTCCTGTAGATTAATATCAAAACGACTATTATGAGTATTATTCCCGAAACAGTCGGCAGAACATAGCTGTTGAAAATATTAATGATTGAAAACTGTGATATGCTTATAATGTAAAGAATTAAAGGGGTGTATGAGACCACTTTCGATTTATTAATTACGTTCGATTGTGGTACGAGATACTTTGAAAGAAATAAAGTGAATACAAATGCGATAACAAACCATGAGATATAGTTCTGGATGGGAACGAAAGAGAATGTCCATGTCCAGTAACCGTTAATAAATCCAGCAAAAGGTTCGAGCAATAAATCGAAAGCCAGAACCAATACCGATGAGTATGTAACGATTGCAAATACGTTAAGTGTTTTCAAAGAAGAAACAATCATAAAAGAACCCGTAACCACTACAACCCATGAAAGACTGATTGTTAAAGGCACCTGAAGAATCTGGGGCTGAAGCTTATCCGTGTAAACATAGCTTCCAAAAGGAAAGGATGTTTTAACACCGATTAACTCTAAAAAGTATCCGCTTAAGAGCAGAACAGTTAAATTTATAATAACAGATCTTCCGGAATAGTTTAGAAGCATATATGACAGCAGAGCAACAAACTGGATAGAAAGGAATATATTAGTTGTCCAGAGATATTTATCTTTAAGTTCAGGTATTAACATTATAATAACACCTACGGGAGTCATTATCATGAGAACATACAACAATTTCTGAAGAATAATATTTACCAAATTATAAGACATAGTTATCTCCTTTGGGATTAACGGGGGAATAAGTTCTACCTTTCCAAACCGAACCTTTGCCAAGCTTATTCCATCTCCAAGAGTTGAAACCTATCGTTGAAATAATAAATATTCCAATAGGGTGAAGCAAGGTTGATACTATACCAAGTTTAAAAAATGTATTAATAAGCAATCTCATTAATAAAACAAGAACAGACTGATACAGGAAATTGTACATAAGTAGTTCATTTGCTACAGCAGCCGAGATTACAAGTCCAACAAAGGGAACAAAAAACAGAAGAAGATAGACAGTAAAAACAGCGAACAGAAGAAATGAGTTATAGTTCATACCCGGAAATATGTTTTTTGAAAAGCCCTCCCAGATTTCGCCGAAACTATGATACATGCGACAACTAAGAATATCGAGACCTTTATTAACAACAACTTTTAAACCGTGTTTTTTAATACTCTTTGCAAGTGCAACATCTTCAACAAGGTGGGATTTTATCGATTCATGTCCGCCAATTTTTTCATACGAATCTCTTTTAAAAAGCATGTAAGGTCCGACACCCATTGCAAAAACAGGGCTTTTAAGATTCTCAGCGAGATAATAAGGTAAAAGTGTAAAAGACGTAAAGTGCATACCGGGCATAATACATTTTTCGGCAAAAGTCTCGAGAGTCATTGAAGGAATCAACGAATAAAGGTCGGCTTTACGATTAACAGCACGGATTACAGCATTACGCAATGAGTTGTTGAAATGAACTGTATCAGCATCGCTAAATAGAATATACTCCCCTTTTGAATGCAAATACAACTGATGGCAAGCGAAATTCTTTCCTGTCCACCCTTCTTCAAGGGGTTTGCCGTTTATAACATGTAGCTTCGGCTGATTAATCTGTATATCTTTGAGTATATCCAGTGTCATATCTTCGGAGTTATCGTTAAGCACAATAACTTCATAATTCGGGTAATCCTGTATCAGGAGTGACTCTACGCATTTACGAATGCTTCTTTCTTCGTTACGCGCAGGAATAAGTACTGAAATAAACGGCATTTCATTGTCGGACAGTTGTTTGTAGTTTCGTTTTCTAAATACCCATAAATTCCAGATTACAATAAGCAATATTCCGGTCAGAAAAAGTGATATAAAAGAGACAAACTCAATCATTTTGCCCCCTGTCCAATATGTTACCCGCTGAGTCTTTTCCATGAAGCATAATTTTATAAGATGATATTTTTCCGTTCAATATATTCTGTTTCTGTTCGTCCAGTGCAGATGTGATATAATTCTCAAGGTATTCAGTGTATGAAACGGCATCAATGTTATTGAATTTATTGAGCAAGGGCAGAATTTTAATAAAGACTTCGGGTTTTTGGTCTTTTAAAAACTCATAATTATAAATAAGAGGAATAATATTGACATCGCCTACTTCGTTAATGAGTTTTGAAAGCCCGTTCTCAAACTTCAAAGGTCTTAAATCGTTTGGGGGCATTGTACCCTGAGGATAAATCCAGAGGACATTTGTACCGGACTTTAGAAGATTAGCTGCATATTTAAAAGAACGATACGAATCAATTTTTGATTCTTTATCCACCGAGAAAACGCCAATCCATCTAAAGAATTTATATTTACTAAGCTGTTTATGATCCATCATTGCATAAGCGTTAACATCAAAGATATTATATGAAAGCCAGAACGGTAGCAATGCATCCCACCAGTTTGAATGATTTGCGAATATTATTGACGGAAGTGTTTTGTTGCGATTCAAAAAATTTTCATCACCGCTTAAATGTATTTTATGAAAATGTTTTTTGAGAATATGCTTAACATACACAGAAAACACTTTTTGAAAAACAATATTTTTATTAGCTTCAATCAAAAGAGAAAATTTTGTTTAAGATATTTAATTAATTCATCTGTGCTTTTTAATATCGCATCAGTTTTTAAAGAAACTGTATCCATTTTATTAACTCCTATACCTCCAAGTATGAGTTTTGAGCCTGTAGTTTTTGTAGCAGCATAAAGTTTTCCAGTATCATTCATAAACTTTTTTCTGTTGTTTATTATGGTAGCTGAAATGCAGACGATATCAGGTTTATGCTCATTAATACCCGACTGAAGAGCTTTTACGGGTACATTAGCACCGATATAAATTACTTTCCACCCGTAATAATTCAATACATTATTTACACTAAGTAAGGGCAATTCATGCAATTCACCTTCAAGACTCCCGCAAAGAGCAGTGAGACCATTAAAGGGTATTGGAGCAATCTTGTCATGAAGTCTGATTAGGGATTTAATAATTTTGTTTGCCGCAATATGTTCCTGGTCAACTGTAATCTCCTTATGTTTCCACTTTTCGCCGACTTCAAACATCGTTTTTGCAATGACATTATCATACAATTCAACGAGGTTAATACCGGAAAGGTGAAGAGAGTATAGAAAATCCGTTATTTCAGATTCAGAAGCAACGAACAGTTTCCTGTATAATGAATCAACGATAAACTTAAAATCTACACCGTTGTTTTGATGATTTTCACGGCTTCTGTCATTAATATCAGATTTCAGTTCGAATGAATATTTGCTGCTGAACAACAGGAGGTCCTCCTTTTTAAATTTTCTATGTCCTCCCGGAGTTTTATAACAGCTTAACATGCCGCTATCAGACCATCTTTTAACGGAAGATTCATTGACGCCGAGGATTTCAGCGACCTGCTTTGATGATAATACTGTGTTCATACCGATATAAACGTTTTGCACGTTTTAAACGTTCCCGACACACCAATAAAAAAGGCGGTTACAAACCGCCTTTAAGTTTATTATGCTTCTTGTTCTACTGTCTTCTTCTTCCGTTTAAATATTTTATTGTATAAATCGTCGCTATAGGAGTATATTGACGGAATAATAACAAGTGTCAGGAATGTCGACACCATAAGACCGAATATAATAGCCACACCCATAGGACGCCAGAAAGCAGAATTCTCACCTCCCACTATCCAGCTGAGTGTTCTCCAATCAAAGTCAACACCTGAGGCAAGAGGAAGAATCCCGAGAATTGTAGCAGCAGCCGTAAGGAAGATTGGTCTCATTCTAATCAGCCCTGCCTGAACGAGAGCTTCGTCACGATTCAATCCACGAGAAACGAGTTCTTTCTGGAAATCGAGCAACACGATAGCATTTCTCACGACAATGCCGGCGAGTGCTATAACGCCAATTCCCGTCATCATAATACCGAAGGGAGTACCGGTAATTAAAAGACCTATGAGTACTCCAATAAGAGACAGAATAACAGATATCATTATAATCAGAGGAACTCTCAGAGAATTGAACTCAATTACCATTAGGAAAAAAATCATCATCAAAGCGATTATCATGGCTTTACCGAGGAATGCTGAAGTTTCTGCCTGGTCTTCCTGTTCACCAGTATAGCTGATGGAATAACCATCAGGGAGTTTAAAATCTTTCAGTTTTGCCTGAACATCTTTAAGCACGTCGTTACCAAGCCGGCCTTCGGCGTTTGCCGAAACGGTAACAACTCTCTTAAGGTCTTTTCTGTTTATTGCACCGATACCGCCGGAGAACTCTATACTACCGACAGAAGAAATAGGGATTTTTTCGCCTTTTGTATTAGTAATATACATGTTATCGATAGTACTTATATCATTACGCTGTTCCTTATTCAGTCTGACAGTAACATCATATTCATCTTTGCCTTCTCTAATCTTGCTTGCGGTAGTGCCGTTAACGGCAGTTCTTATAGTTGCACCTATCATTGCAGTATTAAGCCCATAAAGAGCAGCTTTTTCCCTATCGACGACAATTTTAATTTCCGGTCTTGCTTCATCAAAATTATCAGTAAGGTCAGTCAGTCCGGGAATACCTTTTATCTGACTTTTTATTTCATCAGCAAGGATTCCGATTTTAACAAAATCATCACCCGATATTTCTATGTTTACAGGAGGTCCGGTTGGAGGTCCCATTTGCTCCTTTTCAATTTTTACTTCACCACCGGGAACCATATAAAGCGCATTTCTTATTTGCTCTATAGATATTTTAGAACTCTGTTCTCTGTCAAGTTTGTCGAAGAAAGTTACAGTTATAACGCTCTTTGTTGGAATTCCATCTCCGCTAAAATCAAGAGGATTATTAGATGAACCAACGTTTGTGACAATATACTTAATATCTTTAAGTTCCGGAATTTTTTTCTCAAGCTCTTTAGTTATCGTGTTAGTTTCATCTATGTTTGTTCCGACGGGTGTAGTAAGTGTAATAGAAGCCTGTCTTGGGTCGGTATCAGGAAAGAACTCAGTTCCGTAATTGAATTTCCCGTAAATTAGGAACACAATAATAAGCATAAGAAACGTAATTGATATTACTGTCCTTCTGTGAGTCAAAGCAATTCTTAAAACCTTTTCATAGATTCTTAAAGCTCTTCCAAAAAGAACTTCGTCAAAATGCTCAAGGAACCTGCCGATCGGTCTGAATTTTTTCTTTTGAGATCTTTCCCTATCCTTTTTATAATGAATAAAGACAGCTGCCTGAACAGGGCTTATAATCATAGCAACGAACAATGATGACAACAAACAAACAATCAGGGTGATAGGCAAATATTTCATAAAATCACCTACGATTCCAGGGAAGAATAGAAGCGGGAAGAACGATGATATGATAGTTAGTGTAGCAATCGTGACCGGGAACACAACTTCACGCGGACCTTCAATCGAAGCGTCATGCGGATTATAATTTTCTTTTTCCTGCAATCTATAGATATTTTCGATGACGACAATAGCGTCATCAACGATGATTCCAAGAACGAGTATGAGTGTAAACAGAACTATCATGTTCAGAGTAATACCCATTGCACCCAGAACAATAAACGAAATCAAGAATGATAACGGAATAGAAGTTGCAACGAGCAATGAATTCTTTATACCCATGAAGAAGAAAAGGATTAGCATGACAAGAACGACGCCTGTTACAATACCGTTTTCAAGTTCGTGAACAGTTGTTTTAATAAAATCGGATTGATCGCTGGTAACGCTGTAAGAAATGCCTTCCGGAATAATACCGTTATTGTTGGCTAAGATATCATGGACCTTTTCAGATATTTCAATTATGTTGGAGCCGCTGCGCTTTTTAACAGGCAGGGTTATACTTTCAATCCCGTTCTTTCTTGCATACGTTTGTCTTTCTTTATATCCGTAAGTTACCTGAGCCACATCATTTATGTAGACAGGATAATCACTGTTTTTCTTAACGATTATATTGCTCATTAACTCGGGATTTTCATACTCGCCTGGTACTCTAATAAGGAAACTTGATTTGCCAATATCCACCGCACCACCGGGTATATTCAGATTTTCAGCGGACACGGCATTTATAAGGTCGTTGAAACTAACATTATAGTATTTTAGTCTTTCAGCATCTGCATCAATTTTAACTTCCCTATCCACACCTCCGATAACATCGGCGGAAAGCACACCGGGAATTTCTTCAATCTTATCCTGAATTTGTGTACCAATTTTTTTGAGGTTAGCAAGACCTATATTCCCACTCAGATTAACGTACATCATCGGAAGCTCGGAAAAATTGATTTCGGTGATAATCGGCTCTTTAATATCTGTCGGCATTTTTGTTTTTGCCGTAGCGACTTTATCACGAACTTTCTGAATTGCGTCATCAATAATAACATCTGTGTTAAACTCAACCGAGATCGAACTGAAACTTTCCCTTGAAACGGATTTTATCTCTTTAACGCCGCTAATACTTTTAACTTCCTTTTCTATTTCCTGTGTTACGAGGTTTTCTATATCCTGAGGCGACACGCCCGGATAGACAGTCGCGATAAACACATAAGGAATTTTTATTGAGGGGCTTGATTCTCTCGGCAGGGATATATACGAGGAGGCACCGATAAGAACTATCATCAGCACGAGGATATAGACCGTAACTTTATTCTTTATTATTAATTCAAAAAATTTCATATAAGATAAACTTTTAGTGTTTTAATTAACCAGTGTTACTTTGTCGTTATCATTTAAGCCCTGAAAGCCTACGTTTATAAGCGTTTCGCCGATATTAAGACCCTCTTCAATCAGAACCATATTATCAGAACGTCCGCCAAGCTTTACAATACGTTTCTTTGCGATGTCGCCTTCAAGAACGAACACAAATTTTTCATCACCGTTATCAACAACATAATCCTGCTGCAGAACAACAGCATTATCAACACTCTTGTTCGTAAAAGTTATATTTGCCGACATCTCGGGTTTAAACTTACTTTCGGGATTGCTCATAACAAGTTCAATTTCAAAGGTTCTGTTTTGCGGACTCAATGAAGGTGAGACATAATCAATAACAGCTTCATACTCCTCATCGGGGAGAACGGGAAAAGTAACTTTGACCTTTTCGCCTCTTTTAACCTGAGTAACATATCTTTCGGGAACACCGCAGTTGATTTTTACTCTGGAAATATTGACAACATTGATAATAGGGGATCCGGAGGAGGTCATTTCACCTTTCTGCATGAACTTTGCGTCTACGATTCCCGAGATGGGGGATCTAACATAACCCTTATCGAGTCTAATCCTGTATAGTTCAACCGACTTTTCTGCGATTTCAAGCTGAAGTTTGGAGTTTGTATACTGCTGTTCGGTTGCAACTTCGTCATTAAAAAGGCGCTCTGTTCTCTGATAATTATCCTTTGCAAGTTCATACTGAGCGAGAGCCTGGAGATATGCTGCTTCGTCAGTATCCTTTTTAAGTTTTACGACAACCTCTCCGCGTCCGACTCTATCACCTTTATCTTTTGTAAGATAGACGATAAGTCCACCTTCTTCGGAAGAAAGTTTTGCGCTTTCATATGGTTTAACTATACCGCTAACCTTATAATTTTCCTCAAAATACTGACCCTGAATAACCGTAGTTTTAACTATAGGTAATTTTTTCTCTTCGGGTTTATTATTTTTATTTCTTCCGCATGAGCCAAAAGCAACCGCAATACTTAAGACCAATAATAATAATGAATATTTTTTCATATAATAAATTTATTTTCTTTCCAATAATTTTTCTAATTCTGCTTTAGCGTTGAGATATTCAACAATTGCACTATAGTATGACAGTCTTGAATTGCTCAGCTGAACACCGGCGTCTATGACATCTATTTGACTTACGACACCGTTTTTAAAGCTGAGAGCGGCGAGTTCATATCCGCGTTCCGCCATTGTTACTGTTTCGTATGTTGCTTTTATTTTATTTCGAGCCTCGTCCATTTTGAGAATTATACTTTGTGAAGTCAGTCGAAGTTTTTGTTTAACGTCAGAAATAGTTTCATCAGTCTTCTTAATGTCTATCTCCGTCTGCTGTTTCTTATAAGTATTTCTCAAGAAGTTTAAATCCCAGTTAAGACCGATACCGGCGTTTAAAACATTAAAGAACCTGTAACTTCCAATATTCTTTCCGTCGTTTTCCTGAGCCTGAAGGTTATACTGACCAAAAATATATAGTTTTGGGAGATAGTTTGCGTTATCAATATTAAGCAGCTGCTTATTAATATCCTGGTTAATTTTCAACTGCCTTATTGAGACGTTATTTTCTGAAATCTTATTAATTATTTCTTCTGTACTACCATAGACTTCGGTGCTGTCATATTCAAGAGATCCTGTAACATCAACGTCTATATTATCTTTGATACCTATAGCATTCTTTAGAATTTTTCTTGCAATTATAAGATTGTTTTCCGCTTCAACAACCGGAGGTTTTGAGTTTTCAACTGTTACTTTTGCTCTGAGAAAATCAAACTCTGTTGAAGTACCGTTGCGGTATTTCTTTTCAACGACATCATAATTTTCCTGTGCATTGACGAGGTTTTGCTTTCTTACAAACACGACTTCCTTCATAAAGAGAACATCGTTATAAGCCTGTTTAACATCAGCAACTACGTTTGCTTCTGCGGAATTAACATTTTCGTCCTGCAGAGCAGAATAATAATCGGCGATTCTAATGCCTTCAAATACGGGGGTACCAAGAACAGGAATAGGTTCACTTAGCTGGAAAGTGTTACTAAGTGTATTATCGGAACCTACTTCAAACCTTTGATTCATGCCACCGAAATCTATATCGAACACCTGTTTTTTAATTGCCCTGTTATACTGAGAGCTGAGGGTAATAGTCGGCAGGAGGCTTTCGTTATATACCTGTGATACTTTCTTTTCCGCTTTTAATTTATCATAAACTGCATTAACAAGCTCTGTGTTGTTGGACTTCGCGACGGCAATGGCTTCTTTCAGAGAATAGACCTTTACCTTGGTCGAATCCTGACCGAAAGAAATCCACGGGTACAGGGCTATAAAGGCAATTGTTATTAATATTTTATAATACATAGAATTATTTAAGATGTTTTTTCTGTTGACTGAAATACTTCTTTCTTCCCTTTTCGGTTATAATACCTTTCAGATGGAGTTCAAGAACATGTTTTAGTGCTTCTGCGGTCGAAAAATTGTTAACCATAAGAAACTTCGGGTTTACGACAGAGCTTATTGAGGCGCTGACAGAGACGATAACAATTTCGACGGGTATTTTTGTTATGTACTTTTCCCTGAATCCCTGTCTGAATAGTTTTTTAACGTAAAATATTATCTTTTCTTCCCTAAACGACTCAATTGAGGTCCACACATCGGGATAATGAATCTGCAAATCAGATATTGCTTTTTCTCCCAACTGAGTAAATTCGCAGGAATAATCCTCAAGAAGCCTGATAAACTTTGTCACGACATCAGTCTTACCGCGAACGATTTTATCAACTCTTTCGGTAGAAGATTCGAGCCAAAATTTAACAATTTCCCTAACCAGATTTTCCTTCGAGGGGAAATACCTGTAAATGGTTTTCTTGCTGATGTGCATAAGGGACGATAGTTCGTCCATTGATGTTTTGTACAGACCTGCTTCTCTGAATAATTTATCAGCAAACACCATAATTTTCTTTCTTTCGACGGGGCTATCTTTAACCATTTTGGAAACTATTATCGTTTATTTAGTTTCCAAATTAATAATGATAAGACAAAGAATCAAGTGATTTCTCCTTAACAAAAAACATTTTTGATGTTATATACGTAAAAAACCCAACATTGTTACGATGGGCTGATAACATCACTGTTATTATCTGTTAATTATATCGGGTACTATTTCGAGTCTCTATTCACATTATCAGGAGAGAAAGCAGGAATACATACTGCGACGTATTCAGCTCCTCCTGCATAGGGAGAACTATACTGCACCCACTCATTTTTTGAAACAAAAACTGCTTCTCCGGCTATAACATCAAATTCAGAAACCTTTGTTTTTATGTGAAGTGTCCCGCGTAATACGACAGTGTACTCATCGAAACCCGGAGTCTGACCGGGTTCACACCACGCTTCCGGACTATGCATATGAGCAATACTTATATTAGTATCTTTTGAACTGACTCTGCCGAAATACTCCTTTATTATTTTCTCTTTATTTCCTGCTGATTTAATCAATGCCGGACTGTCAATTTTTTTAATCATTGTTATGTCTTTTTGTTTTGCTGTGAAGAAAATAATTATTCAATCAGGGAATAGTAATTCAATAAGGATAAAGGATATTACATTTATTTTTAACGGCAGAACATATATTATTTTATAAAATAAACATAAGATGAGCAAGAAATTAAAGATAAAATTTGAAGAGCTTGGAATAGACAAAACACAAAAGCACATTTTTATTTGCTGCGATGCACAGGACGATAAATGCATAAAGAGAGAGGACGGGCAAAAATCATGGAAGTATTTAAAGAAAAGGCTTGCAGAGCTTAACCTTACGGGTAAAGGCGGCGTACAAAGAACAAAGGCAGACTGCTTCAGGATATGCGACAAAGGTCCGATTGTTGTAGTTTATCCCGAAGGAATCTGGTACCACTCATGCACGCCGAAAGTACTCGAAGAAATAATTCAAAAACACATAATCAAAGGCAAGCCTGTAAAAGAATATATTATATAGTTTAGTTGAATATTTCTTCAGAGATAGACTTCATAGTGAAGCCACGAGCGTTTATCAGCTTTATCATTGTATGCAGCGCCTTTTGAAGTTTTGTTACCCAAGACGGGATTTGTAACAGCACCTCTATAATTAATAAACTGCCAATCAAACCGTATAAAAGGAAAAAAGCATTAATAAAGAATATCCTTTAAGTTTAAGCAATGAACATATACATTTACAGAGAAAGGTTGTAATAATGAGAATAACAGTTAAGAGAAACAAGGAAAGGCTTTATCCAGATTCCAAAAGAGTAATAACTAGATTATTCAAGAACGGAGAAAAGAGAACAAAGTCTATTGTACAAAAAGTATTGGATTTTTCCGAGGCAGAAGCCAGTAACTCACTCAACGTTGTCTTAAGAGAATTTGCAAAACGCCACAGGAACATCACAAAAATATTCTTTAATAATTATATAAAAGTAATTCACTATGTAAATGAAGTAACCGGCAGTCAAAAGAAATTATCTTCAACAAAGAGGCTACTGATTGGTTCATACTTAACGATGGAATACTCAATCGAGTCAGCTGCTTTATTCAATCCATCAGTAGTGGAGCACCCGGACCAAAACGACCTTGAAGAAGGGCAGAAGCGCGTTATAATAAGCTTCAGGGCGACAGGGGAAAGCCACATATCATCGATAGTATTCAGAAGCGGAATAATAGACAGCAATTACAATTTGCACTTAGACCCGCCGGGCAAATACATCGGTGAAGCAGAAATAATCAAGAGACACATTTACAACAAAGAAGAATTTGCACTGATACTTAACGAGCACGGTGTTGTAAACGATATTTCTTCTGAAATACTGAGAAATCTCGGTGAATTTTTTTATTATTCAGACTTCAAGAAGGTGATAAAGAGCGCGCAGGAGACAAGGTCTCTAAACCTTGAACAGCAAAAGACACTTAAAGAAATGATGTGGCTGGCAAGGTCTCATTATGAAATTATTTTCTCACAGGATACTGATATATCAGAAAGAACCATCTTTCCAATTTCCAGCACAGAAAGCAACGGCATAGAGGACGCAAGGTTTGTACGGTTTACCGATGATGACGGAGAAACAATATATTATGCGACATACACAGCATACGACGGATACACAATTCTACCGAAACTTCTTGAGACAAGGGATTTCTATCATTTCATAAACCTACCGCTGCACGGTGAATGCACAAAGAACAAGAACTTTGCGCTTTTTCCAAAGAGAATTAACGGGCATTATACAATGCTTTCAAGGATTGACGGGATAAACCTCTACATAATGTTCTCTGACAGTATAACGTTGTGGGAAACAGCCCATCTGTTAAGGGAGCCTGTTTATAACTGGGAGCTAGTTAAAGTCGGGAATTGCGGCTCACCGATTGAAACACCGGAGGGATGGCTGGTTATCACGCATGGTGTCGGACAGATGAGAAAATACTCGATAGCAGCGATGCTGCTTGATTTGAATGACCCGACAAAAGTTATAGGAAGCCTTAAAGAGCCGCTGATAGTACCGAATGAAGATGAGCGAGAGGGATACGTACCGAACGTAGTTTACTCGTGCGGCTCGATGATACACAAAGACGTTCTTTTTATTCCATATGCAATTTCTGATTATGCTTCGAGCTTTGCAACGGTTGATTTGAGGACTTTGTTAAACAAATTAAAGGATGACAGTAAGTAAACTCAAATTACTTTTCATATTCATACTCAAGTTCGAATGCATTCAGAACAGTCAAATGAGAAACCAGATATGATATTGTACTTTCTGCACCCTGATTCCAGTTGAGACCATAGTCTTCGAGACCGTCATTACACCCGCCTGTTTCATAATCATAGACAGGAATACTGAGTTCGTTTTTTCCGAGAAACCACATATATGAGGTAAACATATCGTTAAGATATTTTTTATCTCTTGTCACCTTATACGCTTTTAAACAAAGCAAAATCATACCCATGACATCAATGCATTGCTGAGCATAATCGGCGCAGACACCTCCCTTTTTATACCAGCCATTGCTGCCAACGGGCTTCATGTATCCGTTTTTCATTATTACGCTTTCAAGAAACGCTGTTGATTCAACCGCAACTTCAATTATCTTTGCGTCCAAGAACATTTCGGAAGAATGAAAAAGTGCAAGAGGAATAATTGCATTATCATAAGTCAGTATATCGGTAAACCAATTCCAGATATCAGTTTTATTCAAATAATATTCATCAAGAAGTTTATTAGTCATTTCATAAACCATCTCTTTTGCGTTTTTATCTTCAGGAAACTTCTTGAGATAATATGACAATCCTATAATTGTGCTTGCAAGACCCCTTATTTCCTTCAGGTTATTAACATATCTAAGTGAGAGTTGAAAAATATCCAGGGCGGTTTTATGGTATGATTCATTTGGATAATTATTTATCATATAACCGAGCGCCCACATTGTTCGTCCAAAGCAATCATCTGAGCTGATATCATCAAGATAATTTCTGCTGAAGCTAAGAAAGTTTCTGAAAGAGCCGTTTTCATTCTGCATATAATGTATGAAGCTAAGATAAACAGGCATTAGCGAGCTCGCATCAGTGGTTCTCTTTTCGTGATGAGCCATAGCAAGCATTAAAAGAGCTCGAGAATTATCATCCAGACAATAGCCTTCTTTTAAATTAGGTACTCCGTATTTTGCATGCTGGACAATACCTGTATCATCGGAAAGCCTTTTGATATGAGACAGGTCAAAGTCAGGCAGCAGTAGAGGGTCAAGAATAGTACGCCTTTCTTTTTGTATAAAAGAATAATTACGAACTGCATTTTTTGCGACTTGAATATATTTTGCTCCAATCTTAGGCCATTTTAGTTTATGCCCGTATTCAGCTGCGGCTTCACGAAGATTCTCGATTTTGCTTTCATCGTTAAGAAAATCAAGAAGAATTTTCCCGAGTTGTTCATGATTATTAAAATCAAAAAGAACACCTCTTCCATCTGCAAGCAGCTCCTGTGCATGCCAGTAAGGAGTTGAAAAGACAGCTGCTCCGGCACCAACAGCGTACGACAGAGTTCCGCTTGTAATCTGAGCTTCGTTTAAATACGGAGTTATGTATATATCAGTAGCATAAAGATACTGCATGAGTAAGTCTTCCGACACAAAATTCTTATAGAAATAAACATAATCCTCAAGACCGAGTTCTTTAACGAGACGCATCAGGTACTCGCGGTACTCTTCACCGTACCTTGACAAAACTTTCGGGTGAGTATTTCCAAGAACTATGTAGAGAATATTTTTGTGTTTACTGACGACCTGAGGCAGGGCTTTAATAACCGTCTCAATACCTTTATTACGGCTTAACAGGCCGAAGGTAAAAAGAGCTTTTTTGTTTGTGAAGTTAAATTTTTCCCTGACGGTTTCTCGGTCATAGACTTTGCCCAATGAGACTCCATGCTCGATAATCTCTATTTTATCTTCGGGAATATGATAAACCTCAAGAAGGAATTTAACTGCTCTCTTACTCATTACGACGACTTTATAAGCTTTGCTACTCAACTCCTGAACGATAACTTTCTGAATGTGAGAAGGATCTCTTATAACTGTATGAAATGTAACTATCAATGGAATTTCAATACGGCTTACGAGCGATAGAACATAGACACCGCTCTCTCCTCCAAATATTCCAAACTCGTGTTCAAGAATACATGCATCTGCCCTGTTATTGTTTATAAACTTGGCAGCGCTTATGTAATCTCTCTGGCTGTTCTGATTAACGACAAAAGAAACTTCAGACGGATATTTATAATCCTGCTCACCGTCTGAGACTGCGATAACATAGAGGTTAGGATATAAATCAGAATAAGCAAAATTATCCGCAAGAGATTTTATCAGATTATGAGTGAATGTTCCAATACCACATTTCTGCGGTGGGTAAGTTCCAATAAATGCAAATTTCATAGTGGCTTCCTTTATAAACTTAGTAAAAATACACAGACATCACGGACTGAGAAAAGTGCAGCAGTAAAAAATGCAAACTATTAAAGCAATAATGATAAGCATTGAGAAGAAAACCTACTCATTACTTCCTTTCCCATTATATGTCCTTCAATAAGAACATAATAGACTTCTATTATAATATAAAACAAAAAGTTATTAAAATTAATTCTATGGTGCCATTGCTTTCAAATACTGTACCAAAAAACACCAGAAAAGGAAGGTATTAAATTTTGGATTTTCTAAATTTGTAAATAATAATTAAGTTATAGAAAATAATCCACAACATTATGGAAACAACTACAAAGCGAACTGAATACGAACTAAGGGAAATCAAAGGCATTCCTTCAACAAAGAGAATTGAATTAATGCGCAACAAGTATTTATCTGAGCCATTATACATTGATACGGAGTATATACAATTTTATACAGAGGCACACAAAAGAACAGACGGGCTGAATGTTCTGGAAAGAAGGGCTGAATGCAATTCATACGCGATAGAGAATTTAACGCCGGTAATAAAAGAGCACGAACCATTCGTTGGAAGTAAGACAAGATTTGTAAGAGGGGCAATCCCTTACTGCAACTACGCATCAGGTTATGTGCTTAGAGAATTCAATAAAGAAGAACATGAAGAACAGGACAAAGTAACCGATATAGGAACGGGAGGTGGAATAGCTAAATCTAAGGAGATGGCGTCATCGGGTGACTATGAATTCTTTGCAGGTAAGTTTCTTCTTGAAAAGCACGAGCGAAACATATTAAAAGACTGCGCTGCATACTGGCAGGGAAAGTGTATGCAGGATGTAGGTGATGACTTATGGAAAAAGGATTTTAAAGAAGCAGATTACATAGAGAAGGGCTGGAAAGCCGTACTTTATACTGCTCCGCACGACCCTGCACCCGAAGGAAGATATGTTCTCGATTTTGAAACAGCACTTTCTACGGGGTTGAGAGGTCTTATTAACCGGATGAAAGAGAAGATATCAGAATCTCATATAACAGATTATCATTCAGCCGAGAAAGTGTATTTCTGGAGAGCCGGGATAAGATCTCTTGAAGGGGTAATAAAATGGGCAAACAGATACGGACAAAAAGCATTTGAGCTTGCAAAAACCGAGAAGGATGAAACAAGAAAGATAGAACTGTTTAGGATTTCAGAAATCTGCAAGCACGTGCCGGAGTTCCCGCCACATGATTTCAGGGAAGCTATTCAGGCATTTTGGTTTATGTATCTTGCAGGGCATATAGAAGGAGCCCAGCTCGGATACAGTCCGGGAAGGTTTGACAGGTACATGTATCCGTACTACAAAAAAGATATTGATGCAAAAAAGATTAATAACAATGAAGTACTTGAACTACTTGAAGCACTTAGGATTAAAATGACAGAGATAGAATACGTTGCATCTTTTTCATGGGAAGGTCTGGGTTCTGGAAATCTTTACCAGAACATGATTCTCGGAGGGTTGAATGAAAACGGATTCAGAGCTGACAATGAACTTTCACTTCTAATATTGCAGTCTGCCATTAACTGCCAGACGACACAGCCGACTCTTTCAATATGGTATGACGATACGTTAAGCGAAGAATTTCTTTTAAAAGCAATTGAATGCGTTAAGACAGGATGCGGATTTCCTGCATGGTTCAACACAAAAGTATATATGCAGCACGAACTTGAAAAGACCGGACTTCCTGTATCGATAATAAGGAAGCATGCTGCGATGGGGGGGTGCACAGAACCAACACTTGAGGGAATGAGCTATGGCATTGTGCAGGCGGGTTTTATCAATCACATGAAGATATTCGAGATTGCGCTTAACGGAGGAAAAGATTTAAGAACAGGAATAGTTTTTGAAGCAACAAACATTCCGAAGACTTACGAAGAACTGAAGAAAGCATATCTGCATCATTTAAAGAATGCAATAAAGAACTGGCAGGAATACTGGAACTACGTAATGGCAGCACACAGACAGGTTTGCAACCTTATATATTCATCTGTCCTTATACGTGACTGCATAGAAAGAGGGACTTCGCTTGATGACGGAGGGGCGGTTAACAACAACACACCTACAACACTCTCAACAGGAATGGTAAACGTAGCAAATTCACTTTCAGCAGTAAAAGAAAATATAGAGAATAATAAAGTCTGCACGATGGATGAACTCAGAGACGCGCTTGCAAACAACTGGCAAAACTACGACAAACTTTACAGAAAATTTTACAACGCGCCTAAATGGGGAAACAATGACGATAAAGTTGATATAATATACAAGGAAATCTTTTATGAATACTGCAAGTATGTTTCTTCGCAGAAAAATTATCTTGGCAAACCTTACGACCCGTCGATGCTTGCGATAAGCACACACACACCGTTTGGCAAGGTATGCGGCGCTACTCCTGACGGCAGGCACGCTGGAGATTCTTTGGCAGACGGAGTTACATCACCATACCCGGGTACGGATACAAACGGACCGATATCGGTTCTTTTATCAGCAGGAAAAATTGACCACACGAAAATACGCGGCGGTCTCCATAATATGAAGCTGCATCCCGCAGCTGTAAAGGGAATACAGGGTTCGAAGAAATTACTGTCGCTTATAAAATCATACTTTCAGTATCCTGCTTTTCAGATACAGTTTAATATAGTTGACAGCAGAATGCTTAAAGATGCACAGGAACATCCCGATAATTATAGAGACCTTATAGTACGCGTTGCAGGATTCAGTGCATTCTTTGTAGAGTTGAGCAAATCAATACAAGACCAGATAATTGAAAGAACAGAGCATGGGTTTGAATAAACCCGGGGGTGTTATATTCGACATACAGGAATTTTCGCTTCAAGACGGCGAAGGAATACGCACAACAGTTTTTTTAAAAGGCTGCCCGTTAGTCTGCCTATGGTGTTCAAACCCTGAGGGACAGAGTTTCCATCCCGAATTACTATGCAATTTTTCAAGACTCAAAGAACACAAGGAATTTGAGAACATCTGTGATAAAGGAGCGATTTCAAAAGATGTTGAAGGAAAACCATACATCAAAAGAGAAATATGTAAAGTTTGCACAGATAGAGTATGCATAGAAAACACCATGAGAACAGAGCTTCGGCTTACAGGACAAAGAATGTCCGCAGAGGAAGTATTCAACAAGATAAAATCGTATGAAGTTTTTTACAAAAACTCAAACGGAGGAGTAACGCTTTCGGGCGGAGAGCCGCTTGCACAGCATGAATTCGCAAGGAATTTAATTGACCTCTGCATTGAGAACGGCATAACAATAGGAGTCGAGACTTGCGGATATTTCGAGTGGGAGAACGTGAAAGATTTCATTCACAAGTTTACTTTTATTTATTATGACATAAAACTGCTTGACCCGATTCAGCACGAGCGGATGACGGGAAGGAGTAACAAAATAATTGTAGAGAATCTGAAAAAACTTGCGGGAGTTGTACCGGAAAAAATAACAGTAACTATCCCCCTCATAAAAGAAATAAACTCTTCGCATGATTTGATGAATGAGATTGCCGTACTGTGCAAAGAATTAAAAATTACCAGAGTGAGGCTGCTTCCCTATCATGCAATGGGTACGGCAAAATACGAGAAGCTGGAAAAGCCATATAAACTTCATTACGCGGCTGCCCCTGATTATTCAGAGATTGAAGAAATCAAAAAGATATATAACGATATGGGTTTAGAGTGTTTTATTTCAGTAGATTAGATACAATTACTGAGCACCCTTTTCCATTCTCTCAAGATACCAGTTAAATGTGGCACCGTCAGAATATTTTGACTATGACCCTGAGGATTATTTGAATTGCTAAAAATGGATTAACCATCCAGGAAGTTGCATATCTTTTAGGACATGACAGCGTACAATCTACCGAAAGATTTTACACGGATGTCATTTCAGATAATGTAAGAAAAAAATCAATAATCATTGACAGGATAGACGGAAATGGTATCAAAATGGTATCAAAATACATTTACCCAAAACAAAAAGCCCTGTAACTACTATATTTTACAGGGCTTTATCGTCGTACACTCGAGGGGACTCGAACCCCTGACCCGCTGATTAAGAGAAATGGATGGGAAATAAAAACAGCGAAATATAGCTGTTTTTGAGGTTTTTTACTCTCCAATTTACCCAAAATGAACCCATTTTGGTAAAAAATGCTGACAAAAGTGCTGACACTTTTGAGCAAAAATATTGCGATTTTGATTAAATTTTGAGGGTGCGTCCTAATGAAAATTTTAAGGAGGACAATTATAAATAAAACTATGTAAAATCAATATTAAGTTTTTTAATTTTTAACTTTTATCATTTAATTGATTCTTTTTCTGTCAGTAATGTCTTATGGCAGAAGATTAGAATTAATAAATTTTTAATGGTATGTAAAAATACCTCGGAGTAATTTTCTTTAAAATTTCTTAACCAAATTAAATCCTTTTATCAACTAATCACATAGAAAAGATTTAGACATATATTCTTGCTCGTCTTTTGCCACCTTATATTTTTTCGCTAATGAATTCCAATTCTTAATTTCTTTTTTTATTGAGAAGATAATTTCTTTTGCTCTTGCTGATTTTATTCTGAAATTATTAGCAACACTTAGAGCTAAATCTATATCAAGAGAATTATCGGTTTCTGATATATTTAATTTTAATCCTGTTCCTTCTGGATTTGGATTGACATCATATGCAGGTGATAAAGTCCAACCAGCTGGAGTTAATAGAAACCCATGATTTCTAAGATGATCATCCGTATTTTTAACACAAATATTAAATACTATTCTTTTCCATATTTCTTCAAGATCGGCAGTTGTATTACTCCCATTTCTAATTAGAAATTCTACGATTTCCAAATAACTAACACCTTCTTCGTGGTCAGTATATCCCAGCATTGTCATCGCAGAAGCAAAATGTATTCTTTTTCCATCTTCGTCTCTATCAAATCTTTTTGTAAAATAAGTATGACCGTTACCGGTAAATTTTTTAACCATTCCTGTTGCGACATTTATACCGGATTTTGAAGCTATGACATTTGTTATCATTTCCCATAAACCTTTGTCAATCTCATCTTTCGTACTTGGAAATTTTGCAATCCATAAATGTTTCTTTTCATCTAAAACACTTGCTTTAGGTCTGGCTCCCCCCAACGAAGACCCGGGTGCTATTAACAAGTTCAGCCATTTCATATACATAGGGTCTTCACTAATATTCTCTTTTTCGAGTTGCAAACTAGCATATTCTAAATCTCTGATGTCAGCCCAGGGTGGAGCAGCCATTTCTTTATTATCGTTTAAGAATGGTCCATCATTATTATCTTTAAATCTTAATGCTCCCATTCTATGACTATCATATACACCAAGAAGAAAATCTGATTCCAATAAAGTTTTTTGGACTCTTTTCTCCAATTTAGCTAAGGCTGCTTCACGTCTAATCATTAATACTCTTCCCCATCTATCAGGTGATGAATCTAAAAAGACTCCGAAATTATCTTTTTCATCTCTTAAATATTGAGGTCCGCTAAAGAATTGCAAATCAGGATCGAGTGTTTGTGAACTACCTGATTTTAACCATTCTTTATCATATTCAAATGAAAAAATCTCTTTGCCTGAGATAACGACATTTAATATTCCCATTAATTTGGGTTTATCTAATTCTTTCCAATCAGCATATACGAATATTTGTTTTCTACTTTCCTTGCGTGCCATTTATTTTGTTTTTAATTTAGGAGCTCTTTTCTTTTCTAAAATTTTTGCATCTTGTAATTTTCTTCCAAGATTATCATCTTCCGCGACTTTTATCAAATCCTTTTCTAATCCTAATACAAAAAGTACTTGGGCATATGCCCCCATTGAAACACTTGGCAAACCTTTTTCGATTTGCCATAATGTAACTCTATTAATACCTGCTCTCTCAGCAACCTGAGTTGTACTTAGCTTTCTTCTTAATCTAGCTAGCTTTATTTTTATTCCCAGATCAATTAAAATTTTAACAACCGAAAGGGATAATATTGAATTTTCCTTTTTCATAATGCTTATTTATTTAAATAAATATCGTTATTTTGTTTAATATAATCAACATTATAAATAAATATGTTTGAATTGAGCCGGGATTCTGTTTGTTATATTATTTAAAAAAAGGGGGGTCCTAATGTTCTTATCAAGAAGAAATCAAGGAATTTATTATCTTAATTATTTTGCACTTATTGGTTTCCTTTAATGCTCCAATTTCACCCTAAATGGTATTAAAATGGTATCAAAATTTCTTGAACAGATTTCGATATTCTAAATTATCGTCTTTATAAATCTCACCACATGCAGGGCATTTCTTTCCATCACCTTCACCGCATTCATCACAGAAAACTTGTAAGTCATTTTTACAACGATAGACCGGGAATCTCACAGATTCATTTTCGCTTTCTCTACCGCAATGTAGACAAACTTTTAACCAGTAAATCATAATAAATAAAATCTATAATTCAAACTATTTCTTAATATAAGCATTCAATCCAATCACTAAATTCTTACCGTCAATCATAACATCGGTTGCTACGTTTCCATGGGTAGTTGCTACTACTAATGTTTTTCCTGATGCACTCGGTGTCGGCTCTTGCATATCAATTGCGATGATTAACTTTCCATTTTCTATTTTTGCTTCCATCTCTTTATACCTCTTTTATAAGTTAACATAATGTGAAAGATTCGCATTAAATATGCAAGTTAATATTTCGTTGACTTTAGTTATCCACTACAAGCTAAGAACAAATGAAAATAGATTACACTAACTAATGTATCAATTAACCAATACCTTCATATTTAGAATATTTATTTTTCCTATATTCCCTTAAATATCTTCTCACAAAATCCACGATACGTTTTCCTTCAACATGAAAACTGAAATCATCAAAGCATGACAGAAAGTCGCAGATAGCAATAGTCCTGAACTCCTTTTTAACAGACAATAAATTAAACACGAAGTGAATTTCTTCGTTAACAGACCAAATATATCTCTGTGGTATATCTGAAAATGTTTTACGATTAAAACGAGGAAGGGGAAACTCGGTTCTGCAGCCAAAATGTATTTTGTCTCTGCTGTATACCCTTATATAAGGAGCATATAAATTTTTTCTCAGCATGTTTGCAAAATAACAAACAGCACAATCGTAAAAGCCGAAAGTTTCTACATAATAAGGGAGTATGATCACTCCATCCGCATCTTCAAATAACTCGGTTTCTAAAATGTTCTCATTTTTAGCGAGGTTTTCGAATAAATTTGTAACTTTACGGCTAGTAAATATTGGTTCGTACGTTGGATCTCCGGCTAATTCCATTTTTATTTTCCTTTCGTTTAATTAAAAACGTATTAATAAGTTTCTATTAAACGAAATTTTCAGGGGTAAAATAATTTGGTTACTTTCTTATATAAGCATTCAACCCAATCACAAGATTCTTTCCATCTATGACCACATCAGTTTTTACGTTTCCGTGAGTGGTTGCCACTACTAAAGTTTTTCCTGATAAATAATTATTCAAGTTCCGCAAAATCTTCAAACCATTCTTTCTCAACAACCTCGTCAAAATTATTTTCTAATTTGCCACTATATGGCTCGTCAGATTGTATTTGACCAAAACAAGTATATTTCCCGTTATGATTATTTTTCGAATAATATCCATAATCTTTACCATATTCCTTCTGTATTCTACTTACAAGATGACTAATTAATTTGGCCTCAAAAGTTTTTAGATATTTTTCATACTCTTTATCTGATTGATTCTCCAGTTTATCTATATTTACAAACGCAAACTTTAATTTACCTAAAAAATATTTTCTATGATTATCTATTTCTTTATTTGTCTTATCTATATCTTTACCTTCGTAATATTTCCCGCTATACAAATGTTTATCAGTTATAATGTAATAAACTCCTTTGTTGTCTAAATCGTCGTAGCAACCTGGCCTGAAATATTCGTAAATATTTTTACCATTCATATTCTTTAAAACATAAGTAGAGAAATATTCCCTTTTGGATTTTGAATAATCTGAATTTTTATAGGCATCATAATAATCCATTAGTCTTCCGTATATGCCTTGTTCGTCTTCTCTTTTTGTTGCTGTGCCGACATAAATAATTCTTTTTTTCTTTGATCCTTCGACTTCTAAAAAATGAAGGTAAATACCTCCGTCTTTTATTCCCTCTATATCTTGAAAATTAGCAAGATCTTCTAAGGGGAACACCCCTTTCCATTTCAATTCCATAATTAGTAGTATAATATTATAATATAATGTATAATTTGTAAACGTTAAAGTGAAGATGTTATTTACTGTTTATTATCCTCTCAATTAAACTATGATCAATATTAATTAGATTTGCAAATAATTGTACATATTCCTTCTTAGGAAGTGTATTTGCAGTACTCTTATCTAGAACACAACACTCAAACTGAACTTCTTGTATAGTGTCTTTTTGTGAATATTCCAATAACGTGTTCCTTGCCTTCTCGCTAATTGGAACAAGATTAGCAAAAGAATTAACTTCGTAGGTTACGTTTATTGTAGCATTAGACTCTACTAGCATGATGAATCCTTTGATCAATACAAAATATAAATTATCCTTGTTAATACCACCATATACATTAAATACATTAAAAAGATTCTTCAGTTTCTTTCCTTCCTCAGTATCATTTAAATATTTAAAGTGATCATCAATATTATTTGATGATATATCAATTAATTCGCCTGCTGGTGTAATCCAGTATTTTTGTTCAGACATAATGTTTATTTAATAATTTAATTTTTAAGGAATATTTAATTCAACTCATATGATTACAAATCCAACCCTGGTATTACAATATCTTAATCCCATCTTAAATGCATCTTGGGATTTTGATAATATTGTAATGTTTTTATCTTTTGTTCTATTAAGTATCTCAGCTATATATTCATCTTTAAGACCATTATATTCATCAATAATCATTAAGAATCTTAATACATTCGGCTCTAGAGTATTTAGTTTATCTATATCGTGATAAATAAGGTTCATACCATATTCGGGTTTATTAAAATTGCAGTACTTTATTTCTATAATACATTGTAATGAGCCTAGCATCTTTTCCGGATTATCCCAGAGATAGTTATAATCTACATTATGAATTGAAAGATCAGCAATAAAACTATGATTATAATTATATGCACGAAGTTCTGAATGAACCGTATAATTGCCGTTAAAATCTTTGAGAAGTTCTAATTCAAGAAAGCCTCCAAATTTAACTTTAATGTCATCCTCCGTTTTTAAATATTGATTAATCCCATCATCTATAGATTTAATTTTTAAATATGCAGGATTGCTGGCAATACCGTATTTGTTAATAAGAAACTCATCATTGTAATATTGATATTTTGCAACAATGTATTCTTTGTTTAATTCTTTCATTTATATATGTTTATATTTTTAATTATTAATAAAGTTACCATCTAAAATATTATAACTTAATTGAAGCTTTCCGAGAATAACTATTTCTTCATTTCGATAATAATCATCTGTCATATACTTATCAATTTCGAAGAAAACATCCCGCATCAGTAGAGCACTTCCATTATCTGAAAACCCTTTAAATGGATATTCATATTTTATTATTTCTGCCTCTCCATTCACTACTATCTTGTCAAATAGATTTCCACTAAAATTCACCCATATACTATAAAGCTCATAATTATATGGCATTGATGCATAATAGTATCTCTCTGGCAGATTATCATCAAAAAAATCAAAATCAACAATACTCTTACCTGATTCATAAGCATTTTTAGCGATATCGTACTTAAATATATTGTTTTTATAAAATTCTTGTTCCTCATCATGATCATGTTCCTGGCAAAATTCGTTGTAGTCCAATCCGTTTTTATTAAAATAATCTTTGACCTTTATTCTGTCTTCATATCCATTTATAAGTAAAATATTATCATTTCTTTTCAAGCCCTTACTAAAAGTTTTTAACATAAACTCATAAAATTTTAGTGCAGATTCATTAACTGAAGCAATATCTCTATTCAGGATTCTTAATATATCTTCACAAACACCTTTTCCATTAAACGGGAGCCTGTTAAACACGAAAGAGTATTCAGAATTACTTCTTATTCCGCCCAATATATCATTCAGTTGAGCAATAGGGAATTCTCTAATAATGTCATATTTCATAAATATATCTGCTTATTATCAATTCCCAAATCCAAAGTTCTTATTCTCTTTAACCTGCGATTTATAGAACCCTTTATAATTTCTTTTTAAATATTCAATCAAGTTATCTTTGGAAAACATAGTATTTATGTCTTTAATTATCTTCAGCTGTTTAACTAGATTCACAATGTAAGCACCTGAAACTTTATTGCTTTCAAGAAAATCGAAAGCCTCTTCATTAAACAGATTAATTATATCTTCGTCCTGGGTTCTATTCTCTATCAATTTCAAATAAAACCTTCTCTCAAAATCACCGAAATCTATAACTTCGTCAAACCTTCCTGGTCTTGATGCGGCGAAATCGACTAATTTTTTGTCATTTGTGGTGGCGATGAGAAATACTTTGTTTTCAAGTATACCGTCAAGTTCTGTAAGAAAATCGCTTAAGGTTTTTCTACCATAACCTTCTTCTCTTTTACCAAACAACAAATCTATGTCATCAATACAAATAATTGCGGGTTTAAACAATTTTGCAAAATCAAACATTAACCATTCCGCACCTTCCATTTTCTTAGGGATAATCACAGTTCCATATTTAGAACATTCTTCAATTACACTTCTGATAACTTCAGTTTTACCAAGGCCGGGTCTCCCGGAAAGCAAATATCTTAATGGAAAATTATATTGATGATAATTTTTAAAAGTATGTATGAATCTGCTTATATCAATTTTGATATTTTCATTGATGAATACATTATTAATGTTACTGCTTGGGGGTACAATTTTATCCACTTTAAGATTACTGATTTCCTGAATCACTCCATTAAATGAAATATTGAGGCAGCCCGTTTTATATTTTGAAGTATTTCGAAAAGCTAATTCTAGTAGTTTACGTCCTATATTGTCGTCCGGGATACTATCCTCTTCATACGTATAGTTCAAAATATAATGCAAACAATCATTTCTATCCTTCTGAATCTGAAAAGATATAAGGTAGTAAACATCGATAAATTCTAATTCAACATATACATCGTCAGTTACCATATTATAATAACGACCTTCTCTAAATTTTGTTATTTTATGAAACCCATAACGCCCAACAGAGAATATTTTATACACATTGATTCCGGGAATAGAAATTAATTCCTGATGAATGTTAATTAATAATTTCAAGATTTCCTGATAATAAAACTTATTGTATTCCTGGTTAATTGGCTGAGATGATATTTCGAGTTTTTTGTGTAAATGGACTTTGCCGGTTCCGTTCACGTATGCTGTTCCGCTTTCTGTTTTATCCATATTATTATTTATTATATACTAATATGTAAACTATAGCAGGACATATGGTGTCCCGGTATAAATAAATTAAGAATATATCTTAGAAATGTTTATAAGAATTGTAGAATATATTAATAATTGATGTTTAACGATATATATGAAATGCTAAAACCTTGTTTTAATCTGTTTTATTACATTAATCTCTTTACTGTTACTTGTAGTTTTTCAATGCTTCTTTTAACTCTTTTATCATATCCTCCCTGAACTCTTTCGGACTTATAACTTCGCAATCCCTTCCTAATGAAAGAACAAAGAAAGATAAATCGGTTAAATTGTTAACTTTATACTCAAGAATAATCGACCCGTCTTTTTGTTCTGTTATTTTCTCTGAAATGTGCCCCTTCTTTTCCTTTACGTACCTTACGGACTCATTCATTATTTTCAGCTTAACGTTGTATAGTTTGTCGCTCTCAAAAATACCAAAACTGTTCTCAAAATACCTTTCTATGCTAAAGTCATCAGGCACGTCAAAATACTGGTTTGTCAGTTTTATTTCCTTAATTCTGCTTAACGCAAAAACCTTAATTTTCTTTGCTTTATGGCAGTATCCTATTAAATACCAGTTGCCGTTAAAGTTTTTTAAATGATAAATATCTATTAACCTCTCGGAAACTGCACCGCTGTATCCGGTCATATACGTCATCTTGCACCTTATGTTCTCCCTCAAACCCCTCTCACATACGTTCATTACTTCTTCAGAAACATACCTTACCGGACCCACATAAAAACTAAGAATTTTATCTATATCATTTATATTAACTGAAAGCTTTCCCTCAAATATATTCTCAATTTTTCTGTAAAAATTCTTGAAATACTTGCTGTAAGGAGTGTTCTTATACTGCTCAAGCACTTTCTCCGTAACTGCCACCGCCAGAAAATCGCTTGCATCAACCGTTAAAGGGTTCAGATTGAATCTGTCATCTGTATAATAGAACCCTCTGCGCAGTTTGTCAAACTCAATCGGAGCATTATGCTCAAACTTCATGTATTCAATGTCCCGCTGTATTGTCTTTGTGGATACGCTCAGACTCCTCGCCAGTCTTTCCTTATTCGGAAACCTACCCGCTTTTATCTCCCTGTTAATAACCGCTATTCTTGCCAGCAGTTCTTTGCCGACCAGTGTCTTATTTTGCTTTGCCATGAGTTAGATGATTATATTATGTTTGTTCCAATTCTAAATTAATTATTAGTTATTTTAAAATAAACACATTACAGGGACATTGTTTGTCACCCCGTCTGTTATATTTATATAAATATATTTCTAATAACATAAATATTAAGAAATATGACGGGACAAAAATATTGGATTACACCAAAAGGTGATTTAATTGATATTTCATCAATAAATATTGAAGACCACTATAAATATATAAATGACACTGAGGAAGGAAAGAAACTGATGCGTCTTTTTAATGTATTTTATCCGTATGGTGGAATTAACAAGGATAACTTGTATTTCTTACTTATCAAAGGATTCATAATGGCAGAAAAGATTAATACAACACTTTACGTAACCTATGGCGTTAGAACTTCTGCAGATAATGTTCCTGTCAGCAAAAAGACAGCGAACACGTTGTTGGAATATTTGTTAAAAGACACAATTAAGGAAGTTTACTTTAAGTGTTGTGTTCTAGACAAGGGTATTACAAAAACACTTCCAAAAATGGAATATGCCCAAATATTTACTAATCTCGAAAGTTGATACAAGACATTGTAAGGTTGCTGAATATGTTGGTTTTAAAACAAAAAACTCCGGGAAATTCAGACCAGTGCTATTATCATATCTGATTAACAGCGCTCTGGATTTCCCGGATTCATAAGAAACTTAATACATTTTATTTGAAAGTTCAGTTGTACTTTCAATCATCAACTCCTCTAATATCACTGCCATTCCCCATGTATCTCTTTTACAATATTCCAAAAGATTTTTTCTTATTTTACTTTTCTCTTCCTCATCGCTTAAGGAAGACATCCTTAAATATTCCATCCCTGCAGCACTGCCTTCCTGTATCTCTAAATTCTCGTATGTGTAATCCGGATTAATCGCGGGCAGGACTTTCTTAATAGAATAACCGCCTTTCATCTCAGGTTTGTAATATGATTTATTCCGAAACGGAACCATTAGGTCGGCAATCCTCGGAAGCATTTTATTCACTCCTTCCTCATACTCCGGAAAATCTCTTGCAATCTCTTTTAATCTCTGTATCTCAAAACTTGCATTATAAACTAATATCGTCCCTTTATTACCCGCATCCCTTAAAAGATTTTCAATGAACTCTCTCCTTGGGTCGCTCTTACCGTCCCCCAAAAACTCATAATGTACTGCATCTCCTTCCCTGCTGTCTTTGCGAAACATCGAATACTGAAAACCAATCTGCTGATACGGTCTTGAATTATCAAACATGGGCACTGCATACTGAATCGTCTCAAAATCCATGAAGTACATAGGGTAGGAAAGTCCATCAAGAAAACTTTTTATTTCATTCCTGTCAATATAATTCTTGTTCTGAAGAAAACACTCCCTCTCAATCGCCTGTGCTGTTGTCAAGGGAAAGTCATTGGGAATATCTTTTATTTCGGTGATGCCGTTTCTGTAAAGTTCAAACGCTTTCTTACTTATCCTGCTTAAATCAAAAAGAGAATACTCGGGTATATGTTTCCAGCAGTGTCCTTTAAATTCACACTCAAACGGATAATCGCATTGTTCTCCAATATCAATCTCAGGTATATTTTTTCCGGCGAGCACTTCCTTGAACCTTGTAATATTAGTATCCACGAAATCCTGAATCGGTACCACCTGCTCCTTTACAGACTCAATAGTAAATAACTGCTGAACATCTATCTCTCCTTGCCTGACATACTGATTGTTAATATAAACAATAGAAATATCATCAATATCAATCCCGCATTTACTTATAACAAAATACTGTATCGCAGTATCGTTAATCTGATATTCCTCAATCTTAGTAGAACTCTTTACTTCATAAACTTTCCATTTGTTCTCATTCTTTGTCATTATATCCGCTATCACAAGCACACCTTCAAACTGAAATGCAGCTTCGTATATCACATCCTTTCCTTCCCTGATAGCACTTGCTGTAAGCTCAACTGATTTCTGCCCGCTATTTGTTACCCCAAACCCGCAGTCAACACCGCCTGTAAAAAGCTGCTGAGCCAATTCACCAACTTCATGCCCCGTTCTAAACACCTGCTCCCTGCTTGCCGGTATCTCATCCTTTAGTTCGGGATTATACTTATTTAGATAAAGTGACTTCTCGCACTGAAGCCCCTTTGTAAACGTTGATTTCGATAACACGTGAAATGGGAGTTCCTTGTTCATAATTGATATTTTTTACTATTAATTTAACTAATTAGTTTAATAAAAAATAATTATATTCTATTACTACTAATAAAATTATTAAATTAATATGTTTACATTATTTATAATGTTAGATTTAATAATGTGGAAGTTTAAAGTAAATATTTTTAATTGACATGAAAGATTACATAAAATACTATGATTTAGAAAAATATTTGTTCGATGAAGTTTATAAGAATTATCATAAAAGCAAAAAATTAAATACATTTGAATTTTTTGCTATTGTAATATGGAAAGCAAACCGGGCGAAATCAAAGACAGCAAAACGTCTTCTGAAATTACACCAAGAACGAAATCATAACACAGATTTAGGTAAATGTGTTGAAGAAATAACAAGCAAAGTATATTCCGCAAAAACACATAAAGAAAGAATGAGAATACTATATGAAGAGTATGAATTTAAACTTCCTATGGCTTCAGCTATTTTGACTGTGCTTTATCCAAAAGACTTTACGGTTTACGATGTAAGGGTATGTGAAATACTTAAAAACGATAAGAATATAAATAACCTTTCAAATTTTGATAATGTATGGAAAGGATACCAAGAGTTTGTTGAAGATGTAAAGAGCTCTACAAAGGAAAAACTATCTTTAAGAGATAAAGATAAAGCATTATGGGGTAAGTCATTTTATAATCAATTAATACAGGATATAAAGGAAAATTTTCCCAAACGAACTAATTAAATAAAATTTCTCTAATATAAATTTATATATTTCTCGACCTAACTCTTTTACTTAATTATACAAAGCTAAGAATAATTGTAATTATAACTACTATCGATACTATCATAAAATAGAATTTATTGTCCGCCATAAAATTATTGTTGTTTATATAATTTCGGGATTGAATATATTTACTTTCATCTTGTCTCTGGAAATTGCATGTTATTAATACCCTTTCTCATAGACTCAATCTTATATATCATAATATATTACAATCCTCCTGTTTTTTGGAAAAATATCTTCTGCGGGACAAACTTTTTCTGGTATAATATACATACAAAACTAATTATCCAGAAAGGAGCTATTAAGAATGTATTCACCAAAAATCAACCCCGAATTGATCTCTCCGCTTTACCACGCGGCAAAAAGCAGGGGAATACCAATGACAAAGCTGGTAAACCAGATTATTTACGAGCACCTTGAGTCTCTCCCGGTGCCAGAGCCGGAGCCTCAGGAGAAAGTCATCCCGATGGGGTTTAACCCTAATGATGCAGTTGCAAAGGAGGCGGTATAGTCAAATGAATAAATACACCGTACGTATTCCTTATTCGTATTCGAGATACGGCACACTAACAGCTACTGTTTATGCCGAAGATGAGGACGAATGTTCTGACCTTCTATACGAATGCGAAAACAGGTACAGCGAAGATTACGACGACGGGGATAATGACGGAGATACTACTTATGAGTATTCTGATGCGGAAATCGAGCTTGACGAAGAAGACGTTGTATCTCCCAATGAAATAAACAGTGTTTCAAAAATAGATTATGATTTAGCATTACCCTGCAGATTTATAGAAGATTTAGTTCTGATATAAATCAGCAAAGCAGTTTATTAAAACCAAAACAACCTAAAAACCAATTAAACGTAAAAGAAAGGAATCCATCATGGCATGGGAATCAAACGGCAGTACAGAACAAAAAACGTCTGTATATTGCAACGGTAAATCGTACGACATCACAGGTCTCTATGGTCTTGGACTTGTGGAGAAATTGAAATCAGTAGCCAGAGAAAACGGCATCAGTAAGTTTGATATTTTCGACAGCACAAACAGAACATTGTCACCCGGAGAAATCGAATCAGGCTCTTTCAATGGTGATTTGAACCTGGTAAGATTCAATGTAGCGGCATAAACCCACCTAATCTATTTTAAAGAACACATTTACTTTACCCTTTAAGTAAATACAAGCAATACAAACGGGGATGCCGTTAATTGTATAAAAGCATAAGCACGGCATTCCCTTTCCCGTCTTATTAAATTAATATTAATCATATGAACGATTCAAAACCAAAACCCTTAAATCAGGACTTCTTCAGACGTATCGGACAAAATGAAGGTGAAACAAATTTAGATTTAGTACCTGCTGCCGATTACATGAAGAACTATCTGACAAAGGAAATTAAATTCAAAGACCTGAACGAGAAGCTAATGAAATCACGGCAGGAGAAGGTAGTAATAAAGGAAATCCTGCTGGAATCTGAAGTTGAACTGATCAGTTCTTTGAAACAATTGAAAACAGTCTTTAAGGATGAGCTTAAGCAGGCGATTGACAAACTAAACGACATGTACACAAACGAGTTAATGAAACTTCAGCAGTTGTACAGAAGCGAAGTTATAGGAGATAAACTGCTTGAGATAGTAAAGACTGTAGCAAGTTCAGGCTGGTATTTGCTGATGAAAGACTCATCTGTGAATTTGTGTAAGTTTTACGACCCTCCGTTTGAAGTACAAACAGGTATTTCATCGGATAAAGGACACATAAAGGAATACGTATCTCCCGTATGTTATCTGAAAGCTATATTCGTTAATATTCTTCATACGAAAATCACTACGGGAACAATCCGCTTAAGTACAGAAAATCAGCATCCTAATGCAGATAAGAATAATTTCGGTACAGCCTGTAACGGAACATTTGAAGACAAAGAGATTCCTTTGGACGATCCTGAGCAGCTGCGTGTCCTTTTGGATGAAATTTCGTCAACATATGAAAGAATTCATCTGGACTCATGTTATTACACACCTTTAGAACAATCAAAAACAAGAAAGGACAACACATGGAAAGTGAAGACAGCATAACATCATTCGCAGAAGAAATAAACAAAAGACAGAAATCACTTATAGGAGATTACTCATGCCAGACGGCAATTGTGGTCGGATTGGGAGGAATAGGTTCTTGGCTGGCGATTGATTTAGCTTTAATAGGAATTGGTACGCTTATACTCTTTGATGATGATGTAATTGAAGCTTCTAATCTAAACCGTACATTATTCAAACTTTCACAAATCGGTGAGTTGAAAACGAAGGCGGTTAAGGACTTAATTATGGAAAGACGTAAGGATATACTCGTTGTCTTATGCAACGAACGATTTACAACTGACCATCTCAACAAATACAGAGATTCAGATTACTTGTTCGATTGCAGCGATACCTCTAAACTAAAAGATTCAATCGGAGAATGCAGAAGTGAGTTCGTAATTCCTAAGTATATGAAACTCGGCTACGATGGCTATGAGGGCACTCTGAGCATGAATGATTTCAACACAGGGCTATGGGGCGAAGACAGTTCTTACACGATAACGCCAAGCTTTTTCGGGACACCACAGATACTCAGTGCCTTCGCTGTAATAGAAATGGTGATGAAGCATAAGGCAGTATCTAAAACTGTGAATATGAACGTAAAGAGATTTATCAATTTACTTGAAACAACCGGAGCGATGAAAAATTAACAAACTTTTAAATTAATTTAAAACTAAATGGAAAATAAGAAAGAGATCAAACCGGAAGATACAGCACTGCTCAAACCATCGTCTGACAAACACAGCAAGAAATCTATGAAATCAAACAAGCTTGTTTCATTTACTGAGCAAAAGAAAGAAGCTTGGGACTCAGGTATTAAAGTCCTTACATCAGTTGATATCATTATTCCTGTTAAACTATTACACGTTTGTAATTACATAGCAGATAAGGTAAGAGGCGATGAGTTCTCAATACTCACAAACATACTCGAAAAGGATAACGATACTATTACTTTATCTGAGGAGTATTATATTCCCAAACAAAAGGTAAGCACATCTTCAATAGATTATCTGCCTGACCCTGAAGCAGCATTGTTTAACACTGTAATACACAGACATCCCAATGGAATGAATGGTTTCTCATCAACAGACAGAAATTATATCAACCAGAACTTTGAGCTATCAATACTTTACACTAAGTCAGATGCTTTTGTAAACGGAATCTTTAATCTCAAGCATAACGACTATCTGATACAGATACCTGTAGAGATATTTCTGGACTACGGTATAGAGGACATCGACATAAAGAACATCGAAAAGGAAACTGATTTCGGGATTACTTTCAACCGTGACCGTAAGAAGAGCAAAATCGACGAATGGCGGGTCAATGCAAAGCCGGAATTATCTTCTGGTAATAGAAATAGCGAAGAGAGTCTGTTTCCGGAAGAGAAGCTCGATTACAATATGATGCGTGAGTTACTCTTGGAAGAAGTAAACGGAGAGTTACAGAATCTTGATTACCGTGTTACGAGCATCGAAGACAGCATGTTCCATGGCGGATTTTCTATGCTGGGTGAAGCGCCGTTTTAATAAACACAAAGACCGGAAAGGACAAAGCTATTATGAAGAAACCAATAATCTCAAAAGAAGTGGCACTGCTGATGTTTAACCTTGGAATTGAACTGCTAAAATCAGTGAAAGACATTTACGAAACTAAAACTGAAGAAAGGATTTTAACAGATGATGATACCACCACGAATACCGTTAGAGATAGCAAGAAGGATAATAATCTTTCTGATAGAGTTACTGATACTCGATAAAATTAAAAAGCGAAAGTAACACCAAAGGCGGCATTCATCCACAAAATGCCGTCTTTCTTATTTTGTGCAAAAAATTTACACGGAATAAAAATCCCAACGAGTCCCCGGCTCCCCTTGGTACTATTATAAAAAGGAGTATTTAAAACACTCCATTTTCACTAACTACTTTATAAATTTAACACTTAATAAATATGAAACTATTCACAAAGGGAATTGAAGCTATAGCACAGGCTCAGAACCCATTAGGTGCTGATATGAAAAAACAGGTTATCGTTGCTAAATTCTTTAACCCAACAGGTGCAGGTACATGGTATCTGATGAACCAAGACCCAAACGATCCTGACTATCTCTGGGGAGTCGTTGAACTGTTTGAAGTAGAAGTTGGAAGTTTTTCTAAATCAGAGTTAGAGAATCACGTTGGGAATTATGGTTTGGGTATTGAGCGGGATTTATACTTTGAGGAGGTGAATGCGAAGGTGTTGTTTGAGAAGATGAAACAGATTGTAAAATAAAATATGTAATATCTGACAATATATTAACATGGAATTAGATATTGCCACCTATTTCTTGCACAATAGCATTTCAAATAAATAACAGTACTATGTTGTTACATTTCAATATTCATTTAAAAAATTGTTCTTAAGTTCTCTTTTAATTTCTTTATCAAATAATAATATTTTAGCTTGCACGAATAATAAGGATTTTTGCTGATTAAATTCTATTAAAATTGATTTTAGTTCTTCCCAAAATCTTTTCCGTTGCTCATAAAGATTAATCATATTGCTACCAGAATAGAATATTGAGTCTAATTGCATCTTTTCCAATCCGTTATAATTACAATCGACTTTTTCAAATATATACCTTATCAATTCCAACCTTTTTTCTGGGTAAACTTCTACTACTATTGAAAATATAAAATTAAGTTTCTTTAAATTATTTATATTTATTCCAATATAGTTTTTTATGAATAATTCGACTTTCCCTTCAAATGGTACACCTTTAAAGAACCCAATTTTATAATCTCGAATTTGATCATACTTTGTTTTTGTTCGACAATATTCAAGTGCTTTATCAAATATTCCAATATAATTATCAAACTCCCATAATACTTTAAAATTCCCAAATTCGTCATGTGAAGAAACAAACTCCTTATCCCTAAATCGGGATTCAATGTAGTCGATTATGAAATTCTCGTCTTTACTTATTATGACACTTAAGACTTTTTTGTTATAATCCGTCGGGTCGGTGCTTACTTGATACAAATATATTCTTTTTAGTATCTCTAAGTTATTATAAAGGAAATTATTTGTTATGCTATCATCTTCAATATGATATAGTAAATATCTGAAATCTACTTTAAAACCCTTTTCCTTTGTTCTTTCTAACAAACAGTTAAAAGTATTGGAAAAAATATTGATATCATATTTGTAATATCTATTTAAATAAGTGAAATCTGTAAGACAAACATATTGGAATTTCTTGTTTTTTATAACCGAGTAATATTCGTTTATATAATATTCGTTTATATAACTTTCGGGCATATTACAGAAGAAGTTTATTAGCCAACCATATTTATGTTCATAATCACCTTTTTTAATAATCTTATAATATCTGCTGATAAACTCCCCTCCATAGTGATAAACTTGACTGTTCGATTCATATATATTTATTCCGATTTTATTACTGTTTGAAATTATGTTATGTAAAAGTTTAAGAAAAATATTTTTATCCTCAGTTATAATGTTTGAAAGAATTATTTGAATAGATTCTTTAATCTGATATTCAATATTATTCTCGCAAAATTTAGTGATTTCGGCGAACCAATTGAATAACTGCTTATATTCATTGATACCATATCCGACAAATTCCATTTTGAATTTATTATGGAGGTATAATCTAAATTTTTCAACACCCATTTTTAATTCACGTCGTTCATCCCATCTTAATAATCTATAGACTCTATAAATATCGTTACTAAAAATATCTTTCAAATATGAAGCATCCTTAAGTTTTATTCTATTTTCAAGAAAGCTGACATATTCATTTACAATTTTGCAATGTTGAAAACTATTTGGATCTAAAAACTTTTCCATAAAGGGTATTACAAATTGAGAATCATAATGATAAATCTCTCCTATTAGTTCATACTCTGATGGATGAATATACTGTGTAATAAACTTCAACACCTTATCTTTGTCGGATTCATAAATGGTAAAAATATATTCGAATATATTTTTACGCAAGAGCTTCATACTTTCATTTAATCGAAGTGGTATATTAGCCATTGTGACTTGACGATTATCCGATGTCCAACTCACATACTTAGTTGTAACTAGATAAGAATTAGCTATTGATAATATTATGTTATTAAAAAGTAAGCCGTTGTGAGTTGCGCACCTTATTAAATAATTAAATAATTCATTTTGGTAATAATAATCTTCAATTGCGGAATTTTTATCGTAAATTGTTTCTTCATTAAAATACTTAATAATATTATCATATAACTCTGGTTTTTTAGTTAAATACAAGAATATTGAATCAAGAGATATTACAAAGTATTCTGAAGACTGTTTAAATAGTTTTAATATATTAAAATAATCATCGGTTATAATCTGATATTTAATTTTGCCATATATTTCTATTTTCAAATTATAGTTAATATTACTAATCTTTCCGTCGGGAAGTGATTTTATATAGTTATTAATACTTATTAAAGTATTTAGCGGATTAACAAACCAAAATATCCTAAATATTCTCAGCTTATTATCATCGTTTATTACATTACGTTCTTCCCAATTATTTATATGCTTATCAAGTATATTTTGAATTTTGATAAAATCAAAATTACTAGTTGCAGGGTACAAAGAGTCTTTTATTAACTCTTCATACTTAAAATCATTTGAAAAATTACTTAAAAGCAGTCCATAGTCTAACAATTCTTTCTCGAAAAACACTTTGTAAAAGACATAGTTCTGAAATACTTGATCTGAAATTTTAGCATAACTATTTTCATACATATCCACTAATTCTAAATGATGTAATTCGTATAAGGTATCCCACAATGTTGTTTTGTCAATGTTATATACTGAATTAATCTTAAGAAATATATCTTCGTTGGATTTATCTAATGTTCTAAAATAAGATAAAAGACCCATAACTTTAAGAATTTTAGTTCTTTTCTTTTCAGATATATCATTTAATATTGTGGTATAATATGTATCAAATATATCGAGAACATTATTTAAGGAAAAAATACTGTTTGTATTCAGTGCGTGCTTTGCACACATTATTGCTAACCTCGGATTCCCTAAAGTTATTTGGTTTATTTTGATATATGCTTCAAACCGTAGTTTAAATGTTCTTAGTAACTTTTCAATGTCGTTGTAATTAAAATTCTGAATAATTATTTCTGATACCAGTTTAAATTCCTTAATAATATCCCATATTTTTTTGTATGCATAATCTCTAACGGTAATTATTATTTTCACTTCAATGTTAGTGTTATTTAATGTTGATAGCAAAACATTTAAATGAGGGATATTTCTGTTAGCATCATCAATTATAATTAAATATTTATGACCTGATTTAAAGTACAATTTAGAATCATGATATATGTCAGCAATGCCTCTATTCAATATTACGAATGCCTCGTAATCCTGATTGATTCTAACATATTGTTCCTGTAAGTATAAGGCAAACCTTGTTTTACCTGAACCAGCGGTCCCTTTAATTATCAATATGCTACTAGTTTTAAGTTTCTCAATACCATCCTTAAATTCAGTTTCGCGATTTATAAACTCGTTATCAAAGCCAGTTGTTAATTTATTCCTACTATATTCATTTATAAACTGAGAAGGCCTTAATATCTGATTTGTGTCATGTTGAATACCTAAAAATTCTTTTGATAAATGTGGATAAATCCAACAAAGTTCATTTGCCAATACAGAAATGTCGATTAATTCTAATTTGCTATTATTTATTGTTGCTATTTCATTTAATGTATCGTTATCTCTAGGGGATAAATTAAATGTAAATATAAGTATAACTTTGATTATTCGATTTGATTCAACTCCTGTTTTCTTAATTTGAAAACAATCTTTTAAATCTTCTTGCAGCTTTTTTGATTTATTTGACGAACTTGTAGTGCATTCAATGAATATATACTTATTCCCCTTTTTAATATAAAGATCTGGTTTCCCTTTCCTCGTTTTATTATTACCTACGGAACTACCAAAAGAATGAACTTTATGCCCTTTCTCGGTTAAAAAAGCTTCACACAGCTTTTGAAACAGACCAGCTTCAATTTCTAATAGTTTTTTCTGAATTTCGTTTATCATTGACATAATTTTGAATACTATATTTAAAAAATACTTAAACTAAATTCTAAATAATACATATATTTCTTAGATATGTAATCTCATATTTATTGTAATAATTAGTAATATAATCAGAAAGATATTAATAGTTGATTAATATTTATTACACTCCCTTTTGTAATTCCAGCATGAGTTGCAGATATCCTTGAATCACATAAATTCGTATAACCATTTATCTGGCATCACTCTCGAAGAAAAAAGAATCATTCGTAGATAATTCCAACTTGAATATAAAACTCAAATCTTATAAGTTTACACATGACGATACAACAATACATTGACAACATAATCAAACGCTACAAACTCGGTAATGCCACCGAGCACACTTTTCGTGGAGATTTACAAACACTTATCGAAAGTATTGTTCCTGCTATCCGCGCTACTAACGAACCTAAACGACAGAAATGCGGTGCTCCCGATTTTATTCTTACTAAAAAAGATATTCCTATCGGCTTCATAGAAACTAAAGACATCGGTGACGAAGACCTACTTGGTACTAAGAAAACCGGCAACAAGGAACAGTTCGACCGCTACAGGGCTTCGCTGAATAATATTATTTTCACAGATTACTTAAATTTTGTTTTCTATCGCGACGGTGCATTTGTTACAAATATTGAAATTGCAAAAGTTCAGAATGATAAAATCGTTCCGGCTCCTGAAAACTTTGATGTTTTAAATAATTATATAAAAGAGTTTTGTTCTCATATAGGTCAAACAATCAGTAGTCCAAAGAAACTTGCTGAAATGATGGCAGGCAAAGCCCGTCTGCTTGCAGACATAATTGAGAAAGCAATCGTGTCCGATGAAAACTCCAACGAAAACAGCACACTCAAACAACAGATGACTGCCTTTAAGCAGATTCTTATTCATGATATCACTCCAAAAGCTTTTGCAGATGTTTACGCTCAGACAATTGCCTATGGTATGTTCGCCGCCCGCTACCACGATACGAGCATTTCAAACTTCAGCCGTCAGGAAGCCGCCGAGCTTATTCCAAAGTCTAATCCTTTTCTTCGAAAATTGTTTGGTTACATCGCAGGTCCCGACCTCGACGACCGTATCAAATGGATTGTGGATTCTCTCGTCGATATTTTTCTCGCATGCAACGTAAAAGATATTCTTGGCAGCTATGGCAAGGCTACTAAAATGGAAGACCCTATCATCCATTTCTACGAAACCTTCCTTAGCGAGTACGACCCGAAGCTTCGCAAAGCTCGTGGTGTCTGGTACACACCACAGCCCGTTGTAAATTTTATCGTCCGTGCAGTTGATGATATTCTGAAAACCGAATTCGATCTTCCGCAGGGCTTAGCAGATAACAGTAAAACTAAAATCATAATTAATCAGCAGGGGAAAATGATTGAACAGGAAGTTCACAAAGTTCAAATCCTTGATCCCGCAACAGGCACGGGAACTTTCCTTGCCGAAACCGTTAAGTACATTCATAAAAACTTTGAAGGACAGCAGGGCATCTGGAGCAACTACGTCGAAACACATTTGCTTCCGCGTCTCAACGGTTTCGAATTGTTAATGGCTTCCTATGCAATGGCGCATCTGAAAATGGATTTGCTCTTATCCGATACTGGCTACAAACAAACGAATAACCAGCGTTTCAGAATTTATCTTACTAACAGTCTCGAAGAGCACCATCCCGAAACAGGCACGTTGTTTGCCAACTGGCTCAGCAATGAAGCAAGAGAGGCAAACGAAATAAAGCGTGATACACCTGTAATGGTTATTATGGGTAATCCGCCGTATAGTGGCGAGAGTGCAAACAAAGGTGAATGGATTATGAATCTGATGGAGGATTATAAAAAGGAACCTGGCGGAAAAGAAAAACTTAAAGAACAAAACTCTAAATTTATTAATGATGACTATGTGAAATTTATAAGATATGGTCAGCATTTTATTGAGATAAATGGAAGCGGAGTTTTAGCTTTTATAAATCCTCACGGTTTTTTAGATAACCCAACATTCAGAGGTATGCGTTGGAATTTGCTCAATACATACGATAAAATTTATACAATAGATTTACATGGTAATGCTAAAAAGAAAGAAACAGCGCCAGATGGTTCCGTTGATGTAAATGTATTCGATATTGAACAAGGGGTATCAATTAATTTCTTTATTAAAACAGGTAAGAAAAACTCAAATGAATTAGGGAAAGTTTTTCATTTTGATATGTTTGGAAAAAGGGAGTTTAAATATGATTTTCTCCTAGAGAATAATTTGAGTTCAATACCATATTCGGAATTAAAATATACTGAACCAAATTATTTTTTCAAATCGAAAGATTTAGAAGAGGAAATCGAATATAACAGTAATGGTTTTCTTATAAAGGATTTGTTCCCATTAAATTCATTAGGACTTCTTACTAAACGTGATGACTTATCTATAGATTTTAATGAGTCTAATTTAGAAAATAAAATAATATTCTTTTTAGATGAAACTAAAACTGTTGATGAGGTTTGTAGAAGATTTAATTTAGTAATTAAGGATAATGATAAGTGGGATGCCAATATAACTAGGGACAAAGTTCCTTTAAAGGATATAAAATCTCAAATTAAAGATTTTCAATATCGACCATTTGATAACAGAAAGGTTTTTTATAATCCTTATTTTGTTGCAAGACCCAATACAAAAGTTTTGGGGCATTTCATAAAAGATAATTTCGGATTAATAATATGTAGGCAAGGACAAGCAGTTGGTGGAGGTGAATGGAACACAGTTTTCACTTGTAAATATCTTGTTGATCAGAATATTTATAGAAGAGGTGGTGGAACGGTATTTCCTCTTTATCTCTATCCCGAAAACACTGGTCAAATGGAATTTGGACAAACTAACGAAAGAACTCCAAACCTGAACATAGAAATCGTAAATAAAATAGCTGAAGGTCTCGGCTTAACATTCACAAATGAGAAAGAAGAAACAGAAAACACATTCGCACCAATCGACATACTCGATTACATATATGCAGTTCTGCATTCACCATCATACAGAGAAAAATACAAAGAATTCCTGAAAATAGATTTCCCAAGAGTGCCTTATCCAAAAGACAAAAACACTTTTTGGCAACTAGTAAAACTCGGAGGTGAACTAAGACAAATTCATTTATTAGAAAGTCCTAATGTAGAAAAATTCATAACACAATATCCAATAGACGGTGACAACAAAGTTGGTAAGATTAAATATCAGGACAACAAAGTTTTCATAAATGATACTCAGTACTTTGCAAACATTCCCGAAGTAGCATGGTCATTTTTCATTGGCGGATATCAACCAGCCCAAAAGTGGCTCAAAGACAGGAAAGAGAGAGTGTTGGATTATAATGATATTCTACATTATCAAATAATAATTGCGGCATTGACGGAGACAAATATATTAATGAAAGAAATTAATAACATAGTTATAGAATAAATTATTAAGCTAAATTTATATTATTATTCAAACATTGATTTTTGCCCTGAATGAAATTATTTAAAGTTATAATTGGGTTGTTTGTGGCATTGTTTTACTTCTTACCAAAGGCGATTTATCTTAATCTATTGATAGCTTATTATACATTTTTTAATTATAAAGAAAACCTTACAGCCGATCCAAATGTACATTTGAAAAGAGCTAAGAAATTATTAAAGAATGCAAGAAATCATTTACTCCTTTATGCTGCTCTCGAAATAAGATTTGCTCTGGAAAGAATCGTTCACAATGAATTAATATTTTCCGAAAAGGCTTCAAATCATGCTTTAGATATGTATGATCCTTCAAAGAAACGAAAAATAATGAGTACTATTGATGATAATGTAAACTACCCACATGAAATATATTTTGTTGATAAGAAAACAAACGAAAGGATTTATTGGGGCATGTATAAACCTTTACCACAAGAGAAAGTTAATAATATAAAGGGAAGGCTCGGTGATTTGCTTCATGCTAGAGAAGGCATTAAGTTGGGTATTAGCAACGATAATTGGTACATTCAAACGAGGAAGTTCCTTTATGATTCATTAGAAACATTGACGAGCCATCTAAAATCTAATGAAAAATATTTTAAGTATGCTGAATTAAATCACTTTGAAATGGAAAAATTGCCTTATTATAATAGTAATTAATGTATTAACGCTATAAAAAGTGAATTCTAAAAAACAAGCAGTGCTACCTGCTCATTCCTTTTCAACAAATGACTCCATCGCCTTAGTTCGAATTGTTTCTTCAATCGTATTCCTAATAGGTTTTAATAAACGATATATTATGGTTTCTTAAATTAAGTTATGACTTACAAATATTATATTATTAAATTAACTTAAATTAAACCATATGAATAAGATATATGAATAAATTAGAAGAATATATTTTACTTTTAGACAACAGTAATCTAGATGATACAAATCATTTAGAAATAGAAAACAATTTTCAAAAAATAAGAGATGATTTTGTCAATAGCGGTGACAATGACAATGCTGATTTAGCCCAGCTTGAAATGGAAGTTTATAGCTTTACAAAAAATTATGAAAACAATAAAATAAAGTTATCGTTTAGATTTAGTGGAAAAAGAAAAGATACCGATGGAAAGGATATCCCTTTCGAATGGCCAAACAGTGATTCTTATGATGAGGATAAATATTCGTATATACATAAGAGGTTTATCTCAACAAATAATAGTTATTGCAAAAAAGAATATGGATTATTTTTGCTATTAGCTAAAAATAGTAAATACAAAAATAATGATATTGCAAAAGAGGTTCTTAATGCACTTTTCAATTTAAGTTCTATTTACATAGGTTATATACAATCAGACATTAACGATGATAAACATTATACTATATTTCTAATTAACTCAGTAAATATAATGTTTATACTTTCAAAATCCAGAGCAAACAATGAAAAAGAAATTAACGAAATATATTGTAAGGTGAAGGATTTTATTTTCAATATGTTAAGTAATTGGGATATTAATCATAAAATGTCTTTAGCTCCAGTGGGAAGAATATCTGAGCTTATAATTAATAATATTGACGATTTTAAATATTACGATATCAACCTTATTTTAGAAAAAATCTTTTTATGTGTCGTAGAGATTTCTAAATATTATTTATATGGTGGTATTGATTTAGCAAAAATAGGACTTAGATTTGAAAAAAAAGTTCTTAAAGGAAATAATCCTCGCTGGATAAGATTGATTGCCGAGTATTATGAAAAATTAGCTAGATTAGCTGAAGAGAAAAAAGATAGCACGGCTGTTGTTTTTTATGAGGAATCATTAAAAAATTATAAATTATTGAATGATCAAGTAAAAATCAACGAAATTGAAGGTAAGTTTGTCGAATTAAAGAATATGGGGTTTGGTTTTGGTATCATAAAAACAGAAATTCCCCAAGATGAAACAAATCAAACATACGAAAAAATTTTAAAGCTAGTTAAGGATGCAGGTGACACTGACATTATTAGCTTTTTAATTTCGACACCTATGTTTATGAATTTAGATCAATTAAATGTGTTAACAGAAGAGCAATATCAAAAACCATCATTACTCAATCAGATTGGGAAAAATGTAATTGATAAAAGAGGTTACACAGTTGAAGTATTTGAAACAGAAGAAGATAAAAAAGAGTATTTAAAGTTAGAGTTATTTGGAATTAACTTTCAATTATCAACTGCTGATTTATGGTGGTTTTTTATAGAATCTATACGAGAGCATAAGCTCAACCATGATTTAATATATAATTATCTGGAGACTACATGGATTGGAAAAACTTATAAGAAAATGTACAATGGGAAGTATTATGATATAAAACCATTAGAAATTGTCAATCCAGGATTAATATTAATATTCGATGAATTTGAGAAAGCTATTAGCGATTATGAGCATAAACCAAATCTAGTGTGTGCAATAGATTCACTTACTCTGAAAATCGAATATTTATTAAGATATTTTTGTGAGGAATTGGGGATTGCTACATACAAAGACAAAAATATGGAATTAAATTTAAAAGAAGAAAAGAACATTTATGACTTTCTAAGTGATGAGAAACTTAAAACGAGTATTCTTCAAGACGATATATTTTTTATTAAGTATGTGTTGTTAAGTAAAATGGGAAAAAATTTAAGACATAATGTTGCTCATGGATTAATGGATTTTCATGACTACGATTCGTATTATGCAATATTACTTATTTGTATAATAATGAAATTAAGTTCTTATCAATTTGTTGTTAAACTTAATTAAATTAAATAATTAAATATATATACAATGGAAGCTTCATTAATTTCTGAAATAGGTACGAATTATTCAAGACTAGTTGAGTATAGGGTGGATAATTTATATAAGTTGAATACTATTCGTGTAAAGTTTGAATATCTCTCTAATATATGGAAACAGGATACAAGTTTTTCGTCTAAAAAATACGAAAAATACTCTCATCCAGCATACAAAGAAATAATCTCTATGGGATATGGAGTTGTGCCTTTTATAATTACTGATTTAAAAAAGGAGCCTAATTTTTGGATAAATGCATTAAAGGAAATAACAAAAACGGATCCTGTTATTAATGAACACAAGAGCAATATTATGTTAACAATAAATGATTGGTTAAACTGGGCAGAAGAAAACTATCTCAATGAAAGATAATAGATTCCCGAATAGTTTTACCGATGAATATGATATTACTAGTCCTAAAGATATTAAGTATAATTGTATCGCATGGGCGGTTAATGATATTAATAATTGGTGGGAGCCGTCTGGTAATCACGAGGATTATTGGCCAGAGAATACGAGATTCGATTATACATTAGATTGCTTGATTGAGGCATACAGAACATTGGGATATGAACTTTGTGAGGATAGTAAATTTGAAGAGTTATATGATAAAATAGCTATTTTCTCTATAGATGGCATTCAATACAGCCATGCTTCAAAACAAATAGATGATAAATTATGGGCTAGTAAAATTGGTCAGGAGGAGGATATCGTTCATTCTTTGTTTTGCATTTGTGGTGGATATTATGGGGATGTATTTTATTACTTAAAGAAATTAAAGTAAATATTCGTATGTTGAACTGTTTATACGATTGTAACCTAGAAAGTAATGCTTGTTAATATCTTAATAATATCTAAAATAAATCTGATTTAAAGCTGGTATTGGTAGCATTATAGATAAGTAAAACTAATTATTACTTTAAATAACAGAATTAAGTCCTTTAAATAATTGATGAACTGTGTTTAATATATAATAATATTAAATTAATATTCTTAGCTTTTTTAGTAATTCAGTAGTATTTATACCTATACTATTAGTATCAAAAAAATTCACATAATTACCTTCTTTAGAGTACATCCATTTTTGAACTTGGAGAAAGTAATTTGTGAACCAGTGAGGTTGATAAGGAATGCGAAATATTGCAAGTTTATCGAGTTTTTCTATGGAAGATAAAGAAGGTTCTTTTTTGTTTCGAAAAAGAAGGCAGCATTTGAATAAAGATAATTCTTCTAAGGATCGATATTCAAAATAATCAGTAAATGATAAAGCAGGCTGAGTATGTGTATTTTCAATTTTTATTATTTCTTTAAATCGTTTTCCTAAAGAACCATTATCTAACTCTGGAATAATATCTTTAACTTTTTCTGTATATGCAAAAGGAGTTAGAACAGGATAATCTTTAAGTATATCTTTTTTAAAAAAAGCAAAGCCAATAGGTCTATTTTTGGAGGCAACACGATTAAATTCAAATGGATGAAGTGCTGTTAAAGCTACGTATGGTTTCTTTTTTATTTTTACTGTACCAGATGATATAATCTCTTCGGCATTTTTAATACTTGTGAAATGTACTAACAATAGTGGTTGTGGGCGACGTGCCCCCAAAATTCTTTTATCGTTTCCTCTTAATTCTCTGAAATAACGATTTGCCTCATTTTTAAATATTTCCATTTCTGTAATCGTTCTAATTGCCTTTTTAATAATGATTCTATTTGTTGTAGATAATTTCACAATTCTGTTGTTATGGATATTTATAAAAGTGAGTAAGCAAATAAAAGCTCTTAAATTTAATTATAATATTAAATATCGATGAACTTGCCACCCAAAATGTAAATTTTTTACTCAAATTGTTCAATTCATTAATTAGAGTTAAATAAGTTGTAAAGCTTATTTAATAAGTAGTAGGAATATCATAAATAAAGAGTGATGTCTCAAATATCCATGGGTCACTCATTTATATGTTTCTCACAGTAAATATTTCTCCCCAAGTAACTCCTCAGCCTTAGCTCGAATTGTTTCTTCAATCGTGCCTTTAAAAAGTAGTACTGCGAAAGGTATCTCACCGTTAATCAAAACAAATTTATCATCTACTTGCAAAGTCCCGGATATTTTAAACCCTGATATTTTGAATTTAAATTCTCCGGTGTTACCATTCCAGGATTCTTGTAAGTCCTTTACTCCGTCGGAGTGTTGTTCCTTTAGTTTAGGCAGGTTATTTTGAATACGGGTGAGAGCTTTTTTATACTCACCAGGATTCAATCAATTCCATAAACTCAGACCAAGGGCGGCCACGTTTTTCAAAATCGGTATTTTCATCCTCTACATAGCTAATAGATTCACCTTGCCAATAAAGGTCTTGGAATCTCTCGTTGCGCCAAAATTCTATCTTGAGTAATGGCAGACCTGATTTGGTGCTCTCCAGACTGTCGGAGTTGACAGGTGGAGTCGGTGGATTGTCATCTTCGTAATTGTCCTTCAAATACAAAGCGAAATCACTTTGGGTGTAAGGGTTGTTGATTATGCTGATTATTCTCATTTGTCGTAAATATTGATATTATTAAATAGTATAATTTGTTTTATGAAACAAGGTTTTGTTCCGCGTCCCCCTCGTTTTTAAAAGAACTTAGTTTGCTTTTTATATCTTCAATTGAAATATCATCAATAAAATAAGCAACAGCAGCTTTTCCTATAGTATAAGTGCCAGTATAAGCTATTGCACCGCTTATTGCACTACCAAAGCCAGGAAAGGGGGCATTTAAAAATTTGGAAAGTTGTTGAGCTGTCCATCTAAATAACATTCCAACACCAGTAATAAGGCCCATTGCTGATAAAAATTCTCTTGCGACATTCCAGTTTAATTCTCTGCCCGCCAAATAGGCGATTAACATTGTTAGCATTATTTGTAATGGAAGTAAAACAAAAATATCAGAAAAGGGAATAGGTGCAAGACCAATAACTGATGAAGCCGATGAAAAAGAATGGATAAATCTATTTGCAATTTTTTTAACTGCATGTTCACACCTTGATAACATCATCAAATAAATAGCTGCAGACAAATCAATATTATTTTCTATTAAATTTAACAATTTATCAATTTGATATCTCCCATCAAAAGAAATTTCTAATTCTTGTCTTTTAGACTCACTTAAATCTGATGGATGACCTTCACAATTCCATTCTAAATATGATGAAACAGAAATTATCTCAACGGCTTGAATATTATAATTAATAAACAAATCAGATAATTGTTTTTCTGAATCTTTAATATTTTTAAGTTTACGGTTGTCATATTCTTCCGGTTTTTTTAAACGAGCGGGCATTAATTCATCTGATGCATTTAGTACAGCTATTAAAGGTATATTTGTATTAAAAGTATTTTTTACGAAATCATTAATTTTATTTAAAACTTTACTTAACGCCTCTAAGTCTTTTTCCAAATTATCCCTATCGTTTGCCCTTTTAACATACATTACTCCATCGGGAGCAAAAATGCCTACTGCATTTATTAATACATCAATTGAATCTTTGCCCAAGTCTGCTATACCTCGTGTATCTAAAAACTCAAAAATCAATTTTCCATTTAAGTAATAATCGTATTTCTTAATTTTATATGTACCGACCATAACATCAGATGTATGAGCTAAATATTTCCCAAACAGTGCATTTATTAAACTACTTTTCCCGGAACCGGTTCTTCCAACTAATATAAATCTAGGAGCTCGTCTTTCTTTAATCCCTTTTATTAAGACTTTCAATCCTTCATTACCTGATATTGTATTAACAATTTTTTCTTTAATCGCATCAGGTACTGCATCTGGAAGTTTATCCAATAATTCATTTAGATAGATATGAATATTAGTTACTCTATCTATTCTTTTTTCAAACTCGTCTGAAAATTCAATAGTATTCGGCATTATTTATCCTTTCAGTAATGTTTTATAAAAAATATAACATCTGGTATAATAAAAAAGGGACGCATACTTTAAAAGTAAACACATCCCTCACGAAGGCACTGGTATGCCATGTTCAAGGAAACATGAAAACAAATAAAGCAGCGTCCCAAAATATATATGGGACGCAGCCTTTTGTTACACGTTTTCCTTAAAATGAAAATTTACCAGTTTTTCGTGAGGAAACGTTTAAAAGCTACGTACAAATTCTTATGCAAAGAACGTAATAATCTCTACTTCGAAAAGGAGATTATTAATATTAACGTAAATTAATAATTTGTGTTAATAAATCAAATGGAATTTTTTTGGTGGTATAACATTAAAGAAGGGGGATTAACCTTCCCCTTTTTTGTTGGTGTGGATTGTGAGTCAAATAATTATCTTTTGTAAATCCTATGACATCGACCGAATGTTTTAACAAATTTATAATGACATTCTATGCAAAGAGTCCCTTGATTAATACGGTTGAAAATTTTATCAAGTATTAATTCAATTTGCTTTGAGTAGTAAGGTATTATACTGCTTGTAAAAATCTGGCTAATGGGTTTATCTCCTTTGTAATTAACATCGATACGGTCTATGATAATGTCTTCATCAACTCTAAAGATAAGAAAAAATTCAATGGTTATAGTACTATCGTCTTTTTTAATGTATTCGAACGATATTTCTGTACGGGGGTTATGGTCATTATATTCATCTTGATTTGAATCGTAATATCTAAAATCATTTGTATTTAGTTCAGGGGTATCGTCTTTGTCATCAACTGGTACATTCAGCATTAAAAAACATTTCGCTTCATGTCCATTCTCGTAGTAACTGTTCAACTCGGATTGACTGAACTGAACTTTGAATTTCAATCTGTTCATTCCAAAACCACTGCATATAACATTCATTTTACTTTGTCTTTTTTGTAGCTTTAGTTTTTTTAACTTCCTTTTTAGGAAACTCTGGAAATCTAGCTATGAGATTCATTGCCTCTTTTGTACTGTCGAATTCCCATAGTTCCATTTCAAATTTTGGTTTTTCTTTTGGTGGTTTCTTCTTAGTCTCGTCTGTGGTATCAGTTTCGGGTTCTTCGTCAAGTAATTTAAAGTCTTCAGTTTTTGTAAATTTAACCAACATCCCTAAAGTTATATTTCTAATATCATGATTCTTATTTTTAGGTAAAGATTTGAAGTAACTTTTCAGTTGTGCTCTGTGGTCAGAACTAATTGCACCTGTAACAGCTTTTAATTCTAATACTAAAGGTACATTTAATTTGATCGCATTATCCGAGGAAGGAAACAAGACAAAATCTGGTCTATCAACACCAACATAATGTCCCTTGTAAAATACTTCTATGTTTAACTCTTTTAAATAACTAATACTGTTTTCTCTGAATTCAATAGCAAAAGCATTTTGTACGACTGACTCATCAAAACCTGCCCCAAGTTCTTTGTAAATGTTCTCGGTTATTTTACCAAGCCCTACAAAAATTGATTCGTAATTTGGTTTTATAGTTTTTGCCATAATATTAAATTTTTTAACAAAGATAGTATAAGCTAATTAAATTTTTAATTCAAAAAATTTTTATTTAATCAGAATAAGGAGCTGTGCATCCGGGCCCCTGTGAATCTCTACACTTCCGTAGTTTAAAACGAACCAACTAAAGTAAGTATTGCGTGTGCTAATTAAACGACCCACCTAAAAATGTAAGTAATCACAAAAAAATCTTTTAACAAACCCCGGTTCGAAGAACCGTATATTTAATAATCTATTTATTATATATTAATATCTATTAAATCTATTAGGAGAAGGACAAACCCCCTGAAACCCTTTACTGTATTGCATTGTAGCTGTTTTTATGTATTTAAAATATTGCATGAGTCCTTATTTCATTTGCACAATTACTAATCAGTGATGCACAGTTACTTATAAATGATTGCATGAGTCCTTATTTCAATTTGCACAGGTACTAAGACTGTGCACCACTACTTAGCATTTATTGTGCATTAATTGTTACTCGTAGTGCAGTCATAATTGAAATTTAAACGATTGCCAAATTCTGAGAATTCGTCCATCGGGTTATCATAGATGAATCCGCCAATACGTCTGCCCTTCGGTTCTTTTCCTTTCACTTTGGTTTTTACTATCTGATAAGCTTCTACTTCTTCGTTCCAAACATGATCTTCCTTAATGTAAAACTCTTCTTCCGGTTGCAACTCTTGTTTTTGCTGTATGTTTTCTATGGGCCAGAAGTTTTCTTCTTCTGCTTTAGGTATATACGGCTTATTATCCGTGTCTTTTTTATGCTCAAAGTAAATATCTATAGTAGTAATTTTTATATCAGCACCCAATTTGATATAGCTGGAATTTTCCAGTACTGATAGGATGTCTTTCACAGTTCTGTTATCATAGTTTAGCGCTTTGTGAATCGAATTTATACACTCTTCTGATGCAACCATTTCTCTATCTAAAAGAAAATGTCGGTTTTTAGATATTAAATAATAATATGTCTCGAAAATCTTCAAAATGAATTTATTAGATTTATACTTCGCTGGAATATAATCTCGAACACGGTATATCATTCTGTCTAAGTGTTCAAAATACACTTTTATAAAATCAGGATACTTAGTTGTAAAAGCTTCTCCATATTCAGGTTTGTATTTAGTTTTGTACAGTACTTCATCTTTGATTTTGTAAAGTTTACCAGTTTTCTCCAGAAATCCTTTTTGAGTCAGTTCTTTTACAGCTCTTGATACTGTTGAAGAATTTATACCAAAGAAACTCGTGATATCCTCAGTAGGGATTTTGAATCTTTTATCAGGAGCATGCTGCAGGAAATAATTGAACCTGAATTTTAATGATAAATATACCCAGGGGGTGTATTCGCTTATAAAAACATCGTACTCATCAAAAAGAAATTCAGGTGTTATTTTTATAAAATGTTTTTTTGAATCGTTGTATGCCATAATTAAGTCCTTTCCTATATTAAATGGTTAGTTATTATAAAAATTATGTGGTACCTCTGTAGAATACAGTACTTTCTTAGACTCTGAATCGAAAGCATAGATGTAGAAATCGTTGTAAACAAGAACGCTTCGAGTCGACTTGTGCAATGGTTTTATGTAGTCTGTTTCTTCAATGAGGTTCAGTTGTATTAGCTCTTTATAGGCTGTACGTATCGTGTTACGGCATACCCCTGTTTCTTTGCTCAGCTTGAGAATATTAAAATCCTGTGCAATCGCAATTTTGTAATATTCCGGCATATCACAAAAGTCTATAAACCTGACTCGAGATTTAAGAATCAGATACAGATAAAAACCAAACGAACACCGCCATGGGATATCAAACAACTTGTCAGAGAATGTGACTTTCAAGGAGTCGAAAACAGTTGCCAATTTAGGAGAATTAACGTGGTTCAGTTTTTTCTTGATGAACTTAGCTTTTCGTTTATCGTTTTCTTTTCGTAACTGTTCTTCCAAAATAAACTTCTGTTGTTCGGTAAGCATCATAGTACATACATTAGCAGGCGTCATACTTATCCCCGTTATATTTTGTATTAAGTCTTTCGATATCTTTCTTCAGCCTGCAAAGTTCAGCATCACCGTCCATAGTGGTTAGGTACTCCGCAACCACAGCGCCTAATTTATCAATACACTTTTTTTCGAGGTAACCAGAGTCGTAAACGTAATAGTAATCGCCAGTAGTTGTAATTTTGTTTGGTTTTTCCATTTTCAGTAATTTTAGATTTATAAATGTGTTCATTAATGTATAGATAGCATTTGACTTTTTTGAACACAAATGCAAACTACAAATCCATATTACAATTTCGGCTAAAACCTTTTGAAGGGTATTAACAAGGGTAAGTTTAAATCAGGATGAAGTTTTAAGCAATACCTTAGTTTTTATATACAAACATAAAAAATATAAAATTAAAAGTCAAGTCTAAATTGCTGATTAAACAGTTAAATAAGTATGTTTTGGCCTAAAATATGCTGTGATATTAGTTATTTTCTATTTGAAACATGTAAACTTGTATGCTTGTGAAGAAAATTCATACTAGGTATATTGGGCTAAAGCAATTTGTAAAGTTTATCTTTACAATATTCAACACCGCTTATAATCAATTTATGTTTATGCGGGCATGCGACACTACAAGGCGGTATTTTTTCATCAGGTACTCTTCTTAACTTGCTCAGATAATTCAACCAGTTTTCAAAGTTGGTTGAATACCTTTTTAAAATCACTTTATCTATAAATTCTTGTTTAGCTGGTTCAAGTAAACTGATATTATCCGATAGATGACCATCCCAAACTGATTCGTACATGTCTATATTTTTTTCCAACCACTCAACTGTAGCTTCTGGAAATTCTGGTGGTGTTTTGTATTCAGGTTTGTATATATTCACTGATATCTTTAAAGTAACAACACCAGTACTCATGTTTATTTTAAATTCAGTAACAAAACTAATACCATCTACATAATCATAATACACTATTATTTTTAAGGTATTGTAATCGGGTTCATTTGAGGCAAAATCAACTTTGCCGTAATGACCTATAGGTGCTAAAGTATTTTTATGAATATCGGGTAGCATATTTAAGTGCTCTTCTTTAAGTGTGAATTCCTGGTTTTCGTTTTGAAATCCTTTAACCAATTGACATTTTAAGAACCAAAAGTCCTTAAACAAATCTGATTGAAGAGTATATTCACCAAAGTTATTATATTGAAATTTCATGGTATAGTTTAAATAGAAATTTATATCTTCAGTATTTTAAAAATAAAAATGTCAAAATGAAATACATAAGAAATAATCATGTTAATCTTGTATCCGGATGCCATTTCAGACAATATCCTCTCTGTTGGTATTCAGGATAAAATTTACAGTTTTTACATAATTGTACTTTCTTAGGTAATTCAAATATATTTTGGAGCAGTGTATCCAGTTCAGCTAAAAAGCGATATTCGGGCTCAGGAAATGGATACAAATACTGCCTTTTAAGGGGAGAATATGTATTGTAAATATACATATCTCGTATTTTTATCTTCCCATCATATTTATAATCTATCTGAATGGCGATAATATAGTTCTTCTTTGTTTTATGTGAAAAAAGTAAACCGAATTCAGGATTAAAGTATGATAATTTTTTTGAAACAGAACTTGGAAAAAGTCTGTCCTTAAATTCTAAATTTTTTGTATCCAGTTCTTTTCCAATGTCAAATATCAGTGATAGAGTTGCAATACACTTTAGTTGAAAAATGAAGTTTTCAGCTTCATATAATTTTCTTTTATCTTCATTATTTAGTACCACTCTATAATATAGAGTAACTGATTTATCAATCTTGTCTTTATATTTATAAGATTTAATTACCATGATATTTATTACAAAATTAAGAAAAATACATATAATAGTCAAGTTATATATTATTGATATAACATATAATAATACCTTATTATATTAGTAATAGTATATCAATATAGATATTATATTATTTACTATATTATCAATTATTTATAATCTATTATTAAATAGCTTGACATTTAATTAATTTCATTATATATTGCTTTGGATTCTGATTCCATTCAAGCCAAGACCGAGAAAGCGTGGTCTTTTAAAAACCGAATTACAATCGTTCTTTAAAATAATGTGATACCTTACAAAGTTGAGATATTTTGTAAAAGTAAAGCAGAATGTATTTTACTAATGTTAAATTATTTGTATTAAAACATTAGTGGAACATTTTTTTAATTCGGGTAACAAGTTCGAAAAAGTAGTTTATAAAAAACACATCGATAAACACCTATCAAACTTACCCCAATTAATTTTTCTTCAAGGCAATTCTTAATTAGGATTTTTCTTATTCTAATTCAGAATTTTAAAAACCCGAAAATATTGTAAAAAATACTGCAAATACGCAGAAAATATTTATGAATAAAATAGAAGTAATAAATTCAGAGGAAAGATTATTCGAAAGAAGAAAAATCTTTTTAAATACAGTAATCGAAGAAGCCACTGCTTCAGAAATAATTCCGAAATTTATTTATTTAGATTCTGTTTCTCACGATCCGATAGAATTCTATATAAATAGTCCGGGTGGAAGCGTTACTGCCGGCCTGGCTATTTATGATATCATGTGTTCTATTAGTTCAGAAGTTTCAACAATCTGTTTCGGACAAGCTAGCTCTATGGCTCAGGTACTTCTCACAGCGGGTGCAAAAGGAAAAAGGTTTGCTTATCCACATGCTCAGATAATGATGCATCAACCTATGGGTACAATCCAAGGACAAGTGACCGACATCCAGATACAGATGTTTGAGATACAAAAGCTTAAGCTCAAATTATCTGAAATCACAGCATTACACACAGGTCAACCTTTAGAAAGAGTACTTCAGGATGCTGAAAGAGATTTTTATTTTTCAGTAGATGATGCTATAAAGTATGGCTTGATTGACGAAATAATAACACTTAGAAATGTCCCTGTTTTAAATGATAAGAATAGAAATAACAGGAAAAGTAAAAACAATAAGAAAACAAAGTAATATTTATAAACAGGGCTTGTATAAATGCAAGCCCTATTTAATCAATTTAAATTTAAACCCAATGAAGATAAGAATATTAGGTAGGCAAATTGAGATTAAAGATGCCAAAATCAAAGCGATATTTGATAATGCATACAAAAAATTTAACGAATGCGATGTAAACAGAAATGAATTTGATCAGAGTGCATTAGTTTTTCTCGAATTATTCCTCGAGGATGATTTTATAAGTAAATTAGAAAGTTTAGTAAATGAATCTGTTTCTTTAATGAAGGACATAGCAAAATATAAGTGTTTCGAGAAAACACCACCCTTTAAAAAACCAATCCATGAATTAAATCCGGACGAATACCCTGTACCCTATGAGCTCTCTAGATCTTTAAAAAAATATGTGGAAAAATTAGGGTTAAGTCCTTGTAGAGATGAAGAATTAATTAATAAAAAGTTAGAAGAACTTAGAAAAAAGGATTTGGCGAAGTTCTTTAACGAGATTGAGAATAAGGAAGGCTAAGGAGTATAGCAAATAAAGAATGACAAGAATTTATGAGATAATATTTGTAATAAATAAATTAATACTCCTTAAGGAGAATTTATTAAATAAAAAGCACAAAAGATGTTTTCGAAATTTAAACAATGTAACAAATGGTGAGTTCTTCGGAACTCACCCAAACTTCGAGTCAGGAAATATCGACCGAAAGTCTTAGATTACTTTCGGTCAACGAGGCTCGCGAATTACTAAGAGTAAGACATGATACTGTTAAAAAGTTAATTGAAGAAGGCAAGATTGAAGTACTGATAATAGGTAAACGTACTAAAATCCCTTATATCAGCCTTAAGAAATTCGTCGAAGAAAATGCCAGAACATTAAACGAAGAACAAAAGGAAGAACAACTTGCTACATCAAGAGAATTCATAAATAAAAAAGTGGATTCAATAATTAATAAACATACAAGGAGAAACTAATGGCAACTAGATATAAAAAACGAGATTTGTGGTATATAGACTATCTTGTTGAAGGAAAGCGTTATTCAAAGAATACGTACCTTAAAGCTACAAGAGCAAACGAAAAAGAGGCGGATAAGATTAAAAGAGAAATTGAGGATTTAATCTCATCAAAGAAATACATTGTCTCGACAGGTAAAACGTTAATTAATTTTGTTGAAATATTTAAACGCGAACATTTGAACTTAAAATCAGAGTCACATCAGGGCGTCTTTCGGGATGCCTTGGGACACTTCTTGAAAGTAGTTCCGCCAGAAACAAAGATAGAAGATATTACATCAGAACACATAGCAAGGTTCATTGAAAACCTGAAATCGAAAGTAGCAAACTCTTCTATGCTTACATATATTAATTACATGAAAATCTTCTTCAACTTTCTTGTAGAAGAAGAAATCATACTTCGTAATCCGATACGAAAGAAACAAATACCGAAGAGAGTGAAGAAGAATATAGTGTTCTTTAGCGAGAAGATGCTTGAAGACATTCTCCAGACAGCGAAAGAAAGAGACGAGTCATACTACAAGTTCCTTATGATGTTGCTGTTAACCGGTCAACGGCCTATTGATGTATTAGGACTCACTGTTGGTAATATCGATATGGAGAACGGTAAAATTGTTGTTAACATCTCGAAGACCAATAAACAGATTATCTTTCCGATATATGATAAGTTAAAAGAATTTATCGAAACAGAACTAAGCCATTTAAAAGATGCTGATAGGACCGAAAGGATATTTAAGAATTTTAATTCTGAGACTGTAAGAAAAAGATTTCAAAGAGTTAAAAAACATTTAGCAATCACGGAAAAAAATATTTTTACGTTGAAGACTTTTCGCAAGACATTTGCTTCTTATCTTGCTTCGAAAGGTGTTGATCAAGCTAAGATAGCAGACTTGCTCGGTCACGATGATGCTCATACAACGCGTAAATATTATGCGGCGGTTTCTACAGATAATTTACGTAAAGAACTCAACATTATCTTTGATATACAGAACTCTGCAAAAAGTGCTGACAAAACTGCTGACACCTGCAAGAAATAGATTCGTTATAAAGACAAAAAAGCCCTGTAACTACTATATTTTACAGGGCTTTATCGTCGTACACTCGAGGGGACTCGAACCCCTGACCCGCTGATTAAGAGTCAGCTGCTCTACCAACTGAGCTACGAATGCGGGTTAATTTACCATAATTAAGATATTATTTCAAGACAGAAGTATAAGCGATTTTTGGCTTCGTATACGAGGGAGTTATACAAAAGAAGAATTTTGAATGCACGAATACACTTCAGGAGAGAGAATCCGAGTGTCATTTTGAAAGAATGTGAATTAATACTACTATGATGGCAAAAAAATAGGAGAGCTGTTTTCCCCGTCAGCCCTCCTCATCTACCTCATTTATTAGGAGTGTTTTTTGTAGGTAATTGAAAGTATTACATTTAATCTGTATAACACATCAAACTCTCATTTAAATTCCCGGAAAATTAAATTTTTATTCTGAGCAGTTTCTGTTTCTAAATTTATGAATTACTATTTTCCTGTATCTTCTTGATGTATAAATCATTTAGCTGCTGCATACATTTTTTATCAACTAATATTCTCTGTTTATTGTTGTTACTAATACAGTTCCATTTAAAATCAGAATGATAAATTTCGACTTAAAAAATATTTTCTTATTCTCAAACCTTAACGATACAGAAGCAGATTCAATAAAGGAATTTTCTTCTTTAAAAAGGTATTCGAAGGGTGAAATAATTTTTTTTGATACTGAACCTTACACGGGTATATACGGCATACTTGAAGGTGTTGTGAAAATTTTTAAAATCTCGAAAGAAGGTCGTGAACATCTCATTCATCTTGAACATCCGGGAAGTACTTTCGGCGAGGTACCGATGTTCGAGAATTTTTCTGCTATAATAGAGAAGGAGAGGACTTATCCCGCAAACGCTATGGCACTGGACACTGAGACGGTTGTTGTCAAAATCCCGGTAAAACCGTTTACGGAATTCATAAAACAGAATAATGATGCCTGTCTTAAAATGCTTTCAAGCTTTGCACGAAGACTGAGGTTTTTAAACACTCACATAGAAAATCTTACACTCGGAGATGTTACTAAACGTCTTTCAATTTATCTTGTTACCGAGTATGAAAAGAAGTTAAGTTCTGATTGTCCGGGTATTAGATCCCTTGAACTCGGCATATCAAAGTACGACCTAGCCTCACACCTCGGCACGATAAACGAAACACTTTCCAGAGTTTTTAAAAAACTTCAGAATGAAAGCATTTTGGAAGTAAGAGGTAAAACGATTGATATTATTAATTTTCCGGCTCTAAAGAAATATGCTAAATAAATTTTATTTCTTTGACTTAAGTCAAACCCTTTCAACACTTTTCTGAGTAATTTTGTATAACGAAAATTTTAAAAGAAAGGATTAACAAATGAAATTCACAACTCAAAATACACTTGCTGATATCGTAAAATCGGATTTCAGAGCAGCACGCATTTTCGAAAACTTTAATCTTGATTTCTGCTGCAAGGGTAATAGGCCTCTTTCGGAAGCTTGCATCGAAAAGAAACTTGATGCAGATGCTGTTCTTCAGCAAGTCAATGCTGTTCTTAACGGTGCAACGGTTGATAAATCCCCTGATGAATGGACAATTGGCGAACTTGCAAACCATATTCTTAACACACATCACGTTTATACAAAGGAAATGCTTCCGGTTATTTATGCGCACTCACAAAAAGTCAGCAATGTGCACGGGAAAAATCATCCCGAAGTTGTTGAGATAGCTGAGATATTTTCACGGGTTCACGATGAACTTAATTCTCACATGATGAAAGAGGAAAGAATGCTTTTTCCGTTTATTCTTTCAATGGCTGAAGCTGAGAAGAATAACACGCATACTGCCCCTCCTCCTTTTGGGAGCGTCTCAGGTCCCATAAGTGTAATGGAAAGGGAGCATGTAGAAGCAGGTGATGGTCTTTATAGAATAAGGGAATTGAGCAATAATTACTCTGCGCCTGAAGATGCGTGCAGTACATACAGAGTTCTCTATCAGGAACTGAATGAATTTGAAAACGACCTGCACAGGCATATTCATCTCGAAAATAATATTCTGTTTCCGAGGGCGATAGAGCTTGAGAAGCAGCTAACAGCTCATAACTGATATCTGTACGCTGTACGCTGTACGCTATGATTAATGCCTGTATGCTGTTTTCTGTACGCTGAACGCTATGGTTAATCGCTGTACGCTGTTTTCTTAACGCTGCACGCTATGTTTAATGCCTGTACGCTGTTTACTGAACGCTGGCCGCTGAACGCTGAACGCTATGCTTAATGCCTGTACGCTGTTTTCTGTACGCTGAACGCTGGCCACTGACCGCTGTTTTTTGAACGCTATGCTTGACTACAATATATTGTAAGAGACAAACAAACTAAAAATAATTTAATATGAAAACAAGAAAATTATGGTGGGCTTTTGCAGGAGTAATTATTTTCTCCTTTGGTATCCTGGGTTATTATGGATTTGACCTGTACCTAAAAGCTCCCCCGATTCCCGATAAGGTTGTAACCACTGACGGTACTGTGCTTTTCACAGGTCAGGATATTAAAGACGGTCAGAATGTATGGCAGTCTATGGGCGGACAGGAGGTCGGCTCTGTCTGGGGGCATGGCGCATATCTTGCTCCCGACTGGTCAGCTGATTGGCTTCACCGCGAAGCTGTACATATACTGAATACATGGGCAAAAGAAATCTATAATATGGATTATGAATCGCTCTCCGGTGAGAATAAAGCCGTACTACAGGCGCGGCTGAAAGTCGAACTTAGAACAAACACTTACAATCCTGATACAAAGGAATTGAAAGTTTCAAAAGTCCGTGCCGATGCCATTAAAGAAATCGGCAAGTACTATGCGGGCCTTTTTATGAATGACCCCGCACTCGCGAAAACTCGTAACGATTATTCCATTCATGAAAACACAATAAACGATAAAGACAGAATGGAAAAGATGAATAACTTTTTCTTCTGGACTTCGTGGTCTTGTGTTACGCAAAGACCCGGTAACGATATTTCATACACTAACAACTGGCCGCATGAAGAACTTGTCGGTAATACACCGTCGTCTTCTCTCGTTATCTGGACAGGCTTCAGCGTTATAGTGCTTCTGTTCGGTATCGGACTTCTTGCATTCTATTATGCAAAGAATAAAGATGAAGATAACCTGGAAATTACTCTTCCAAAAAATGATCCTCTCTCGGGAAGCAGCCCTACTCCTTCTATGAAAGCCACGCTGAAATATTTCTGGGTTGTATGCGCTCTCATAGTAGTACAGGTTATAATGGGAGTAATTACTGCACACTACGGTGTTGAAGGAAATAGTTTCTATGGTCTTTCACTCGCAAACTTACTTCCTTACTCTGTTTCAAGAACATGGCATGTACAGCTTGCAATATTCTGGATTGCTACATCATGGCTCGCAACGGGACTGTATATTGCTCCTGCTGTTTCGGGACACGAGCCGAAGTTTCAAAGATTCGGAGTTAATTTTCTCTTCATTGCATTGCTGATTATTGTAGTCGGATCTATGTTCGGACAATGGATGGGAATAATGCAGAAACTCGGATACGTCGAAAACTTCTGGCTTGGTCATCAGGGGTATGAATATGTTGACCTCGGAAGATTCTGGCAATTGTTTTTATTCACAGGTTTACTTATCTGGCTGTTCCTTCTTGTCAGAGCGTTAATGCCCGCACTGAAAAAACCCGGTGAGAATAGACAGCTTCTTGTTATGTTTCTCATAGCATCTATCGCCATTGCCGCCTTTTATGCTGCTGGACTTATGTGGGCAAGACAGACACATCTGACAATCGCTGAATACTGGCGCTGGTGGGTTGTGCATCTCTGGGTTGAAGGATTCTTCGAAGTCTTCGCAACTGTCGTTTCCGCTTTCCTGTTCGTAAGAATGGGTCTGTTAAAGATTAAAACCGCTACGAGTGCAGTACTCTTTTCAACGATCATCTTTCTTGCAGGCGGTATTATCGGTACGTTCCATCATCTTTACTTTGCTGGTACGCCGACTGCTGTAATCGCTCTCGGTGCAACATTCAGCGCTCTCGAAGTTGTTCCGCTGGTGTTCATGGGATTTGAAGTGTTTCACAATCTGAAAATCAGCAAGTCTACTGAATGGATAAAAGCGTATAAGTGGCCGATTTACTGCTTCATTTCAGTAGCATTCTGGAATTTTGTCGGTGCGGGAATTTTCGGCTTTTTAATTAACCCGCCTATAGCTCTTTACTATATGCAGGGTTTAAACACTACTCCCGTTCACGGACACACGGCACTGTTCGGGGTTTACGGTATGCTTGGAATAGGCCTCATGCTTTTTGTTATGAAAGGTCTGACTGCAAAATATGTCTGGAAAAATAATGTTATAAGTTTCGCATTCTGGTCTATAAACATCGGACTCATGCTGATGGTTTTGATTAGTCTTCTGCCCGTTGGTCTTATGCAGACTATTGCAAGCATTGATCACGGGATGTGGTATGCGCGTTCGGCTGAGTTCATGCAGGATCCTGTTCTTCAGGTATTCCGCTGGCTAAGGGTAATCGGTGATACGATATTTGCACTCGGAACACTTGCACTCGGATGGTTTGTAATAGGATTAAAAACAGGGTGGTCAGTTGATAAAGCGGCTCCGGATCTGGAATAATTTTTAAAAATTAAATAAATAAGATATGAAAATAAAATCAGTTTTTTATCTTGCTGTAATTTTACTTACGGCATTCGCAATGAAGTTCTCTTATGCTCATTGTGACACAATGGAAGGACCTGTTATTGCCGATGCAAAGAAAGCAATAGAGTTGAATAATGTAAACTATGTTCTAAAATGGGTTAAAGCAAGCGAAGAAAAAGAAGTTGCGGATGCATTCGCACTTACAATGAAAGTGAGAAATCTAAGTAATGATGCAAAGGAACTTGCCGATAAGTATTTCTTTGAAACACTCGTCAGGATTCACAGAAACGGTGAGGGAGTTCCTTATACAGGAATAAAGCCGTATGGTACCCCTATCGACAAGAAAATAGCAGCTGCCGATAAAGCAATAGAAATCGGTGACCTCACTCCGCTAAAGACTCTCGTATCATTTGATATGATACCCGAATTAACAAAACGGTTTGAAAAAGTTATGTCACTCAAGAATTTCGACGTTAATAATGTTGCCGCAGGCAGAGAGTATGTTGAAGCATACGTACAGTTCTTTCATTATGCAGAGCAAGAAGGAGAGGGATGTAATCATAAATAGCTCTTAGCGAACAGCGGGCAGCTGAAATCTGTCCGCTTCTGATTAACTTAAATAAGTTATTGGTTTATCATAACCCCATTTGTCATCCCCGCTTGCTCTTAGCGGGGATCTTATCAAGATAAATTGTTCTTCTCTGCATCCGAGTCGCAGATCCGACATTTCTTTGGCGGACGATCCTTGCGGTTAAAATCTCTATCATTTGTTTACTCTGTCTTATTTTCTTCTTTGTGTCCTCCGTGTTTTTGTGGTGAAAATCATTTCTTCTCTGTTTTTGCTTTGTAACAAACACCACAAAAATAAAAAATAATCTAAAGATTTTTTGAGATTGTTTGGACGACGAAGTTTATCATTTCTTCTGTGAGTTCAGGGTAAATAGGAAGAGCGATTGATGTTGAAGCTGCATTCTCGGCAATCGGGAAACCTGATTGATTGAGGTCCCGGAAGCATTCCTGTTTATGGAACGGAACGGGATAATAAATTTCAGAACCAATTTCATTCTCAGAAAGATGTTTTCGCATTTCGTCTCTATTCTGAACGCGGATAACGTACTGATTGTAAATGTGGTAGTTATAGATACCGCCCGTGATTTGTTTTGGGACTGGATTTTTATAAAGTGCTTTTGGCAGCAGTACTTTATTTTTGTCGTCGTAAGAAATTCTGCCTTCATCTTCCGCAAGACCTGCTTCGATGAAGAGTTTTGTGTAAAGTTCGGCATTAACTCTTCTTTTGGCTGACCAGCTGTCGAGATGCGGGAATTTCACGTTAAGAACAGCCGCCTGAATTTCATCAATCCTGAAATTACCGCCTATCATTTTATGGTAATACTTCGGTTTACTGCCGTGAACCCTTAAGATTCGGAGCTTTTCGCCGAGAGCATCGTCGTTTGTAGTAACAATACCGCCGTCGCCGAATCCTCCGAGGTTTTTACTCGGGAAGAAAGAGAAGCAGCCAATATCTCCGATTGAGCCGAGACGTCTGCCGTCTTTATAGTTAACGCCAATTGCCTGAGCACCGTCTTCAACGACCCTTAGATTGTGTTTTTTTGCTAAAGTCATGATCTCGTCCATTTCTGCGGACTGTCCGTAAAGATGAACGGGAATAATTGCTTTTGTCTTCGGAGATATTTTCTTCTCTATAATTGACGGGTCGATGTTAAAAGATACGGGATCCGAATCGACAAAGACCGGAATTGCATTCAGTCTTGCAACGACGCCTGCAGTAGCGAAGAAAGAATAAGTCGGGAGAATAATTTCATCGCCGGGTTTAATATCGATTGCCATAAGTGCGATAAGCAAAGCATCGGTGCCGGAAGAAACTCCGACTGCATGTTTTGTACCTGTATATTCGGCAACCGTTGCCTCGAGTTTTTTTACTTCAGGACCGAGGATAAAATACTGTGATTCTGCGACGCTGATAAGAGCTTTATTGATTTCATCTTTGATAGCCGCATATTGAGCTTTAAGGTCTAATAATGGTACTTTCATTTATTGATATTTATTTGGTTAATGTGTAATTTAGAGCCGTGACGCTAAGAGTCCGCCAGAGAGCTTACCTCAAAACCACCCCCATTTGTCATTCCCAAATGTTTTTATCGGGAATCCATTTCATTTTTGATGTTTCTTTTTTACTTTTAAAAAATACTTTTAGTTTTGAGACGGACTCCAGGGAACTTGCCTCAAAATCAACCTCCTTTGTCACCTCGTTTGTCATTCCCGTTTGTTAACCTCGTTTGTCAACCTCGTTTGTCATTCCCGAATGTTTTAATCGGGAATCTAATCTATTTCATATATATTTTTTTGCTTCTATCAAAAACTATATGTTTTGAGACAAACTCCGCGGAAGGCATAGAACGCACCGTGACGAGTAAAAACGGGACGCTGATTTAAGGATTATTTAACTTCCGAAACTATTCCATCTTTCAGTAAGTACTTCTTGTTTGCTTTCTCGCAGTACGCGAACCCGTCTTTATCGAATTTGAGGCGTTTGCCTGCTTCGCTCATCCAGCCGATTATTTTCGCAGGATTACCCACAACGAGTGCGTAGTCGGGAACGTCCTTTGTGACAACGGAACCGGCTCCCACGAATGCAAACCGTCCTACAGTATGACCGCAGACGACTGTTGAATTAGCTCCGAGTGAAGCACCTTCTTTAACGAGCGTATTTATGTAAAACTCGGCACCGACTTGCGGGTATTTGCTTCTGGGGTCCAGGATATTTGTGAACACCATAGACGGACCGCAAAAGACATAATCTTCAAGAGTTACCCCTTCATACACGGAGACATTATTTTGAATTTTAACATAATTTCCGATAGTTACGTTATTAGCAACGTTTACATTTTGTCCGAGAACACAGAATTTACCGATTTTTGCGCCGGACTGGACGTGGGAGAAATGCCAGATTTTTGTTCCTTCTCCGATTTCGACGCCGTCATCAACGACGGCATACTTGTTTACCACAAAAGGTTTTTTTTCTTCCATTGTATTTATAATTTTAAGTTACGTGTATGAACGGGAAACGATATGAGTATAGTAGAGAAATCTACAAACAAAGAAAAGATTTATCACTGAGAACACAGAAATAATAACAGAGGACGGTGTTTGCAAACGCATAAATATTTAATATTAACGAGGTTTTAATTCGTTTGAAGCTTTTTCGAGAATTTCAAGAACTTCGAGAGCATGTCTGCCGTCCGTACGCGGTTTTTCATTATTTAGGATACAATTGAAGAAATGTTTTTGTTCTTCGGCAAGGGGCTGGGCAGTCTCAAAATCAACAGATTCATAATCTGCATCAAACTTTTCAATGTTCCCGTTCACCATCTTAAATCCCTTCTTGTAAAACTTCAGCTTTTCTGTCTTTAGTGTATCCTCAAAAGTCAGCATACCTTCCGTTCCGATTACCACCATTCTTTGTTCCTTAAAAGGATGCAGCCAGCTCACATAAATATGCGCATGAACATTATCTGGATACTCAAGAATTGTAAGGGTTGAATCCTCAATATTTTCCTGTACGAACCTTGCGCCCGAAGCTTTCACGCTCACAGGATTCGTGCCGGTCAGAAACTGAATCACGGAAATATCATGCGGTGCAAAACTCCACAAAATATTCTCTTCCGTTCTTATCGCACCAAGGTTAAGTCTGTTGCTGTAAACATATTGCAGTTTACCAAGCTTTCCATTTATGACAAACTCTTTCATCTTAAGAACCGCAGGATGAAACAGCAGAATATGCCCGACCATCAGCTTCAATCTTTTCCTCTCCGAAATCTCAACCAGCTCTCTTGCTTCAGCAGTCAGCAAAGTAATCGGCTTTTCAACCAAAACATTCTTTCCCGCCTCCAGCGACCGCTTCGCTAGTTCAAAATGCGTCTCCGCCGAAGTCGCAATAATCACGGCATTCACCTCATCATCCTTTATCACATCCTCAAAATCCGTCGTAAATATAATCCTCAAATCTCTCGCACTCTCTCTTTCTCTTCCGTCCGCTGCCCGCTGCCCGCTGTCCGCTATCTCTCTATCTCTTCCGTCCACTGAACGCTGAACGCTGAAACCTGAACGCTGTAAGCTATCCGCTGTACGCTGTTCCTTGTCACAAACATATCTCAGTCCGCTTCCAAGAATTCCATTAGCAGTCTTAATATGGTTAAACCCCCATCTCCCTGCCCCCGCAATCCCTAATTTAATATCCCTATCTTTAATATCTCTATCTTTATTATCTCTATCTTTAATATCCCTATCTTTAATATCTCTATCTTTAATATCCCTATCCATAATATTTTTAAAATATATTTTTAAAATTCTCTTCCTCACCTACTCACCTTCTCACCTTCTCACCCGCTCTTCCCTACTCACCCGCTCTTCCCTACTCACTTACTCACCTGCTCTTCCCTACTCACCCGCTCATCCCTACTCACTTACTCACCTGCTCTTCCCTACTCACCCGCTCTTCCCTACTCACTTACTCACCCACTCACCTACTCACTTGCTCTTTCCTACTCACTTACTCACCTGCTCTTCCCTACTCACTTGCTCTTTCTCACTTAATCACTGCTCTCAAATACCTCCAATACCCCCTCACTCCCCCGCTCCCATAATTCGCCGCAAGCCACCTCCTCGGAGGTACCGCAATCCTGTAAACATACCTCACCTTGTTCCACACACCCGTAATCGACCTCATCTTATACAAAAAAACCGTACCCTTCGAACCCTTCCCCGATACAAACAACCTCTCAAGCCCCGAATCACCCTCATTCACCAGCCTCTCATCAAAATACCTCTCCTCCGTCTCCGTCCCTAAATAAAACCGTGCATACGTCAACCCAATCCTCAAATCACTCTCCAGTTCCGTCCCCTTTACCGTCCTGTCAACCTCCGCCCGGTCAATTTCCTTCCCATACAGCCTTACAAGCTCATTAATATCGCAAAGATGCCTCAGCGACGCCCCCGTGTACAAATGCCGCCTGAAATGATTGCAAAGATGAACCAGTTTCATCTCATTCGAAAGTACATAAACATTATCCCTCACACGCACTGCCTTCTCAAACGCAATCTTCGTTATCGGATAAAGTAACCCCACACCAAAAAGATTCCAATGCACCTCAACAGTAAAAGCATCCGTCTTCAATTGCGGCAAATGGGAACAAACATCCTTATGCACATCAGACCTGTATTCAATCTCATCACCCGACTCCGCCGCAAACCCGCTCTCCAGCAATCCTTTCCAAACCTCCTCCGCAAACTCCCTCTCAACAAGAATATCCACATCCCCCATCGACCTCATCCCTGTCGACGGATACATCGACAAAAACAAATCCGCCCCCTTCACAAACACAACCTTCCTCCCAATCCTCTCCGAAAGCAGCGCCACCGCCTTCTCCGCCGCCATATTCCTCACCGCATTCTCATAATACCGCTCCCTCATCCTCTCCTCAAACCAGCCCGGCACCCCCTCAAGCAGCCCATACCTCCTCATCGAATAAAACACAATCCCCTCCACACCATGCATCACACAAATCCTCATCACCCCTTCCCAATCAATCCCATCCGCAGCAGCATCCCTCGCATCCCTTACATCCGCATCACTCATCACAACCCTCGCCGCCACCCTCACAAACCTCTCTTCCCCCTTCATAATCCTCTCTTCCCCTTCATAATATATTCTTACCATTCATAATCCTCTCTTCCCCTTCATAATATATTCTTACCATTCATAATTCTCTCCTCCAATTCATAATTCTTTATTCCTCTTCATAATATTTTCTTACCATTTATAATTCTCTCCTCCAATTCATAATCCTTTCTTCCCCTTCATAATATTTTCTTAACATTTATAATTCTCTCCTCCAATTCATAATCCTCTTTTTTCTTTCATCATCATATTATCTTTATATTCTATTATCTCTTTATATTTATCTGCTCTTCCCACTCACCCTGCTCTTCCCACTCACCTACTCTTCCCTACTTACCTACTCACTTACTCACTTACTCACCTGCTCTTCCTCACCTACTCACCCTCTCGCCTGCTCTTCCCTACTCACCCACTCACCTACTCACCCACTCGCTTTCTCACCTGCTCTTCCCCACTCACCTGCTCTTCCCCACTCACCTACTCACCTTCTCACCTTCTCACTTACTCACCTTCTCACCTTCTCTCTTTCTCACTTACTCACCTGTTCTTACTCACCTACTTACTTACTTCCTCACCTACTCACTTACTCACTTACTCACCCGTTCTTCCCTACTCACTTACTCACCCACTCACCTACTCACTTACTCACTTACTCACTTGTTCTTTACTCACCTGCTCTTCCCTGCTCACCTACTCACTTGCTCTCCCCTTTAAATACTTTATCAATCCCATTAATTGTGCTTTAATCATCAATAATTTTTCAGTAACCTCAGTCAAAACCATATCATTAATAAAACCTAAATTAAAACTAATAATAAATTGAGTTTCAACTTCCGACAAAGAACCTAAAGAAATATATAAAAATTGAATATACTCTTTATCGGAATTTCTTGCAGACCCCTCTGCAATATTTGAAGGAATTGATACAGAAGCTCTTCTTATTTGATTGGTCAAACCATATATCTCAGAACTGGGAAAAGACTTTGTTATTTTATAAACATCTGTAACAAACAAAACAGAATTTTTCCATACTTCCAAATCTTTATGCGTCCTTAATTTTTTCTCCATATTATTCTGATAATTTATTGCCTTCTTTTTTCTTTCTCCTTGATCCTGTTCTTCCCTACTCACCTGCTTTTACCTACTCACCTACTCACTTGTTCTCAACTGCTCTTCCCTACTCACCTACTCACCTACTCACTTGTTCTCACCTGCTCTTCCCTACTCACCTACTCACCTACTCACTTGTTCTCACCTGCTCTTCCCTACTCACCTACTCACCTACTCACTTGTTCTTTACTCACCGCTCTCAAGAAGATCGTGCTCTCTTCACAAGTATATTCCACATCGCTTTCCAGAAATACACCCACTGCGTCTTCCATGGCGACCTCTCATACGCCTCCAAATACCTCATCTCCGAACTCTGTATCTCCTCTATCGTCTTCGGCATATCAACATAATACGGCGGCACAAGCCCGGGCTTAAACTTCACCCGTTTTTCCTGAACCTTCTTATCATACAAATTAAAATACTGCTTACTCAAAGGCCTCACACCCACTATCTTCATCTGCCCCTTCATCACATTCCATAACATCGGCAGCTCATCTAGCCAGAACTTCCTCAAAACCCTTCCCCAACCCGTAATCCTGAAATCATCCTGAAACTTTCCCCCCTCAGCCAGATTATTATTCTCATAAACATAATCCTGCAAATACTCAGAATACGCATACATCGTCCTGAACTTACTCACATTAAAAATCACCCCGTCCTTCCCCACTCTCTTCAGCTTAACAAACGGACCGTACGTCGGCTCCGTATCATACTTCGGCTTACTCACCTTCTCAAAACTAAAATACAAAATATTGTTAATATCCTTCTCACTAACTATCTTAAACCCGCATGAATAAAGCCTCCCAAACGCCTCCTCCCTCGAAATCGCTCTGTTCTGCCCCCTCGTCAGAAAAAAATAAATCCACTGCGTCAGCTTCAGCTTCGGAAAAATCCTTTTCACAACAAAATCCCCCCAATACAAGGGATAAGAAATCAGCGGATGATGCTTCCTCAAAATCCTCTTCTTCCTCTGCCTGTAAATCTCCACACACCCAGTAATCATCCCCCCCTTAACCAGCTTCCTGTTAATCGCCTCAAAATACTTATTTACATACCTGATATCATTAATCTTATGCACATTAATAATCACATTCTGCTCAGCATGAATAATATCAATATTAAAAATACTCTCGCTATCCACCACATAAGCATCATCAAAATCCCTCATACTCTCAACAATATAATCAAACACATCCCTGCTTAGGTGCTTCTCCAGCTCCCTGATATGCGCATTCTGCATCACCCTCTTAATATTCTCATACTGCGTCAAATCCCGCGCAGCAATAGCTCTCCCCGGCACCTCTTCATTAACAATATATTTAATCTTTTCTCTCATTTTAATTTTTCTATACGCTGCTCGCTAACCGCTATTTCTCTTATCTCTTCCTTCATCCCTTCTTTTAATTTCTTTTCTCTTTTTGTCACACATTACACGTCTCTCCCTTCACATCTCTCTCGTCACATCTCTTCCCGTCACATCTCCTTCGTCACGGCTCTCCCGTCACGCGTCACTGCTCTTATCAATCCTAATATCATCCTTCTTAAATCGAACAGCTTGTCAAGAAATAAATCTAATTTTTCCTTAGATAAATAATTAATTTTGAAACTAATTATTAATTGTGTCTCTAATTCTGAACAGCTACCTAACGAAATATATAAAAACTGTACAAACTCCTTTGTGTGATTTCGGCTGGCTCCCTCTGCAATATTAGAAGGTATAGAAATCGCGGATCTTCTAATCTGATTGGTTAAGCTATATATTTCCTCTTTAGGAAAATATTTAGTAATTTCATAAATATCAGTTACCAGGTCAACACTTTTCTTCCAGACATCTAAATCCCTATGTGATCTTATCTCACCCATATGTTTTAATGTTTTAATTTCTTAATCCTGGCACTTGTCTCTTCCGTCACGTCTCTCCCGTCACGTCTCTCACGTCACGTCCCTCACGTCTCTCCCGTCACAATTCCACACCCACAGTCAAGTATAACCAATTGTCAATAACCCTCCTCCCCTCAAACAAATTATTCACATTCCGCATAACCCACCTAAAATCCACCACATACTGATACACCGGCATCCACCTCAAACCCACCGTCACCAAATCCCTATCCACACGCTTCCCCTGCAAAAACTTATCATCATAGCTGACATCCGCATCCCCCCTATGAATATACCCGCCGTAATTCCTCACAAGCGAATCCCCGCTAAACTCAAACCCAGTTCCCGACCTCTGATGCTGATACATAACATTCACATTCAGCCTGCTCGTAACATCATAGCTAAGCTTCAGAGCAACCTCATCAGAATTCGGCGGCAGATTATGCCCAAGCGGCAGCGTCCAGTTCGTGTACTGGCTCTTATTCGTCCTGTGAGTATAAACAAACGGATTCAGCCGTGTATATTCAGTCGTAAAATTTAGATTCGGCAGCGTAAAAGCATCAGTCCAAACCGCCCCTACCTGCCAGGCAAACCTGTTATCATTCGCCGGCTTACCGTTATCCCTTTCATTCGAAAAAATAGTAGAGAAGTTCAAATCATCAATTAATAAAGACCCCTGCAAAGCAAAATTCTTCACCGGCGTAACCTCCACATCAAACCCCATCAACGCATTATTCAGCCCTGACTGTTCAGTACCGGCGTTATAATCAGCGGACCTTATAAACGAAAAAGGATTTAAATATGTAAAATTAAAAGGTCTATCCGCAGTAATCAGCGCCTCATAAAAACCCGCCTTAAAATATTTCGAAAAATTAACACTCAGCCTATGAGTTATTATATTCTTCATCGCAATATCTTTTATCGCAAGCGAATCCCCCTTCAAACTCCCATAAATAAAATTATACGTAAACGCACCAAAATTCAAATCAAACTTAATAAAACTGAACGGCACAGAATTCCCCGAAAGAAACAGTTTATCCATATACCCAAACCCATAATTAACATAGTCCCTACCAAGCGTAACCGCAAAATTGTCCTTCCCAAGCCTATACCTTAAATAGCCCTCAAAATAATCAAAATTATTACTCTCGCCTTTAAACTTCGGAAAACTCCTAAACTTCGGCAGCGTTTCCGTTACAAAATCCAGACTCTTCTTATCCCCTGCAATCTTCTGCCCGTTCGAAGCCTTCAAACTAAACCCCACAGTATTCAGCACCGTCCCCCTCACCTGAAACCCAAGATTCCCCAGCGTCACCGCATTCTTCCCCAGCGAATCCCCCGACGAAACCCCCTGCGAAAGAAACCCCTGCAAATTCACAAACACCGCGCCCACAGAATCATCATACTTATAAAAATACTTCTTCCTATCCTCAATAAAAAATCTCCCCCTCGGCTCATTCAAAAACCCCACACTCTCCTTCGTCCTCCCCGTCAACTCATACTCATACTCCTTCATAAAATCCCTCAGCATCTCCCTCTCCACCTTACTCAGCTCTATCTTCTTATTTCTGTTCTTCATCACTTTGTCACTCGTCACTCCGTCACTGTTCTTCGTCTCATCTCTAAATTCTAACTTCTCACTTCTAACTTCTAACTTCTCACTAACCTCTCTTAAAAAAGAAGCAACTTTCTCCCGCGACAACGGTAAAATAGATGAATTGTAATCAATCACTCCTTTAAGCTGCATCCGCTTTAGATAATCATACACTTTATCATAAGCAGGCACAATCTCCACCTGTCCATAAACAGCTGTACTTATTAATACAATTATTATTATTAATATTCTCTTCACTTTTTTCCCTTCATAACTTCTTAACTATATAACTACTTAACCCTGTCACTTTGTCGCTTTGTCACTTTGTCACTGCTCTTATCAACTCCATAACTTCATAACTTTATAACTGTATAACTGCTCTGCAATCATACGCCGGCACCGTCTCCACCTGTCCATAAACAGCTGTACTTATTAATACAATTATTATTATTAATACTCTCCTCATATTTTTTGTTTTACTATTCACTGTTTACTGTTTACTGTTTACTGTTTACTATTAACAGTTCTCCATAACTTCTTAACTTTATAACTACTTAACCCTGTCACTTTGTCACTCTGTCACTTTGTCACTGCTCTTATCAACTCCATAACTTCATAACTTTATAACTGTATAACTGCTCTGCAATCATACGCCGGCACAGTCTCCACTTGTGCGTAACCAACACCAGCAAATATCAATAATATTAAAATTATCTTTTTAATCACTTTTATTTTTTAATCGCCTTTAATCTCTTACTTATTAATTCTTAATTATAACTTATTAATTATTACTTATTAATTGCTCTTCAAGTGCCTATTAACTATTAATTATTAACTATTAATTTTTTCTTAAAGTATTTCACTCCATTCTTGAAGTTCTGCCAAACCAGCTCCTTTACCCAAAGTACATTATCATCCGTCCACCTTTGCGGATGAACTGTAATCATCATCTTATCCGGCAGCTTATCAACATTCTTTATAATATCATCCGTCGTCTTAAAATCAAATTTAAACCTCGAATTCACCTTATCCCTGAAACTATACTTATCCCCATTCCATCTTCTCCCCGTATCCGTCAAATACCCAAACTCATTCCAGTCAACATCAAAATACGGCTCACCAACAATCCCCAGCTCTCTATAATCAAACTTCTCCCAAATCATCTTATTATCATACTTCGCCCTCGGACTCCCATGCATACAAACCGTCTCCACCGTCACAATTTTCCTTAATTTTTCAAGATTGTCACAAAAACTCTCATATGCCAAATCAATCAGCTCTTCTTTATCCTTTAAACTATTAATTATTAATTTATAATTATTAATTACTAAATCTACATCTTCGTAGTGATATCCCACCTCATGCCCTAAATCAGCTATTTCTTGAATAATCTCCAGTTTAAACGTTTCAGGAGTAATCCTAAAATAGTACGTACCTGTTACCCCCAAGGAATTTTCTAACTTCGCCGTCGCTAAAGAATTTTCCGGCAATAAATCCACATCATGTCTAAGAATAACAATCTTTGAATCCTCAATATTTTTAAAATCCTTAAACTGTATAAATTTATAATCTGCACTTTTTAATCGTTCAATTAATAACTCTAAACTCTTTATTGTAAAATCTTTCAATTATGTGTTTTTTATCTTTTATTTCCTGTTGTTCTTAATATCAGCTAATGAGCCGTCAGCTAACTCGCTCTCCATAACTCCTTAACTTCATAGCTTTTTTTTCTATTAGCTATCAGCTAACTCGCTCTTCATACAACTCCTTTGCTGTTCATTGCAACTCCATAACTGCATAACTTTATAACAGTTCTTAAAACTAACTCGACTATTCACCTTCTTACTGCTTTCCCTCACTTCATCTATGTAATGTGTAATTTTGTTGAAATTAATTAAATTTTATTTATTATTTCTGCCATTTTTTGTGCAACATTCTTACCAAAAATACTGGGGTGATCAGCAGCTGGCATAAACAAATTTATTTTTTCAGAATAATTCTTTTCATTAGTTGGATTTATCAATAAATTCCAACCGGAATTTACTGTTTCCACCCATTCAGTTTCAGAGCGAAGAGTAACGCAGGGTTTTTTAAGAATATATGCTTCTTTTTGGATGCCTCCGGAATCTGTTATTATCTTTTTACATTTCGATTGAAGTTCGACAAATTCTAAATAACCAACAGGTTTAGTTAAAATAATATTTTTCGGAAAAGTAATAGAATTCTGATCTATTATACTTCTTGTCCGAGGATGAACAGGAAAGAGAATTTTTGCATTTAGTTTACCTAATTCTGCAAAAATAGAAGAAAGATATTTAGGATTATCAACGTTATATGGACGATGAAGTGTCAATAGGTAATACTTATCAATTTCAACAAAATATTTATCTAAAGAATTAAGATTGGCTGCCTTTTCAACCGCTGACAAATGAGCATCAACCATAATATCACCGGTAAGAAATGATTTACTAGAGAGATTTTCTTTTAACAGATTATCCACAGCTGTTTTAGTAGGAGCAAATAAATAATTTGAGGTGTGATCTGCAACTATTCTATTGATTTCTTCGGGCATAGACTTGTTAAAACTTCTTAAACCAGCTTCAACATGAACTACTGGAATATGTAATTTAGAGGCCACTAAAGACCCAGCTAATGTCGAATTAGTATCTCCAAAAATAATAATAATATCAGGAGTTTCTTTTACGACTATGGATTCCAATTCGACTAACATTCTGCCGGTTTGTTCGCCATGGTTACCAGAATTAATATCCAAATTATATTTAGGTTTTGGTATACTTAAATCATAAAAGAATAACTCAGACATTTCTTTATCAAAATGCTGACCGGTATGCACAATAATTTCTTTGTGGAACTTCCTTAATTCATTCGAAAGGGGCGCTAATTTTATAAATTGAGGACGAGCACCTACTACTGATAATATTTTCATTTTTTTTTCAATACGGCGTTTATTAGCTTTAGCATTTCTTTATTCGTATCACCAACTTCTTTGAAGTATGTATTAGCTTTTTCTTTCCATTTCTTTCTAGCATTTGAGTTCCTTATTATTTTTTCTGAATAATTGATCACATCTTCAAAGGAACAACAATTTATTAACAAATTATATTTTTCTTGTAATAAATTGAAATTTGACATATCATTCTTACCGACAAATGAATTGTAACGTATTGAAGGAGTACCAAGAATTGCAGCTTCTGTAGCCATTGATTGTGAATCTCCAACGTATAAGTGCGCAAAACTTAAAAGATGATGTATTTTTGATGGAGAAATTCTCATTATATATTTATCCAATTCGACAGGTAAATTTTTTTCGGATGTAATAATAACTCGTCCATATTTTTCTAAACATTTCACAAGATCTATTTTTTGTTTAGTAGAAAACCCAAATTGATTTACATCGTGATTAGCATCCCAACCAATAAATCGAATAATAAAATATTTTTCTCCATCTTCTAAGTTTTCTTCTGCTATTTCATTTTTCATAGGCCGGAAATAATTGGGATGTAAGTATGTGGTTTCAAAAAAACCGCTTATATATTTTTGATTTTTACTCAAACGTCTGTTAAAACTTCTTTGGGTAATTGTTAGCGAGCTTAGTGGTGCAACTAATTGATTAAGAAAAACAACTTCAGAATCGGGTGTTATCACTGTTGGTATTTTTAATAAACGACCAATAATAGCCGCAAAAGGCGAAGCTTTGCTAATTACAACATCAGGTTTTATTTTTTTAACTATTCTATAATAGTCATACAAAGTTTTTGGAACACTAAAGAGTTTACTAATAATAGTATTCCCACGTTTACCAAAAATGTAAAATGGAATTTTATTTTCTTTAATGAGAGCCAGTAAAACGTCTTTATCACGAGCAATCACATCGAAAGAATCTTTATTTCTAATAATTTGATCAAATAGATTCTTAAATTGATGAAAATGCTTGGGATGATTTAATTCAAAAAGGTAATGCAAATTACACTCCGAATGTTTTTATCACTTTTGCCGGGACTCCAACAGCTAATGAGTATGGGGGTACATCCTTATTTACAACCGCATTAGCACCAACTATTGCACCTTCACCAATCGTCACTCCTGGCATAATAATAGCACCAATACCTATATGCGCCCCATCTTTAATAATTACTTTTCCTTCTTTAAATGGGCAATGCATAGCATACATACCAATTTTGTAATCTGATAAATCTCTTTGATGAGTTAATATCATCACACCGGTTGTTATTGCTACTCCATTCCCAATCTCCACTAACTCCGGATTTCTATCGTCTATTGAAACTAAACGGGCAATATGGGATTGCTTTCCAATTTTCACACCACGCAAACGATGAAGAAGGACAGTTATCTGGTAGGGAAATGTAAAATATGCAATAATATGTAATAACCTATTAATAATACCTTTGAATATTTCTCTGATTGATCTTCTATATGATACTATTGACACCTCGCACCTCTGTTAGTATATTAAATACAAAAATTATTCGTAGCTATCCGATATTTACTTTTCACTCCTATGGCTATTCAAATAAACCTTTCCCAACAATGTACAGAATCAGCGAAAATTGGATTATATAAAAAAAGGATATTTTTTGATATTTACTTGACATTTGCCGTCTCAGATCCGAGCGCTTTTTCTCTTAAAAGTTTCTCTTCTCTTTCTTTTAGCTTTTGCTCTTGTCTTCTCATAACACAGTCTTCCGGAGTTAAACAATTCAAAGCACGAGGATACATTATAGATGTCTTCATGTGATTTACTCCAAGTAATTTTAAATAGTTTGAAAATCACTCGAAATAAACCGAGACCCATTTTCGTTTATTATTTTGGGTCTTGCAATAAAATACTTATTCACTGCACACTGAACTGTTATGAGCCATCAGCTATCAGCTTTTTTTACTGATTAAAGCTTTCTGATCACTTTCGGAAAATCCGGCATTAATTCTTTCTATCACAAATTCAATGATTGACTTTGATCAATTCCATCGAAGCAACACAAAAGGAGCGATGTTTATTGAACTTCCTATTCCAAATTCTATATTTTTTATCTTGTACAATTTTGAGAATTTTTCCATTCTGTTCAATTAAGGCAAAACCTTTACCAATAATAATATCACTTCTATATAAGATTAATATATTTTTAATACTTTTATATTCAAGTAAGTATAAAGCGGAGGTAATATTCTTGCATGTTACAGTCAAAAAAAGTCCTTAAAAATCATAACTTTGAAAAATACCTGAAAATAATAATAGGACAGGAATGCTTTATATCAATTAATATGCTCAATCTATAAACTTTCTAAACCAAAGTTCCAGATGAACCCATTTCCAAATTTCTTTGGATGCCTGAATTTTCTTATCAAGATGATTTTGATAAATTACTTTTGCTTTTTTTACATCAACAATATTTCTACTTGAAAACGAATCTGATGATAATAGTTCATTTACAAATTTTTGAAACTTTTGCTCTCTGAACCATTCATCATCAGGAGTCATAAAACCTATCTTATCCTTTCTAAGACGTATCTCTTCAGGAAGGATTCCTTTCATTGCTTCTCGGAGTATATATTTAGACCATCCTTTATTAATGATTTTATCAGAATCTAATGCCAGTGTTTTTTCTACTAAACGGAAATCTAAAAAAGGGACTCTAGATTCAAGTGAAAAAAACATTGAGTTTCTGTCTTCCCACTTTAAAAGATGCTCTAGTTTATACTCAAAATGATCAAATAATGCTTTATTAAGAGTATCAGAATTATATAAATTTGTAGAAATTGTATTGTTACTAGAGAAATGCTTAACAAATGAGTCTTTAATGTATCCCTTTTCATTTACTCTGACAAATGTTCTTAAATTTGAAGGAAGCAAAAAGTAAAGAAATGTTTTTAGACCATAAACTGATTTGTGAAGGCTCAAATAATGAATAATCTCACTCAGCAACCTTAATAACCTAAATCTTCTTAGAAGATCCTTATAATAGTAACCATAGAAGTAATGATATCCGGCTAATTTTTCATCTGCCCCCTGACCATCTAAAGTAACAACTACGTATTTTTGAGCTAATTCCATAACCTTAAACTGAGCATAAGGGGCTGTTGATGGAATAGGTTCTGCATGTACTAGAATGAAATTTTCTAAATCATTTAAAAGTGTCTCAGCAGTTGGGTATGTAAAATGCATCATGTTAACGGATTTTTTATATAGCCGGATAAAATATGATTCATCACCCCGCTTACCTTCTCCATAAATCGCTGAGAATGTGTTTAAGTCATTCTTTCCATACTCTTTTAGCAGAATACTGACAATACTTGAGGAATCCAAACCACCGCTTAAACACACACCAATAGGAACGTCGCTCCTTAATCTTAATCCTACAGCCGAACTGAATAATTCACGATATTCTTCTGGTGATTGGAATCCATCATTTTGAGAAACATTTGCTCGCAAATCATACCATTTTTGGATTGACAACTGATTACCTGATATTCTAATTAAAGAACCGTGTTGTAATTTTTTGATGCCATTAAAGAATGTGGTTTCAGTTTGATCTGTTCTATTAAATGTTAAATAATCAAATATTGCATGAACATTTGGCGAAGATTTTTGATTAAGAACTGCCAGAATTGCAGGTATTTCAGATGCAAATACAAATATGTTAGTATCCAGATAATAGTAAAATGGTTTAACTCCATATCGGTCTCTTGAAAAAAAAATATCTTTTGTTTGTGTATCAAGAATACAAAATGCCCACATGCCGTTGAATTTATGCAGGCAATCTTCTCCCCATTCTATAAATGAATATAAAATAACTTCTGTATCTGTATTTGATTTAAAATTATAACCTTTTCTTTTTAATTCATTTCTGATCTCTAAAAAATTATATACTTCTCCATTATGAATAATTATATATCTCTTAGTTTCATCAAACATTGGTTGATGCCCTAGAGGAGATAGATCTAAAATACTAAGTCTTACGAAACCAAGACCGATATTTCCATCAATAAAAAAACCAACGTCATCAGGTCCACGGTGTTTTATCTTCCACATCATCTTTTTGATTAGATATTCTTCAACTGGTTTTTTATCAAAGTTAATTATTCCACAAATTCCACACATTATTCGCTGATCCTATGATAAATTTCATTTATTCTTTTTGCCACTGCTACTGAATCTAATCCTAGCTCAATTATTCTATCTCTTCCATATGTTCTCCCATTCTCTTTGACAAAGTTAAGGGCAAATAATATTTGCGCCAAAACATCTTGAACATTAAATTTAGTGATAAAACACCCAGGCGTTGAGCCGATAACCCAACTAATATCGCCAACATTTGTGGTAACTATAGAACAATTGCAAGCCATTGCTTCTTTTATAACATTTGGAGATCCCTCATGAAAAGAGGTCATTAACACAATGTCAGCGGCATTGTAGTATAAGTACAATTCAGAATGAGTGGTTTTATAAATAGTTCTAAACTCAAGATTATTAATCTTTGACAATTTTACAGCCTGTTCCGCTAATTTATAATTTTTTTCATGTCTTTTTGGATCAGCCACAAATATTATTAATTTAGAGTCCGATTTGATTGCTAGTTTTTCTCGTGCACTACTTTTATCCAATACTGGAAATTTTAATAGATTTACACCATTCGGAACAATTTCTACTTTATTTGTTCTAATTTTTTTTCTCATCTCTTTCGATTTCACTATTACAAAGTCATAAAAAATATTAGCGAGAAATATGTTTATTTTGGCTATAATTCTACTAATAATTTTAATTTTTCCGCTATTAGTATTTGAACCTAAAATATCATCTCCCATAAATGAAACGACTAATTTTTCTTTTCCCTTTGCACATAATGCAACTATTCCACTTAATCCGTAATGGGCGTGAATTAAGTCTAATTTATTAATTTTTAAATACTTTTTTAACGAAAAAATATTTTTAGTATATCCTAAGATTCCACGCCCTTCAATTAAAAAACTTTGAACTTCTATTCCGATAGACCTCAAATCGTCAGCTTGAGCTTTACAAATTATACTTAATCCTCTCTGGTTACCACTTGAAACAAAAAGTACTTTCATAGTTGTTTTATTTAATATAAGCATTTAGCATAAAAAGGGTCCAAATAAAATTGCCGTGATCATGGTATTTACTCGTATTTTGAGCGATGATAATACCGATCGTATTCCTATCTAATATTTTTCCAATATTATTTGTATTTTCCTCATAAAAAGGGAAATCTTTTGTGAACCAATCTCTTAAAGGTATAGTAAACCCTCTTTCTGATTCTTTTAATAAAGGAGGGGGAAGGCTTTTCCCAATTGTATTTCTTAAAATACTTTTGCGTTTCCACCCTTCAAGTTTTACACTCTTATCAACCTTAACCAAAAATTCTATAAGTCTGAAGTCTAAAAATGGTGCTCGAGTTTCTAATGAATTTGCCATGCTCATTCGATCAACTTTTACAAGATAATCATTGGGTAAATCACACATAAAATTTATAAACATATGTTTATAAAAATCATTTCTGTAAGGGATTTTGTTCAGAATTTCGGACACATAGTCTTCAATGGATATAATATCGTTTATATTTTTGGTTAAACTCTTAATATTGTGAAAAGATGTATAACTTCGTTTTATTGGAAATCTCTCCTGATAGGATAAATTTGCAGTAAAAAGTATATTGGATATTCGATTTAATTTATAACTTAAACTATTCCCTGAAAATCTTTGACCAATATTAATTAATTTAGGAATATTCGCTCTAATTATATGAGGCAGAGATTTATAGTAGTTTATGAACTTGATTCCAACATAAGATGTATAGCCTGAGAGAACTTCATCTCCACCATCGCCGGTCAACACCATTTTAACTTTTTTAGATGCATAGTTTGAAACCTGCCAGGTGGGAATTGAGGATGAATCCCCAAATGGTTCGTCGAAGTAATAAACTGCTCTCAACAGAGCCTCTTGAAAGGAATCTGAGTTTACCATTCCTAAATTGTGATTTGTATGAAATTTTTGTGAAACGAGCTGTGCCAAATTAGATTCATCAAACTCTTTTTGTGGAAATCCAATTGTAAAAGTTTCGATAGGATGGTCAGAATTTTTTGACATTAATGAAACAACACATGAGGAATCCAGTCCTCCGCTCAAGAAGGCTCCGTAAGGAACATCACTTCTCATTCTGATTTTTACAGAATCTTTGAAAAGTCTTTCAAATTCATTGTAAATATCCGATTTGTTTTTTAACATATCAGATTCATCTATTTCAGGCAGTGACCAATATTTTAGTTCACGCAACCCGGAATAATTTGCTAAGATATAATGCCCTGGTTTTAGTTTATAAATATTCTTATAAAAAGTATCAGGGGAAGGAATATTTGTGAGTACTAAATAAACCTCTATCAATTCAGTTCTAATATTTTTAGGAACCCCATATTCGAATAGCGATTTCATTTCAGAAGAAAATACTAAGGTGTTGTTAATTAAGGAATAGTGAAGTGGTTTTTCTCCAACCCTATCTCTCGATAAAATAAGTTGTTCGTTTTTTAGATCCCATATTGCGAAAGCCCACATCCCATTAAATTTATTTTGGCACTCTATCCCCCATTCTTCATACGCTTTAAGTATTACTTCAGTATCGGACGATGTTTTAAATTTGTAACCAAGATTTTCCAATTCAATCCTAAGTTCAATATAATTGTAAACTTCGCCATTAAACACCACTACTGTATCTCTTTCTTCATTATACATCGGTTGATCACCGGATTTCAGATCAATGATGGATAATCTTCTGTGCCCTAATCCCATATTTTTCTTGATATAATAGCCTTCACCATCAGGTCCTCGATGTTTAATTACATTAGTCATGTTTTTCAAAGTAGTCAGATTTACTTCTCGGTCTTTATCTAAATGGAAAATCCCCGTAATACCACACATAAATTTTTTATAATTCTTTTTTGATGAAAATCATTTTATTTATAAACTTGACTATATGAAATTATAAATTCTTTCACCATTCTTTCAATTCCAAATTTTCCTTTTACAATTGTGTTTGCTTTTTTTCCCATTATAATCCTTACATCATTATTATCCAATAAAAACTCAATTTTTTTACATAAATCATCAACATTAAAAGGAACCAACAAATATCCATTTTGACCTTCTTCAATTATTTCTGACGTACCACCACCAGCTGATGCGACTATAGGCTTCCCTAAAGCTGAAAATTCTAATAATGCATTTGATATTCCCTCTCCATGTATTTTAATGTTTGTTGTTAGTATTCCAATATCACAAATATTCATAATATTTTCTACATCTTTTTGACGATCAAGAAAAACGACATTGTCTCGGTTTTTTATTTCTAACATGGCCTCATATTTTGAATATTCACCTGAGCCAATACAAAGAAATGTGATATCACTTCTTTTATTTAAGATACTATTGGCAGCAAGTATGTAAGTTGTATAATCTTTAGAATCTGAGAATGAAGCAACCATACCAATAACATATTTTGTGCTAATTTTGTTTCTTTTTTTTACTACGTCTTTATCCTGTAAATCATTAATCCTGCTGAAATCAAAACCATTATAAATTACAAAACTTTTCCTCTTAGGTGGTTTATATGTTTTTATACCTGCAAAACTATTTGCAATCAGAAGGTCGGAGAAAAAAAAACTTAGTTTGCGACTCATCAATCCCCTTGTAATTCTTGATGGAGCGTCTGTTATCTCATTATTTATCATTGGTATTCTCAAAATAACTTTTGCAGGGATAGCATAGATAGCCACCACTCTCCCCCATACATGAATTATATTTGGTTTAAATTTCTTAGCAATCTTATAAAATTTATAAAATACAGAAAAATCTTTTTCACCTCTCTTTCGAAGGGTAAAATGGATTTTATTGACCGAAGGCAAAATATCTTTATAATGGATGTCATTTTGAGTCACAACCAATTCAATCTCATAATCCGGATATTTAGAAAGTCCCTTTATTAACTCAACTAACCTTCTTTCTTTGCCTCCGGATTGAAGACTCTCAATATAAAACAGGATTTTCATAAATAAACGTTAATGTAAGCTAATTGAAATATTTATTCTAAATGAATATGCTTATTATTATATATTAATTTACGATTAACATCTTCAGTAATCCTTTTTTTTAAGAAGGAATAAAACACTAGAGCAAAACTTGTCAATCGGTCTCATTGTGGATATGATTGGAAATTCAGATGGACCATATAATAAAAGGGGAATGGTTTTTACCACGTCAAATCCATTTTCGATAAAATTTCTTTCCCATGCTTTTATTCTAAAAGATTTATAACAATCAATAAATTTTTCAGAGGTACCATGACCTTTGGGAAATATTTTAGAGTATATTTTATAAAATCTTTCACTATGATTTATACTTATTTTACGATCGTAAGATTTAATATTTGAATTTTTTATTTTATTTCCCCTAAATTTATTTAAGATCATTCCTATAATTTTTCTAACAGACGAATAATATTGTGCGGGTATTGTAAGAAGTAACCATATATTCGTTGGCACTGCAAAAGCATAAACACAATCTTTTTTTCCAATTCTAATTAATTCAATAAATGCATCATGTAAATTCTCAACATGTTCAATAACATGATTGGAATATATGAGATCAAATTGTTTATCTCTAAAAGGCGTTTTTTCTATGCTAGTTTGTATGAAGTTGGAATATCCAACTTCACCAATATACTCGTCAATATAAATATCTGAAGCAATCACATCCCCGAGTTTTCTTAAATATGGTATCTGATATCCCTGTCCACTTCCAAATTCCAAAATGGCAATGTTATTTTTAAATTTCTCGTTGATACTCCTTAAATAATCTTCAATAATTGAAAAAGATATAGATATTTCAAGTTCTCTCTTTCGTTTTCTATGTTTCTTTTCACCTTCAAATGTTTTTGGTAACATGATATTCCTTTCACTTGTTTTTAACTATGTTTTGTGCTATGAAAAATTTTATTTATATTAATTTCTAAAATATACATACAATTATATTAGGGTTTATACAATTATTTTAGATTGAAATCAGTATTAATTCTATTCAGCTATATTTTTTAACTATATCAATTTAAATTCTATTCAATAGTATTTAATGTATTCATTAATAAAAATAATTTTTTAACGAGTAAATCTGGATCATGATATTTCTCTATATATTCCTTCCCTTTTTTATTATACTTCCTTTTTCCCTCCCTAATTATTTTTAGAATACACTCTGGTAGTGAATTAAAATCTTCAGAAACTAAGCCTAAATTATGTTTAACAATAATTTTATCTGGATCATTAGTTTTTAGAGTCACAATAGGAGTATTTACCATAATAGCTTCCAAAAAAGTATTAGAAAAACCTTCATAATAAGAAGTATTTAATAGACAAAATGACTCGTCAAGAAAATCAAGGATTTCAATTCTTGGTAACAGACCTACAAATTCAACATTAGGCAGACATTGAAGTTCTTCTAAAGCAATTTTTGTTATTTCATCAATGTTACCACTTGTTTTTCCAGCAATTTTAAATTTTATATCAGGTAGGATTTTAGCAATATTTAGCAGAGCCGAAAGATTTTTTTTACGCTGAAAAAGACCGATCCAGGCGACATAATTTCCCATTCCAAAATACATTTTATTATTTTGAATAGAGAATGGATTATAAAGTTTCAATATATTTTTTTTAGGGAATTTGTTTTTAATATTTTCTTGCTGGTATGAATTTTGAACCAAAATGACATTAACAAAATAAATCCCCCTCAAAAACATAAAATATTTTAGTCTACCAATTTCATCAATAAATCTGTCATCAACCATAAAATCATTTGAAATTCTTTGGATTAAAAATGCGTTACTGACTTTACTAATGATTCCCCATACCAATGTATGCCAACCCGGAATACTTACATAAATAATATTTGGAGAAAATATTTTAACAGATTTGTATATAGAGTAGAAATTAATAAACTTTTTTAATAAACTGTTAATAACATTTCTATTATCAATTCTAATTATTTTATAACTACTTTTATTCTCTATGTCAGCATTTGAAAATATTGCGACTTCGCAATTATTCTTCAAAAAACCTTTCAGCCAATTATACGATTGTATTGAAGCTCCTCCGGTCGGGAAAGTTACATTATTTAATAAATATGGCAAATTTTCATCAATAATAAGTACTTTTTTCATTTATTAAGATTAAACGATTTTTTGAAACTTGTATTTTTAGCTGAAAAGTATTTGTAATAATAAACTAAATATGCGATTACAGCAAAATAGGAATCGGCTTGCCTAAATATATAAGCTGTAAATATAAAAAGAAAAAAAGATAGTAATATTGGATTGGTTATTAGTCGTTTAATAGATGCTCCAAACATTCTAAAGTTAAATAAATAAAAAACAATAAAAAAGATTAACCCGTTACCTCCCAAGATTTGAGAATATTGGAAATTACTCGTTGTGAATCCCTCTTCTGCAGAAGATGCTTGCTCATACCCAACCCCGATGATAGGACTCTTAAGAAAGTTCGCTACACTTCCAATCATTTGAAACCACACACCTTCTTCTGAGATATTTTGTTGAACAAATCTTTCGCCTATTCTCAGACGGATTAATATTGATTCTATTTGTTCAGTTGATAATATTACCACAAGTAGAAAAAATAAGAACAGTATTAAACCAATTTTCCCCCTTGGACTCAACTTTCCCCAAACATATAAAATGTAAACAATCAAAAGCAAAAGTAATATGATAACTGAACCTCTTGTAGCATTTAATAATACCAAGAAAATAAAATATAAAATTACAATTTCAATTCTGACTTTTATATTGAATACTTTTAAAGGAATTCCTTCTAATTTTAGAAGAACAGTAAGAAATATTCCCAATATATTCATATCGGAAAAATAATTCATGTTTGTCGTTGCTGTCAACCGTCTAGTTAGTTCACTTTGCTCTAATTCAAACACATTAATAACACCTAATATAGCAAGATAAAAAATAGTTGTATTAAAAAGTATTAATACCCATGATAATCTAAGTATTCTCAGATATGTTTGTCTATCAGTCCCAGCATTTACTAAGCCAATAAAGATAAAATAAATCGGCACCAAACGTAATAAAAGATCGAAACTCGGTTTATATTCCAACCCATAAAAATATTCCTCAAGAATTACAAATAGAACTACCATAAAAAGAAAATTCCATAAGTAGGGTAATTTAATGGTTTTTGATTTCCTTGTATCTAATAGAATATAAACTGGTATAATAAATAGAAATAATTTATGATAAGGTAGTAAAGGTACTCCAAAAGAACTCTTAAGCAAACTCATCACAATACTACTTGTCATGAAAGCAAATACTAACAACAGGAATATTGAGTTCCGAACTATTGGGAACTCTTTTCTTACCACAACCATAATTTCATATTTTATTGTTGCACATAAATGTTATAAAAATGTTTTTTATATAAAACAATTACTGTAATTTTATAAAATGCCGATGAACATATGTAGATAATAATAAACTTCTCTAAAGTTAGTATACCCCAATAATATAAAATAATAGTAAAGCATATCAACAATCCTGTTGAAATTAATCTATAAAGAGGTAATATCTTTTGTTTATTTACCAATGATGATATTAAAACTATAGAGACATAGTTTGGAATAACTTCGAGTGGAAGCATAAATAAATATAACTGTGCTGAATAAATACCATCTATCCATTTCGGCAATAATAGTGGGGTAAATATTTCTATTGATAGCCATAACAGTGGAATTAAAAGCAATGAGATGATTGTAAATAAGGTTGTTTCTCGTAATACAATTTTATGAACTCTTGTATAATCCCCTTTTCCAATACCTTCAAAAATATCTTGCATTCTTACTTTAACTGAAGTTGAAAATAAAATTGTAAAATGTCCGACAGCCATTGATGCAAATGCAAAGAACCCAAGTGCGTCCATACTTAAATAACGAATGATAAGTATTCTTTCAGCATATCTAAATGTGCCAAAAGCTAGTGTGTTGAAAGTTAAAGGAATACTTATTCCAAGTATTTTTTTGAATTCATCTTTGTTAATTTTAAATTGGTAATTAAATGTCAGCGATTTGAAGTAAAATATAATTGAAAGTAGACCACTTATAATATTAGTTAATAATACAGCATAAATTTTCAAATAGGGTACAAGTATTATTACTAAAATAGCGGCTATTAAATTGGTAAAAAATATTATTTTACTTGTTAGAATAAATTTTTTTTGAATTACCGCTTCTGTTGCGAAAATTGCCCTAAATTTAGAGACAAGCATTCCAGTTGAGGCCATTATAATTAGTACAGAAAGCATTACTGAATCAAAAAAGATAGTACTACTTAATCCTATGAAGAAGAGTACTAAAATTAATAAAGATTCAGATGAATAAGCAGTATTTCTAATTGTTTCGACTTTTTTCTGATTATTGGCACCTAAAGCATTACCAATTTCTCTTGCTGCAGTGGTATTGAATCCAAGACTCCCAAATTTATCTAGCATCTGAATAAGTTCAACAGATTTTAAGATACCATAATCAGAAGGGCCTAAAAATTTTGCGACAAGTAAACCCTTAATAAATTGAATTGGTTTTAACGCAAAATTCGATCCAACTAGCGCTGAATAGTCTTTTACAATTTTCTTTCGAAAAAGTGATCTGTCAATCTTAATCCCACAATTTTTTTTAATGAATTTCATTTGTATTAAATAACTCCATCAGATAATATTTAGAAAAATACGAAACTGTGTTTCGATGATATTTAGAATCCTCTAAATATTCAGAAAACTTAGATTGAGGGTACATTGGTGAGTAAGTCATAAAATATAAAAAATATTTCCGATACAAATAATCAGGTTGATTACTACTAATTTTCGAATAAGACGTAATAGCTGGCCGCAAAAGTTTTATCCATAACGGATAATATGAAAATTGAGGAGGTAATGTTATATCCTCAAAAACTTTTCCAAAATTGTATTTCTTTAAATATTTTAATAATAATCCTTGCCCAAATTTAATTTTCCAATCAACCTTCATCCAAAATTCTATCAACTCATCGCTCCATAAAGGCAACCTCCATTCATATCCAAACCAGTCATATGCCCGTTGTCCATTCACCACAAACTTTGCTTGCCTTTCTTCGCATTCGTGTAATTCATAATATTTTGCAAATTGATCTTTTGTAAATACTTTTTTATTAAATAAATCTAATAGTCTAATAATTTCATCAGATATTATTTTATTATTTGAAATATCATTTAGATTTGACCAAAGAGAGTAATGTTTATCAATAATTACTTTAAGGAAAGTGTTAATATCAATTTTTTCAGAATTATTTTCTAAAAGTAATTTTGGAATATGCCCCCCTGAAGTGAAATCTCCAGACTGCCCATTAATAATAACCGCGTTTTCCGGGATATAATTTTTCCTTCTCAATTCTAAAAGCGCGTAATATTCTGCAAGGTGTGGTGCTGAATTCAATCCACCAGCATAATTAAAGTACTTTTTCCTATCGAAAGTATTGAAGTATTTTCTAATTTTTAAAGGATTGAACTTAATAAAATGCCATTTAACATTTAGGAACTCAGCTATAAACTTTGCTCTTTCAATTTCCCAAATACCACTTTTGCCATATGTATAAGTAGTTATATTGTCGTACTTTAATTCTAAAAGTAATGCTAAAATTAATCTTGAATCTAACCCTCCACTCAAAGGGATCCAAACAGGGGCTCCATTCAACGATGTAATCATTTTTGTAAAAGTTTTTATTGTCTTTCCGTGAAGTTCCTCTAATAGATTTTCTTCCGATTCAGTGGATGTTTTATCAACAAAATATCTAAAATAACGGTTTGAACTGACGCTATTTGTTTTTAAGTCAACAATAATAATCTCAGCTGATTGTAATTGTTTTATCTCGACTAAAATGGTTGAGTCTCCGATTGTGTATCCTGCCATCTTGAATATAAGAATAGATGAAGGATCATAGTCTTTTAACGAAAACTTTCGTTGAAGAGTAGGTGCCGAGTTTGAAAAGTAAATATTATTATCATTTCGAAAATAATAAATTGGAAAAGACCTTATTTTGTCCACAACTGCAAACCCTATTGCAGGAGTAATGACAATAAAAGAAAAATGACCAGAAAAACCTTTTAAATGCTCACTGATAATTTCTTTTATCTTTTGAAAATGGTGGCCTGCATTTAACTGAAATATTTCTATTAACTTTATATTAGCCTTTTTACCTGAATAATAAGCGCCATCATACCAATATGACCCTATAGATATTATTATAATATCTTCAAGTATAGATTTGCTCCATTTTACATCTTCAGCGTAAATTATTTCGAATTTCATAAAATCCATTTTGTTTAACTACTTTTATTGCCATAATTCATGCATATTAAAGACAAAACATCTATTTATTAACAATAATTCTAAATAATAAATGATCATCTAATGATTTTATTAATTTATTTGATGGAATTAATAGTTTTTTAGGAGCAAAAGGATTCCATGAAATTGATGTTGGTATAAGAACAGGGAAAAGATTATATGGTTTAAATAACTTTTTAAGTTCTTTTTTCGTATAATATTTTACATGGGTATGATCATCGGTAATTGCACTTGGTAATTTCCCTATTATTACCCTTAATCGAGAAAGGAAAGAAAGTATATTTGGTATAGTCATCAAAATTAATCCACCGCTTTTAGTAACCCGAATAATTTCGTTTAAATAATTTTCTGGATTTTTCAAATGTTCGAGTACCATAAATGAAACGACAATGTCGAAATAGCTAGACTCAAAATTAAAAATTTCACATTCCACATCAGCTTTCTGGGTTTTATCACACAGTTTATTACATCGATTTAATGACTCTTGTGAAATGTCAATCGCTCCGCAATAGGAAGCACCATTATTTTTTACAAATTGAAGCCATCTGCCAGTTCCAGGCCCAATATCAAGATATTTCTTCCCAAAAACACCAACCTCTAGTAATTGTTGTTTAACTTTAAGATCTCGAATACTCAATTCATCATCATTAAACCTGTATGACAACTTTTCTTTTTCTAAAAATATTCGGTCAAATGCTTTTTCAGTGAATTCTTTTCTCTTATCCATTATATTCAAATGAGTTATTTTTCAATCTGATTAATAAACCAATCACAAAAACGCGACATTCCATCTTTGGAGATAGAATCTTTGTAGTAGTTTTGCCCATTATTTGCAATATTTATTCTCTGCTTTTCATCTTCAAGGAGATTAATGATTACTTCTTCTAAATTGCTAAAATCCCACTTAAATGGCTGGTAGGTTTTATTTTCAATAAATATTTCAGGCCAAGTTGAGAGATGCGAAATATCCGGTTTCAATAGTACCGATCCATTAATAAATGCCTCATAATCACGCACACCAATTTCTCCCCATCCAAAAGGACTTGGTATTATCTTGGAATCTGCCATTGCTTCACGTAATTTCTTTGTAGATAACATTTTACCTTGTATAATACCTACGAGTTTGTTTTTAATAATAATTTCATCTAATCTTTTAATTAATTCTTTTCGATGGAACCCTATCAATTCTCTTTCCAAATTTGTACTGGTCTTAAGAAATAAGTCTTTACTCTTACTCTGTAAGGGTAATGTATATTTTACATAATACCTACTCATTAGTTTACTTATCAAACTCGGTATTAATTTATTTTTAGAAAATGCCGAATACATATCCCCTAAACCAATATTCCATGAAATATTAACCTTGTCAAAGTACTTATCTTCTAAAGTGAAAAATTGATTAAATGGATTTGAGTCAATAATACTAAATTTATCGTGGTAAAACTGAGTAAATATTCTACCTCCATAAAAATTTTTTTTATATAGTGTCTTATCTTTAAATAATTGTTTTTTTAAATACAAATCAATAAATGGGAGTAACTCAAAATGGGTAACGCTAGTGCTGTCAGAAGTATCCATCCAAATAACTTTATTAGAATATTTTCTAGCCTTTATTAATAAATCCAAAGTTGGACTTGGTTCTTCGATAATTGCCATTTTTTCATTTAACATCTCTAAAACAGGTTTCGAAAAAAGGATTAGTATATCACATGTAAGGCATTTTTTAGTTGGCTTAAAAAAAAAGGACAAATTATATCCTCTACCGTATAGACTATTCTTGTTAAACTTAAGCGGTAATAAGGAATAATCAACAATTCTAGATTTATCAATCAGGAGATGTACTCTTTTATTCATTTCTATCATCTTTTTTTCTATTTAATCTCTTCTCTTCGAGGATATTCTCAAGCAACACTATTTCATAGTTAATTCTCTCGTCCCATGTCCAAATATTTTCATCTGCAAATCTCTTTATTTGTGAAGAATATTCTAATACTAATTGATAGTTTTCATATAAGTGAACAAGGATATCTACTAAACCGGTAACAATATTTTCTCTATTAATAATATTCACTTTATCATTCGGAATAAATTTCTCTGTAAATACATCGGTAAAATCAATATTATTTTTCCCAAGCATAATGATACAATTTCCCATATTCATACTTTCGAGAACAGTATTGCTAAGATTTCCTAATTTGTTTAAGGATATATACACATCAGCATCTTTGTAATATCTAAATATATTCTCATGTTCCACTGCCCCCATTAATTTGATATTATCCAAAAGATCTCCATTAATGATAGCTTTACGAATATCCTCTTCTAGATATCCTTTCCCTATTATTGTTGTATTAAAAACAATATTTCTTTCTTTTAAAAGAGTCAACGCATCAATGAGGTATAAAACGCCTTTGCTTTCTGCCAATGTTCCAACAAATAATAGAGATAATAAATTTCCCTTTTTCTTATTAATTTCTGATTGATACCTTTCAACTCCATTCAGTAATACAACTCTTTCTGTCTTTCTATGGAGTAATTTTTCTAAATAAAATTCAATCCCACTTCCATCTTGGGTACATACAGCTAAATTGTATTTAACTTTATATGCGAAATATTCTGCAAATCTAATAATTTTTGACTTTATGTTCGATGCAAGCTTTTTCTGATCTGGATACAATCCAAGTAATCTAATAACAACAAATTGACGTAAAAATATTTTAACAAATCCAGCCGTTTTAATGTTAGACCTATCGAAATAATATAGTCTTTTTCCTCTATCAAAGGTAAAATAAATACAATAAATAATGGTTATCAAATCATTAAGTATGTTTTTTATTTTTGCAAAATAAAAGATGTTTAAGTATGGGATAACGAAAATATTGTATTGATCTATCTTTAGGTGCATAAACCTATTACTAACAATCTTAGATTCTTTTTCCGTCTTGCATGAAATCAGCCATGTCAGTTTTTTAGTTTTAACTAATTGTTCCGCCAATTTGACAAATGTCGGAATACCTGTAGGATTCCACTCATTTTTTGCAAAAGATTCAAACAATCCAGAAAACATTCGAGTGACTAATATATAATGATTTTGATTATTTGGGGGCATAAAGCAATTGATTTATTATTAAATCTTTAGCTTTAAAATTATTCATATGGGGATATAATATACTTTAATTAAATATTATTTAGATTACTCTTAAAATTATAATTAAATACAAATTTCAAATGTGTTTTTCTCAAAACAGAACAGTTTATACAAGAATGTAAGACATTATAAAGTTTTATTAAAAATAATCTTTAACAACATTGATTTATTTTTCCAAAATTTCTACCAACTGATGAAATACTATTCTTATGTTTATATCCAATTGAATTGCCAAATACGGCCACTATTTTACTAATAGAATTTTATTAAAGGATATTATACTAAAACATATTTTGTCTTTTATGTAAATTTGAGTATACATTTAAAATTTATTAAGGCAGAAATAATTGTTGATCAATTTGCAGGTTTTTATTCCAATCAATATATTTAGGGTTGTTTATCATTTCCTGCAAAACATATTCATCATATTCCAAAAATCCATTTTTATCAAGCCACGAAGGTATAATATTACACCTCTCATAAAGAGCTTCGTGTATTTCTTCCCATACATCTTTTAAGAGATAATCAAAAAAGTATATGTTTTTATTAGTTGTTAATGAATACGTAAATGTAGTACTTGTTAAATTAGTAAAAAAAATAGAGTCTGCTTCATTATATACCGTTTCAAAAGGTTCAACCATCTCCTCATTTACAAAATTACTATAAAGATTCTCAGATTCAGACAGTCTATCAGGATGTCTCTTAATAATTATGGATTTACTGATTTTCCTCACAGATTTCATCACTCTTAGAACTAAATTTAACTGATATGGCCAAAACGCGTAAATATTATCGTGTCTGAGGTTAGTAAGAGGATATTCTAAAAACATTATTTTATAATTTTCATTTCTATAAGTTTTTATCCTATTTTTTTGGAGTAATATGCTGTAATAATCTTGCTTTGTATTAATAATATTTATTTTATTATTATTGTTTAATACTAAATCAAATAATTTAGTATATAATTTCTTCGATGTTTTATTTGGTGTCAAATATTGATCAACTAGACTAAGATCTATAAAAGCAAGAGACCTATTTCTATTTATCCCAAAATTATTTCCATGAATAGCCCCTACGATTGAAAATTCATTTAACTTTCCCGCAAAACAAAGTGCCCGACTAAAAGTTGTACCTAAAGAATCAACCATTAATAAGCCTTTTTTCTTATTTGTCAAATACTTTTCAAAACTTCTAACTAATAATAATATTCTTTGCAACATTTCAGTTGTAACTCCATCAAAATATGATAAATAACTCACATTTAAATCTAAATTATACTTGTATATGATCTTAGTTAATATATTTTGATATACATTACTAATTTTTTGTGTCAATTGAATATCCTCTTTTGAAAGTGATCTGTATTGAAAAAAGATCGGATAAGGAGAAAACATATGCAAATAATATTGATTACTCATGAAATCTTGAAATATTTTACGAGGATTTGAGCTTATAGAATATATAGGTCTCCTTTTATTATTCGATAATCTAAAATTTTTAAAATTATTATATTTTGATTTTGCTCCGTATTTTATATTTGAAATAAATGAAGGTGGATTAGGAACTAATTTATTACTATATTTTTCTAGTACTCCGTAATATTTATCATTACCTTGAATAAAATATTTGAAATCCCAATCTTTATCCAAAATTAATGGCTTTTGTTTATTATGATCTAGTTCCTTCGTTAGTAATAATGAATGGCAATACATTAATATTTCATAACTGATTTTGTATGTAGTATACAATAATAATTTTTCTTCAATTGCCAACATTTTGGTGCTTTTAGAATACTCATTTTGTATATCTTGAAACAATTTATAAAAGACCGTTTCATTTATGGGCCAACAAATATAATTATCAAGCCAATTATTAATTCCTATTTTCTTAATTGATTTTAAATCTAATGGATATTCCATTGCGAATTAAATCTCTTTCTTTAATAAAAACCAATTAAGATCATCTTGAGGGAAATTAGGGTCTAAATGATAGGAAAAACCATAATCTATAAGTTCTAAATTAGGATATAATTTAATTAATTCACCTGCAAAATCTCTTTTGAATAGTTTCCCTTTATGTCCACGATAATTTATTTCAACTGGAGTCGGATTATAATACTCAACTATCAAAATATACTTTTTAGACACGCTAAATAACTTGTTATAAACACTTTCTAGTTCATCTGGATTTATGTGTATTAAAACACCCTTAGAGAATACCAAATCATACCTTTTTTCTGATTCGAATGACAGTATAGATTCATTAAAAGTATAAATCCACGGCATTTTTTCTAATTCAATGCACGCTGATTTATTAATTTCAATTGCTGAGAAATTTCCAAATGGAATAAGTTGTTTTAAAGCTATTAAATTTAATCCAATATTTGCACCAAACTCAACTATTGAGTTAATTTTATTAGCTCTACTTAATATTTTAGAAAAAAGATTTATATTACCGGCAACTATTTGCAGATCATTATTTCTCTCTATATAGTTAGTGCCAAATTCACCTGCCCAAAATTTTTCTTGCTCCGTTTTATAATTCATCATTATATATTCCTTCAATTAATTTATACTTTAGTTTTGCAATTTTAAAATCTGCTTCACAATCGATGTCCTGAACTGATATTTCATCAATTATTAATGGAATTGATCCCCTACAAATTAAAATCTGATTTAATAAAAAACTTTTTGTTTTTATCCAATAGAATTGTCCTGCATCATGGAAAGTGGTTTCGAAATCCTGACTTCTTTTATTGATATTTTCAGGCCAAATAAATTCTAATATATTTTCTTCCGTAATTCTAAATGCTCTTTGGATTGGGTAGCTGAATTTCACTACTGGAATAACTCCTTCGGCATTTTTTTGAATCATTAAATCGTAAGTATCTTGTAATTTGACAGATGTAACAAAAGGTGCTGTTGGATAAACACAGCATAAATAATCAAATTCTTTTCCATCTTTTTTATATTCTTCCAAAACTTCTAAAAGAACATCTGCCGTTGTTGCAAAATCATTTGAATTAAATTTTGACCTCATAAAAGGTACACTAGCCCCGTATTTTCTTGCAATTTCCGCAATCTCTTCATCATCAGTTGAAACCATTACCTCGTCAAATAATTCCGATTTAATAGCAGCTTCAATACTGTATGCAATTATTGGTTTACCTAGAAAATCGTTTATATTTTTTCTTGGAATTCTTTTACTTCCACCGCGTGCAGGTATAATTGCAATATTTCTTCTTTCTTTACTCAATCATCCCCCATTCCAGTGGTGTTCCTCTTTCATAGTCATTCCTGAATTTCTTACCTAATATTTCTTTATAGTGTTTAGGATGAAGCCCATAGCCAGGCCTGATTGATCTGACATTATCTTCTTTGATTTTTTCTCCGGCTTTTACATCCGTCACAATAAATAGCGATCTCGAAAACATTTTACTTTTCTCAGCTTTTGGGGTCAAATCATAACTAACTTTCCCTAATGCTTTTTCCACAGTCCGTATTCCTTCAACAATTTGTTTAAATTCAGCTGGTTCCATTGAAAAAGCTGAATCCGGTCCACCAAGTTTTCTATCGAGTATAAAATGTTTTTCTATGATTTTTGCCCCTAATGCAACAGCTGCTATTGAAACTGCACTCCCCATTGTATGGTCTGAAAGTCCCGGTACAACATTAAACGTATCCCGTAAATGAGGTATTGTTAGTAAATTTGCTTCTTCAACAGGAGCGGGATAAGAGGAAGTACATTTAAGCAATGCTATTTCATTGTTTCCCATTCTTCTGCATGCATTAACCGCCTCTTCAATATCTGCTAACGTAGCAATTCCTGTTGAAATTATCATAGGTTTTCCTTTAGATGCGGTATATTCAATTAAAGGTATATCTGTTATCTCAAAAGACGCGATTTTATATGCAGGAACATTCATTTTTTCCAAAAAATCAACCGCGGTCTTATCAAATGGGGAAGAAAAACAAATTAAACCAATCTCTTCAGCATACTTCTTAAGCTTTGGCTGCCATTCCCATGGTGTGTATGCTTGTTGGTATAATTTGTATAGCGTTGTTCCGTCCCAAATTGTTCCTTGCTTTATTTTAAAATATTCCTTATCAGAATTCAAAGTAATCGTATCCGCTGTATATGTTTGCAGCTTAATTGCATCTGCACCTGCTTCCTTTGCAGCTTTTATGCTTTGAATTGCTATTTCAAGTTTCTGATTATGGTTAGCCGAAAGCTCTGCAATAATAAAAGCCTGATTGCTATTTTCTATTTCTTTGTTAATTATTTTCATTAAATATTTAATTGATATTTGGCTATATCTTTATCGATTTTAATATATTCGTAACCTAATTTTTCAAAAATTTTTACTGAGGCTTCATTAACATGAAATACGATTCCATAGACACATTTTATGTCATTTTTGCTTTCCATCAAATACTTTACTCCAAGTTGTAAGATTAATGTGCCATATCCTTTTCCAAATTCTTTTGGCTCAATTAAATAATTTATTTTAGCTTTGCCTTCATCTTCAAAATCAAATCTTATGGAACCAATTGCGTTTTCATTCTTTTGTAAAATCAAGTAAAGACAATCATTGGAATTTATTTTATCCAGATACCAGCTCTTATGTTTTTCATATTCAATTTTTTCTTTATTTAGTGAATATTCCCTTATCTTTGGATCATTTGCCCACAAATATGTAACATCAGTATCATACTGTGTTGCTTTTCTTATGAATCCTTTTGATGTAAACTTAGAATGGATTATAACATCTTTAAATTCTTCATTATAAAGAATATGACTTTTTAAAATTGCTTCTTTTTTAAATTTACATTCTTCTAAAGCCTCGTATAGTTTAGGTCTTAAATCAAACGCATAAGTATATAATTTGTGAAGCTCAAGATCTTCAAATGCAGCCAACTCTATTAAATCTAAAAATTTTAACCAGTGAATTTTAAAATGATCTTTTTCAAGCGATGTATCCATTATGAACGAAATCTCCGCATTCTTATCCTTCCAGTTAATATGAACAAGCCCGCCATATCCAATACATTTTTCACCTTCTAAATAAGAAAATAAAATCTGGTCAGGCTGTTCTTGTTTAAATAATTTTGCAACAACATTTTCAAAGTAAAAATCCTGCTCTTCTTTTGTTAATGGCTTTTCCTGCCTTAAATGATAAATCTGCTCATTGCGCCATTGCATTATCAGATACCTGTCTTGCATTCGTATCGGCACAATTGAATGATCTTTGTTTGTGTATATTTGTTTGCTTAATGCTTTATACCCTGTCACAAAAACCTATGCCTTTAAATTAATAAGTAATAGTTGATTTTATTATGAATAGAACTCTAATATTTTCGTTATTACATAGTTTTGTTGTTCATCTGTCAATGTAGGATACATTGGAATGCTGATGCAATTTCTATAATAATTCTCTGCATGCGGCATATCTCCGGGTTTCCATCCTAATTCTCTGTAATAAGGCATTAAATGAACAGGTATGTAATGTATCTGAGCAAAAATATTATTGTCTCTTAAATGCATATGAAGTTCTTTTCTTTTTTCTACTTCGATAACATACAGATGATAAGCGTGTCCTTCAATAATACAGCTCTGTCCTTTGATAAATGATAAACCCTTAAATGTATTGTAATATTTTTCTGCTATTTCTCTCCGTCTTTGTGTTCCTTCCTTTGCCCTTGTTAACTGGCTTATCCCCAATGCTGCTTGTATGTCTGTTAATCTGTAATTGTAACCTAATTCTTGCATTTCATAGTACCAGTCTGAATCATCATATAGTCTTTTGCTGTAATCCTGTTGTATTCCATGCGTTCTTAAATTAAGCAGCCTCTTATACAATTTTTCATTATTTGTGGTTACCATTCCACCTTCTCCGCAAGCAATATGCTTAACAGGATGAAATGAAAATATAGCTAAATCTGCAAAATTTCCGTTTCCGCAATTCTGTTTGTTTCCTTTGCTGTCAGTAAAATATCCGCCCGGTGCGTGACATGCATCTTCTAAAATCCATAAATTAAACTCGTCTCCCAGCTCTTTAAATTTCTCTAAATTAACAGCTCTTCCGGAAAAATCTACAGGAAGAATTCCTTTATATGTTCCCTTTGGTGATGCTTCTAATAACATTTTCACTTTTTCAATATCTAATAGATATGTTTCCGGGTCAATATCAGCAAAAATAACATCTCCACCACTATACCTCACGCAATTGGCTGATGCTGCAAATGTAATAGGTGTTGTAATCACTTTATCACCCGGCTTTACATCCAATGCCATTGAACACAAATGCAAAGCAGCCGTTCCATTTGAAACTGCTGCCGCATATTTCACTCCAATATAATTTGCAAACGCTGACTCGAACTCTTTTATCTTTGGTCCCTGTGTTAACCAGTCAGACTTTAACACCTCAACAACAGCGTTAATGTCTTCATCTGTTATATTTTGTCTTCCGTATGGTATGTGCTTCATACTGTTTTTTTCTTTAAATTCTTTTCATCCTTGTTCACAGATCACTGTTTACCGTTCTTAGTTCCTGCTCTTTCCCAACAGCCAAAAGTTGAACTTTCTCACTTTCCGCGTTCTTTGTCGAAGATCCGTCATCTTATTGGGAGGACGTCCGCCGTGGCGGATCATTTTCTCATTGCTCTTCATAACTTCTTAACTTCCTAATTGCTCCTCCTCCCTTCCTCACTTTTCCACTTTCTTACTGCCCTTCCCCTTCTCCCCGCTTCCACTGTATGAATAATAGTAATAATAATTATTATAATAATAATATCCGTACGCCTTTTTGAAAGAGAAATCATTCAAAACACATCCAAGCAGCTTATGGGAATTAATACTCTTTAATTTATTATATGTCTTGTAAAAAGCATCTTTGTTTGTTTTACCTGCCCGTGCAACCAGTATTGTGCCGTCTGTAATATTGAATAGTATCTCCGCATCTGTTACTGACATAAAAGGCGGAGAGTCAAGCATTACGACATCATATTGCATTTCGAGTTCCTTAAGCAATTTGTACATTTGCTCGGAGCCAAGTATTTCCGAGGGGTTCGGCGGAAGCGTCCCGCATGATATATAACTTAAATTCTTTGTTTCTGTTGTTCTTATTACATCTTTTAAATCAAAATCACTGAAAAATATGTCGCATAAACCGGGATATCTTTCCTGCTTAAATAATGTGTGAAGTTTGGGTTTACGAAAGTCACAGTCTATTATTAATGTTTTCTTGTCAGATAATGCAAATGTCATAGCAAGGTTACCGGAAACAGATGTTTTTCCCTCTCCCGGAACAGAGCTTGTTATCAACAGTGATTTGAATGATTCGTCTTTTGTTCGGGAATATTGTATTCTGGTTCTTAATGCTTTAAATGCTTCTGCAGCAGTGTTGTTCTTTGAATCCTGAATAAGTATTCGCTGTTCGCCGCTCCCATCCTTGAGTCCTTCCATTGACGGTATCCATGACAGCATGCTTACTCCCTGTTTTTCAAGCTGTTCAGGGTCTTTTATTGTACGGTCGAGAAAATCCCTTCCAAAAGCAAACCCAACCCCAATCGCTAATCCTATTGATATACCCATTAAAATTATTTTCATTCGATCCGGTCCAACAGGTCCGAAATTTTCTATGCCCGGGTCAAGTATGAATGCATTTCCTATTCTTGCGCGTTCGTTAATTGATGCCTCCTGAAATTTTTCTTCAAGAATTAAATATAGCTTTTCGAGAGATTTTTGATTTCGTTCAAGTTTTGCATATTCAATAGTTTTTTCGGGAAGCTGATTAAATTCGTTTTCATATTTAGACAATATTCTCGAAATTATTTTGTTCTTTTCGTTTAAGGAGGTTAATGTTAATTTTGATTCAAGTATCTTATCTGTTAGTGTTATCTTATCCTGCGGGGTTTTGGAAAGTATGCCGTCTTTTACAAAAACAACCTTTTCATCATAGCTTTTTTTTAACGGTGCAATTCTTTCATTGTACAATTTTTTAACTCTTTGCTTTGATTCTTCATCTTTTAATGTCGAAAGTTCTACATCCCTGTTTACTTCCAGCTCGGCAATCTTTTTTGTAAGACCCTCAACATACGATGTATTAAACTGGTTATCAATATACTTTGTAAATTCCGGGTCAATCTTCTTAAGTTCCTCATTTAAAATCCCCAATGAACTATTTACTGCCCTTGTTTCGATTTCGGTATTGCTCTTCGCGGCATCATAAGTAGAAATATTATTAATTATTAGACCTGCCTGTGTAGTTACAGAAATTAAACCTGTCTGTTTTTGAAAATCCTGAAGAGTAGCTTCAGCTATATTCAATTCGGAATATTTCTTCTCTTTTTCGTTTGCAAGGTAATTTTTGACAGCCGTTACATCAAGCCTTCCAATTATTTTTGTGTACTCCTCAAAAACACTTGAATATGTTGTTGTTATTAATTTTGCCTCTTCAAAATTTGGATTTTCAGAAGAAATTAATAATAAATTTACTTTTTTATTTGGCTGCTCAAATTTTACCAAACCGCTTAACATTCTTCTTATTTCATTCTGTGTTGCTGCTTTTCTGGTGCCGTCTTCCAAAGTTATGATTAATCTAGTAAACTCCTTTTTGCTTTCGAAATTTTTTATAGAATCAGAAAGCGCGTTTGCCACAAGATCACGAATATAGTAACTTTTCATAAGCTCAATCTGGTTCAGAATAAAAGTCTCTGTTTGATAGCTACTCATTTCACCACCCAATAAGTCTTCGGTTAGTATATTTCCTTTGGGATTGTCAATTTTCAACATAGCCGTTGATCGATATTGGTCTTTAAGGCTCATAGCATAAAAAATGGATACTACCGCTGAAATAATTAGTATTACTGATATAGGAATAATGTTTAGCAGTACTAAGTTTAAATAGTCCATAAACCCTTTTCCTTGAATCTCTTCCTGTAATTCTAAATTGTTTATATTATTTATATTTTGGTCCATCTATTTTGTATAATTTAAGATTGATACAATCAAAGTACCGATTGATACCAGTGGTGTAATTACTACAAGAACATCTTTTACTGTTTCCCAAGTCGTCATTTCGGGTTTTAGCGGTACTGCTATTACATCCCCGGGCTGGAGTACCGGGTTAATCTTGTCAACAACTGATACTGCATCATCTTTATACAAATCTGCATACTTTAGCAATATTACTTTGTTATCTTTTAATTTCCCTGTCTTTTCGCTTGGTCTTATAAACTTAATATTATCTCCAATCCTGTCATTAATAAGACCGCCTGTTAAACTCATTATATCCAGAAAAGTAGTACCATCCGGCACCAAATATTTCCCCGGACTTTTCACTCCACCAAGTACAATGACTTCAATATTTACTTTGTCGGGGTCTGAATAATTGAAATAATTCTGCCCGATCTTTTTAGTTTCAAACTCCCCTACGCGAGTGTCGTTCTGAGCAAATATAATCCCTGAAAACAACATCAATATTGCTATAATTTTAATTCTTTTCACTATTTTTATCTTATTTGTTCTTTAAATTTGTAAAATAAGTTTTTGTAAAATAAAGTTATACTGAATTATAACTTTATTAAAAATATAAAATCACTAAAGACCTTATCACCGTTCAACACTGTAATAACCTTTGTACCAGCTAATAAATTTACTAATACCTTCTTCCAATGAAATTCTTGGCTTAAATCCAATCTCTTTTTCTAAGTCAATAACGTCTGCATTTGTCTGCAATACATCTCCCGCTTGTAATGGCAAGTATTTCTTTTTAGCTTTTTTCCTCATGCTGTGCTCTAAAACCTTAATAAAATACTTTAATTCAACAGGCTGAGAGTTCCCAATATTGTAAATTTTATAAGGTGCAATTGAATTTGAAGGATAAATTTTTTCTGTTTTCTTTTTCCGCTTTGGTATTCTTGTCATAACTTTTATCACCCCTTCAATTATATCATCAATGTACGTAAAATCTCTTTTCATTTTTCCGTAGTTATAGACCTCAATTTCTTCTTCGTTAACAATAGCTTTTGCAAATTTAAAAATCGCCATATCCGGTCTTCCCCATGGTCCGTAAACTGTAAAAAACCTTAATCCGGTCGTTGGTAAATTGTACAAATAACTGTATGTATGTGCCATTAACTCATTTGCCTTTTTGGTTGCTGCGTACAAGCTTATCGGATGATCTGCGTTATCTCTCGTCGAAAGAGGCATTTTTGTATTGAGCCCATAAACACTTGATGTGCTCGCATACACAAGATGTTCAATACCATTATGCCTGCAGGCTTCCAGAATGTTTGCAAAACCAACTAAATTACTCTGTACATAAACATCAGGATTCGTTATTGAATACCTTACCCCAGGTTGTGCAGCAAGATTTACTACATAATTAAATTCTTCATTCTCAAATAACTTAAATAAAGCCTTTTTGCCTGATATATCTATCTTTGTAAATCTGTAATTATCGTATTTATTACTTTTTATTATCCTGTTCTCTGTAATATTCTTCTTTTCAATCCCTTTTTCTAAAAGCCTTGCGTATTTTAAATTAACATCGTAATAATCATTTATATTATCAAGTCCAACAACATTGTACTCTTCATTGACAAGCCTCTCTACTAAATGATAACCTATAAACCCCGCTGCACCCGTAACCAGGACTTTGTCTCTATATTTCTTTCTGCTTTCCGCCATTCTGTCTCTTTTCTTATCAGCCTTGAGCTACAAGCTTTCTAAGTCCCTGATCAAAACTAACACACGGTTCCCAGCCAAAGGTTTTACTGATTAAAGAAATGTTCGCGAAGGAATGCTCTATGTCGCCTTTTCTTCTTTCAACATATAAGGGTTTTACATTTTTTCCAAGTAAAGTGTTTATTTGTTCAACAAGATAGTTCAGCTCTATCTGGTCGTGACAGGCGGCGTTCATTAAGAGTCCCGGCTCGCATTCTTTTGTGGCTGCAAGAAGATTTGCTTCGACGACGTTTGCAACATACGTAAAATCTCTTGTCTGCTTGCCGTCTCCGTAGATAGCCGGTCTTTCGTCATTGGAAATCATTTTTATGAACTTCGGGATTACTGCGGAATACTGGGAATTCGGGTCCTGCCTTGGTCCGAATACGTTGAAGTATCTAAGTGCAACGGTATGAAGTCCGTACACCTTCGCAAATACTCTGCAGTATTTCTCTCCTGCAAGTTTGCTGACAGCATAAGGCGATAACGGATTCGGCGTCATTCCTTCGTGTTTCGGCAGTTCGGGTGTATCGCCGTAAATTGACGATGACGACGCAAAAACAAACCTTTTCACTCCTGCTTCTTTTGAGGCATCAAGCATGTTCAGTGTTCCGCCGACATTCACTTCGTTTGAAGTAATCGGGTCATTTATTGAACGAGGAACAGACGGCAATGCTGCCTGATGAAGTACTACATCAATTCCCGCCACCGCCTGCTTAACGATATGGTAGCTTCTGATGTCCCCTTCAATAAGTTCGACATCCTTCCCGAATTCTTTCAAATTTTCCCTCTTACCCGTTGAAAAATTGTCAAGAACCCGGACTTTTTCGCCGCGTTTGAGTAATTCCTCTACGATGTTGCTGCCGATGAAGCCAGCGCCGCCGGTGACTAGGTAGTGCATTTTTATTCGTTAATAGTTAATTGTAAATTGTTTTGTAAACTGTGAACTGTGAACTGTGACGAAAGAACCGTAAACTGTAAACTGTGAACTGTGAGAACCGTAAACTGTGAACTGTGAACTGTAAGCTGTAAACTGTGAGAACCGTGAAAACAGTGAACTGTGAGCTGTAAGAGCTGTGAGCTGTGAACTGTGAGCTGTAAGAGCTGTAAACTGTGAGCTGTGAGCTGTAAGAGCTGTAAACTGTAAACTGTGAGCTGTGAGCTGTGAACTGTTCATTGTTTACTGATTACTGATTTCAAAAGACCGGAAAGCATCTTCCTGATATCATACAACTTTTCAAGAATTGTGTTCATTTGTTCTTCACCGATGTATTTCAGGTTCTTACAGATAAAAATCTGCGTTTCGAGCTCTGAACTGCTTCCCATTGCTATATACAAAAACTGAATGAACTCTTTATCATGATTTCTTCCTGCCCCTTCAGCGATATTTGAGGGTATTGATACTGCTGCCCTTCTTATCTGGTTTGTTATACCATAAATTTCCTCTTTCGGGAAACTTTTAGTAATTTCATATATTTCGGCTACTAAATCAATGCTTTTTTTCCAGACATCCAGATCTTTATGTGTTCTTATTTTTTCCATTCTTTATTCTTCCTATTACTTGTTACGGGTTACGTGTTACGGATTACGTGTTACGTGTTACATGTTACGGGTTACTTGTTACTTGTCACGTGTTACTTGTTACTTGTTACGCATTACGTGTCACGTGTCACTTGTTACGCATTACGTGTCACATGTCACTCGTCACGTGTTACGTGTTACGTGTCACGTGTTAAGTGTTACGCATTGCGTGTCACGCGTCACGGGTTACGCGTTACGGGTTACGGTTCTTATCAGCTATCAGATAATATCCTCCAGCTTTTTTACTACCTCGCCGCTCGATTAATTTTTTTGCTACAAAATATTTTATATATCTGTCTAGAGTATCAATTGGTATTTTTGTTTCTTCTGCTATACGTTTAATTTGTACTCCGGGATTTTCGTTTATAAGTTTAAGGGTTTGAATTTGGCGGTCATTTAATCCGTCATTTAATCCGTCATTTAATCCGTCATTTAATCCGTCATTTAATCCGTCATTTACTTGTTTGGTTTCAAAAAAACGCTTCCCTAATGGTACTCTTGTTATAAATATATCCTGTTCTAAAAACTCAATATCTTCGCTACCCGAGTATGCTTTAGAGTATTTGTAAACTTTTCTTATCCCTGTTCCCAATTCTTCTGAACGTCCCATTTGGGTAAAGAACTGCGCTATATGTGGGTTTTTAGGAAATGGTTCTAAATTGGAAAGATTTATTTGTCCATAACTGTGTGGTTTATTGGCATTTTTAACTTCCACTCTGTTGTGGTAAATTGTAAAAGTTGAGGGAAAAGCATTAGTGTATTCCCTGTGAATTAATAAATTAACAATCACTTCTCTGAAAATGGTATCTCTAAGTGAAATCCTCTGTGTCCCTTCAAGATAAAATCTGTCGGGTAAATGCTTTGCAATAAAGTTCATCATTTTATCATATGCTTCTATTAAATTACAGCGGATGTTTTCACGGTCATCATAACGCTCGATATCCCTTACTCGTAAAAGCACGTCTATTTTATAATGAGGTAAAACACTGTTTATTGTTTCGGGTTTCCCGAAAAGCAATAATGCTGACATTGTGAATCCTTCTAAACCCGTAGCCATATCTTTTCTAAAAAGTCCGGCAGTCCTGAAAAACTCATCATTGTTCAATTCGTTCCATGGATGCTCAGGTCGTTGGATTTTGATTATTTTCCTGACTCTGTCAACAATACCTTCAGCGAAATCAGAAGTGAAGAGAAAAGGGTATATAGTGTTTTCAGAATACAATGAATTTTTGTTTAAATATAAGTTCTTTATCTGTTCACTTGATGTAATTTCAAAGTCTCCATCCATTCCGCGGTCAAATATTTTGCTGTTACATTTATGTACCTGCGATGAGATAGGAACATATATATGTATCAATGTTTTATCTTTGTATTTTATAATTTCGGCATTCAAGAGAAATACAGGGGAAAGTTTTTGTGGATTATTGCTTAGGTTTACAATGTCTTTACATAACTTTTCTGTCTTTTCCGGGATTATTCCCTCTATTGTTTTGTCGTCTTTTATGCCTAATAAAATTGACCCCCCATTTCGATTAAGGAATGCACATACAGTTTCAAATAAATTTGACGGAAGGTCTTCTTTCGCTCTTTTAAATTCGACTGAGATGCCTTCTCCTTGTTTTATAATCCTATTTATTTTCCTAACATTCAAATAATCTTGATTGTATATATTGTGAGAGCCGTGACTGTAAGAGCCGTGAATCGTTTCACGTGTTACGTGTCACGTGTTTCTCGTCAATCGTCACGTGTCACGCGTCACGGGTTACGCTTCACGGGTTACGCGTCACGGGTTACGCGTCACGGGTTACGTGTCACTGTTCTTAAAGTCACGGGTTACGCGTCACGGGTTACGTGTCACGGGTTACGCGTCACGGGTTACGCGTCACTGTTCTTAAGGTCACGGGTTACGCGTCACGGGTTACGTGTCACGGGTTACGCGTCACGGGTTACGTGTCACGTGTTACGCGTTACGTGTTACGCATTACGAGCAAAGCTAACCCCTGATCAAAACTAACGCTCGGTCGCCAGCTAAACACCTTCTCAATAAGAGAAATGTTGGCGAAGGAATGCTCGATGTCGCCTTTTCTTCTTTCGACGTATTGTGGTTTTATATTCTTTCCGAGTAATGTGTTTATTTGTTCAACGAGATAGTTTAGCTCTATTTGGTCGTTACAGGCGGCGTTCATTACGAGTCCCGGCTCGCATTCTTTTGTTGCTGCAAGAAGATTTGCTTCGACAACGTTTGCGACATAAGTAAAATCTCTTGTCTGCTTGCCGTCTCCGTAAATAGTAGGTCTTTCGTCATTTGATATCATTTTTATGAACTTCGGAATTACTGCGGAATACTGGGAATTCGGGTCCTGCCTTGGTCCGAATACGTTGAAGTATCTTAGTGCAACGGTATGAAGTCCGTACACCTTTGCAAATACTCTGCAATATTTCTCTCCTGCAAGCTTGCTTACCGCATAAGGCGATAACGGATTCGGCGTCATTCCTTCGTGTTTCGGCAGTTCTGGTGTATCGCCGTATATTGACGATGACGACGCAAACACAAACCTTTTCACTCCTGCTTCTTTTGAGGCATCGAGCATGTTCAGTGTTCCGCCGACGTTCACTTCGTTTGAAGTTATAGGGTCGTTAATCGACCTCGGCACGGACGGCAATGCTGCCTGATGAAGCACAACATCAATTCCGGCTACTGCCTGCTTCACAATATGATAACTCCTTATATCCCCCTCAATCAGCTCTACATCCTTCCCGAATTCTTTCAGGTTTTCCCTTTTTCCCGTTGAGAAATTATCTAGAACGCGTACTTTTTCGCCGCGTTTCAGCAATTCCTCCACTATATTGCTGCCGATGAAGCCGGCGCCGCCGGTGACTAGGTAGTGCATTTTTATTCGTTAATAGTTAATTGTTTTGTGAACTGTGAACTGTAAGCTGTAAACAGTAAACGGAAGAACTGTAAAAACAGTGAATAGTAAACAGTGAGTTGTGAGCTGTGAAAGCTTAAAAAATTTAAAAATGAATGAGTTTGTGATTTTTGATTATTCACTATATATATTATTTGTTTCTTTAAAATTTGTTAAATATATTAATTTTATTTGATAGTTGATAGTTGATAGTTTTAAGAACTGTGAACTGTGAGCTGTTACCGCTTACTGCTTACAGCTTACGGCTTACGGCTTTTAAAAGACCAGAAAGCATTTTCCTGATATCATACAACTTTTCAAGTATTGTGTTCATTTGTTCTTCACCCATTTATTTCAGGTTCTTACAGATAAAAATCTGCGTTTCAAGTTCTGAACTGCTTCCCATCGCTATATACAAAAATTGTATGAACTCTTTATCATGATTTCTTCCTGCCCCTTCAGCGATATTAGATGGTATTGATACTGCTGACCTTCTTATCTGATTAGTTAGTCCGTATATTTCTTCTTTTGGAAAACTTTTAGTAATTTCATATATTTCTGATACTAAATCAATGCTCTTTTTCCAGACTTCCAGGTCTTTGTGTGTTTTTATGTTTTCCATGTTTTGCTATTTGCTTTGTTTTTATGCTCTTTTTGCTTCTATTTACTGTTCACTGTTCACTGCTCACGGTTCACTGTTTACTGCTTACTGTTTACTGTTCACTGTTCACTGTTTACTGCTCACGGTTCACTGTTTACTGTTTACTGTTTACTGCTCTTCACTGTTTACTGCTTACTGTTTACTGCTCACGGTTCACTGTTTACTGTTTACTGTTTACTGCTCTTCACTGTTTACTGCTCACGGTTCACTGTTTACTGCTCACTGTTTACTGTTTACTGTTTACTGCTCACGGTTCACTGTTTACTGCTCACGGTTCACTGTTTACTGCTCACTGTTCACTGTTTACTGCTCACGGTTCACTGTTTACTGCTCACGGTTCACTGTTTACGGTTTTTCAAAAATGTCGGTTGCTTTATCAATAAGGAAATCTTTTATTTCATGGTCGGGTACCGGCTGCTTTAAAAATTCGACGGGTTCACTGTAATCGATGTCGTCAAAATAGCAGATTTGCGCCCGATATAATTTCTCGGAAAAAAGCTGTCCATAAAGTTCATTAGCCCTTTCAGAAATTTGTTTTATAGAAAAATAATCTTTAAGAAAGAAATAGATGTCTATATAATCTTTCCACTTCGACCTTCTTCCCATAGCATAAGCTTTCATTGCGGCAAGGTCTAAAAGATTTGGCATTCGAAGGATATCTTTCAATTTTTCGGCTGCACTTATTTTAAAAGGGTATTGATAAAATGTAAATTTAACATTGTTTATATTCACGTTTAATTGTTCGGTTACTCTTCTGGTAACGGTATATTCACAACCAAAGCGTTCTATTTTCTCAATAACATTTTGATGATTGATCCTGCTGTGTTTGAAAAGGTCAAAATCTATTGACCTGCGGTGTCCGATGTGTAATGCAATAGCTGTACCTCCAACAAGGTAATATTCTCTTTTAAATTGTTTAACAAGCGGCAGAATTTCAACTTGATTTTGGCTAAACACCTGGGTGTGCATATCTTTTAATAAGCATTGAAAAATAATTATAGATTTCGGGGTAGTAGTTTAATTTTTTTCGCCCATGCAAGCCATGAAACACTTCAGATAACTTATCAAGTCCCATAATATTGATAAGATTTTTTATGTCTTTTAAGTCCCCGTAATTTAAAATCGTCTCCACAAGTAATTCGCTGCTTATTTCCTCTTTTTTATCTTCGGGCGTGTACCAGAAAAGCGAACTGTTGCTGCGTATGAATTCTTTAATTTCGGGTTTGTTCATTTTTAGCTGGTGGCTGGTAGTTGTTAGTTGATGGCTCAAAACTGTGAACAGTAAATAGTGAACTGTAAGTTGTAAATTGCCTACTTGAAATACCAATTATAAAATAGATAGCATCTAATAAATAGTGTCAATGTTTAAAACCTTTGCAAGCCCGTCTTTTATTTGCTCAAATACTTCTTTGTTTACTATTCCGATTTGCTTAACAAACCTCAGTTCTGATATTGAGCGAACCTGAAAGCAATCTGCTGATGAAATTTTATTAAGATGATTTACATTATCAGGCTCAACTTTGACCATCCAAGGTACAACACTATATTTCTCTTTCCAATCTGTGATCGGAACAATGATTTTTAAAGGTAAACGACCAAAAGCATTGTCATTTACTATAACTGCGGGTCTGGTTTTTCTTATCTCGGCGCCGATAGTAGGATCAAGATTTATGAGCCAAATCTCACCTTGCTTCATAGAAATTCTCAAAATCAATTTCGGTAAATGCTGTTAGTTCTTTGTTAGATTTGTACTCATTTATCATTTCAGAAACAGCTTTTGTGATTCTTTCTTTTACTTCTTTTTCTCTAATGAATTTCAAGGTTTTCTCTATTATCAGCATTTTATCTTCAAAAGGTAACTTACCGATTTGTTTTAATATTAATTTTGTTTCCATCTTGAAAAATAGTTAATAGTTAGAGCAGTTAATAGTTAATAGTTAATAGTTAATAGTTAATAGTTAATAGTTAATTGTCATTTGTTAAGAGATTTTTTTAGACCTATTATCATTTTGCGAATGTTATTCAGCTTGTCAAGAATAGTATTCATTTGATCTGTGTTGATATATTTTATATTATTGCTGATTATTAATTGGGTTTCTAATTCTGAAGTACTTCCAAGTGCAATGTTTAAAAACTGCAAAAACTCTTTCTCGTGCATTCATGTAGCACCTTCAGCGATATTTGAGGGTATTGATACTGCTGCTCTTCGCATCTGGCTTGTAATGCCGTATATTTCTTCTTTTGGGAAATTTCCTGTTAATTTGTAAATATCCGTAACAAAACCAATACTTTGCTTCCAGACTTCCAGGTCTTTATGTGTCTTTGTCATACTACTTTTTCCGTTTTCAGTTATCGGTTTCAGTTTTTTGTTTTTAGTTTATGAAAATCACATCCAGGTTATAATACAAAACTTTCCTTTTAATCTTTCTTATCCCTTCGGATTGAACTGTCAAGTATTCCTTGACAGTTGAACTTTGATCAAGTTCTCCTTCTCTGAAAACATTTTTTATATGAAGACTTACGTTTTGTTTTGTGGCTTCAAATAACTCCATTTTTCAAGATCAGGTGTAATACTCTTTTTATTTCCTCATTTATTTCCTCATTTATTTCCCCATTTATTTCCTCACCTATCCGCTCATTTATCCGCTCATTTATCCGCTTCTCAGGTTTGCCGGTAAGGTCGTCATTGTTGTAAATAGCATCACTTAAAGGGACTTTAGCTATAAAGACATCGTTTTCTTCAAAAATAATATGTTGATAGTTGTTAGTTGAAAGCTGATAGTTGTTAGTTGTTAGTTAATAGTTGTTAGTTAATAGTTGTTAGTTGATAGCTCTTATGCCGACAATTTTTACTATTTTTTCTTCTTTATCGTATGCCTGAATTTTAAGACAGCAAAATTTACTTCTATAAATGTTTCCGTGTCTGTAATTTTCATATCGTCTTCAAGTATTTCAGCTATTATTTTACCGCTCTTTTTTAGCAAGCTGTCCTTCTTAACCTCATCTTCTATTACTGATAAGTCTTTTATATTCCTTGATAATTCTCTTATCTTCGCGAAAGTTTCAATAATTGCTAATGTGGTTTTTGTAGCAGCTTTACTCTTTATTATTGTTGCTAGCATATAAAGACCTTTTTCCGAAAAGGCTTTTGGTAATACTCTCGTTTTCGAAAATTTTGCGGTGGAAAATTTCCCCCGCAAGAAAGCGAGTTCATCTTTTGTCAATTCAATTACATATCCGGCTGGAAATTTATCTTGATTATTTTTAACAGCCTTGTTAATGTCACGAGTTTCAACATTATAAATCGTTGCAACATCGCTGTCAAGAATTACTTTTTCATCTCTTATTTCGACGATAAGATTCTCGATTTTTTCTATACTAATAATCTCTAATTCATTCCCCATGTTCTAACTTACAAATTTTTTTGGTCTGGTGCTTATTGTTAGTTGTTTGTTGTTTGTTGTTTGTTGTTACTTGTTAGTTGTTAGCTCATAGCTCATAGCTCATAGCTCGTAGCTCGTAGCTGGTAGCTGGTGGCTGGTGGCTCGTAGCTGGTAGCTGGTGGCTCGTAGCTGGTAGCTCGTAGCGAATCAGCTGGTAATAACTTACAAATATTTTCTTTACTTGGCTGCCTGGAATTGATGCTGCCACCTACCACTTAGCAACTGCATGCCGAATCATATTTTTAATCTCTTCCCAGCTAACCAGTTTTGTTAATACCGGCATCTCATCGGTTTCTGCATCTTCAAAATAGGTTAAGCTTTTTATAGCCAGAAATGTTGAGCCATCAGCTATCAGCTATTCCCCACCTTCCGCGTTCTGTGTCGAAGATTCGCCGCGGAGAACGTCCGCCGTGGCGGATCACTTTCTCTTCAACTCCTCTACATCCGCTAAATCTTTATGTCTTCCTGATTTAATCTTATTTTTTATTAAATCAGTTTTAGAAATAACTTTAATAGTAACTTTATTAACTTTAATCTTTTTTAATGATTTATAAGATTCCTTAAAACTTAACTCTTCCAAAGCAGTTATGATGTCTATCCTAAATGGCTCTTTTCCAAAATATAATCCGTTCATCGGTTCATTAGATGTTAAATCTTCAATCTTTATTTTCTTTACGGGAATTCCAAACTCGCTCATTGATTTTAAAACTTTTTCTGCATTCCTTTTCGTATTATTTATCCATATATCAATGTCACCTGTAAATCTCGGATAACCATAAAAAGAGACAGCATATCCGCCTATCAGCATGTATTCAACTTTATTCTCGTTTAATAAAACAAAAAAATCAAGAAAATCTTTCGAGAACTCTATTTTATTACTCTTTGCTGTTTCCTTCTTCTGCATATACTTTTGTCCATCCTTTTGGCAATGCTTTTCTCCGTTTTGTTCATCTCCATAAATATATTTCTCAAAATTTCAGTAACTCCAAAATTATTGACGCTCCCGCTCTTTATTCCCCGGCTCCTAAAATCTTCTTTCTTCCTGACCAAAGTTACTTCTTCATTTTTATTCATCCTATTGTTCTTATTGTTATTCATCTTTAAATAGTTATTGCTGAAACCACGCTATAATCTCTTCCTACCAGCTGTGAGTTATAAGCTATTACTCACTTTCTCACCTATTCACTTTCTCACCTTGCTTCATAGAAATTTTCAAAATCAATTTCGGTAAACGCTGTTAGATCTTTGTTTGTTTTATACTCACTAATCATTTCAGAAACAGCTTTTGCAATTCCTTCTTTTATATCTTTTTCTCTTATAAACTTTAGGGTTTTCTCTATTATCAGCATTTTATCTTCAAAAGACAATTTACCGATTTGTTTTAATATTAATTTTGTTTCCATCTTATAATTTGTAATCAATAACGTTTGCTAAAAAGATGAACATAATGACGAATCATACTCTATTTAAAAGATCAAAACCTATTGACTTGCGGTGTCCATTGTGTAATGCAATGCCTTTATCTGACATACATCCGCTGTTTCTTCTAAAAACCCTTCACCGTTTCTTCAAGCAAAACTTTCTATCAAAGGTAAAAACCTTATCTGATTTTCAGTTAGTATTTCCCTGAACATGCTTTTTAAAGTAGTGTAACATCTGAATTTTTCTTTTGCAATCCCGGATAAAAGTGAAATAAAAGATAAAGCTTTAGGTTCAAGTTCGCGAAACATTTTCGCCGTTTCACCAATTTTCTCTATACCGTAATAATCCTTTATCTTTTCCCAGTCTTCTTTCATTCCATACTCCAGCACCTGCTTGATTATATAGCTCCTGTTCTTTTCAAAATCAAGTAAACCCCTGTCAGTATCCCAGAACAAATGCTTCGAAAACTCCTCTATTTTAATACTTTTTCTTTCCATATCTTTTCGCTTTTACCGGCTCTCAGCTACGGCTGAATGAACATAGCTCCGCTGTTTCAGTCACATTTTGGATGAAATATTTTTGCAATATAAAAAATATATTAAAATTTGTATAACTCTAAATATGTTGTTCTTAAAAACAAAAAACAAGGAACATTTTTAAAATAATTAAAAATTTTTAATTCTATCATGTTAAATATAAATATTTGTTTATAAATTTCAAAATACTCTTTTTGTCCCGAAAATTGGATGGAAGAGCAGTAAATAGTGAATAGTGAATAGTGAATAGTGAATAGTGAATAGTGACGGAAGAGCAGTGAGCAGTGAACAGTGAATAGTGAATAGTGAATAGTGAATAGGGAATAGGGAATAGGGAATAGTGACGGAAGAGCAGTGACATAAGAGCAGTGACGAGTGACGCGTAACGAGTGACGGAAGAGCAGTGACGGAAGAGCAGTGAATAGTGAATAGTGAATAGTGACGAGTGAATAGTGAATAGTGACGAGTGACGGAAGAGCAGTGACGGAAGAGCAGTGACGAGTGACGAGTGACTCTGGACAAGACATCTTATATTTTTCCTCTATGTCTGTATTTTTCATTTAATTCTTTTATCATTTCGTCGATTTCTTCTTCGGAAAATCCCTTTTTTCCTGTTTTAAGCGATGGGACACCCTAGAAATATTGGTTTATGATTTTTGTCAATTTTCTTTGATTATCATCCATTTTCAATGTTTTTGTTACTTCTCTTAATGATTTGGGAAGGACATATTTAATCTGATACATGTTTTGTGTCATCTCTGAAGCTTTCTTGACTGAAAATCCTGCTGCAGAGAGTTTCAGTACTCTTTCTAAATCCATGTATACTCCGTAGGCAACAAATGAAATACAAATATGTGCTTCGATTCTTTTTCTTAAATGATGATATATAGGCCGTATTCTTAAATCTGTTTTTGATATTCTAAATGCTTTCTCTATTTGCCAAAGATGTTTGTAATTTGATATTACAACTTCAGGATTTAATTTTGTGTTCGTTACATAACCTTTTATTCCGTCCCATTTATTATCTGCATCAAACTTCTCTCTGTCTATTGTTACTTTAATTTCACCATCTAACTTTAAATATTTGTTGTATCCACGATTGTTAATATTATTCTTGGTAAGTTTTCCAGATGCAACATTCTTCTCTAATCGCTGTAACCCTCGTGTACGATTTTTAAAATCTTTTGATGCCCTGCTTGATGAATAACTTACTATTAATGATAAATTGTTATCCTTTTTTATACTGACCGGTTTGCCATTTGTCAGATTAAGTGATAATATTTTTTCTTTTATATTTTCCGTCTCATTCTTTACTCTTGCACCTATTATGTATTCATATTCGTTATCTTCTAAACTTTTTATGTTGTCTTTTGACAATAATCCCGAGTCTGCTATTACAATAGGTTTGTTTAATTTAAATCGTTTTTCAAATTGTCTTATCATTGGGATTAACGTATGACCTTCGCTTATATTGCCCTCAAAGATATCATACCCGATCGCATATCCATCTTTTGCTACTAATAGTCCTAAATAAATTTGTGGACATTGATGCTTCCCATCTTTTGAAAAACCTGTTTTTCGAAGATCATCTTCGTCCGATGCCTCAAAATATAATGTCGTCATGTCATAGAAAATTATTTCTATTCTTCCTCCAAGTATCTTCTTTGTTCTTGCAAAAGAAATGTTTTCTACCTGTTCTTTCAATTTGCTTTGAAGTGTATCCAAAAAACGATATATGCTGTCTATTGATATCTCCAAATTCTGATATCGTTGGAGATATTCTATCGTTTTTAATTTACTACCAGGATATACTAATCTTGTAATAACTAAGTGTCTGAATAACGGTTCTTGAATTGTCCCATAACCTATGTAATCAAATATGCGACCAAACACCATCTCAGGACCAATAACCTCTATCTGCGAGTTTGATATGCTGTCTAAAAAACTTTCTATTAAAGCATCCTTTTCTTCAACTATAAAACTTAATTGATTACAAAGTTTATTTATCTCATTTTTTGCCTGTACATAATATTTTTCAATTTGTTCAGGATAGATGGAACTACCGATAGTTTTAAATACTTTGTACTTACCCGAGGTTTTAGAAATAATTTGAATGCTAACACTACCGCTTTTATTTTGTTTTTTCCTTACAAACATACGCAAAGATAGCCATGGGACACCCAAAACCGCAAGATTAAAATTATAAACTACTAATAATATATGTGCTTATTTTTGTCGGTGGATAGCTTGCGGAAAACAGGAGTGAATAGTGAATAGTGACGAGTGACGGAAGAGCAGTGACGGAAGAGCAGTGACGAGTGACGAGTGACTCTGGACAAGACATCTTATATTTTTCCTCTATGTCTGTATTTTTCATTTAATTCTTTTATCATTTCGTCGATTTCTTCTTCGGAAAATCCCTTTTTTCTAGCGATTGATTCCACAGTTCCGAATACTGCCACACCTCTTACGAATACATTTATTCTGCGTTTTCCAAAGCAGGAAACCGCAGCCGGATAGTGACTTATTAAGTTTTCAATTGTTGTGTCTCTTTTTATCTCCATAATAATTTGTTAAGATGTTTAATAATATATTATGCCGATTCATTTTTTTCCTGTCCCCCCCTATTTTTGACGACTGTTTCTTACGTATTATATTACAACCAGAAGTGTTTTTGGAAAAAATGTTTGCTTTTTTTGTAAACTTTTTTAAGAGCAGTGACGGAAGAGCAGTGAATAGTGAATAGTGAATAGGGACGGAAGAGCAGTGACATAAGAGCAGTGAACAGTGAATAGTGAATAGTTAATAGTAAATAGTGAATAGTGAATAGGGACGGAAGAGCAGTGACGGAAGAGCAGTGAATAGTGACGGAAGAGCAGGGACATAAGAGCAGTGAATAGTGAATAGTGAATAGGGACGGAAGAGCAGGGACATAAGAGCAGGGACGGAAGAGCAGTGACATAAGAGCAGTTAATAGTTAATAGTTAATAGTTAATAGGGAATAGGGACGGAAGAGCAGTGACATAAGAGCAGTGACGAGTGACGCGTAACGAGTGACGGAAGAGCAGGGACGGAAGAGCAGGGACGGAAGAGCAGTGAATAGTGAATAGTGACGAGCGAATAGTGAATAGTGAATAGGGACGGAAGAGCAGTTAATAGTGAATAGGGAATAGTGAATAGTGAATCCGCAGCGGTTCGCCACGGGGAATCTACGACAAAACGGAAAGAGCGTATGGTTAATGGGGAGTTGGGAATTGGCTGATTTAAAGGAACTTGAATATGTTGATTCATTATCTTAATTTTAATGTGGAATTATTATTGGGGATATATAATGCTTTGCAAGATATATAATACGTTATTAATTACGTTTTTGCTCGTCTTTTTTGTGACGGTTTCCGCTTATACGCAGCTAAACTGGACCCCCGCTGGACTTGAGGGGGGTGTTATTAAGAGCCTTTTTGTAAGGTCGGATGGTGTCGTTTATGCCGGTACACAAAGAGGGGTTTATCTTTCGGTGGATTTCGGGACTTCATGGACTAAAGGAACGAATAATGTATATCAATACGGAATTAATGCTGTTATTGTCGTTGGGAATATGGTTTTCGCGGCTGCTGACAACGGCGGTTTTTATGTCTCTTATGATAACGGATATAATTTTTCACTTCTTAATTCCGGATACAACATAAATACTCTTTGCAATATTGATCAAGTTATTTATGCCGGACTCGGAAATACAATTACGAATTCGGGTATTGTTTACTCAACGAACTACGGCGTTAACTGGTCGCAGTCTAACCTTCCCGGAAACACTGTGGTTAATGATATTGTTACGGATGATGTAGCACTTTATGCTGCAACGAATAACGGCGTTTACCTTGCTTATCATCCGGGTTCAAGCTGGATAAAATATGACGCGGGTATTCCCGCAAATACAAAGGTTTTCTCACTTAAAAAAGCAGGGTTTATTATTCTCGCAGCTACGGATAAAGGCATATACAGGTCATCCGATAATGGCGGCACCTGGAGTGAGGCTAATAATGGTCTTAATACAAACCTGCCCTTCTTTTCGGTTACCACTCAGGGCACTAATGCTTACACTTGCCAGTTCGGAAAAGCGGTTTACAGGTCTTCTAACTATGGTGATGAATGGGTTCCTGTTTATACCGGGCTGACTGATTTTATGATATATAAATTTGCCGTTTATAATACGTATCTGTTTGCTGCTTCAGCCGGAGGGGGTATGTATGTAACTGTTGATAACGGCGGTACTTGGTTTCCAAAAAATTCAGGTTTAAACGTCCATACTGTTAATGCCTTGCATACTGCCGGGAATGTAATGTACGCGGGTACTCATGGAGGGGGCGTTTACAGGAGTTTGAATCTCGGTGCAAACTGGTCGCCGAGAAACGAAATGCTCGGGAATACGATTGTTTACTCTTTTACGGATGCAGGGAATTTTATATACGCAGGAACTTTCGGAGGCATTTTCAGAAATAATGGTAGCGGCGTATGGGAGGCGATGAACACCGGTTTGAATGATTCTGTGGTTTTTGCTTTAAACTATAACGGCGCAAACCTATTTGCCGGTACTCAAAGCGGCGGTATTTACAGGTCTTCAAACTTCGGGAATTTCTGGACCAAACTTTCCGGTATTATTTTTAACGATACTATATATGCACTTGCAAACATTGGCTCGGAAGTTTTTGCATCAACCAAAAGAAACGGTTTCGTAAAAAGCACTGACCAGGGAGATACGTGGCAAATAATAAACAATGGATTTACGAATATTCCATATTCTCTTTCGCTGGCAGTGAAAGGCAACAATATATACTCAAGTGTTTTTTACGGGTCACCTAAGACGGGAATATTTAAATCTACTGATTCGGGCAATTCATGGGGCTGGATAAGTAATCCCGTTTCTTCAGCAAGCTACTTTGTTCATACATTTCTTAACAGTATTTTTGCTTCATATTATGGGAATAACGGCGGTGAAATACGTGTCACTACGAACGAGGGTGCTAATTGGGTGCTGATTACACCAATACAGCCTCAATGGGGTACTAACTGCGACGTTAAATGTATTAAGGTTTTTTCTGATTATGTATACGCCGGTACATCGGGTAAATCACTTTGGAGAATTCCCGTTTCGTCAGTAATTTCGGTTAAGAATATTTCGGAAAATATACCGGATAGGTATAACCTTTATCAGAATTACCCGAATCCGTTCAATGCGGGAACGGTTATCCGTTTTCAGTTGTCAGTTGAAAGCAAAATTACTATTAAGGTATATGATGTACAAGGACGCGAAATCCAAACGCTCGTAAACGAACACCTAAAACCCGGTACTTATGAATCATCATTCGACGCTGCCTTACTGTCATCGGGGATTTACTTTTACAAACTATTAATAAACGGCAGCACTCTCAACTATGCCGATACAAGAAAAATGCTCCTTCTAAAATGATTTTTATTTATAAGTAATTCTCCATTGCTTAAATATTTTAGTCAATATATTTTCACCTTTTAATAATAAAAACATTATGCCCAATTACATTACACCCGAAACCTTAAACTCTAAAACTTCTGAGTGGCTGAAGAAAGTCTCTCCGTACAATAAATCTGATTTAAAAATTAATTCGGATAAATCTGCACTGCTTGTTATTGATATGCAGAATTTTTTCCTTGACCCGGCTTCTCCAACTTTCACATGCGGAGGTCCGGTTATCTTGCCGAACATAAAAAGTCTTATAGATATATTTCGTGAGAAATCCAGACCGGTAATCTATACCTGCCATGTCCATCACCCTGAAAAATTAGACGCCGGTATTATGGAATGGTGGTGGAATGGTATGTGTATCGAAGATAGTGAAGAAAGCAAGGTTTATAAGTCCATCGCCCCCTTGAAAGGCGAGAAGATTGTTTACAAACATCGGTACTCTTCCTTTTATAATACCGATCTCGAAACCGTTCTAAGAGTTTTAAAGATTGAAGATGTTGTTATCACAGGAATAATGACAAACATGTGCTGTGAGTCAACCGCACGCGACGCTTATTACAGGGATTACAGAGTTTTTTTTCCGGCTGATGCTACGGGAAGCATAAACGAAGAAATGCATCTCGCGAGTTTGCTAAATCTTTCTTACGGCTTTGCAAAAATTACTACAACGACTGAAATTATTTCGGAAATGTAATTATAAGCAGGGTTGTCTGCTTTTCTGAATTAGTTACCCCGTTACAAATCAAAATAATTTTCCTCTGTGCTACTATGATTAAAAACTGTGTAATAAAAACAAACTTTTATAAAAGAAAAAGGCTTAACAGTTTTCTTTGTCTCCTTTGCTATAAATATTTATTAAACAACAATATAATATGTTTTCTCTGCGCTTTCTGGGTACTCTGCGGTTAAATTCTTTTTTAGTGTTTGTCTTTATTTTGTTTGTAGCTCTAGCTACGCCGTGGGCTCTGTGAACTCTGTGGTTAAAGACAGTTCTTTATTTCGAAAGAATTCTTTTTGAATTTTGCGCCCATTCTGTTATTAATTCTGCCTCCTCGTCGGATAACCTGGCGGAAGGATGCAATAGTGTATACATCGTCAGGGGCATTTCACCCTTTTTCACCGTCTTTTCAATCTCATCGAGAAGGTCTACCATTTCCTGTTTATCATAATCCGCCCACAGCGAAAAGTTCAGGTGCTCACGCCCCTCCTCAACATCATTCTTTATCAGATAAACTATCGGAGAGATTTCGCTGTACCATTGCCAGTCCGTCCGATAAGAATGACAGTCATAACAAGATTCTTCAAGCTTCCTCTGCACATTCTCCGGAACCTGCAGGTTCAGCGTTATTAATTTTGTCCTGTTTTCTACAGGATTAACTGTCTCTGGCTTTATAAATTGAAGTATGATTACTCCAAAAATTACTAACAATAATATTCCCCTTAAGAAATTTCCCATATTATGATTTTTATTCAACTTACATATTCTTCAATCTCTATAAAATGAATTTTTTCCTGCATACTTTATTAATTTTCTGTACGCTGTACGCTGTACGCTATCTCTTTGTTCTTGCTCTTTCCGCACGCCGTCCGCTGCACGCTGTACGCTATCTCTTTGTTCTTGATCTTTCTGTACGCTGTACGCCATCTCAATCGCTATCTCTCCCGTCCGCTGTAAGCTGTACGCTGTCCGCTATCTTTTCCGCTGTACGCTGTACGCTATCTCAATCGCTATCTCTTTGTTCTTGCTCTTTCTGTCCGCTGCACGCTGAACGCTGTACGCTATCTCTTCCGTCCGCTGTACGCTATCTCTTCCGCTATCTCTACCGTGTTACTCCCTGTTTAAGCATAGTTCTTTCATACGTATTTAACGCTCGAAATTGTAGTATATAAAGTACTAAACAAAAAAACCGGATTGTTAATCCGGTTTTTAATTCTTTCTCAGAGTCTTTTCTCCTTCTCTATTTGTTCTTTCCCTTATTCTCTTTGTTTCCTTTGTCATTGTCACCGCTCTTGTTATCTTTGTTCTTATTTTCCTTTTTTGTGTCTTTATCATCAGTTTTCTTTTCGTTCTTCTTTTCTTTTTCCTTCTTTAATTCTTTTTCTTCTTTTTTCTCTTCCTTCTTCAAATCTTTATTCTCTTTCTTCTCTTCCTTTTTTATGTCCTTCTCTTTCTGTTTTTCATCTTTTCTTATTTCTTTCTCTTGCTGTTTTTGTTCTTTATCCTGCTCTTTTAATTCTTTCTTTTCATCTTTTGTAATCCTTTTGGCATCTTTGTAAGAAACCCTCTTCTCTGGTTTTGAAACTGGCTCTTTCTTCGCGTCATCAGTTTTCTTAAATTCCGGCTTGTAAACGCTTATCACATCATCCTTTACACCCGTTTCATCCTTCTTATCCGATTTATTAATTTTATATTGTTTAATCTTTTTCCCTGATGATTTTTCAATGTCCTCTACGTCTGGTCCTTTGTTTATTACTGTTTTGTTCTTTATCATGACACCGTCTTTCTTTACCATATCCTTTATCATTATTTTGTTCTTGTTCTCAACGTATTGGTACCTGTGCTTTCCGCCGTCTGCGTCTGTAAAATATTTCTTCTCTACTATCGTAAATTTATCCTCTTTTATCTCTGGAGTTATTACGGCATCATTTTCTATGTATCCGCCCGGTGGTATTGGTGCCCAGGCTATGTTATCTTTGTCCTCTCTCCATTCAACCCATGCAGGCGACCAGGTCTTTCCCGGCAGCCATACGTTCCCTAACTCCTCATTGTCCGACCATCTGCCGTAATGCGAAGTGATTTCTTCCTGCGATGTCGGTGCCTTGAAATACCAGCCCGCATCAGTGTTTAGCCATTCTCCATTCGTGTAAGGTATGTAGTTCGGTGTCGTTTCACTGCTTTGTGTTAATTCCTTGTTGATAAGTTCTGCCGTCGGTCGCCAGACAAATAGATTGAATATATCCGCATCCGTCTGTGCAACTGCGGTCTTAATCCCGAATATTTCTGCAATAAATTTTGTGTTCTCACTCTTTATTTCTGATAATTTTTTTGAATCAATGTTTAATCCTATATCTTTTGCATTTACCTCTATCCATTCACCTCCGGTCGAAAGCTCATCATAAAAATATTTATAATCTACAGTAAGAAAATCTTCATTGCTTTCTTTATACTGTGCAGATTCATCGCTCGGCTTTTGATTTTGTGTTTCGATTTTGTCCTCTTTGCCGCAGGATGAGACTAATAAGGAGATAAGAACAATTACTAAAATGCTTTTTGAAACCTCCAGAGCATTCATTAAATTTCTTTTTGCTTTCATAAATTAGTTATTTGGTTTTTAAAATTAATAAATATTTTATTTATGGGGAATATTAATTTAATTATTCCGTCGTTAACCTGTTTTTGCCAACCTGTAAATTTCATAAATATTTGATTATATATTCAAGTCATTAATCGTTTCTTGCGTATAATAAAAAACCGGTCGCCGCTTTCGCAGCAACCGGTTTCGTCTATGTTTCTACGTTTGTTTTGTGTCTAATATATTCTTTTGTCTCGTCTTATAAACATATTAATATTTCGGCTCTTGTAGTAATGAACGACATGTTCTTCTTCTCTGGATTCGTTAAAGCCGGGTCCGTATTCCTGAATACTTCAAATGTCTTAGAATTAATCCCTGAATTCTCATTGTACTTTACGTTCACGTCTAATCCAATTCTAGGAACGAGATGAATGTTTTAAATAGTTTTCATAATTTCAATTTCTTATACTATCTGACTCCTTGCAATGTTCCATTTACTCCCTCAAAAATCCCTATTTTTCAATTAAATATAATTTATTGTTATTTCATTTATTTAATAATATCTAATACAGTACTAATACAGTGCTAATACAGTATAAATACAGCACTAATACTGCATAATTTTACTTGCATAAAACCTGCTTAATAATTACTTTTATAATGAATTTAATCTATCTGTCATGGCAATTATAAACAAAAAAATTCTCGGTTCGCCTGCTGGAAAAGTCGGCGATGTAGTGTTCAAAAATAATCGCGGTACTATTTATTCTTCAAGTAAACCCGCTAAATACAAAAAGACAAAGTCTGTTCCGCTTATCAAAAATCGGAAAACATTTACTCAACGTGCAGGTTTTTGTAAGTTTCTTATAAAGTCAAAGCTTATTAAAAACATCTGGAATTATTCTGACCTGCCCGGTTTCTATCCTTACCACCGTATTTTCAAATACAATTATAAATATATAACTATAAACGATATCTCCGATCAGGCAAGTATTCTCCCCGAAAACTTCAGCATCCGTTTTAGTAATTTTTATATCAGCGATAATTCGTTTTCCTATGATTTCTTGCCGTCACAACAGTTTATCGAAAAGATGAATGGTACTCTCGTGTTTGTCGCTTTCCTATACATGAATACCCCCGTTGATACTGGCTCTGAGAAAAAAGATTGTATGATTCTCCTCGTTAAAGAAGCACCCGGTTATATTATCGTACCGGACCAATATAACCACTTTGAATTTTCTTATGACGATTCTCCTTTTTCTGTCGTGAATAACTTTCAAAAAGTTATGGCATTTCCGGCTATTATATCAATAAACGAAGGTAATAAGTATGAATGGTGCAGCGGAAAATGCGAGTACATTAAAGGCACAAAGCCTCAGCCCGCTCCTGAAGCGCCTCAACAGAATACACAAACAAAAACTCCTTACAACTCAATTATAATCAAATGATTATTTGTAAATTATATTAAGTGTGTCGTTGTTTGTTTTAAACTTTATATATTTTTCCAGTTTGTCCTTGTCTGAGCTGCTCAAAATCTCATTCTTTCTTTTCGATAAGGTGAGCGTCAGCGAGGGTATGCTGTCTCCAAGATACTTAATATCCGTAATAGATGGATAAAGCATGCTCATTTCAAGTGCTAATTTATTCGTTCGAAGCGAATCTTTGAGATTAATAACATTATCCTTTTCGAGTTTTTTAACTCTCTCCTCAAGCAAACTTTTATCGTTTAATAATGCCTCCAGCTTGTCCCCGATATCTGTATCAATCCTGTTTTCTATCGATTCAATTTTTTCCGCCTGATCTAAATGTTGAAGACGTAATACAATAGAACCAAAATCAGAGTTAAGATTTTGTCTAAGAGTGTCTTCTTCTCCGATCCTATAAACATTACCTGTATAAAATATCCTTAGAGTCATTGTCGTATCGGATTTTATAAGTTTCCAGTTTAATACGTTGCGGTTTTTGTCATCAAAATTTTGTGATATTATTGTTTTTAATCTTTTCTGTTCGTTAGCATCTTTAATTATTCTGTAGAATATTACGGCACTGGGTATTGATACGATAAGCACAAAAAGCCATATCACTCGTCGTATCTTTGCTTTCACAGTATTATCTAAATATTTCTTTACCGGAAACTTTAAGTATCTTACAATTAGCACCGCCGATAGACTTATAAACACAGCGTTTATAAAGAATAAATAAAACGCTCCTCCGAAAATATATGGGTTTCCGCTGGCAATCCCAAAACCTGCAGTGCATATTGGGGGCATAAGTGCCGTAGCTATAGCTACACCGGGTATCGATGTTGCCAATCCTCTTCGCGTTCCCGCAACGATTCCTGCAATACCTCCAAAGAATGCAATGCCTATATCAAGTAGTGTAGGTGTTGTCCTCGCTATCAATTCATTCGTAGCTGAACCAAGCGGTGTTAGTATGAAATATAAAGTACTGATAAAAAGACTCAATAATATAGCAAACACAAATTCTTTCATCGATGCTATCAACAATTCTTTATCATATATACCTACACTCAGCCCCACACCAAGTATCGGCGACATTAATGGAGATATAAGCATAGCACCAATAATCACCGCCGGTGAGTTCGTGTCAAGCCCTATCGATGCTAGTATTGCCGAACTCACTAAATACCATAAGTTCGCACCTTTTATGTATATGCTGCCCTTTAAATTGCTTATTGCATACTCTTTGTCGCTGTCTGTCCTGATGTTAACAGCACTTATAAGCCACCTGAAAGTAAATTTGTTCATGCTTCTAAAATATACAATTTATTATTTACATTAAATAAAAATATAAGCACATTAATCTTTCAACATAATATTTAATCTTTAAAACCCCTTGATTATTACTTTTATCATTTCTATATTTAACGAAATGATAATACTATATGCTTAATAAACAAGAACAGATTTTTAAAGCTCTTTCCGATAGCAGTAGGATAAGAATTATTAAAATGCTGCAGAGAAAGCCGCTTTGTGTATGTGAAATACGCGAAATTCTTAATCTTGCAACATCCACCGTCTCAAAACATCTTAGCATTCTCCGTGAAGCAGGACTAATAGTGGACTGGAAAGACGGGAAATGGATAAATTATAAAATTAATCCGGCACCTGACTCCCTTGCTTCAAATGCACTGCTTTATATTCAGATGCAAATTGAAGATGATTCTACTATAAAAAATGATAGAAAGAAAATTATGGGGGTCGATAGAAACATTTTGTGCTGTAACTAATTTGGTTTCATTTCGTTTAATATAGAAATGAAACTAATTAACACTTTATTTAAAAATTAATTATTGCAATATGGAAAACTCAAATGAATTAAAAAATCTTGTAAAGGAAAAATACGCCGAAATAGCAAACCAGTCAAAGACAGTAAATGAAGCTTCGTGCTGCGGTGTTGGCAGTTGCTCTGGTGTTGATTACACGGTCTTCTCCGAAGACTATTCGAAACTTAAAGGTTACAATCCCGATGCTGACCTCGGTCTTGGATGCGGACTTCCTACCGAGTTCGCACTCATTAAAGAAGGCAACGTCGTTATTGACCTCGGCTCTGGCGCTGGCAACGATGCTTTCGTTGCACGAGCAATAACCGGAGAAAAGGGCAAAGTTATCGGTATCGATTTCACTGACGAGATGATTAATAAGGCACGTGATAATGCAGATAAACTTGGCTTCCATAACGTTGAATTTAGATTTGGCGATATTGAGAAGATGCCTGTAGCAGCAAATAAAGCCGATGTTATCATTAGCAACTGCGTACTTAATCTCGTCCCTGATAAAGTAAAAGCCTTTCAAGAAATCTTTAGAGTGCTTAAACAGAGCGGACATTTTTCTGTTTCCGATATTGTCGCATCAGGTGAACTTCCTGCTTCAATTAAATCTGGTGCCGAACTTTATGCTGGTTGCGTTTCAGGCGCCATAAAGAAAGAAGAATACCTTGATATAATTCAAAAAACCGGATTCGAAAACATAAGAATACAAAAGGAAAGAGTTATTGCAATCCCTGATAATATCTATTTGAAGTTCATTTCAGAAGAGGAACTGAAAAAGTTTAAAGAATCAGGTGTAAACCTCATCAGCATAAATGTCTATGCTGATAAACCAAAGTCTTGCTGTGAACCAGGCAGCGGATGCTGTTAAGCTAATGCAAACATCTTCCTAGCGGAAGGTAACGCAAGCATCTTGCTTGCAGATTGATAATAATAAAATCCCGTAGGGATTATATATCGGTAAGCAGCAAAGTTTGTTAAAACATTTTTAAAATCCCGTAGGGATTATATATCGGTAGTATGAACAAAACCAAAATATTATTCGTCTGCATACACAACAGCGCCAGAAGCCAGATGGCAGAAGCTTTTGTGAATGCATGCCACGGCGATAAATTCTATGCCGAAAGTGCAGGACTCGAACCCGGTACCCTTAATCCTTTAGTCGTTAAGTCAATGTCAGAAATCGGCATAGATATATCAAAGAATCTGACAAAGGACGTCTTCACTTTCTTTAAAGAAGGAAGATTGTATGACTATGTAATAACCGTATGCGACGAGGCTTCAGGACAAAGATGTCCCATATTCCCTGGGGCACTGAAGACAATCAACTGGTCTTTCAAAGACCCTTCTGCTCTCATTGGAAACGAAAACGATAAGTTAATTAAGATTGCTTCTATTAGAGACAGCATAAAGAAAAAGATTAACGAATTTCTGAAAACTTTATAAAGATTATTATGCTTGAAATAAAAGTGCTCGGTACGGGCTGTGCAAGATGCAAAGAGCTCGAAAGAATGTGTTTTGATACAGCCGCAGAAAACAACATAACCGCTGATATTAAGAAAGTTACTGATTTAAAGGAAATTATGGCTTACGGTATTATGCAGACTCCCGGTCTTGTTATTAACGGAGTTGTAAAACTTAGTGGTAAACTCCCGACAAAGAGTACACTTCTTCAGTGGATGAAAGAGCAGTGACACGTGACTCAAGAGCCGTGAATTAGTGACGGGTAAGCCGTTAATCGGGAAGAAAAATTTATTTTATTACAACAATATTTTGGATAAAAATACGAAGAGCTTTAAAAATAATATCTGGTTTGCAGCATTATTAATTGTCTTATGGTTTTTAATCTACTTTAATCTTGAAAGACTTTCTGCTTTATTCAACGATTTTTCGGGGTTATCGTCAGTAAAAGAAGGTTATGCAAGAGGAGTTGAATTCTTTGTTTACGAAGTTCCAAAAGTATTATTGCTTCTAACACTGATTGTTTTCGTCATGGGTATCGTAAGAACATTCTTCTCCCCCGAAAAAACACGTGCTTTGCTCGAAAAGAAATCTCTATTCCTTGGTAATGTTCTTGCCTCTGTACTCGGTATTTTTACTCCGTTCTGTTCATGTTCCGCTGTACCCTTATTCATTGGCTTTGTTGAAGCAGGCGTTCCGCTTGGCGTCACGCTTTCATTCCTCATTGCAGCACCGATGATTAATGAAATAGCAGTAGTACTTCTTTTCGGATTATTCGGCTGGCAGACAGCTGTCATATACGTATCAATGGGGTTATTAATAGCTATTGTTTCCGGATATATTATTGGCAGACTCAAACTCGAAAAATACGTAGAAGAATGGGTGTATGAAATAAAAAGCGGTAAACATGAATCAGTAGAAGAAAAAATTCAATTGCAGGATAGAATTGAAAGCGGATACACAGCAGTAAGGGAAATCGTCGGTAAAGTATGGCTATATATCATCATTGGTGTAGGCGTCGGTGCGGGGGCACATGGATACGTTCCCGAAGACTTCATGGCAAGCATCATGGGAAAAGATGCTTGGTGGTCGGTTCCTCTTTCAGTTTTAATCGGCATTCCTTTGTACTCTAATGCAGCAGGTATAATTCCAATAGTATCGGTTCTGATAGAAAAAGGTGCTTCGCTCGGTACTGCACTCGCATTCATGATGTCAGTAATTGCTTTATCGCTTCCCGAAGCTATCATTCTGAAAAAAGTTTTAAAAATTCAAATGATTTTTATATTCTTTGGTATTGTGGGTGCCGGTATAATGCTTGTTGGATTTATTTTTAATATAATATATTAAATGGAAAAACTTACAAAGAAACTTTCGTTCTTGGACAGGTATCTTACTCTCTGGATATTTGCTGCTATGTTTGTTGCAGTATTGACGGGGTACTTGTTTCCGGGTATTGTTGACTTCTGGAATCAATTTCAGTCAGGAACTACTAACATCCCGATTGCAATCGGACTTATTCTGATGATGTACCCGCCTCTTGCAAAAGTAAGGTATGAAGACCTCGGTAAAGTGTTCCGTAATTTCAAAGTGCTCGCTCTGTCTCTCGTTCAGAACTGGATAATCGGTCCCCTGCTTATGTTCTTTCTTGCTATAATATTCCTGCAGGATTATCCTCATTATATGGCAGGCTTGATACTGATAGGTCTTGCACGATGCATTGCAATGGTTATAGTTTGGAACGAACTTGCAAAAGGGGATACAGAATATGCCGCAGGTCTCGTAGCATTCAATTCCGTCTTTCAGGTTCTTTTCTTTTCCGTTTATGCATATTTATTTTTGACCGTTCTTCCAAATCTGTTCGGGCTTACTTCATTTACGGTTAACGTAACTATAGGTCAGATTGCGGAAAGCGTCTTTATTTACCTCGGCATTCCTTTTATTGCAGGATTTCTGACACGGTTAATACTCGTAAAGATGAAAGGAAAAGACTGGTATCACAATAAATTCATTCCAAAAATAAGTCCGATAACTTTAATAGCTTTGCTCTTCACAATTTTTGTAATGTTTTCGTTTAAAGGCGAGACCATTATTAAAATTCCGCTGGATGTCATACGTATTGCAATTCCATTGATTATTTACTTTGTCATAATGTTCTTCGTTTCATTCTTCATGGGAAAGAAGGTCGGCGCTGATTATTCAAAAACGGCGACGTTGTCGTTTACTGCCGCAAGCAATAACTTCGAACTTGCTATCGCCGTCGCAGTTGCCGTGTTTACCATAAACTCAGGAGAAGCATTCGCCGCAGTTATTGGACCACTTGTCGAAGTACCGGTGCTGATAGCTTTGGTAAATGTTTCATTGTGGCTTCAGAGAAAGTATTTCCAAAATGCAGAAAAAGGCGATATTAAACCACCGGACTTATGCCCTTAACTTTATAATTATTTTAAGATGAAAAAATTTGTTATAATATTTCTGTTGAGTTTGATTTTTGTTTCATGTCAGAAGGAAAAATTTGTCGGTACAAATGATGTTATTTATAAAGTTTACTATTTCCACCCGACCACAAGATGTGAAAGCTGTATAAACATTGAAAACTTTACTAAAGAACTCGTTACTACAAAGTATTCTTCCCCTCTTCCGATGAAGTATGAATCACTGAACATTGAAGACAAAGAAAACGAACATTTCAGAAAAGACTTTAATCTTAAATTTGGCTCTGTTGTAATAACAAAGTATAATAAAGGACAGGTTGAAAAGTACAAGAATCTCGATAGTATCTGGTCATACAGCGACAATAAGTTTAACTTTTTCAAGTACGCTGACAGTGAAATTCAGGCTTTTTTAAAATGACTATAAAAATTCTCGGCAGCGGGTGCAGCAGATGTAACAAACTCTATAAGAGAGTAACAGAGGTAGTAAAAGAAAATAATATTCAGGCAGAAGTGATAAAATCAGACGATATAAAAGAATATGTAAAGTTCGGTATAATGATGACACCCGGTTTAGTGATTAATGAGAAGCTCGTATGTTCAATAAATGTTCCTTCAGAAAAAGATATACTTAAATATATTTATGAATATTCTTAAAATTAAATTTCCCTTATGAAAAAACAGATTGTAGTATTATTGTTGATTGTTTTCACCATTATTTCATGCAAGAAAAGCAGTACAGAAAACACACACGAAACAAGCGGTGTCGTGGGTAAAGATTCCGTTAAACATAAAATTGAATTTGTTGAACTCGGCTCTGTAAACTGCATTCCCTGCAAGAAGATGCAGCCAATCATGAAATCAATAGAGGAGAAATACAAAGGGCAGGTCAAGGTTACATTTCATGATGTATGGAAAGACGATGCTCCTGCTAAGAAATACGGAATACAATTAATACCAACTCAGGTATTTCTGGATGCCAGCGGTAAAGAAATCATGCGGCACGAAGGCTTTTTCCCTGAAGAAGATATTGATAAGTTTTTTCAGTCTCAGGGCTTAACCTATAACAACTAAGCAAATGGTAGATTCAATATTTGAATTTTTAAGCAGCGCTCTTTCGGGAAATGCATATACCGCTTTATTTGCTTCGTTTGGCTGGGGTATAATAAGCGTTTTATTAAGTCCGTGTCACCTCGCAAGCATTCCTCTGGTTGTAGGATTTATTAATTCTCAGGGAGAAATATCATACAAAAGAACTTTTAATATATCCCTGGTTTTTGGTATTGGCATACTTGTAACCATTGCTCTAATAGGAATAATTACTGCTATTGCCGGAAGATTATTAGGCGATGTCGGAACCATAGGTAATTATTTAGTAGCAGTAGTGTTTTTTGTTGTCGGTTTATATTTAATGGATATTATTAAACTTCCATGGGATGGTGCAAGCATAAAGCCTACAAAACATAAAGGTATAACTGCTGCATTTATTCTTGGTTTATTATTCGGCATCGGACTTGGACCCTGTACATTTGCTTATATGGCTCCTGTACTTGGAATTGTATTTCAGGTATCTAAAACAAATATACCGTACTCTGTCGCTTTGCTTCTTGCTTTTGGCGTAGGTCATATTTTGATTATTGTTGCTGCTGGTACCTTAACAAAGAAAGTTCAGCAGTACTTAAACTGGACAGAAAAATCTAAAGCATCAACTTACATTAAACGTATATGCGGAGTGCTTGTAATATTTGGCGGTATATACATGATTTATAACACATTCTAATTAAATATCGCTCTTGTTTTCATTTTCAAATCAAATTCTTGTTCATCTTAGTAGTGGTGAATAAATCTTTTTTCTTGTCATTCCATCATGCGCGTTCTTTGTCAAAGATCCGCCGTGGAGTTCGTCTCAAAACACCCCCCGCTGTCATCCCCGCGTGTTTTTGGCGGGGATCTAACCCCGTTTTCAATGTTTTATATTTGCTTTTGTTACAAAATTTAAGTCTTGAGACAAACTCCGTGGAGAACGTCAGCTGTGGCGGATTTGTAGAAGGGGGTACCCTCTGGGTCATCCAGAAATGGAACCACTTTCTTTAACAATCTTGCTCTTATTTTTTCTTGTCATTCCATCATGTTTGTAGATGGAATCCAGAAATGGAACCACTCTGTTGAACAAACTTGTTCTTATCATCATCAACTTCTTCCTATCAACAAACAACTATAAACTTTCAACATTTTCTAAATCAGTGATAATCATAAATCAATCAGTTATTTCAGTGTGCCAAGATCTTATTCTTTCGTGTTTTCGTCGCAGAGAAGTTTATCCCGATTTTCTTTATCGGGACCGTCTTGTTTGGAGGATTTGGAGGATTGGGAGGACGTCCGCTGTGGCGGATTTGTAGATGCCTGCCTGCAGTAGGCAGGGAATCCAGAAATGGAACCACTCTCTTTAACAAACTTGCTCTTCTCATCATCAACTTCTAAGAAACCTGATTAAGTCTATGTTTAATCAACATCAATAAAATGTGTTTTTAGAGTAACGCAAGCTTCCAGCTTGCGATCTCTTTGTCTCGTTTCTGCTTTTTTATCCGCGCAAATCCGTCTAATCCGCGCAATCCGTGTTCCATTATACTATCAAGTTTCTTTCTTCCTTAATTCCACACCTGGAATTGGGGCTTCTAAGAAATAGGAATGCATCCGAATTATATTTACAACCAGTCGTTGAACCAATATAAACATAGTCATTTAAGTTAGAATTATTTGTCGATTATTTGTATTTTATCAAAAGTTAAATCAGGAGAATAAAAATGGAAGTCAAAATTGAAAACGGAAAGTTATTCATAGAAATCGATCTACAGGAGCCTACACCAAGTGCATCAGGAAAAACTCTTGTAGTTGCGACCACTCATGGAAATGTAGTTACGGATTGTGTTGTTGACGGGAAGCCTTTGATTATTGGATTGAATGCTTATGTGAAGAAATAGGAATTTCACCTAAAATATGTAACATTATGAAAGCACTTCGATATACAACAAGCGAAAAGAAGCTTTCTTTAATATTAGAGAAACTTGACATAATTGAAGCTAAGTTAAAAGAAAGCAATTTTCAAATAATGAATATTGATGAAGCTGCTAAATATCTGAGTTTCAAGAAATCTTATCTATACAAAATGACCTGCTGCAACGACATACCATTTTATAAACCGGGTAAAAAAGTATATTTCAATAAAGTAGATCTTGATAACTGGATATTAAGTCACAGACGAAAGTCAAATGAAGAAATTCAAAAAGAGGCGGATGAATATATAAGGACTCATCCTTGGAAGAATTGATATATAAAATCTATACATTAGTATTTTTCAACGGTCATAACGAAAATAATTGTTTTGTTTTCAGAAATAACATCATTAGTAAGTAAAAGAATATAATTATATTTTATTAATCAGTTTGTTAAATTAGCAGTAAAAAGACAACGAAATGAATAAGGAAATTCCGTTTCATGTTTTATCGAAGTCAACGTACATAAAGGGGCTTCAGTGCGAGAAGTCAATTTACCTGAACAAATATCATCCCGAACTAAAAGATGCGATTCCAGCAAGCAGGGAGCGGGTGTTTACAACGGGTCATGAAGTTGGTGCATTAGCTCAGCAGCTATTTCCGAGAGGTGTTGACTGCGGGTTTGAGGTAACTAGGAGTGGTCAGAAGTCTGTTGAGCTGACGGAAGAGGCGATTAATGAAGGCAAGGATGTGATTTATGAGGCGGCATTCCAGCATGAAGGAGTTCTTGTGATTGCAGATATAATGACAAAGAACGAGAACAAGTGGAAAGTTTTTGAAGTAAAGAGTTCGACAAAGGTTGCGGAATATCATATTAATGATACAGCGGTGCAGTATTATGTGATGAATAAATGCGGGATTGATATTGATGATATATCGATTGTTCATATTAACAATCAGTATGTGAGGCAGGGAGAAATTGATGTGCGGCAGTTATTTACGATAGAATCTGTTAAAGAGCAGGTGATCCCGCTTCAGGATTTTGTTGAGAATAATATAACAAAGTTCAAAGAGGTGCTGGAGGGGGAAAATGTGCCTGAGATAGATATTGGCGAGCACTGCCATTCCCCGTTTGAGTGTGATTTTAAAGGACACTGCTGGAAACATATTCCCGAGTATTCTGTCTTTGATTTGAGCAGAATTAGCAAGAAGGCATTTGAGCTATACAGAAAAGGCATTACTGAAATAAAAGATATTCCTGATGACTTTCCGCTTACAACAGCACAAGCGATTGAAAAGGAGTGTTTTCTTCTGAATAAGAATTACATTGAAAGAGATGAAATAAAAAGTTTTCTTGACGGGATTTCATATCCTCTGTATTTCATGGATTTTGAAACGATTCAATATGCGGTGCCGATGTTTGATAATTCAAGACCTTACCAACAGATTGTCTTTCAGTATTCTCTGTTTCGTAAAGGCAGCAGTGATGCAGATGCGGATCATTATGAGTTTTTAGGAGACGGCAAGAGCGACCCAAGGAAGACATTTATAGAAAATCTTTTAAGAGATGCAGGGAACGAGGGGACGATATTAGTTTATAATGCGGGGTTCGAATCCGCGAGACTGAGAGAACTTGCAAGTGATATTCCGGAATATGAGGAAGGGATAAACAGAATGCTTCCGCGAATTGCGGACCTTATGGTGCCTTTTCAGAGAAGGGCATATTACAAGCCTGAAATGAGAAGTAGTCATTCGATAAAGATGGTATTGCCTGCGATTAATCCAGAGTACACATACAAGAATTTAGAAATACAGGAGGGCGGTGCAGCGGGTATGGAGTATTTAAGGATGTCTTCTTTACAGGATGAAGAAGAGAGATGCAAGATAAGAAAGAATCTGCTGGAGTATTGCGGAAGAGATACCTGGGGTATGGCAGTGATACTGGGGGATTTATTTAGAGCAGTTGATAGTTGTTAGTGTTCTAATAACTTTAACTCTTATAATAAAATATGATTATGAAAACAACAAATAGTCTACAACCTTAAACATTATGTCATATTATCGAGTAAATAACCTCCAGGCATTTTTTTAATACAGGTTTAATATTGCTTCTGTATTCGTTTCTTTGGATAGAGCCTTTGCTTGTTTGATTTGGGATATCAGAAATACCCCGGACTATAATACAATTTGTTTTGTTTAATTTGCAAACTTTTGCAACAGAGAATGATTCCCAGTCACCACATAATATTTCTTCATTCTTGTATGTTTTTTTAATAAGCTTCCGCTTTACACTAGAATCGACATCTGTATCGGCGGATGCTATCAAGCCGGATTTAATCTTCTGAACATTCAATTTACTGAATTTATAAAAGGGCTTATATTCTATAAAAGTATCTTTATTGTAAAAATCATTTTTCATTCCCATGCCATCTGAATAATCGTATTGTACAAATTTATTACCTATTACAATATCTAAAAGATTAAGTCGAGGTGAAATAGCACCAGCACATCCTAAAACAAATATTCTGCGTGGTTTATATTTATCAATTATATATTGAGTAGCTCCGGCTGACAATGTTTTACCAGCTCCTATATTAAAAGCATAATACTTTTTGTTGCTATTAGGAAATGACAAATATTCGCCATAAGGATATTTGCGTAATGAAATATTTGTTCGAGTAATGTTTTTAAATATTTCCCATTCCTCTTTTGAGCATATTAGAATTATCTCTTTATTTGGCATAGCATTGTTTTTATAAATGCAATTTAAATAAAACAATGTTTTATTTGGAGCGTTTTATTAATGACTTGACTACTGAAGCAATACGAATAAATAATTTTAAAATATCTATTTTATAATTGGTTTATTAGTCTTGTAAATAAATAAACATTAAGAATAATTCTGTAATACAGAGTATGCCAACCGAGCAGTAAAAAGTTACGGTGGTTGTTAGGAATAACGATGTGGGCTGGAGCCATAAAAAGATACTGACTACATTAAATTCGGAATAGAGCTTGGGTGATTTTTCTGTTTTAAGGCCATCAATTGATATTCATTCCGTCTTTTATTAAAATTTCTTAATGCTAATATTTTTTACTAATTTAAAAGAAAGGATTAGTAATTGACAATAAAAGAGGGCAACGGAAACAAAAGGGAAATAAGCCGCTACATCCGGCAGGTTCTTGTATCGTGTATTGCAGACAATAATTCAAATATAATTATACAGGGACACCATTTGTCCATGCCGTTGCCATATATTTGCATGTACTTATAAATTATGATTATTACATTATGAATGGATGAACAGAAAGCCGGGACTTCAATGGCGGAGCCATGTTTGAGGCATTGAGTTGTCAAGTCAATTTTTAATGGATTTTATTTTAGAAATGAACTAATTAAGTTATATCTGAAATAAACATCAAGAGTAATTTTGCTGAGCAAGATTCACCAACCGGGCAGAGAAAAGCCACGGTGGTTGTCAGAGATGACGATGTGGGCATTAGTCAATAAAAAGAGTTTGGGACCACATCAGATTCGGCAGAGTTTGAGTGGTTTTTTCTGTTTTATACACCCGCTCAGATTCATTCCGAATACATTTCTCACAATTCTTAATGCTAGTTTTTTATTAATTAAAAGAAAGGATTTGTTGTTGACGATAAAGGAGTCGAAAAACAGATATTTTACTATTGAATTAATATTAATTGATTTGTGGGATTTTAACTTTTATTTGAAATTGATTTACAACAATGGAGATAAGGAGAAGCATATCCAATTATACTATGAATACAGAGAAGTTAAATCTATCATTAGTAATTTCAGGGATACTGCTTTTGCTTTGAAATCAAATAATTATAATTCCTTTGAATTTGAGGATGAATATCAAAGAGATGAATATGAAATAGATTTAATAAATGAGGACCCAAAAAGTAATTTCAAGAATTTAGTTTTTAGACACAATGAATATGATGACCCAGAGTTTATACCGTTTTTAAATCAAAGAGCAAAAAGAGTAGAAGAAGAATTACTTAACATTGTCGTAAGCAAGAGGGATTTGCTGGATGCTGCGTATGAATTAGAGAAGGAATTAGTTGAGGAAATCACAAATATTTCAAAATTAATTGTATAAGAATATGAAACTTTATGGACATAACGGCCAATATGTAGAATTGCATATAAGCCCAAAAACAAAGAGTATAGATTCCTGGGTATGGATAAATCATAAAGTTAAGAATGATTTTCATGAAATGTCATACGATATGGAATCGTTACAATATGAAGATGTGCTTAGATTAATAAGAATATTTAGAAGATATGCCACAGAGACAGATAAATCTGTTAAAAATAATATTGAATGTTTTTATGCAGAGAATAAAGACATATGCAATGATAGGTATTTAAGTGCAATAAAGGAATATAATGAGATTAAAAATTTATATAATGAAAAGGATTTTGTATTGTATGATGCGGGATTAAATTTTATACGGCCAGATATATATATGATACAAAGAGATAAGAATGCAGATAAATCACTAATCAGGTTTTATTTTGTCTTCATATTTGATGAATGCCTTGGGTATTCGTATGAATGCTTTGTAGATGTGTATGCAACAAATAATGAACTTTTAAAAGCAGCTTACGAATTGGAAATAGAACTTTGCGAATATCCATATTTAACAAATCCAAGAATATATATTGATGAGCAAAACAATGTTTTATAATATAATATTAAAAGAAAGGATAAATAAATGAATAACATATTCGGTTATTTAAGACCAAAAGAAAGTGACAAGGGAATGTATGATTCAATTATTAAGAAATACTCCCTTGAAAATACGGTTAATTCACTGTGGTATCACAGTGCAGGATGCGACTTCCAGGGTTTGTATTTTAGCGGCAAAAGAAATAATCTGTCCGAAATAACTGGCGGTAAACCTGATTTGTTCATTTATACAGATATGGACAAAGACATAATTGAAAAGATAAGACAAGGGAAATTATTTAATGTTGGAGATAAAATCATAACAGTTAACAGTTATATCGAACTTGATTTTGAAGAAGACATTAAAGATTATTTTCCGTCTTCTATAAATAAAGATTCGATAGACTACAAGGCGGATTATTATTCTGTTTTCCTGTTTGACTTAAACCTTGGAGAAAATGAGGGCGACGTTCCACTTTTGTATTTTGTGTGGGAGAATACTGCATTTTTGAAGGCATTTGTAATTGAAAGGAGTGTAAAAATAAAATACTTCCAGAAGCCCAGAGAGTACGGATTCGGCGGAGGATGGATTGCCTCACAGGTTTATCTGCTCTTCTTTCTTGGTTTAATGGAAACAGAATATCTGTTTCTTGAAAATGCTCATAATTATATTAGTTCCCTAGATAAGGTAAAGGATGTAATAACTGAGGATAAAGTTCTCTATGAAAAATTTATGTGCACAGAAAATAATTTTCCAGATGTAAAACATATTGGAGCGACACATGGCAATTGGTTTCCTCCATACAAGGATACTAGATTTTATGATTATTACAATATTATGAGATTGTTTAAAAATACAAACGTAATACCAAATATGACTTTTGATCAAAGAATAAGTAGTATAATGTCAGCGTTGAGAATTAGATAGATGAATTGAGTCAGTTTGAATTGAACTTGATATGAAACTGCTTGAATTGGGTGCTCTTGATAACTGATATTGAAACAATATAATTAAACAGAAAGGAGTATTAATGAATGACTTAAAGAGGAAAAGGTACAAAGATTGTCAACGGGAAGTAAAGATTACCGAAGAGCTGAAAAATGAATACGGACAGGTTTCGGGAAAGGAAGAATTTAAACTGAACGCCGATGGCAATCTGCTTTTTAGTTTTATTTGGGATGAAAAAGGGGGTCTTGTTTCGGCTGAAGAAAATAAGTACGAAGATTCAGGCAGGATTAAAAACCACTATTACAAAAAATCGGGAGAGTCCGGACGTACTGAATATTTTTACAGTAACAAAGGTGTACTCATTAGGGAAAAATCAACGATTGAAAACAAAATTACACGAGATAAAATGGTAATTGTGTATAAATACAACTCAAAGGGAAAGTTAAAGCACTTGAAAAGTGTAACGACTTCTTACGATGAAGACAACAATATAGTTGATGTGGATGTGTATGAAGAGGATGAAGAAACAGGATTCAGTGTCTGAAAAACAATTTTATTAATTAAAAGCATATAATATGACTTATGTAGATTGCTGGAAAAATATAAAGGATGTTAGATGGCTACTTTACTTTGTGAGAAATAACAATAAATTGAGCGAGGACTATGCAGTAAAGCTTGGGCTGATGAAGTTTGCACTAAATACCGCTAAGGATGTGAACAGACTATCAGGCAAGGAGAGAAGAATGTTTGAACATATTGAAGAACTTATTACTGAAAATATGATAACGGGTAATGAAGGCTTAAGATTAGAAAACAAACGGAAAAGCTATTTAAACAAACTGAAGAGTGAGCCTTTGAATGTAAAAGATATGTTTGAGTTTAACACTTACTTTGCGATGTTGACAGAGGACCCATTAAATGCAGCAGAAAAAGTTTACATAAATGCACTTAAATTCATTAGAAATTTTGCAGAAGGGAATAAGCAAATTATACTTGATTTCAAGAGGAAGCTTGCAGATGACTTCAGGGAAATATTAGGGGGAATAATTGAAGAGGGGGTTGAATTCGACTTAGAGCCCGAGGTAATAATGGATTTTGACAGGAATTCCATTTACAAAGAACATATCTTTAGTGATGTTTACTTTGACGGAGATGATAAAGAGGAATTCAACCTCAAAGGCTTTTACAATTTGTGGGAAAAGGAACAGAATGTGATGTGGATGCTGTACTTTCTTTTCCAATGCAGGAATACAAACGATGAGAAGATAAGACAGTTTACTTTAAACACACTGATTGAAGCAGTAACAAAGGCAGGCAACAAGAACCTGCTTGAATTATTCAGCAATCATCTGAAGATGGTTCAGGACGCGATATACGGAACAGTCAGCAAAGAAGAGGTTTATGCAACATCCTACAAAGACAACGTTTTGCCGTTTATGGGGTTCTTTATGTTCAGGAATATGGTGTATGCGGCTATAAATGCACTTAAATACATGAACACAGAGTCTGCGGTGACAAATGCCTTTAGATTCTTATACAGAGCAATAGGTTATCACAGTGGCAAAGATAAATCATTTTGTAAAACTATATCAAAAGAAATAAGTGAAAACCTGAAAAAAGAGTACAGTAATCCTTTTGATGATTTCTTTCATAAGGCAGACATTAGCTATGACGGAGTAGCAATACTAAAAAAACATAATTATAAGCCGATATCACATAACGGAAAATGGAATTTTGTACCAAATAATTATTTTTAAATTAAACTAAATAATAATGAATAAAGAATATTTGTTTACATCAGAGTCGGTATCAGAAGGCCATCCTGATAAAGTTGCTGACCAAATTTCGGATGCAATTCTGGATGCATATCTCGAAAAAGATAAATACGCAAAAGTTGCCTGCGAGACATTGATATCAGGAGATTTACTCGTCATATCCGGGGAATTTAAGTATAATTCAGAGGATGAGATTGACCATAAGCAAATTGCGTTCGATGTAATTAGAAAGATTGGATATGATAAAGGTAGTTTCGGATTTGATTTTGATAAATGCGAATTTATACCATCTATTAAAGCACAATCCTCTGATATAAATATTGGAGTTGAACAGGGAAATAATACAGGTGCAGGAGACCAGGGACTTATGTTCGGATATGCGACTAATGAAACACCCGAATACATGCCGTTACCTATTTTACTGGCACATAAATTAATGTTCAGGCAGGCAGAGCTCAGAAAAAGCGGAGAAATTGACTGGCTGGGACCCGATGCAAAAGCACAGGTGACGGTGAAGTACAGAAACGGGAAACCTGTATCTGTTGAAAAAGTTGTTCTTTCCACACAGCATAAGAGCTATATAAGAAATTCTGAGATAAGATACACGGTTACAAAAGAAATTATTGAGAAAGTGATTCCAAAAGATCTGCTTTCAAAAGATGTTTCAGTACTTATTAATCCAACTGGATCATTTATAGAAGGCGGACCGAAAGCTGATACTGGACTTACCGGAAGAAAGATAATCGTGGATACCTACGGTGGAAGCTGTCCGCACGGCGGCGGAGCTTTTTCAGGAAAGGACGCTACAAAGGTCGACAGGTCAGCGGCTTATATGGCAAGGTTTGCTGCAAAGAACATTGTTGCAAAAGGACTTGCTGATAAGTGCACGCTGCAGGTTGCCTATGCAATAGGTGTTACAGAGCCGATATCGATGATGGTGAATACTCATGGAACCGGTAGGGTATCAGATGAAGAGACAGAGAAGTTTGTGAAAGAAAACTTTGATTTTACTCCTAAAGGAATAATAGAAAGGCTGGATTTACTGAGACCAATATATTTTGATACAGCTGCATACGGACATTTTGGTAGAGTCGGGTTTGAATGGGAGAAGGTTTTTTAATAAATATAAATCAGAAGTAATCAGTATTTATAAATTAAATGGAAAGGGGTTTATAAATGGTAAATCTTAGTACACGACAAAAATAAGGTGAAACAAAAAAGATAGCTCCTGATGTTAAGTTATTAATTTGACAATAAATTAAATAACAAAAGGAGCTAAGAATGAGTTACAATTATAATCAATTATTAAATATATTTCAATTTCATTTCAACTGGAATTTAGCAAGGGTTTCTTTCCTGACAACTTTCGTGATAAGTTTTTTGCAGTGCTCGACAGTAAATTTACGTAGAGTAGCCCTTCGAATGAAGTCACAGAATGTTGACTCAAATTACAGGAGGATACAGAATTTCTTTCAGAAATATGGTTTAAGACAAAAAGAGTATTCAATATTTTTGAGATCCCTGTTACCAAAGGATGCTAAATATTGGTTAGCAATAGACAGAACAAACTGGAAGTTCGGAAAGACAAACATCAATATTTTAATGATAGTAGTCATATACAAAGAAATCGCCTTTCCATTATGCTGGGAAGCACTGGAAAAGTTTGGAAACTCAAGCTCAACCGAAAGAATAGCTTTACTTGAAAAAGCAGTAAAGATATTGGGAAAAGACTCAATAAAAGGAATATTAGGAGATAGAGAGTTCATAGGTGTAAAATGGTTTAGGTATTTAATGAAAGAGGAAATTGGTTTTCACATCAGAGTGAAATCAAACATAAAAGTTGGTAGTAAAACTAAAGAAAGCAGAAAAGAAATAAAGGATTTATTAAAATATTTCAAAGTTAATATTCCCAAAGAATTACCGAATAAACATGATGTTTTCGGATATAGATTGCACGTATCAGGAATGAAAACCAAAGATGACTATTGCATAGTAATAAGCAATAAAGACAATACGGAAGCTCTTAAAATCTACCGACAAAGATGGTCAATCGAGAATATGTTTGGCGCATTCAAGACCCGGGGATTTAATTTTGAAGACACACATCTGCATCATTTATACAAGATCGAGAAATTAATATTTCTAATAAGCATAGCTTATGTCTGGTCAATATTCACCTCATTATGGCTGGATTCGAAAGTAAAGATAAGAGTCAATAAATATGGTAGAAAAACAATTAGTTATTTCAGGAGAGGTTTAGATTATTTGATTAATATGCTACACCAAATACTTTCGGGAAAAATGCATAATGAATATATTGAAGTCATTAAATTATTGTCGTGTACTTAGATGGTAAATGGATTAGTAATAGTAACAGCTGTTATGCTTATTGTTTCGAAATTTCTGGATTGTTATACTACGGATGTGAAAGCCTCAAAGACGGCTGACAAAGCAGGATATGAGGTAAACCCACTAACAAGGTGTCTGATGATAAAATTAGGGTTTAGAAATGTGATATGGTGGGGATTTGTTTTGATATCTATATTTGTATCTTTAATTGCATATGAGGTAATGACTGAAAACAACATTTACTATTCAATTGGATATATATCACTTGGTTTTACAATTTCTCTGGCTCAGTTTGATGTTGCCGGGCACAATTATTATAACACACAATCTTTCTTCACCAGAACTCTCTGGAAAATCTACAGCATCTTCAACAAATAACACAACCTAAATAATTAACAGTTAATAATTAAAAGGCAGGGACACAGATTGTCCCTGCGAGGGGCATATATTTGCTAATATGAAGTAACATTAATTAGAATGAGAGTTACGGGAATAATAAAGACAGGAAAACTGATAATAGTTCTTTTAGTGCTTTGTTTGTTTGGACTTTCTTGTAAGGAAGCTCCAACAGAAGCAGAGGAGCTTATTTCGGGAATAACGGGAAAGATTACTGCTGCAAGCACAGGCAATAATGTTGTTGGTGCATCGGTATATACTGTTCCGTCTTCAAAGAGTACAACAGCGGATAATAACGGATATTACGAACTGAAAGAAATTAATCCTGGTACATATACAGTCACAGCTGCTAAGTCAGGATTTAATACTGCCTCTGTAAATATAGTTGTAGAGGAAGGAAAAATTAGCAGGGGTGACATTCAATTGGTTGAGGAAGGACCTGAATTGTCGGTTCAGCCGATGACGATTGATTTCGGAACGACACAGATAAATGCAACGATAACCGTTTCAAACAGCGGGGTTGGAACGCTTAACTTTACGGCATCAAAGAATGCAGGATGGCTGAGCATTAGTCCAGCAGCGGGAGCGGTTACAAACACACCGGTTACTATTAATCTAACGGCAGACAGGAGCAAGGTAGGGTTTGGAAATTATTCTGACGTGATACAGATAAATTCCAACGGAGGAAACAAGCAGGTTAATGTTATGATGGTAAAGCAGGATCCGAATGCTCCTTACCTGAATGTATCACAAAATCAATTAAATTTCGGAGCTTCGCAAAGCAGTTTAACATTTGATGTTTCAAACGGAGGTGCTGGGAATCTGAACTGGTCAATAACTAAAGACCAGAGCTGGATTACTGTTAATCCCCTTTCCGGAACGAATACAGCGTCAGTGACAGTAAGCGTAAGCAGAAACGGTTTACCGAACGGACAGAATTTTACTGGGAATGTAACCATATTATCTAATGGAGGAACAAAGGTAATACCTGTAACCATGTCAACAGGACTTCCTTTTACAGGAACATGGAGCACAATGACTCCTTATCTTGCAGGAATCAATCCGGAATCAAATTCAATACTTGCCGTAGAAAACTCAAACAACATCTGGGCAGCGGGTGACAAGATATGGTATTACAACGGAAGTACATGGACAGAGCAGACAAAACCGGACGGAGTAGGAACGATTAATTCTATATCATTTAATTCGGCAACGGAAGGGTGGGCTGTATCATATAACGGAGTAATAAAATACAACGGAAGCGGATGGACAAAGGTGACAACGGTACCTTCAATATGGACTTACAACTATGTGATTGTTTTAAGGCAGAATGTGATATTCCTGTTTTCGTACACATACGTCCTGAAATCATTTGACGGAGGAACAACATGGCAGACTGAAAATCTTAACTTTATAGGTCTCGACGGCGTGAGAATGGCAGATAAAACTTCAAACGGGAATGTGCTTTTTGTAAGCTTTGCACAGGGCACGATTGCAAAGTATGACGGAATAAGCTGGAATACGCTTTACGATGCGCATTATGTCGGGAACGGACTGCCATATATGCGATACTCTCTTTCTGCAGTTAATCCAACAAATGTCTGGTTATCAACACAATTTTACGGAATTGAGAAATATAACGGAACGGCATTTCAGTCCGAGCTGACTTTTTCAGGATATACAGAACTATACACAATAAGCATGGTATCTGAGACAAACGGATGGGCTGGAGGCTCGAAGCTATACCAGTACAACGGAAGCGGATGGACGGCAAAGACAGGAATATTGAGTGCGGCTGTTATTTCGCTGAAAATGATTTCAGAGAACGAAGGATATGCAATAACCGAAAGCGGAACAGTTTTAAAATATAATTAACATTTTATAAACATAAAATTATAGAATCATGAAAAACACATTTAAATTATTAACTGTAATCATAGCAGCGGCGGTAATTTACTCATGCAGCGGTAGCGTTGGAGAGGAAAACAGGGTTGAAAGCAGCGGTTCAAGACCTGACTGGATTTACAAACCGACCACAAAGGATAACCAGTACGTTTTAGTAACGGGTGAAATGACGAAAGCAAAGGACAGGGCTTTCGGCATGAATCAGGCATATGCAGACGGGATGAGAAAACTGCTTAATATGATGATTAATGATGTAAAGACACAATCTTCGCAGGTATTAAGAGGTTCGAACGTAGAGGAAGGCGATGTGGAGAAATACAGCGAGTTTGCGGTAGCTTGGATTTCGCAGACATACACGGTTGCTAATGTTGAAAATCCGGAAACTTACTGGGAGAAGGTAAAAGTTGATACTCCTTACGGGGAAACGTATTACTATGACTGTTATTCAAGGGTTAGGATTACAAGGGGTGATTTTAATAAATCGCTAACTGGTGCTTTTGAGAGCATGAAGAAAAGAGCACGTGACGACAACAAGAAGACAGTTGAGGATGTTGCGGAGAAACTAATTGAAGACCTGAATAACGGAAAATGAAGATTGCATTAACAGTCTTAGTATTGATGTTCAGCTTAGAGCTTGCAGGGCAGGTTCCCGAATGGATTGGGAAAACCCCAAAGGGATATATACATGATTACTATACAGGAAAAGGTGTTAGCAAAACATCGAGAGCTGAATCAGTATCTCTTGCGAATGAAGACGCTGTTGTATCAATAGTAAAAACCGGAAAGATAACAGCCGATTTTACCGAGCATGACAGCACGGGTTATGAGCAGAGAGGATTTGATGCAGATGCAGAAATGAACATAATACTGAAGACTGTCAGAGAGGTAAACATTACAGGCGAATCGAAGACAATAAAAGGACTGAAGCTTGTAGAGACATATTCAGAATACAATCAGGGATATTATGAATCATGGGTTTTAGTATCCGTTCCCAAAACAAACCCTCTGGACATGCCCTCGCCTATAACTAACATGATAAAATCAGCCGTGATACCGGGATGGGGGCAGTTCAGCAGGGGGAGCAAGATAAAGGGAGCAGCGTTTTTGACTTTGACAGCAGGTTCGCTTATATCGGGGTTTGTGATGAATGAGCTGAGCAACAATGCCTCGAAGGATGCGCAAAGTTCGAGAACACAGCAAAGAAGGGATTTCTACAATGAGCAGGCGAGGGCATATAATACATTCAGCGTGATTTCATTTATTGCTGCCGTGGGGTTTTATGTATGGAATATAGCTGATGCGATTGCGATAAAGGAGGTGGTGGTGTATGCGGGGGTGGAGGAAATTTCAAATAATATATGTTTAAAAATTCAAATTAATTTGTAGGTCTGATGAGTTTAGATCAGAAAAAGTTTGTAATGAGGGAATATTTTTTCCGAATATGTGAAGAGTTGTAGTATATTATTAATGAGTATTGAATCAGACTGATATGAAAAACTGAAGTCGGGAGCATTTTGATTTATTGGAAAACGCTGAAATGGTAATAAATAATAATTTAAATAATAATATAATGAAGGACAACACACTCTATTTTGTGTTAATATCGATAGTGGTTTTATTTATTATCGTTATTAACTTATTATAAATAAGTAAAGATAAAATCATACCGGAGATTTTGGTAAGATTTAACTATTAAAATTTGTTAAAGACAAAGAACGAAATAGCTTTATTGGTTTCTGCAGCCGTAATTATATCTATTGCAGTGTGGGTAATCTATACACCACAGAAAAGAAAAGACCCTGTTCAGGAACACAAGATGACAGTGATTGATACAACAAAGAATAAAACAAGAAACATAGATTCGATTGATTATGAAGATGAGGTAGATAGAAATCGGGCAAGAAAGGTCACAACCAAGATATACACAATTGATGACTTTTCAGTATGTTACTACGGGAAAGTCACAGTATTTGATGCCGGTGAATTTTACGCGCCGGGAAAGGCTGAGATATACAGAAAGAAAAACGATAGAAAACTTATATGTATCAAATCCAGCACTATAACCGCGGGACTATTTAGCAGCAAACCGAATTCGAATAATAAGATAAAGTACGGTGAGCAAGATGTTATAGTTTGTGAGGATTTCAATTTTGACGGGATAAAAGATTTTGCTTTTCTGGATGGAGATTACAACAAATACTGTACTCCCTCATACACAGTGTACCTGACGTTAAACCGCAAGATAGTTTACAGCAAAAAGTTAACAAACCTAGTCAGACAGAATTTGGGAATGTTCGACGTTGACAGGGAAAGGAAAATATTATCCGTTTATAATAAAAGCGGATACTGCTATAATGAATACAAAGAGTATAAGGTAATTAATAATTCTCCTGTGATTGTTTTTATACAAGAAGAGGAAACTAAAGACAATTACTTTTTTAAGACAACGAAAAGATTATTAAATAACGGAAAGTGGAGTAAAAAGACAACAAAGGAAAAGGCGTAAAAGGATTATAAGAATAAGCGGGTGAGGATATTCCATACGCCCATTGTGATTTCATTTATTGTGTTAGTGGTATATTAAGTATTAAACGACGTTGATGCGATAGCGATAAAGGAGGAGGGGGTTCATGCTATGGTGTCAATTTCAGAAACTATTATATATTTTAGACGGTCATAATCTTTTAAGATTAATTAAAGGATTATCTTTTCTATTATTATTAACTATTTTTAATAAATTGAGTGTATATCATCTTTTTCTTGCTTTAATGAAATGTAACAAATTATTTGTGATTTTTTGTATATTTTAAGATTACCGATTTTATCACTATTAATTAATTAGCATACAATCAGTATAAACATTTGTTTAGAACATTAATAAAATAATTGAAGGAAGTTTATAATAATTAAACCCAACTTATATGACGAATCGAAAGATTTTCGAAAAAGCACAAAACTATTTGCTTTCTTTTAATAAAATTACACCTGACATATTACAAAGGCAATGCGAGTTTCCCGGAACTACCAAGTCTATCCCCGAATTATATAAAAAATTGCTTGAACATGCCAGTAACAGAAGAGGAATGCCCAACTCAATTGGAGACATTGATAAATTAAAAAACATTCTTTTTGAATTTAATCCAGAAAAAGTTTTTAAAGAGTATAATCATTGGGAAAAATTATTTGATAAAATTAAAAGAGAGCTCAAGCCAACAAGTAGAATGCAAATAGACAATAAACATAATTACTGGGTTATTTATTGTAAATCGGTTTTATCAGTAGCAAATTATTTAAACAAATATTCTACTATTAAATCGTTCAATAGTTACGTGAACGAATTTATTTCTTCAAATAATATTGATATAAGGATGTCTTTACCGTTGTTAATGAAAGAGGAACTGTTTGGTTTTCAATTTGCTTTAGCTTGCGATTTTGTTAAAGAAAACATTTCCCCTGAATTTATAAAGCCCGACGTTCACATAAAAGATATATTTAAAGGATTACAATTATCTAATGAAAACGCTAATGACTTTGAAGTTTTTAGAGATGTAATAAAATTTGCAAAATCAATTGATGAACTTCCTTATAAAGTTGATAAAGTGTTTTGGTTAATAGGTAGTGGAAAATTTTATATCGATAACATCAAAATATCAACCGATAAATTTACTTTTATTAAAATGTGCTTGAATTCATAAAATAACCTTATTTAGAGAATTGCAAATTATAAAATATTATGGAAAAAATATTAGATTTAAAATATAATGACAAATACGACCAAAAAAAACTTGAGAGTTTTAATGCAAGGCTTGAATTATATTTGTTTAATTTAGCAAATGGGCCAAACGTGAAAAACATTAATTTTGATGAAGATTACTTTATAAATATGGAAACAAAAGAAGAATACATAAAGACAAACTTAGTTGTAAAATGTCAAGAATATGGTTTTTCATTTTCTAACAATTCATTAAAAAACATAAAAATAGATTCCATGATTGGGAATTGGTGTGAAGTTAATGAAGAAAAAATTGAAAATCTTTACAAAGACTACGAGGTAAAATATAAAGAAACATTATTTCCTAAAGACAAATTTGGAGAACTGCTAAAGCAAAATGAATGTGAATATTGTAAAATCAGTTTAGATGAAATAAAAAAACTGTTCGAAAAAGAAAAAATATATGGAAAAAGGTATACAAGGGGAAAGAGTCTTGAACTTGATAGAAAAATACCTAATTGGGAATACTCCAAAGATAATACAGTTGCTTGTTGTTATTGGTGTAATAATGCAAAAACGGATGAATTTTTTGGTGATGAATTTAAGAGTATAGGATTAGCTATTGGAACTATGTTAAAAAATAGATTGAAATAGCAAAAAGATATGTTGATTTCAAAAATTCCACGTTACACAATTCAATACTCCGCCGTCTTTTGAGATCTGGCGGATGTCTTTTATGTTAACGCGGATTATTTCACATGCAGGGAGTTCGTATTTCAGAGTTTTATAAGCTGTTAAATCTTGATATATTCCGTACTGGGGAAGATAAATCTTACTGCCGAGTTTCAGAAAGTTGATATAGTTTCCTGTTGCTGATGGTGTTACTGCTCTTGAGCTTTCATCACTTATGATTTCATTTTCAATTTGTATAATCTTATAATTATTTCCAAGCTGTTTGTTTAATTCTTTAGTAAGATTAAAGGTATAGAGATTTTCACTTGAATACTTTTTGAGGTAAGCTGCTATGACAACAGTTTCTTCATCGATAAAACGAACTGTACCGTCTGTGTGTCCTGTTACATCTCCAGGTTCTACGGGAATGAATATGACTTTTTCAACTCCGGGAATCTGTTTGAAAGAACTTTCTATCTCCCCGATAGAAAAAGAATCGTTATTTGAAATTATTCTGTTTGTTAATATTACTGTATCCTTTCCGTTGTAAGCAAAGTTACCCCCATCGGATTTAAGAGGAAGAGGGATCGTTTTAATGCCAAGATACTCAGCAAGTTTGCTGCCTGCTTTATTAAGTTTTGGAATATAGCTTTTATACGAACCGTTGTAATATCCGGTTGTGAAATCAGGTTTAAGATATGTAAATTCTCTGTTACCGGTATTTAACGGCAAAGGAGCCCAGTCCCGAATCCATATATCAACGGCTTCCGGAATAACCAATGTTTCATAATTATTTTCTGGAAATTTATCTTTTATTAACTGTTCAGACTGAATGCTGCATACAATAATTATAATTCGGATTTCATCCTGTAATTTGAATATATAGTCCCTCAGAAATTCATCATAAAATTTCATGTATCTGTTTAATATACCGTAAGGATATACCAATGCTAATAAATTCTGTTGTGTCATGGCTTTAATTTAAATAAGATTATACTAACGTTGACAAGACAAATAGTGTCCCTGATAATGAAAGCTTAATAATGTAAATAAGAACACCCCTCCTTCTCAAAAGAAGGAGATGTTTTGTTCAATTAACGGTTATCACTCTATGGCAAATGTAACATTAACAACAGCGGTTATGGTCTTTTCAAGCGAACGTGTGTCATTGATACCGTAATCGGATACTTCAGTTGAATTTTTTGCATTTATCTGCATGACTCCTGTTTTTGATGAGCGGACATCGCCGACGCTATTGCCTGTTGCTTTTGCTATCTGCTCTGAACGAATTTTTGCATCCTGCGAAGCAAGACCTATCATTTCAATTTTCAGGTCGCTGAGTTTTGTATAAAGAAATGAAGGTTCTTCTGAGTTAATGTCGATTCCCTGATCGATGAGCTCTGTCACTGTTCTTGAAAGAAGGTCGATTTTATCAACGTCATTTGATTCGACTTTAATATTCTGTGACAAACTAAACCCTCTGGTTTTATCCGATGAGCTTTTTTCAAGACCAAATCCATCAAACGGATTACCTGTCTTTCCTTCATAAAGCGTTTTTGTAGTGATGGAAGAAAACATCAGTTTATCCTCAGGAAATCCGAATGAAATCAAGTAATTTTTCACCTTAGTGTTTGTTTCCTGAAGTTTTGCATAGGCCTCCTTCATTGACGGAGCATCAGCAGAAAAAGAACCCGACCAGATACCAAGGTCTGACTTTATCTGTTTAGATGCTGAGCCGGTTACAGCAATTGTGACATTGCTGCTTGCGACTTTCTTCCATGTGCCTGACATAATAACGGCACCGATGATGAAACCGAGAGAGAGGATAAGTGCAAAGATGATGTAGCTGCGGTAGTGATTGGTTGTGTTGTCCATGTGTTTAATATTTAGTTTTTGAAACATTTTATTTGTGTTGTTGTTCAAACTCTTCGTTGAGAATATCATATCTTTTTGTAAATGAATAATGACGTGTTATAAAACGTTTTGTCATTTCAGGGTTTTCATCGTTTGGTTCCACGTCAAAATCAATTGCTTTTAAAAGCAGAGCCCACCTATTAAGAATCATATTCTTGGGGTCTTTTTCTTTTAAATGTTCAAAAGGATAATACCATGTATGGAATCTTTTTTCATGTATCAGGAAATAATAGTTGAAAAGAATATTGTTTGCATTAACGATAATATCTATAGTTTTAAAGTCTTTCGGATTGTCCGCTCCGATTAAATCATCAATGGATTCATTATCCATTATGCTGAAATTAATTATACTGCCGTTATTATCGATAACTCCGGCAATCTTTTCCTGTGTTTCCCTGATGATTGGATTATTGTTAAAGTATTCAAGGAATTCATATATATCGTTGTTATTTTTGTAAACACTATCAATAGCAACCTCAATATTCCTGAAATACCTGTACACCTCCTTTAGAATCCTTGGGTAATTTATAAGATGAAGATTTTTATCAAGTTTTGTGATGCCGAAAGAATCAGCAAGCTTTCTGAACATGATCTTGGCAACAACCCGGTAATTTAATTGCGGAAAACCTATATCTGTTAAAAATTTTAATGATTCATCGGTTTCTTCGGTATCTAATATGTTTAGATAGAAGTTGTAAATTGTTCTTTCTCTTATACCACCCAGAATAACGTTTAGTTCTTCAAGAGGGAACGCTCTTATAATTTTGTTTTCAACAGTATCCATGGAGCAAAAATAAGAAGGGCAGGGTGACAAAGGATGTCTCTGTAAGGTATTTATTTTAGAAGAGTGGTTTTATATTTGGAAAGTTTTACGTTATTCCATTCGTAAGCAGTGCCGATGACGGAAACGAGGAGCTACTATTTTCTTATTATATTTCATGTATGAAAACAGTTATTTATAAGAACACGAGTACGAGTAAAAGCAATAAAAATAATAAAAACAGCAAGACGTTAAATGTCCCTGTAATAATTTTATATTTGTAAAGTATTAAATTAACATTAATAATATGAAAAACTTATTAGTTGTAATAGTGTTAATGCTGGTGATTTACAGCTGCGGTGATACAAGCAAAAAAACGGTAGAAAGGAAAGAGGTTAAAAAAGAAGCAGAGAAAACCACAATAGATTCACCTGAGGACGCAAGAAAGAATGCAATCGGGACATGGCAATTTATTATGGGAGAAGTATGGTACAAATATGTAATTAAAAACGACGGTAGTTTTGATTATTTTATGGCCGAACCCAAAAACGGAAAGTGGACGCAAAATCAAGGGGGTACCTGGGATGTTGGAAACGAAAGATACAATGATACAGGCAATAAATTTTATTACTTTGCGGTAACACATAAAAGAAAAGCAGGATATAGAAATGAACGAGACGAGTATCACACATACAAGTTTGCCTATAAAAATTCCAAAATGGTGTACTCCCCTAATTATGAAGCCGTGGGAAATCCGCTTGGTATTAAGACAGATGAAAGTCCATGGAAAGATTAAGCGATTAAAAATGATAATCCCTAAAACTTGTTAAAGACAAAGAATATACGAACAATATTGATTTCTGCGGCTGTAATAATATCTATTGCAGTGTGGGTAATCTTTACACCACAGGAAAGATATTATTCAGTTCAGGAAAACCAGATGACAGCGGCTGATTCGACAAAGAATAATACAAGAATAATGGATTCGATTGATACTGCAGATGAGGATGAAAGGAGCCGGGGAAGAAAAGTCACAACAAAAGAATTTATAGTAGACAACTTTTCAGATTATTACTACGGGAAAGTTACAGTATATGATGCAGGAGAATATAACGCACCCGGAAAGGCTGAGATATACAGCAAGAAAAACAATAGAAAGCTTTTAAGTGTTAAATCCAGCACAATAAACTGGGGGATATCTAGCAGCAAACCGGACACGAATATTAAGATAATGTACGGAGAGCAAGACGTTATAATATATGAAGACTTTAATTTTGACGGAATAAAGGACTTTGCTTTTCTGGACGGGGCTTGTAATAAATATTTTACCCCTTCATACACGGTATATCTGATATTAAACCGTAAGATAGTTCACAGCAAGGGGTTTACTAATCTTGCAAGGTATTATCTGGGGATGTTCGACGTTGACAGAAAAAGGAAAATAATAGCTGTATATGAAAAAGGCGGATGCTGCTATACTGCATATAAAGAGTATAAGGTGGTGAATAATTCTCCTGCGGTTGTTTTAATAGAGGAACAGGAAATTAAAGACAATTACCTTTTTAAGACAACGAGAAAATTATTGAAAAACGGAAAGTGGAGAAAGAAGACAACGAAGGAAAAGGCGCATAAGGATTATTAGAATGATAAAGTTTTTATGTAATTCACAAATGTTATAATTGAACATTTCTTATATAACAGACCGCAACCAAGATGGTTGCGTTGCACTAATAAATAAATATATGAGAGAAATATTTTAAATATTTAGTTGATTAATAAAAGATCGCGTCCTTTTCCATACAACAATATTATCATCGATGTGAATACCATGATTCATCATAAACTCGGAGTAAAGCATGTATTCTTCCCAAACCGGAATATCGTGGTTGTTCCTTGCATTGTCACCACCTCCTATAAGAACAATTTTAGGTTTACCGTAAGGATTAATTATTACAGCATTATGAAGTTGTTCGCCTTCATCGGTCAATAGTTCGTACCTGCTGTTATATCTATTATAAATTCTTGCAATAAATTCCGGATAACTCTTATTCGAATAATACAATGCCTGATACGTACTGACTGTTTCTCCGCATATATAAAACAACCTGAATCTGTTATGTCCATAATCCTTGGGTGAATGTTCTTTCAGGTCGTAAACTACGTAATATGCAAAAGGTTGTTTTATATCATAATATAATTGCTCTTTGTTAAATACAGGGTCGTTAAATCCTTCCATAAATGAAGGAAACCACTCTGTCGTTATGATTTCATCCAAATCGACTTTTCTGTATCCTATTACTTTATAGTCAGGTGCGGTATCCATTTGCTGCAAAAACATTTCCTCTGTCATTTTAGAGCCGCAAAACACCAAACTTCGAGTAGTTTTTACAAACATCGACATTATTCTCACTTCGAATCGTTCTGCCGCATAAAAGAACGAAAAGGAAAAGAAAGTATTCAACCTTAAACCATCTTTTTCCATTGACCAACTCCTCCATTTGTTTCTTTCGTGGTTGTTTATTTTGTATATCCACCTTTTGCGATGTTTCATTGTACATTAATTGCTTTTATTTGTCTGCTCATAATATGAAAATTAATAAGAGACAAGTTATGTCCCTGTAAGGTGTTTATTTTTGTTAATTGAATGCATAATTTTAATATGAACATAAACCTCGGTACAATTATGGCAAAACAAAATAAAGCGGTGGTAGGTAAAGACCTGCTGAGAAGAATTTCAAAGATAAACAGGGAGATAAAAGACGGAAGGTTTCCGAATAAGGAGAGGTTGGCGAGAAGTCTAGAGGTATCCACTAAGACGATACAGAGGGATATCGAATACATGAAGTTTGAGCATAACGCTCCGATTGAGTTTGATAAGCTGCGCAAAGGATTCTATTATACAGATGACGGATTCAATCTGAACCCGCTGACGGTTGATGCGAGCGATTTTCTGGCTGTTGCCGTAACGGAGAAGGTACTGGAGCAGTACAAGAATACGCCATACAGCAAGTATTTCAAGAATTTTTACAGGAAGATTGAGAATATATTTGAGGGGAAGCTTTCTGTTAATATAAATGACATTGATAAAATACTCAGTTTTTATGTGGGACCGGTGAGGTATGTATCTGAAGAAGTGATGAACGTATGCGAGCGGGCACTTAGGGAAACCATAAGATGCAGGATGACTTATTTGACCGGTTACAGCGGTGCTGTTTCTGAGAGATTAATAGATATATATCATCTGAAAAACTTTAACGGTAACTGGTATATAATAGGTTACTGCCATAAAGCTAAGAGAATAAAAGTGTTTGCAGTAAGCCGTATCAAGGAAATTAAATTAACAAACCAATATTTTAACGTTCCTGATGATTTCAGCATAGAAAAGTATTTTGAAAACAGTTTCGGGATCTTTGAGAGCGATAAACTCTACAATGTTAAACTGAAGATAATGAATGAATCCGTCAGGTATGTAAAGGAAAAGAAAGGGCACAGTTCGGAGAAAATCACTGATCAGAAAGACGGTTCGATTATTCTGGAATACAAGGTAAACAATTTAACAGAATTAACCTTCTTCGTGCTTTCGCTTGGAAGAGACTGCGAGGTGATAAGTCCCAAAGAGTTCAGAGAGGAAGTGATAAAGGAGCTGAAGGGGGCGCTAAAGAATTATTTGTAATCCTTTATTACACTATAAAAAGAGTTCAACATTCCTGAACAAGCTTTAATTAAATCTTCACTAAATTCAGCTTCCTGAGTATTGATAATCTGTAAAATCCAGAGTTGTGAATTTTTATTTAAAGTTTCTATTTTATTTCTTAGCTCTTCTCTAGTTGAGAATTTCGGGGGCATTCGACTTAAGGAAATATAATGATATTTAAACTTCTGATACTTTATGCTTTCGATTTTACTAATATTCTCTTGTTCAACAAAATATTTTTCAAATCCGTCCTCAAAATTAGTTTTCATTTCTGCGCACATAAGTAATATGTTGCTATTTTTAACTTTTATTAATAAATCAATATTTACTTTTTTATGTCCTTTTGTTTTCCAAGGACAGTCAAGTTGGTATTTGTTAATAATTTCGATTTTGTCTGATTTATTAAGATTCTCTACACAAACATCTAAGGCAAACTTAAAAATCCATTCTATTAGAATTCCACCGAAACTACTGTGATTTAGTTTGTTATTCTCAGCAAAAGTTAAATATTTTTCACGATATTCTTTTATTAATTGTAGAAATATTTTAGAACCCTTGTCATCGTCCCTTTCAAATACATTATATTGACATGTTAATTCTTTTAATATTTCCCTTTTGAAGTACTTTAAGAAACCCATTTTTACTAAATAATGCTAATTAAGTAAAGCCTTAATAAGCATTAAAATTATAAAAAATATTGAGGAATACAAGACCTAATAATCGCTGATATTAAATATTGCTTATACTAGGACACGCCTTGTCCACCCCATCCTCGTATATTTGTATAAAATAAATCATTATATGGAAAACAAAGCAAATAGCGAGGCGTACGTGAACGGAAACGGGAAGGTTCACTTCGGTAATAGGATTGATTATTCTACCAAAAGGATTAACTATGAGTTTAATAAGTTCTATTTCAAAGAAATTCTGAAATTGTTGCAGAATGTTTATGAGGAAAAAATCGCAATTCCCGAAATTAAAGTAAACCGGTTATTTTCTCATAGCAGTGATGGTTATATGAATGTTGTCTCATATTTAGATAATACCACCATACTGGAAATCGGTTTGGACAATATAACGTGTGAATTTGAATGTAGTGGTGTTATGTATCTTCTTAATATGTACACAGAAATTGACAGGTCAAGGTTTATGCATTACTGCTTAAATTTTTCATACCCCAAAGACCATATTCCAAACGAAAGAATAGGTCACGAACTTCTTAGACTGGCATTTCATTATACATCCGCTTTTAAAAGGGGATGCTGTGAAATCAGTTTATTTAATAACGAACGTGAAGCAGTTAGTCATCTTAATGTAAATTTTATTAAACCTCCCGAAAGTGATATCAAAAATATTTTTCTCAAAGATGAAATTAAATCCGACATTGAAAGGTTCATTTATACTTTTAATAACTTCGAAAAGCACGAAACGCCTTTGCGATATCTTCTGTCAGGTAAACCCGGTCTTGGCAAAACAGAGATTATCCGTTCTATAATAAGCAGATGCTCTCCGAACGGGTGCGTCGTCATTCCAAAGGATATGAGCGGTGCAGACTGGCTCGTATTTGAATTTGCAAAGTTGTTTTCTCCGGTACTCGTTTGTGTAGATGATATTGATTTAATATTCGGCAAAAGGGATGAAGGATACGGAAAGAGAAACCTTAACAAGTTTCTAACAATGCTTGACGGCATAATGCAGAATAAATTCTTCCTTGTTGCAACCACTAACGATAAGAAGCTCGTCGATATGGCAGCTTCGCGTCCCGGCAGGTTTGATGAAATAATCGACTTTGGCGACTTTGAAAGAAAGTTCTATATGGATTTAATTATGAATCATACCAAAGAAGAGAAAATCTTGAACCTATTCACTGATGAAGTGATGAACTTTATGGAAGGTAAAAAAGTATCTGGTGCATACATAGTTAATTTAATCAAGCAGATAAAGATTATGTTCGAATTGAATCCTAACTTTTCATTCGATGACTTGATGAAATATCTTAACAGAAACTATAAAGGGTTTTATAAATCACAGGTAGAAACCGACCGTAGTTTTGGTTTTGGAAAATAAGGGAGGAAAGAAAATGGGTGAAAATACAGAAAGACTGGCAAAGAGATTCCTTATTATGCAGAATGTATCGATTGGGTGTCTGCTATTCCCGCTTGCGTTACTGATTTTGTTTGGGTTGATATTGATGTGTGCATATATGGGACGGTGAAGAACAGGGAGAGCAGCAGATAAAGATTATGTTCGAAATGAATCCAAGCTTTTCATTCGATGACTTGATGAAATATCTTAACAGAAACTATAAAGGGTTTTATAAATCACAGGCAGAAACCGTCCGTAGTTTTGGTTTTGGGAAATAACAAACTCAAGTTAAGTAATTAAATAATACTGTAAATGACAAAAATATCAGAGGAGTTAAAGTATAGGAATGATGTGAGGAAAAAAGTAAGTGATAAAGTATCTAAAGATATTTCAACTCGTATTTCGTCACAAATTGTATTTAACAAAATGGAAAACTCATTGCTCAATTCCAAAATAAACGGAAAGAAGTTCTCCAAAAAGAAGGCAAGGGATATCGTATTTCACATGCGTGACTGGATATTTGAATTTATGGAGCTCGTTTCATATTACAAAAATCCTGGTAATTTTTCAGAAGATGAGATATCAGTAATACTTATGAACTTTCTCATCCACGCACCTGCACACATTGCTGCAGCAAAAAAACTATACACCGGCGAAGCTTTATCCGACGTGTTTGGGATAGATGCTGTTAATGCATTCCCGAAAAGTACAAATAAGAGAATGAAATTATAAATAACCGGTTATCATTCAAATTCAGCGGAGGTGGATCCCCAAATTCACCATTTTAAAATCTCAAGAATTTCTTATAATAAATTAAATTGCATAATAATTTCTTTGAATTCCTTTGGTAATAAACTCCAGACCTTGTTTGCAATTTCAGCAGATAGTTTTTTGTAGTATGCGAGTGCTATTCCGCCTGTGATTGCCGCTATTGTATCACTGTCTCCGCCAATTGATATTGCAAGTCGTATTGCATTTTCAAAGTCTGTGCTTTCAAGGAATGCGATTATTGCTTCAGGTACAGATCCCTGACAACTTTCATCAAAGACATAAACTTCTCTGATATCTTTAATCTTTCTTTCTAAATCATAACGAAAGGTGTCTTGTATATACTGCTTAATTTCATCTTTACCGGAGCCGGTTCTTGCAAGAAATATTGCTGCGGCAGTTGACTGAGCACCTTTTATTCCCTCTCTGTGATTATGTGTCGGCAGGGCACTCCTCTTAGCCTCGGCAAGAGTATCTTCAAGCGTATCGTAAAAACAACCGCAAGCGCTGACTCTCATGGCAGAACCATTTCCCCAACTATTATATGGTTTAAGGTCTTCTGAATTTAACCACTGATTAAAATATCCTCCGTAACCTCTGTTTGGGTATTTTCTTCCGTATTCTTGATAAGTCTTTGTATAATCTTTTCCGTTTAACAAACAATCAGCAACGGCAATCGATAGAACTGTATCGTCTGTAAAATCCGATTTATCACAAAACAAATCAAACTCCGTTGACTTTACATTATTCCATTCAAAAACAGAACCGATTACGTCACCAATAACTGCTCCAAAAAGTGGAGTTAATATATTAGATGCATATTCCATTTTCAAAAATAAGTTTTTCCTTTCTTTAAATTGATACAATTATTTTCATTAACAATATTTTTAAAAAGTTCTGATAAGTGTTTATGGTCTTTTATCAGTGCAAATATATTAACGCTAACTGAATTGAGCACCAATATCAGTTGCTGAGAAAATCAATTTGGTTGTTAGGTTATACTTTTGTATCAAAACATCCCTGTACGCCAGAATTTCCGCAATTGTTCGTATATCATCAAACAGAACCTTTGCATTTGTCTTATTGATCTTCTGAACTAATTCAGTCAGTTCATTAAAACAATCCTTCAATACTTTATAAATATCGTCAGGATTTTCTACAGGTTTATCTCCCTCCTGCACTTTCGCATACCTGAGTAATTTATCCCTCAGGACTTCAATTCGCTTCTGAGAATTACCTCTCTTTATTAATGCTTCTGCTAGTTTCATTAATTTATACTCCTATTTTTCATAAATGTAATCCTTCTACGTGGACATATTCTGTCTTTATGTTATTCTTATATTTGATTAACATTAAATGAATATAAATGGAATGTGCCTTATATAACCGTTACATGAAAAGTACTTTTACGGTACAGATTCATTTTGTTTTAGCGAGTTGACGGAATTATAAAGAGATAATATATAGTATTATATTTAAACGTTATTTTTTATACATTTGATAAACCAAATAATCAACCAAGTAATCAAATATGAAAACACTCAAAGACAAATTAATATTAGACAAATTAACATTCCTTGCTAATATTCACAGAGTTCCTGCTACAATATTTACTGATGAAGACTCTATGAAACAATTTAAATGTCCAGAGTCAGCGTTAAAATTTTTTTTGAAATATGCTTTTGAAAGATCTGGCTCTGCTCCTGCATTTAAATACATGGCTAAAGAAGCATTAGAAAAGGCAATAGACAATTTTAATGAAAATAGAGACTTTAAAGAAAAGGACTTTAAGAATCTTTGGAAAGAATTTCGAAAATTAAAAGAGAAAAACAACTTAATTGGTTCTTCTAATAAGAAGTATGATGGCGATGAAAAGGATAAAGGATTAAATAGAGAGAGAAATCTCTTTTATAACAAGGGTATTTGTGAGAAAAATAGAAAGTGTAGTGTATTGCAAATCTTACAAATATTAAAAAAGGAAGCGAGCACAAATAATCTATCTTCTTGGTGCTCAAGCAAATTGGAAAATAATGAGATTAAAATTGCATATAATAAGCTTTTAAAAATTAGAGGTATAGGGCCAAAGATTGCATCTTTATATCTAAGGGATATTGCTTATTTGAAAGGAATTAGATATGACAAGCAAAACGATTTTTCTCTATTAATGCCGATTGATACTTGGATAGCTCAGGCATATAAAATAATCTTTAATAAAAAAGAAAGTACAACTGAGTTAATAAAATTAGAAAAGGATAGAAAAAGAATACAAGATGAAATTGTAAAAATATGTTGTGATAATGATATTTGCCCAATTGAATTCAATAAAGGTGCATGGTATTTTGGAAGTAAGATTGCAAAAACATACGATAGGTTCCAAATGGCTCTTGAAGATGATTCTAAAGCAAATGAGTTTATCAGAGAGGCTTTTACTCTGCTCGAAAAGGAGAAATCGGCACTTTCAAAATTCTTATAATGACGATCCCTGCCTCAAGCAGCGGGGTATCTTATTACAAAAATATACTTGATAATTTTAATTAATTCTTTCGTTTTTATATAGCAATATTAGAAGCATTCATTGGAAGTAACAATCAAGGACAACATACTATAATAATATTCTTATAATAAATATTAATTATGACTTCAAAGGAAATTAGTGATACACTTAAAAGATTTAAATGGAATAATCTAAATAGAATTTATGGTTGTGCTCATAGTTCGATAATTGGATTTTTATCATACGAGTGGATATCTCTTGCAAAAGAAAACTCTGTTTTAGACGGAGCACCTTCGCCAATTATTAAACAAGAAAGTGGTAGAAAAGGTCAGAATAATTCCGACCTTCTATTATGTAAAGCTTCAAAACCGTTAATACCAGTAGAAGTTGAAACAAGTGTTATAAAATATAAGTTAAAATTGGATTCATTAAACAAATATATTGATAATTTTGCAGATGTTAAATTTGGTCTGTTATATATGTCTAATTTGGTGAATGGAAATAAAAAATACAAGCATAATTGGGACAGTATCAAGAGTATTATTACCCAGAAAAGACGATGCATAGCATTAGTATCAGCTGAAAAAGCGCAAATAAATTTTGAAGACAAAAATAATTGGTCGAAATTGTTAAAACGGAATGACTATAACAAATGGGAAATTGTAAATATCAATTATTGGATACACGATGAAAAAGGGAATATAGCCGAAGGTAACTTATACTCAAAATAACGGATAGAAAGCTAACTGCAGTTTTGTGCAATTCCGGATAGACGTATAATTTGGTAATTTCGTTCTTATAAATGTATCTAACCTTTGGGTTGGATGAGTATTTTGAATCCCTTTGCACAAGCCCTCCCCAACGATAGTTCTATACAAAACAATACTGTTATGCTTCAGTTGGAATTGGACAAATTAGATCATTATATTTTAGGAAGGTGATTTGAAATGCCCAAGATCAATATTATCTCATCGCCACGGATTGTGTTATTGGCGGGAAACCTGTAGTGATAGGGTTAAATGCATATGTGAAAAAGTAACGGTAATTTATTTCCTCCAATAATTTCGTTTAATAGAAATTTATTAATACGTTTATTAATTAAACGAAAGGAAAGTGTTATGGAATTTGCCGGAGATCCAACATTCGAATCAATCTTCACCAGCCGTAAAGTAACATCTGTATTTGAAAGCCTATCTAAAGAGGAGAACATATTAGAAACCGAGTTATTTAGTGTAGTGGAAGAAGAAATCATACTCCCCTATTATGTAGAAACTTTTGACTTTTACGATTGTGCTGTTTGTTATTTTACTAATGCACTGAGAAAAGACTTATTTGCTCCTTACATCAGGGTATACAGCAAAGACAAAATACACTTTGGTTGCAAGACTGAATTTCCTCCTCCCAAGTTTAACATTAAAACATTTTTTAATATCCCCAAAAGATATATTATGATGAATGTTGATGATATTCACTACGTGTTTAATTTATTGTCTGTTAAAAAAGAGTTAAGGACTTATGCTATTTGTGACTTTTTATCATGCTTTGAGGATTTCAGTTTTCATGTTAAAGGAAAACGTATGGTTGATTTTGTGGAGAGGTGTTTGGGGAAGTATAGAAGAAGATAAATAGGTAATCACAAGATAAAATCATAATCTGAATCCATCCAATTAAAGGAAAGCTTTCTTTTACGAAATATTCCCATGTTTTGTCAATTTAACCGAATCTCCAGAGTTTCATAATAATTTATTTAAATTTTATAATTAACTATAAATTTTCTCTTTCTCCATTTCCTTCACTATCTTCATCGTTTCCACACTCACCGTGCAGACTCTCATCAGCAAATCTATTACCTTTTCCTTGTAATCCGCAAACTTGTACGTGTTGAATTTCTCTCGTATTGTCGGGTCTTTCGGTTTCTTTTCTTTATACTGGTCGAGTATCCATTCCAGAGCCGAACGGTTCCCCAGCTTGTAATCCCACGCTTCTTTTGGAATTCCCGCGAGGGTAGTCAGTTCGTCAATCTCTATCGTTCCGTTTTCTTTGTTTGCAGTCAGTTTTGTCTTTACCTTTGGTTTGTAGGTAGGCAGTGCATCAGACTCTTTCACTTCCTCAATTAATTTCTTCTTTTCTTTTAAATGCTCAGCCTTCGTTTCGCTCGTTATTAATTTTAGTTTGTATGGTTCCGCACTCTCAAAGTTTATGTGCAAGTCCATCAGCCTTTTTCCTCTGTCACACCATTTCTTAAAATTATCATAAAACGGTATTCTTGGAAACTCACGTTTTAAATTAATTTCGTATTTCTCTCTGTACTCAGGATTATGAAGTACGGCATACACATAATGAAATATATCTTCCTTCTTTATTTTCTTGTCTTCGTAATGATTTTGAAATTGCTCTAATCCCCAGTCTGTAATATTATCTATTCGTTTATTTGTTGAATCATATCTATAAAGAGGAAGGCATTGTGTCTTCTCAAGCAAGTCATAACAGTATCTGGTATTTGTCATTAATGTTGAAAATGGTTTTGAAGTAGATGTTCCTGAATGACAGATTACAATATTATCTTCTTCTTTAAAAACATTATTTAACTGATACTGCATTTCATTTAACTCTTTACTAAAATACAGTTTTCTTTTATTATATGGTCTATATAGACTATCTACAATTAGTTCTTTATTAAACTTATAGTCCTTCCCTTTAAATAAATCATTTTTAACAGCTCGTGACCATTTAATATCATAATTAACTTCATCTTTTATTTCAGTTTTAGATTTACCTTTTAATTCTTTTAAATCAGTATTATATACATCTATTAGATAATTCACCTTTTGTTGTAATCGTTTTGAGTTGTCGTCATAAACCCATTCATCCCTTGCCGTAACAACCCCTAAAGAATATAATTCAAAAATTGCTTTTTGGTCTTTCCTTAACTTTACATCTCTGCTTGCAACAGGAATAAGTTCTTCCCAATTGTTTTCGGTTAGATTAATCCAATTATTATCCTTGTCAGGGATTATATGTGCAAAATCTATATCCTTCAATTTATGTGATTTTAAATATTCCTTTTTTTCTTCTGCTTTTGCATAATCTTCTATAGCATTGTAGTAAACTTTAAATCCTGGTTCTCCATCTTTTTTAACAAGAAAATACACTGCTACACCAACACGGATTAAATCACTGAATATGTTCCCCCCTTCTTGCTTTCTGCGTTCACCGCTTGTTCGTGCATTACCTTTTAAATCAATTATATGAATTTCGTTAAATTCCTGTGAGATGACTTTTCTAAATCCATCATAAGTTCTCGAATCAATAAAAGAACTATTTGAAACAAAAGCAATTATTCCGTTTTTATCTATTCTATCGCTTGCCCATCGTAAAAATCTTGAATACATATCATACAGTTTAGTCTTCTGTGCAGTGCTGTTCTTTATATACGTTTCTTTTATTCTTTTATCAATTTCATGATATTCTCTGTTTTTATTGTTTTCGTTCTCATTTTTCTGGTTTGCATTGTAAGGCGGGTTACCGATTATCACAGAAATCTTTCTATCGTTTTGCTTTTTAATCCTTTCCGTATTTTCGCTCGTGAGGCTGAAAGCATTAGTTTGTTTACCATAGCTCATTGGTAGTGTATTATCAAGTGTATCAACAAAACATATATTCGAGAACTCTTCAAAATATCCCATCTTTTGCTTATACGTGTATTCAATGTTTAAACTCGCAATGTAATAAGGGAGTATAGCAACCTCGTTAGCGTGTATTTCATTCTTATACTTATAAGCAAGGTCTTGCTTTGGAATTGTGTTCTCAATTATCTCTGAAATGAATGTACCTGTTCCCGTCGCTGGGTCGAGTATGTCAACGCTCTTATCCGATAGAGTTTTACCGAAATGTTTATACAAAAGATGATTAGTGCTTTCTATCATAAACCTTACAATTTCGTTCGGAGTGTAAACCACTCCCAGCCTGTCCGCTGCCTTTGGATTATAACTCTTGTAAAAGTTTTCATATAATACTTTCAGAAACTTCTGCTTCTCGTGATGGTCTGTAATTGCAGCGGCTGTTGAGTTTATAGTGTCGTAATAATGTTCAATGCTTCCAAGCAAATTTCTTCTTTCCGAATAAGTAAATAGAATATCTATAAGTTTTTCAAGTTCAGCCGCTATCGTATTATGCCTGTGAAAATCAGGGTCGTCGAATATTTTATTAAATATGTCAGAAGTGAGCAAATGCTGTATCATCATTTCGCGAACATCGGCAAGTGTGATTTCGGGATTGATTTCAGCTTTGCACAGTGCTAAGAAAGTATCACGCACAGAAATGTAATTCGGGTTTGTATCGCCCACTTCTTCAATCTTAGAGCGGAGTTTCTCTATTATTGTGGGAATATCTTCCTTAAACTTTTCAATCGCATCTTCAAACTTATAAACAGTCTCGCTCTTAAAATTAAAAAACTGTTTTAATATTGTATCCAGATTATCCGCATTGCGAACAGGAACTGACATAACCCGTTCACCTCTTTGAAAAAGAACCGCCGTGTTTGTATCTTCAAAAAGAATGTTTGTGAGAGGGTAACCCTTTTTAATCTTCTTATCTATCTCTTCATTAATATCATCAGCCTCATCCTTGCTTTCCCAAAGCCCCACATCCAATCCCCACAGGTTTTTAACTATTCCGTCAGGATAAACCTTCGAGCCTTTCGTTCCCATCGTGGAAACTTCGGGAATAACCTCGTAATTATTATCTTTTGCGTAATGATTAAGAAGCATCCAGAAGTAATTTCTTACGGCAGTTTCATTTTTGGATTTGCCGTATTGAAGGGCTCGGTCGATATTGATATAATATTGGTTGATTAATGTTCTTGACATAAAATCCTGTATTGAATAAAGTTGTAAAAATTTATATAATAATCTTTGTAGCGCTGTAGTTTAGATAGTTCAACTTGTTTTCCAGTATTTAATGTATATTTTAATCTCAATCGTATAATTAAATTAATATTTAGTTTGTCAACCCGCATTCAATTCTTTTAGACGAATGAAGGTTTACCATCAGAAACACAATCCGTAATAACATTAACTTGAGTGGTTGCGACTACAAACGGTTTTCCTTTGAAGTTTAATGTTGGCATAAGATTTTATCATTTTATTCGTTAATTTAGTTTTTATTATATTCTTAAAAAACTCAAAATATAATCTTACAAAATTAAATTGATGTGTTTATTCTTTCGCCCCATCTTTTAACTGGATTATTTGTAACGAAATGAATTCCATTCTGAACCGAATGAAAAAGTTATAACTGTTTGTATCCTAAGTGATATTCTAATGCTTTTGTAAGTCAGGAATCAAAATTGATATGTTTAGATAATCTTGCTTATTTAAATCTTGTTTTCAGATACTCTTCCCAGCTCTTTGCGGGTAATTTGCTGTCTTTTTCTATGCACTTCTTAATAAATTCATCTACCGTTTTTTTTGTAATAAGCTTTTTATTCAATGCTTCCCTCAGCAATTCCATCGTGGGAATATTTATAATTCCATACTGTTTGCAGTATTCATGTACATCTTTTATGTTACTGCTCGATATGTATTTTTTCCTAAACCTTGCAAACGCTAAGCATGCGCTTTCCCCATCACCGAGTCTTTCACTTATTAATCTGCCGTATTCAAATAGTATCTCCATATCATCATCAGGGAACTTTATCTCTTCAATTGCTTTTGTCTTTAATATCTTTTCTACTTCTTCTTTTGTTTCCCTTCTTTTGTACAATTCTGCTTTTACTCTGTCTAACAAACAAAATCTGTTGGGATAGATTTTCACTAATAAATCCAGCTTCTCGCCGTTTATGAAATTTATCACAACATCCGCATCAAGTAATATTTTCGTCTCGTCTTCTTCCGCGCTCATGCTGTTTCGTCAATTCTTTTCAATTCGTGCATCCATAAGTATATTTAAATAATGCTGCTCTGATATCTTTTCCGCATCATAAAGTCGTCTTGCTTTTTCTCCGTAGTCTCCGATTATTTTTCCATCATTTCCCTTCTCATAAAGCTCTGTCGTGTATCCCAGCTTCTTTGCATCTGTTATCACGCCTATCCTGTATTTTTCGTATGCTTTTGAGTCTATGTATTTCATTCTCTTTAATGCCGTAAGTAATCCGGCCCTTGAACATGAATAGTATTGTTCAATCTTTATCAGCGTCGCCAGCTTTATCTTATTCGTTTTTTTCTCATCATCTGGTATTAATTCGATTATTCCTTCTTCGGGAAGTAATAAATAGGAAGCAAACAAATCCGCCCTTATCTCAGTATCTGTTCTTTTCCGTTTCGTCTCAGCATAACAAATATTTTTCTCGAATTCTTTCTCAAAATATAAATGATATAATTCGTGACATATCGTAAAATGCTGCCTGCCTATAGACTTTAATGAGTTTATTAAAATGAATCTGTTCTCGTTTATCTTTATCGACATACCCGAAATTTTGTCGTCAATTTCCCTGAAAAAGGTAATTACATTTAATTTCATAAGCAGGCTTGTAAGCCTGATTGGCTCGTTCGCACCGAAACCGTGTTGCTTTCTGAAATTTGCCGCCTGCATCCGCATTTCAACTTCATGGCTCATTGTCTTTTCTCTATTCTCTTCATTTTTAAATAGTTCTTAACAACTTTGCCGAATTCGCCTATCGCCTTGTATCCTTCCTTGCTAAGCTCGTCTGCTCTGAACGATAATGCAGCTCTTTCTTTTCTATCTTCTTCATACATTTCAAGTAAATCTATAAGCTCCACTTGAAATAAATCTGAAAGTTTATTCAATATATCCAACGGCGTCTTCCTTTCACCCGTTTCGTAATAACTTAATTCTGCACGGTTTATACCTAAATATTCAGATAGGCTTTCCTGCGTCATATTATTTAATTTCCTGAAAAAGGCTATATTTTTCCCTATAATTTTTTGTTTTTCCATGGTTTGTTTGATTCTAAGTATGTTACAAATATATAAAATATAATTAATAATGTCAATATGTAACATTATATGTGTTAATTGTGAGCTAAAAATGGGGGTTTTTGATAGAATGGTGAAAATATATTACAACGTATCGCTATTCATCCCAAACATATGTCAATACTCCGTTATATGCTTTCATCGGTATATTCTGCTCGTGCAAATATTTTCCTTTTATGTAATTTCGGTCTTTTAAAAACCATGCATCTGCTAATATGTCGTTAACTTCTGTATTAATTTCTTTCCCCGAATAAAAATCGTATGCTTTTGAAAAATTATTTACTTTTTGTCCGTTCTCTATCCACTTAAAAGGGAAGTATTCATTTATGCAAGACCACTTCACCCTCGTATCCTCACTGAATATTACTGCAATCGGAAACCTTCCGTGCTCTGCATATCTTATTGCCATGGAACTTATCGAAGTGTTGAATATTTGTGCTGCTGTTTCAACTGTTTCCTTCGCTTCATATTTCCATTTTACAAATTCTTTTACCCACTCTTCAGGCATCAGTAATTCTGCCGCAAATATATTCGCCTCTTTTTCTGGATCTTGTGTACTCAAAAAATAGTTAAAATCTGCTTTCTTGCAGAAATATTCTCTTGCCTTTTCTAAACAATAATGTCCTACTTCATGGGCTATAGTGAAATTTTTTCTGCCCTCTTCTTTTATCTTTTTATCTATCGTTATTAATCCGCCTTCTTTATCAATAAATATTCTCCCCGCATGTCCTTGTGTATCCTCTTCTTCTATCATTAGATTTTCACCGTTTGCAATTTCTCTTACGTTTAAATCCGACGGCTCCTTTATGCAGTATTCATCCAGCAGTTCCCTCGCTCTTGCCTTTGCTCTTGCACTCATTCTTTCTCACCCCCTTTGTTCATTACTCTGAACCTCTCCAGCTTCTTCCTGTCCCTTTCTTCTATTTCTTTCTTTTCCTCCTCGCTTATCTCTCCATTCCTAAACTGAAGTGCAAGACTATCTATGGAAATATCTATTGTTTCGGTTTTGTCATTCTGCTCTGTGCAATCTATTTTGTTAAATTCTTCTTGAAGCCTTTTTCCTTCAGTTCTTTTTCTCTCGGCACGTCTTTCTTTTATATCTTCGAGTGCTTTTTTAATAGCGTAGTTTGGGTTTATTCCGGCATCTGCTAAATATTCTCTTATTTGCTCTTCGGATTCCCCCTCTGTGCTTATTAAAAAATTTACTAGATTATGACTGATTTTTTGCTTCATAAATTCCTCTTTAATTTTCCTAATTTTGATTTTTATAAGTTTATTTTTGAATGTTTTCTTGTGTTTTTATATTCTTAATTATGTCTTTCATCCTATAGTCTATTTTGTAATTTTCAATCTCTTGTTTTTCTGTTTCCGGTAGTTTATTAATTACCTTGTTTCCCGCTCGTTTTATCCTGTCAATCGAGTTACGTACTTCCCTCTCGTTTAATTTCAAAACCTCAGCAATATCTTTTTGTTTTGTTGCTTCTCCACTTTTTATTACTTCCATAATTTCAATGGAAATTAAATCAATGTCTCCGTCAATTAATGGAAGCTCTTTCTTAACCATCTCGGATATTGCATTATCATCAATTTCTTGCATTATGTATGTCCCGCAGTTTCCATTATTGTCTTCGTCATTTGAAGCTATTCCATCTCTGTAATAAACTGCTTCACTATTATTGTTGCCCTCTCCCTCAAGGTTATTCAAAGAAATTAATTGTATTTTACTATTAATCTTTTTCTTTAATTCGGACGTTAGATAACTACTCACTGAATTATATATCATCGCTTCTATTTTCACATTCTCAAAACCCCAATTCCTTACTCCCTTTTCTATTTTGTCTGCTGCTTTACTAAAAAGTTCAACACCATTATGTTCATCCTTATCATGGTATTTTCCCATTATACTTTTGCCCAACCTGTCAAGCTGTGCAATTAAAGCTACATAATCATTTGGTTGTTTTTCAATAAATTCATGTATTTTGTTGCTGATTAATTCAGCCTGTTGGAACTCGTTCATCTTTCCTCCCTGTTAATTATAATTTCTTGCAATTTTTGAAGCAAAATACTTTTCATTTTGATTCTTTTTAAATTAATCATTTTTTAATTTTAAATTATTATACTCATTTAATCTTCTTTTTATGATTTATTCTATCATTTTATCTGTTTTTCTGTCTATGGTGTCCTATTTATTCTTGATCATTCCTTTTTGCTCCAATTTTCACTCTTTTCTCTGATTTCTTCCCCCGGCTTCCCCCTTTCTTTTCTCACTAAACGTCCTGTTTACATTATATTTTCTAAAAACTTCAAAATTTATTGTTATTCCGTGATTCATTTTCTTTTCAATATAATTATTTACCGTTATCTGCCTCTTACTATAATACTTCTCTAATTTCTAAAATTTAACGTTCTAATTCTTTTATTATCATTGTGCCTTATTTTTAAGCGACTTGAGAAGTTTTGATGTATGACTAAAATTTGATTAATATTTAATTATTTTATTTTGCCAGCATCTTATTATAATACTTCTCTTTTTCACGAAATTTAACGTTCTAATTCGAAAAAATATTTCGAGCACTGTTTTTTCTCTTTTTGAGAAGTTTAACTGTAGAAACGAAAATTAAGAATCAAAAAATGTACAGAAAAATTAAAAATATAATGAAAAACAAAGAAAATGAGAGATTTTCTAGCTCTTTCTCGTATGCTCCTCGAACATTTCAGGTATGTTTCGGCTCTGAGATGCGTCTCAGTTGCGCTTACGATGGCTTTATTCTTCGTTTCGTCGTTATTGTCCATTTTCACAAATATACAAAAGTTGTTTTTAATTTGTTGCATACTTTTATTCTCATAATTTTAATACATGTATTTTCTACCGTGCACAACCTCTTCGGCTGGAGGTTCTTAAACAAGCCGGGGGAAACAAAATTTCTCCTGACTCTATCAATAAACTCATTTCATAAACTAAACTCATTTAAATCATGGGTGTTCTGAAAAAATCTGTACTTGGAAAACCAAGTGGTGTAGTCGGCGACATTCTGTTCCGCTACAAAGACGGCAAGACCATCATCGGTACCAGACCCGTCTCTTACATGCCCGGCATGGACGTTAATTCAGTTAACCGTAGAAATCGTTTCGGTATAACTGCTAAGTTCTCAAGGGCTGTAAATTCTTTACCTTCCTTTAAGAATCTGTGGGATAATGTTACTCCTAATAACATATCTCCCTTCAACGGTATCTTTAAGGCAAGCTATCCTTTTGTTACACCAACCGACGTCACAGATATGGCTAATATTGTGCCGCAGTTGTTTGGCTTCGATGTAACGACAACCGATGTTTCTATCGACGCAACAGAGGTTAGCGTTTCTATCGACCCTATCGGAACTAATGCAAGTATTGATACGAATGTCGAAAAGTTTATTCAGCTCGGCACCGTTATCAAATGTACCGATGGTACAGTGGATACTCTTCCTAAATTAGTATTCATTCCATTAAAGTCTTCAAATGTAGTTTTGAACCTGGCGAACCCGCTCAGTTTCACTATTACTCTTTGCGACCAGGACAGCGACTTGTATTCTTATTTCGATACGCATGTGTCTTATCTTGCTTTCGTCACTCTCGATGAATTCGGTAAGGCAATTCATTATTCAAAAGGCTTTAATGCATAATGAGTGATGATAACAAAGTGTAAAATATTGATAAAGGTCAAAGTAGAATTGCATCCTGTTACACATAAGTCAGTTTCTGTGTCATCTGCGTGCTTCATGCAATCTCTTTCCTCTCCTTCATCTTGTTTTACCTCATCCATCTCTGGGGGTGCTCTGCACCCCCAGATTATTATCCCTAATTCGTTCTTAATCAATATGCGCTCTTACTCTTATTTTCTTAATCAGTGTGCATCATAATCAATCATAAAAATCAGTGTGCGTTCTTGTTCTACTCGGTAAAAAGTTCTTTAAAATTAATACTCGCTCTTAATCAGTGTGCATCATAAACAATCATAATAATCAGTGTGCGTTCTTGTTCTTTACGATATACAATTTTTTCAAACTAAAAATAAAGGATTACAAAAATGGCTAAACTCATATCTCCAATGCCCTTCGGCAGACTTTCAGGTAAACTCGGTGAACTGGTTTTTAGAAACTATCCCGATAAAATTGTCGTAAGCAAACGTCCTCTTTCATTCAAACCGGGCTCTGACCCTGCATCTGTAAACCGCAGACAAAGATTTAAACTTGCTTCTATGTTTGCAAAATCAGTTAAATCACTGACGGTTGCTTATGAAATATGGGCAAAAAAAACCCAAAATAAAATGTCTGCTTATAATTGTGTATTCAAGCATAATTATGATGCTGTCGAACACAATGATGTTTCTAAGTACGTAAGAATATTCCCCGATTCTCATTTTCTCGTTCATCCGGATTCGTTCATCTTTACTAAAGATTATCTTCACGTATCATTTAATCCCTCTGACTTAAACATCCCTGATTACTATGATGTTAAATATATGCAGGTTGCCTTGATTATATTCTGTAAAGAGTCACTTGTGGACTATCGCGATGAATGCAGATTCTTAACTCATTTAACCGCTCCTGTAAAAATATCTGCTGATGGAAAAATGTCTTTCAGTCTCGCTCTTAGTAATAATGAAATATTAAACCCTGATATTCCATCTTTGAATGATTCTCAAAAATCAGTATTTGCTTCATACAACAGCCATTCTGTTTTCATAGCATTCATGGCTCTCGATAGTTATAGAAAGTATGTCCGGAATTCACAAACGCTCAGCATCCTTAATCAATAATGCCATTCACAAATCCTTCCCGTATTTTGTATCTCCCAAAATGCGGGAAGGTCCTTTCTCACATCATGCGGGAAGGTACTTCCTCACATCTGTAATTAATCGCGTAGCGATTATATGTTGGTAGCAACTCATGTTCACATAAGCAAACAATGCCGTAGGTATTGCATGTCAATTCATTGCTGTTACTTTTCAATATGGAATACTTAACGGCATTCTCTTCAGAGCTGCATATAATAATTAATCGCGTAGCGATTATATGTTGGTAGCAACCCATGTTCACATAAACAAACAATGCCGTAGGTATTGCATGTCAATTCATTGCTGTTACTTTTCAATATGGAATACTTAACGGCATTCTCTTTAAATGCTGCATATAATAATTAATCGCGTAGCGATTATATGTTGGTAGCAACTCATGTTCACATAAACAAACAATGCCGTAGGTATTGCATGTCTATTCATTGCTGTTTATATAAATATCTTGTATTCAGAAATAATCTGTGTTAATCCGTTCCAGACGTGAAAATCCGCGTTCTATTATTAAGTAAATCATGTCTTTAAAGTCTCATATTAAAAAGTTAATTTGAATAAATTTATTTAATAATTACATTATGAAAAATTTCAGAATATTCTTAGCTGTCTTATCTCTTTCCTTCATATTTAACACACTATATGCACAGGAATTAATCGATGTCAAAATAAACGATGCTACAGGAGTAAAGAATCAGGGAATGAGCGGTACATGCTGGTGCTTTTCTGTGGTTTCAATCCTTGAATCGGGTATGATAAATGCAGGTGTCAAATCTCCCGACCTTTCCGAAATGTTTATTGTCAGAAATATTTATTTTGATAAGGCAAAAAATTACATTCTCCGTCAGGGATTTACAAGGTTTTCTGAGGGCGCTTTTACTCATGACGTAATTCCCGCTATTACAAAATATGGAATGGTTCCCGAAGAAGTTTATCCAAACTCATCCTCAGGAATGATTAATCACCAGGGGTTTGACTCAAAACTTAAAAAATTTCTAGACAGCGTAATCGCTAAAACACCTGTTTCACCAAACTGGCAGATTAATTTTAATAAAATGCTTGATGAAAAATTCGGACAGGTTCCGTCAGAATTTACTTTTGACGGCAAAACCTATAATCCCTTGCAGTATTCAAAAGAAGTTTTGAAATTTGACCCTGATGATTACATAGGTCTTACTTCATTCACTCATCATGAATTCTACAAACCGTTTAATGTCGAAGTTCCGGATAATTATTCAGGCGGTTTGTTTTATAATGTCCCTATAAATGAACTTCTTGAAGCAACTGAGTATGCAATTATGGAAGGGTTTACTGTCGGATGGGATGCCGATGTTTCAAACTCTTATTTCGAGCAGGACAAAGGCTGGGCTATGGTTCCAAAAGATAAAACTGATTTATCAGGAACGATTAATCCCGATGAAAAAGAAATTGATTACTCTCAGCAATCACGTCAGGAGCTTTTTGAAAACCTTACCACGCAAGACGACCATTTAATGCATTTAACAGGAGTTAAAAAGACCAAAGACGGCAAGAAATTCTTCTTCGTAAAGAATTCCTGGGGACCGATGGGACCGTTCAAGGGTTTCATTAATGTCTCCGAAACATATTTTGGTATTAATACTATCACAATCGTAATGCCGAAGGCAGGCTTAAAGCCGGATATCAGAGCAAAGCTGGGTGTATAATTAATGTTAATAATTTATTAACAATCAGCTTACGATTCAATATAGCTGGTTTGTTAAATTGATATTCTAAGATTATAATACTTATCGCTACGGATACACAAAATATTGCATCGCAAAGCATCACTGAAATTGATACTATTATTTTATCGGATATCCATCTCGGCTCGGAAGTTGCAAGACCAACTGAAGCCATGGAAACTCTTGAAAAATACAGGTTTAATAGATTAATACTCCTGGGCGATATTTTTGATGACCTTAATTTTAATCGTCTGGAAAGAGAACACTGGAGTTTTTTATCGTACATAAGAAAACTATCCAACCCAAAAAATAATATTGAAGTAGTCTGGGTAGAAGGAAATCACGATGAAGGTCTTTCAAAAATCACATCACATTTTATCGGAATAAAAGTTTACAAAGAATATTCGTTTCGAATTAAGGACAAAAACATTCTTGCAATTCACGGTCATCAGTTTGACCGCTTCCTCAATGAAAACGTTGTAATAAGCAATATCGCAGCATTTATTTACGAGAAGATTCAAAAAATAGGGGGCGAGAAGCAAACTATCGCAAGATGGATTAAAGGAAAAAGCAAAGGATGGCTTAGACTCTCAAAGAAAATTTCTATAAGGGCATCAGAGTATGCTGCAAACAAAGGGTTTAACACGGTTGTCTGCGGTCATACTCATGACCCGATGGATTCATACATTAAAGCAAAGAACATTCAGTTCTACAATACAGGCTGCTGGACTGATATTCCCTCATCATACATTATAATTTCAACAACTGGAGAGTTCACAATTAAGTACGACCCGGCATAGTTACAACACAGCTATTTAAATAAAAAACCCGCTGTGTTTAATGCAGCGGGTTTTCGGCTATGAGAATATAAATAAGGGTATTTAGCCTTCTTTTTAATAAAGGGGAGTATTATCTCCTTTTTCTTCCCCTTTGTTGTTGCTTTTATTTTATTAACATCATCTTCTTCGTTGCAGTGAAACCTTCTGCATTAATTCTATAGAAATAAATTCCGGAATTCAATTTCGATGCGTTGAAATCATATTCATACGTTCCAACGTTTAGGTTTCCATTGATTAATGTTGCTACTTCCCTTCCTGTTACATCAAAAACCTTCAGAGAAACGAATGATGACTTCGGCAATGCGAAGTTTATTTTCGTTGATGGGTTAAATGGATTTGGATAGTTTTGATTCATTCTGAAAACAGTCGGTATCTCTGTTGATATCTGCTGAATCCCAACCGGTGCAGGAGAATAGTTTTTTGGATTAAAGTTTGCCCAGCCGGCTGTCCAGTTAGTATTTCCGAATGCGCCGACAAATGTTGTTGTTTCGAAACCTGATAAATTTGGGTTTGTGAAATTACCACCTGATAATGCAGGTGAACCGCCAAGAGGCATCCAGTAATTAACATTGTTTGCAGGTAATCCAACAGTATAGAATCCGAACATGTTTGTTAATTGCACATCTGTATTGTTCGTAAGAACTCTGTTTGAAAATGAACCTGAGTTTAACCAACCCGTCGGATCATTGAATCCTGAACCGCTTGAAGCCGCAGTGTCACCAAGCTTCGTGAAACCTGCATAAATGCTATTCCTTAACTGTATTGTATCCCCTAACGCTGCTTGCTGAACTCCTTTACCGTCAAAAAGTACGCCTGTTGAATAACCGGTCAATATAGAATTGTAAACACAGGCAAGCATGTTTCGTCTTATATGTGCTGCTCTTTTAAAGTTCGGACTTACTACTGAAGAGGTGGTTATTTTTGGTCCGATACCTGTAATATTCGAAAATACTGGTCTTGTTCTGGGTGTATTAAAATTACTTGGGTTGTTATTGTTGTTATCAATTTCAAAAATGTGTGACGCACTCACGTCGCTGATTGCCGTATCCCTTACTGCAAGACCGTATTGGACTCTTCCTCTGTATCCGTTATCTGCGTCAAAATCATCATCTACGCTTCTGTATGAAACAAGATATTTAGCGTTTACCGTACCGCCAAACCATTCAAACGAATCGTCACCGCAGTAAGAAACCATAATATTTTCAAGTACTGTTTTGCTTCCAACGCCGCCCATCGTTAAACCGTTTATTTCGTTGCCTGAAATACCTGTCAGGTTTACGCCGGGAAACTCAAGTCTTACATATCTCAAGACACCTGAGCTATCGGTATCTACCACAGGCTGTCCGCCGTACCATGGACCCGTTCCCGGAGGAAATCCTTCTATCTGTGCTGAGTCTAATCCTGTTGAAGTATTTATTCTTGACCTTCCAAGAACAATAAGACCTCCCCAGTCACCGGGACCTCTTGTACCGATAGGTAAACGGCTTGTAAAAACTATCGGCTGATTAGCAGTTCCGTCAGCAATAATCTTTCCGCCTCTTTCAATTATCAAAGTGCCTGTGGTTGGTTTATCTCCAAGGATTAACGAACCTTTTTGAATTACAAGCACTCCGCCGTTTCTCACATAATTAAAACCTTTCATTATGTAAGTCTTGTTGTTCGTTAGATTCACGACACCTGTAATGCTGGCAGAATTCAGTGTTGTAGAATCAATTGTTTGCGCTGTTAAATTACTGAAAAAAACAGCAAATAAAGCTAGTAAAATAAGAGTTCTCTTCATTTTCTTTTTATTTAGATTAATTAATGTTTTTATGATTAAAGTTTATATCCAAGTGTTAAAGCAAATCTTGTTCCTGATTCATATTTCCTTACAATCTTTTCAATTCCCGATATATCCTGTGTATATATTTTTTCCTGATTCAGTAAATCTTTTACCGTAAATTTAACTTCGAATCTTTCAAATAGTCTTTTCGATACTGAAAAGTCTATTACATCATTTCCGTCTTCATAAATATCATTGAACCCGTTATTACCAACTTCAGATATTCTGCTTCCGAACTTATTGTAAAGCAGGTTTACACTCGTTCCAAGATCATAGTTATCGTAGAACAACCCAAGGTTGATTGTATATGGTGATTGCCCCTGCATTCTGCGTGTCTTCTCCGTTGATACTGTCTGCAAATTCTCAAGGTTTACAGATGATTGTATTAAAGATATATTTGCATTAATAGTAAAGTCTGAAAAAACTTTGCTTATAAAGTTAAGCTTTTTTCTTACTTCCAGCTCTATTCCATAATTGTATGCACCACCTCTTGCATTGTCAAATGTCTTCTCAGGATTGTTCTGACCGGGTGAATATATTTCCTCAATAGGTGAGCTGTAACTCTTATAGAATAAACTTGCGGAGAATATTTCTCCTGCATTAGGGTAATATTCATAACGTACGTCATAGTTGTTTACTAAACTTCTTTGAATGTTCGGGTTACCTGAAGTTTTTAAACCGGTAATATAATCAACGTATCCAAACGGTGCTATTTCTCTCAACTCCGGTCTTGATACTGTCTGCGATGCCGAGCCCCTTATATTCATGTTTTCTGTCAGTGAATAAACTACATTCAATGATGGGAGTATATCTCTGTTTAACAGGTCTGCTTTTATCGGTTCGTTGATTCTTCCAAGTGTTGATACTTGCTGTCTGTTATATTCGTATCGCAATCCGCCGATAACTCTTAGTTTATTCATCGGTACATCAACCATAAGATATCCGGCGAAATTTTCTTCTCCCGCTGAATATTTATCTGATTCTCTTGTTAGTTCTTCATAGTTAATCCTGTCAGGACCAATATTGTTTTCTGCAAATATCTGGTCTAAAGATAGGTAAGGTATATATGTGTAGAAACCATTAAGCTTTGGAGCAAAATTCCTTGCATCAAAGTTTCTTGATGTGCTGGCTCCATATAGACCAAACTTTAGTTTTGACTGCTGGCCCATTACTTTGACGAAAGGTAGTGAGAAATCCAGGGATGCATTCCTTAAAATGTCTTTTAATTCCATAAATAATCTGCCCCCTCCGTCTGAATCAGCAACAGAACCCATTCGTGCATTATATTCATCTTCCGTTCCTGATAATCTTTCATACGTCATTGTCTTTACGTCCGGCTCGCTCTTCTTTCCCACATTGTATGAGGCGTTCCATTTCACGCTTAGTTTGCCGAGTTTTTCTATGAAGTGGTCTCCCGAAAGTATAGATGAAAATAATTGCCTCTCTGAAAACTTTGTTTGATAAAGCCTGAAATCCTTATTGTCTTCAGATGTAAGTAACTTTGACCCCTCTAAGAAAGTTGTTATATCTTCAGAATTAATAGTGTAAGTAGTCTTTAAACCAATTTTATTGTTGCTGCCGAGTTTATAACTGAAATTTAGTATCCCGCCGTTAAGGACAGAAAATTCGGAGTTTCTTCCGTCAAATGATTCAAGCGTCGAGAGGTCATTATTGTATAGCGATCTGCTCACATCCTGATTTAAAAACCCTGTTCTGTATGAGTAGGCTGCATAAAACCCAAGAGGATTGTTGCCTACATCAAAATTATTGCCGACAGCTATCTGCATATTTGCGTTTAGTGGTGCTTGTCTGTTATTTTGTGCCCAGTTGTTTCTGAAGAGCTTCGAATAATCAGATAGCTGCTCTGCTGAATAAGTCGTATTAATTAATCTGTCCTCGGGAAACTGTGATGGCAGCTGTCTTCCGCCGTCATCTAACCCTGTGTTAAAGAAAAGAAACTTGTGCTGGCCGGCGTTATAGGTTAGGAAATTTTGGTTTGTGGTATTGTCGGTTAATCCCATACCCATATTGTAGTTTAAAGAAAATTGGTCGGGAAAATCTTTAGTTGAAATTTGCACAAGTCCGCCGGAGAAATTACCCGGTTGATCGGGGGTATATGATTTTGAAACGATTATATTTTCAAGCAGATTGGAAGGAAACAGATCAAAAGAAAATGATTTCTTTTCGGTTTCCGTACTTGGAAGCTGAACTCCGTTCAGCGTTGTTAAACTGTACCTGTCTGATGTACCCCTTACATAAACATATTTATCGTTCACTATATTAACTCCAATAATCCTTTTCAACACATCAGACGCTGCCGCATCAGGAGCTCTTTTAATCTGCTGCTCAGAAATTCCGTCCTGTACTTTATCCGAGTTCTTCTGTTCGACAAGCATTGCCTGTTCGTTAGCAAGCGTTGTGTTTGCCTCTATTACTATTTCCTCTGTCGTGAGTCCGTCAACAGTTAAAGAAATATTAAGATTAACAACATCTTTCCCTTTAACTTCAACACCTGTAATAATTTTGTCGTTATATCCTATGTAGGATACTTTAAGGCTGTAGACCCCTGCAGAAATATTTTCTATTTCATAAGTACCGTCAACCTCTGCAACTGCCCCAAGGTTGGTACCCTCTATTCTAATCGTCGCTCCTACAAGCGGCTCTGAATTTACGGCATCTGTTACTTTTCCTTTTATTGTCTGTGCAGACAACTCCGCGAAAGAAAAGACACTAAATGTTAGTAAAATTGTAATTAATACCCTTTTCATATTCTTATTTAATTTATATTCTATTACAAAACTACCTTTGTAATGTTAAGGAAATATAAATTATGTTAAGAAATTGTTAAGATGTGATTAAGTAATTGTTAAATGAGTTGAACAAAAAGAAAAGGCAGGTGTTAATTACCTGCCCTTATAAAAATTTACTTTGTTTGTATCTTAAAAATCCAGTATTATATTGAAATAAAGTTTGCTTACGTTATTCGTTGGTGTACCGTCATACTTTACCGCAAAATCTTTCTCGAATGAATGCATCTGATAATTTAATCCGAACGTTACTATATTAACGGGCTTGTAAAACAAACCCAACATTAACAAATTTTGCTTTCCGTTATCAGCCGTAAAACCCTGCGCATTTGTTCCCGGTTTATTCGTGTTCGGGTCAAACATATCATAACGCGCAACAAGCGAAACTTTTTCTTTCAGCTCTTCTATCGGAGGATTAAACTCCAGCCATGTGGAGATGCCCCTTCCGTTTACTGTCGTATCAAGTGCTGTAGTACTTGCTACTTGATTTGATGACACACTGAACTCGCCGCCGACCTTTATAAATCCTGCCTTATCGAAATTAAACTTGAAGTTCGCCATTCCTCCAAACCTTGTCTTTGCTGTCTGTCCTTCTCCGCCTCCAAGCTTTCCTATGTAACCAAAGCCTCCAAAAGTTAAATCGCTTACTCCGTTTATTCTTGTTCTTCCCGTTTTCTTTGCTGCGTCGGTTTTCTTTGCTATTTCACCCGCAAGCGGATAAACAAAAGCACTGAACATTACATCCTTGAACCTGTTGTCAAATGAAAGATTCCTGAAACCGTTGCCGTTGTAAACTGCAACAGATACATCCGCATAATTTCTCGGAAATACTAATTTTGCAATCAACCCAAGGTCTGCTGTCGGAAAATAAGAACCAGTCGTTCTTGTCACATCACCGCTCGTTGTGTTTACAGCCGCTGCCTGCGTCCATGTGTAGTCCGTTAAAGTCTTTACAGCGCCTCTGTAACCAAATGCTTTATCAATCTGTCCTACCCATAAATTTGGTACTAAACCCCCTGCAAATGAAAGCGCCAGCCCATCTTCAGTCTTTAAAGGTGTGTAATCTAACCAGGCAAATTTTACCTGATATGAATACTGCGTAACACCCTTTCCGTCGGTTATTGAATAAATATCGGGTGTAAATCTTGCTTTTATCTGCGGGCTGATTGTCGCAAATACGTTTATATAAGCCCTCTCAAGATAAAAACTATTCCTGTTAGTCTCGAATTGATTCTTTGCAGGCTTGTATCCAAACGGCTGGTTTGCATCCGGCGAACTTATATCCACACTGTTAATAAACTCGGAATTACCGATGTTGTACTCCCAGCCCGTAAACAATGTACCGCCTATTTTTACTTCCGGCTTGAATCCTTCTTTGTCCTGAGACATAATAGATGATGTTACTAAAAACATCACTGTAATTAATAATAATTTTCTCATAGCGTTTAATTAATTTATATTTTTCCGGTCACCCTTTTTAACCGGTTTTGATTGTAATATTAAACTAAATAATAAGTAATAAAAAACGTATCCATTATAAAATATAACACATATACTAACCCCTCTTGTCTGTGCGTTCTCTGTCGTAGATTCGCCGCGGAGAACATCCCGATTCTCTTTATCGGGACTCTTAACTGTGCGCTCTTTGTCGTAGATTCGCCGCGGAGAACATCCCGATGCTCTTTATCGGGACTCTTGTCTGTGCGTTCTTTGTCGTAGATTCGCCGCGGAGAACATCCCGATGCTCTTTATCGGGACTCTTAACTGTGCGCTCTTTGTCGTAGATTCGCCGCGGAGAACATCCCGATGCTCTTTATCGGGACTCTTAACTGTGCGCTCTTTGTCGTAGATTCGCCGCGGAGAACATCCCGATTCTCTTTATCGGGACTCTTTCTTACTGCAGCGTCTTTAACTTTTCAATTGCCTTCTTGCTTAGCGCATCGGGCAGCGGAGCGTAGCCAAGTTCCTTTGCAAACCTCTGTCCGTCTCCGAGTGCCCATTCTACAAACGTTTTTACCAACTTTCCTTTTGCAGGATTCCTGTGCTTCTCGTAAACAAGCAGATATGTGTAACTGGAAATCGGATATGCTCCTTTTCCTTTTGCGTTTATTACTGACATAGTTAGAGTCTCTGGCATCTGGTCAACTGATACTTCCGCTGCTTTTGTAACTGACTCAAGCGTTGGCGAAATAAACTCGCCCTCAGAATTCATTATGTTTGCATACTTAAGTTTGTTCTGTAATGCATAAATAAGCTCTACGTAACCTATCGAATACTCGAGCTGTTTCACAACTCCCGTTACTCCTTCATTACCTTTGCCGCCCTGTCCGAACTCAAACTTTGCGGTCTTTGATAATCCGATTTTTTCCTTTGCCTCAGGACTTACAGAGCTAAGGTAATCCGTAAAAATATACGTAGTACCGCTGCCGTCTGTTCTGTAAACCACGCTTATATCTTTATCGGGTAAAGAAGCTCCCTGGTTTTCTTTTACTATCTTCGGGTCGTTCCATTTCTTAATCTTACCAAGGTAAATATCGGCAATATTCTCTCCGGTAAGGTTTAGTTTTTCAAGACATGGAACGTTGTAAGTCATTACGACCGCACCCAAAACAGTCGGTATATGATGTATCTTCGTACCGCTCTTTGTTTCTGCATTAACCTTTTCCTCCGAAGTCATTGGTGCATCTGTCGCACCGAAATCTACCGTACCTTCCGTCACCTGTTTAATACCGCCGCCGCTGCCTATCGACTGATAATTAAACTTTGCATCCTTGTTTATCTTTGAATATTCATCAAACCACTTTGAATAAAGCGGAAAAGGAAATGTCGCTCCCGCTCCGTTGATTTGAGGTGAACCGCCTTCCTCTCTATTTCCGCATGATGCAGCTAAAAAAGAGAATACTAACATTAAGATTGCAAGATATTTCATAATTTTATGTCTTTTAATGTTCTTAAAATATTTGCTTAAAAAGTTCTTAACAAGTTTATCATCTGAGGTTACGAAATTGTTACGCCAATGTAAACAAATTGTAAATAAAATTATATATCAGAAATATGTACCTTTAAACAAGCAGCATATTGGTCATTGTCAACATCAACAATATTGATATATAGTTTCTCTGAATAGATTAAACATTCTTCATCATTTATTACCATAATCAAATCTGTTCTTTCAGAGTGCGTTCTTGTTCTTTACTCTATCGCTTTATCACCGCTCTCAAAGCTCTTTGCAATAATTTAATAGTTCTTAATTTGTGTAATTTGTGAGCCAATCTTTTCTCTTAAAGCTCTTTGCAATAAATTTAAAGCTCTCAATCAGTGGAAATCATAATTCTTCAACTCTTTCAGTGTGCGTTCTTTTTCTTTACTCTATCGCTTTATCATCGCTCTCAAAACTCTTTGCAATAATTTAATAGTTCTTAATTTGTGTAATTTGTGAGCAAATCTTTTCTCTTAAAGCTCTTTGCAATAAATATAAAGCTCTCATTCAGTGAAAATCATAATTCTTCAACTCTTTCAGTGTGCGCTCTTGCTCTTTACTCTATCGCTTTATCATCGCTCTCAAAGCTCTTTGCAATAATTTAATCGTTCTTAATTTGTGTAATTTGTGAGCCAATCTTTTCTCTTAAAGCTCTTTGCAATAAATAAAAGTTCTTAATCAGTGCAAATCATAATCAAATCTGTTCTTTCAGTGTGCGCTCTTGCTCTTTACTCTATCGCTTTATCACCGCTCTCAAAGCTCTTTGCAATAAATATAAAGCTCTCATTCAGTGAAAATCATAATTCTTCAGCTCTTTCAGTGTGCGCTCTTGCTCTTTATAAAAATCAGCCTGCCTGGCGCAGACAGGTTTGCAAATCTTTTACTCTTTCTGTTTTGGCAATTAATTTGACTTTAAACATTTATTAAATAGAGTTAATTTACAACATATAATATGAGCAAAAAATTATTCTATTCGGTTGAAGAAGCACAGGAACTTCTTATTTCCCTGAAACCAATGATTAAAAAAATGGTCGAACTGAAAAGGTTACTCGACCAAATGGGCTTTGATGTTTACAAACATCAGTATTATGGCGGTAGCGGTCCCAACGGTACAGGTAAATTCCCGAAAGAAATGGATGAATTAATCGAAATCGTTAAACACATCTCTTCTCTTAACGTTGAAATTAAAAGTCTTGATACAGGTTTAATAGATTTTCCACATATTAGAAACAACGGCGAGCAGGTGTATCTTTGCTTCATGCACGGCGAGGAACGCATTGAATTCTGGCATGGCTTGTACAGCGGATTCGCCGGTAGATTGCCTCTTAATGAAATTTAAACTTATACATTATGAATCCAATTAATACAATTTTAGTTAAAACTCTTCCCTTGTTCCCCAAAAAGCTGGTGAGAGTCTTTGCGAATAAGTACATTGCAGGCGATAGCATTGAAGACGCAGTTAAAACCACTCAGATGCTTAATTCTAAAAACATCATGGCTACTATCGACGTCCTCGGGGAAAGCATAAAAGATAGAGATGAAGCTCGCAGGTCAAAAGACGAGTCTCTTGAAGTGCTCGATACAATAGTCAAACATAATCTTAACGGCAATCTTTCCGTAAAGCTTACCATGCTTGCACTTGCTATGGATTATGACCTTTGCAAAAGTTTGTTTACTGAAATTCTTGATTCGGCTAAAAGCAAAAACATCTTTGTCCGTATTGATATGGAAGATTCATCCGTTACAGATATTACCATAAAGATGTACAAAGAAATGCGTGCAAAGTATGACAACGTTGGACTCGTGCTTCAGTCATACATGAGAAGAACGGAAAAAGACGTTCTCGAACTAACCGAGGAAAAATCAAACTTCAGACTTTGCAAAGGCATCTACATCGAACCCGAAGCCATTGCCTTCAAGGGTAAACAGGAAATCAGAGACAACTTCCTGAAAGTATTAAGAATAATGCTCGAACGAAATGCCTACGTCGGTATTGCTACCCACGACGATTTTCTGACCAAAGGCGCTGAAGATATAATTAAAGAAATGAAACTCGAAAAAGACAAATTTGAGTTTCAGGTTCTTCTTGGTGTAAGAGAAAGGCTAAGAGATGAACTGGTCGCTAAAGGTTACAGAATGAGGTCTTACGTCCCTTTCGGCAAAAGATGGTACCAGTATTCAATAAGACGCTTTCAGGAAAATCCTAACGTCGCAGGCCAGGTCTTAAAAGCATTATTCACAAGATAATATATTTACTTTTATATCATACTCCTCCATCCTGTGAATATCAGCTATTAATTTGCCTAAAAACTTGTTTTTTTCTGTCATTCCGGCGAAAGCTGGAATCCAGCGCATTACCTATTGATCCCTATTACTCTGTGGACGTCACCTTCCCGCAAACAGCATATATGTCAAACATTTTAGTGCTTTTGTGTTTTGGTGGTAAACTCTCATTGTATAAATTCAACGCTCCTAATCAGCGTTAATCATAAACAAATCGGTGAATATCAGTGTGCTGATTTTTTATTTCTCCTGTTCACTGTTTACAGATTACAGTTCACTGTTCTAACTCTCTTTGCAATAATTTCAACGTTCTTAATCAGTGTGCATTTTTGCATTTCTCATTTGGTACTTTTGTGCTTTGGTGGTAAAAGCTCTTTGCAATAGATTCAACGCTCTTAATCAGTGTTCATTTTTGCATTTCTCATTTGGTGCTTTTGTGCTTTGGTGGTAAACTTTCCTTGCAATAAATTCAACGCTCTTCATCAGCGTGAATCATAAACAAATCAGTGAAAATCAGTGTGCGTTCTTGCTCATCATCGAGGCTCTCTGACGAAGACTACACCGCATCCTCAATTTTCATTACTTCACGTATAAGGTCATACGAAAACCCCTTCGACAAAAGATACCTGTAACACTTCTGCTTCTTGTCTGCTTCGTTCTTGCCCCTTACCTTTTTTCTGTACTTCTCGTATAACTCCTTCGCCTTGCTAAGCTCTTCCTCCGCCGTATAGTTTTCGCTTACACTTATCTCTGAAAGCTCTTTATTTATACCCTTTTTCGCCAGTCTCATCCGTACGCTTCTTCTTCCCTCGGGTCTTAATACTTTCTTGCTTTCAACATAAAGCTTTGCATAGTTCTCGTCATTTACAAACTTAAACTCTTTCAAAAATATCATTATCTTTTCAATGGATTCCTCCGAAAGTTTAAAGCCCTTCAACTTGTCGTGTACTTCTTTCTCCGTCCTCTGCTTGTAGTTTAAAAACCTTATAGCTGCTTTCTTCCCGAAATTAATCTCATCGTAACTCTTTAATTCTCTCACCTTTTCCTCTGTAAGGTTATCTTTTACGCGGAGTCCGAAATCATATATTGTTTCTTTATAAAGACCAAAGGCAAACTCCCCATCCAGAAAGATGTTGAACCTGCCTTTTTTCTTCTGCTCTTCTATCGAAGTTATTATCAAAGCATACGTTTAATTTTACTGCTCTTTAATATTTCCGAAACAATTATTATTTCGACTTCTTTTCTTTAACTTCTTCTTTTGGTTTATCCTTTGAAACATCACCGTTGTTTCCGTTGCTGTTATCGAATCCAAGTATATCCTTCACCTCTCCTAAAAGTTTATCACATAATGCCGGCTCTTCCTGAAGCAGCTTCTTAAGCCCGTCGCGTCCCTGAACACGGTTTTCTCCGTACGTGAACCATGCCCCGCCTTTCTTTATAATTTCTTTCACCACTGCCACATCAATCAAATCGCCTATCCTCGAAATACCCTCGTTGTACATTATGTCGAACTCGACTTCTTTGAACGGAGGTGCCACTTTGTTCTTCACTACTTTCACCTTCGTCCTGTTTCCTATTACGTCTGTACCGTCTTTTATCGCCGCAATCCTGCGTATATCCATTCTGATAGAAGCGTAAAATTTCAGTGCCTTGCCGCCCGTCGTCGTTTCAGGACTTCCGAACATAACACCTATCTTGTCCCTCAATTGATTCGTAAATATCAGGCAGACATTCGACTTCGAAACTGCCGCCGTCAGCTTTCTCAATGCCTGCGACATTAAGCGTGCCTGCATTCCCATCACAGCATCTCCCATCTCCCCCTCTATCTCAGCGCGCGGCGTTAAAGCAGCAACCGAATCAACTACTATAACATCCAGCGCATTGCTTCTTACAAGCGTCTCGCATATTTCAAGCGCCTGCTCTCCGTACTCTGGCTGCGATATAAGAAGATTGCTTATATCTACCCCAAGCTTCTGTGCATAGTTTGTATCGAGCGCATGCTCCGTATCTATAAAAGCAGCAAGCCCTCCCGTCTTTTGTGCCTCTGCTATTACGTGCAGACAAACCGTCGTCTTTCCCGATGACTCTGGTCCGTATATTTCTACTATCCTTCCGCGCGGTACACCGCCTATCCCGAGCGCCGCATCAAGCGATATCGAACCCGATGAAATTGCCTCAATCTTTGCTGCCGGCTTATCTCCAAGTTTCATTATGGAACCTTTTCCATGGTCCTTCTCTATCTGATCCATCGCCATTTCAAGCGATTTAATTCTCATTGTTCTGTCGTCATTCATATTTTTATAATTTAATTTTTAAACTTCTATACAAAATTAATCATTTTAAGCATACAAATATTCTCATTTTATGATAATTTTTTCAACAAAAAAATACTCGCCCGAACTATTTAAGCAATAACAATTTCCTCGTTGTCGTAAATTCGTTAACTTCCATCTTATAAAAGTACACACCTGAGTTCAGTTTAGCCGCGTTTAATACAAGCTCATAAATCCCCGCCTGCTTTTGTTCGCTGACTAAACTCATAACCTCTTTCCCCAATACATTATACAATGATATCTTTACAAACCCTGCTCTTGAAATACTGTATGAAATCTTTGTTGAAGGATTAAACGGATTCGGATAATTCTGCGATAAGGAATACCCGTTCGGTACCTGTACCTTAATTTCTCCTGCTGAAACAAGGTCTTTGTTATCATATACACCGTTATGTCTTGCGTTGTACTGCCACATAGGTGTTTGTGTTTTTGCTGCAGAATATGAAACACCTGAGTTCCATAAATAAACATTGGTCTGTTGTGAGGGGCTTGTACCCGCTACACCCGCTCCGATTATATCAAGAATTCCGTTCCTGTTAATATCTGTTATGCATGGTGTTGTAAAAAATGTTGTTCCGTTAGTTTCTATGTTTCTGTTAAATGTACCGTCGTGATTATAAACAAGATACTTGCCCAATCCACCTGTTTGAGTATTGTCGTCGAAAATTAATTCCGTATTATTATCACCGTCAATGTCTGCTAATACAACCTGTGAGTTCACAGCATTAATCGGTCCGATAGGAAATCCTGCCAGCTGTATTCCGTTTTTATTCCAGGCATAGACGTAGTCCGATGGAACCCCCGAAAGCACCTGATCGCCAACAGCAACATCAATTATATTGTCATTATCTATATACCCGACCGAAGGCGGACCGTAAATCCAGTTCGATGTTGTTTTTGGCCAGCCCGATAATACCGTTCCGTTGTTCTTTAAAATATAAACGTAACCGCCGCCCCCCGAAACATGCGTACCGAAAACAATCTCCCTTATATTATCATTATCTACATCCGCAAGTACAGGCGAAGAATATGAGTTCACATCGCTGTTAGGCATCATATAAGGAAATCCCGGAATGGAATCGCCGTTCGATTTCCATGCATAAAGTCCTGTGTAAGATTCCATCACTATTTCAGGTATGTTGTCTCCGTCTATATCACCGACAGCAGCACTCGATGCCGGTACGTGTCCCATCGCTTTTGGCCAGCCTGCTATTATCGTCGCATCATGCTTGTAAACATATACCGAACCCGTTGGATAAGTTCTTTTATTCACAATTATGTCAAGCTTTCCGTCCGCATTAATATCACCAAGAACTGGAGTCCTCGAACTGTATCCGTGATTAATCGGAAAATTAGGAAGCAATGTCCCGTCTCTCTTGTAAGCATAAATAAAACCGCCCGAAGTTAATCCATGATTCGTTACAACTATTTCACCGTATCCGTCGCCGTCAATGTCGCCGAATGCAGGTGCACCCTCTAACGCATAAGAGGAAACCGTCTTCGGCCAGCCCGGTACAGACGTTCCGTCAAGGTTCAAAGCCTGTACTGTATAATTTACATTGAAAACTATCTCCAGCTCGGGATCGTTATCCATGTTGCAGAAAATCCCTCCCTCAAATGTACTGCCCGTTATCATCAGCGGAAATCCCGCAAAAAGCGTAAGTGAATCCGATTCATAATATAAAGTCTGCTGATACTTTAAAGAACTGTTTAGCACATTAACTTTATTCATTACATCCGGAAAACAATTATTTACCGGTTGTGAATACGTTATGCCTGATGTTAAACAATAAAATATTAATAGAAAAACTGAATGAAGAATAATTTTTTTCATATCGTTGATTTAGTTTTAAGAAATTGAGTACTACACAATTTCTCAATAATTTGCTTATAAATGCAAGTCAAAATTTTTTATAAACTTATCGACTAAGCACATCCGTCATAATAAATTAGAATTAAAAATAAGTTACAATTCTTATCAAAATTTAACTGTCAAATTTGTCACAAACCCCCTGCTTTTAACTTATCCCTAACTTGCCTCTAACTTGCCTTTTGATAGCCTTGTTTGCATTCCGTTTATTCAGTGACATTTTGTCACTTCTTAAAAAAATCCGAATCAAAAAAGGTAGATTGTATTACCACCCCCGCATAATTCTATAATCCGTCCCCCAATGAGTAAACAAAATGATTTACCGTGAATAATATACTTAAAAAAGCTATTTTGAACATTAATTTAATCTATTGTATGTATGAAAGGTATTATTTTAGCAGGCGGCTCCGGAACAAGGATGTACCCCGTCTCAAGAATTTATAGCAAACAGCTTACTTTAATATATGACAAACCATTGATTTATTACCCACTTTCTATTCTTATGCTCGGTGGTATTAAGGATGTTTTAATCATTTCAAACGATGAAACTATTCCTCACTATAAGAAACTGTTTGGCGACGGTACACATATCGGAATGAATATAAACTACGCAGTTCAGTCCGCTCCGAATGGTATCGCTGAGTCTTTCATAATAGGTGAATCCTTTATCGGTAATGATAGCGTTACCCTCATTCTCGGTGATAATATCTTCTACGGTAAACTCGATTTCCTTTACAACGGTATCAAGAACAATGAAGGCGCAACTATTTTCGGATACAGAGTCACTGACCCCGAAAGATACGGTATCGTGGAGTTTGATAATAATGGTAATGCAATCTCTATCGAAGAAAAACCCAAAAACCCGAAATCTAACTACGCCGTTCCCGGTCTCTATGTTTATAACAATGAAGTGGTTCATATTTCAAAGAACCTGAAACCCTCGCCAAGAGGCGAACTTGAAATCACCGACGTCAACGTAGAGTATTTAAAGAAGAAGAAACTTAAAGTTGCAAAAATCGGGCGCGGTGTCGCTTGGCTCGATACAGGCACACCAGTATCCCTCTTACAGGCTTCGAACTTCTTCGGCGTTATCGAAGACAGGCAGGGACTTAAAGTCGCATGCGTAGAAGAAATAGCTTATCACATGGGGTTTATTTCCTTTGAACAGCTTGAAAAAGTTATTTCCGAAATGCCTAAATCAGATTACAGAAACTATTTAGAAAAGATTACTAAAGATTAATGGAATTTATTAACACAAAGTTCGAAGATGTTCTTATCATAAAACCAAAAGTGTTCCCCGACGAACGCGGTTACTTTTTCGAATCATTCAGCGAGAGATTTTTCAACGAACAGGGCTTGTTCTTAAACTTTGTTCAGGATAATATTTCATACTCGAAGAAAGGAACTATCCGCGGTCTGCACTATCAGGTCGGCGAATACGCACAGGGCAAACTCTGTCAGGTAATATCGGGCTCCGTGCTCGATGTGGCTGTCGATGTAAGGTTCGGCTCGCCGACATTCGGTGAATATGTTACAGCCGAACTATCAGACGAGAACCACAATCTCATCTGGATACCGCCCGGTTTCGCACATGGATTCTCGGTGCTTTCAGATTCCGCAGTATTTCATTATAAATGCACTGCGTTCTACAGCAAACCCGATGAACGTGCCATCTTATTTAACGACCCTGACTTAAACATCGATTGGAAAGTTGCACCAGAAAATATTTCAGAAAAAGACCTTAAGGGTAAAAATTTTAAAGATATAGATAAAGACTTTTTATACTCTGATTAATTTAGTAATATTATTTACACTATTAAATTTTTAACAATATGACTGAATTCATACATTCTGTTACAGACCCTGTTAACCATCTGTTAAGCGCCTTCTTAAACTCAATACCAAACCTGATTGTAATACTAATTGTTGTTGTAATCACTAGATACTTTGTAAAACTTATAAAATTTATTGTAGAAAAACTCGAAACAGATAAAAACGGCACTAAAAGAGATTGGGTTATCCCTGTATATAAAGTAATAAGGTTCTTTGTATTTGTGTATATGTTTATGATTATATTCCCATATATTCCCGGCTCAGGCAAACCTGTGTTTCAGGGGCTGATAATTCTTATCGGATTGTTTCTTTCTGTCGGCTCTGCATCATTTATGTCGAATATCTTTTCAGGACTTGCTATTGCATACTCAAATCCTTTTAAAACAGGCGACAGGATTAAAGTCGGCGATATAACAGGTGACATAACAGAGAAAAGATTACTTACAACAAAAATCCGTACAATAAAGAATGAAGATGTCTTTATTCCTAATTCTTTAATCATGTCAAAAGGCATTTTGAATTTCAGTTCTTCTGCAAAAAGCCTCGGGCTTATCGTTCATTCATCGGTAACAATAAGCTATGACGTACCGTGGAAAACAGTTCATACTCTTTTAATTGAATCAGCAAAAGCTACAAAAGGAATCCTTGAAACACCCGAACCTTTCGTTCTCCAGAAAAGTCTTGATGATTTCTACGTGAGCTACGAAATCAATGCCTACACCGAAAAACCAAACTTACAGGCATCTATATACTCTGAACTTCATCAGAACATACAGAACAAATTTAATTCAAACAGCATTGATTTAATTACACCTTATTTTAACGTAACAGCCCCGTAAGACGGAAAAGTAATGCATCAAAAATAAACATGTAATCTTATTGTTACCTCTGTTAATCTATTCTACCGTTCACTCTCTATCGCGTAGCAATTCCATATCGGTTGCAACCAACGCCCTCACACAAACAATGCCTTTAGGTATTGCATGTCTAAATGGGCAGTAAATCAGTGAGTAATTAATAAGTGACTAACTTTTAAAATTCCATTTTACTATTTTTGTATTTACTTCAAATTTACCTATAGAATATGGACTTAATATTATCGAAAACAGCGCAGGAACTCATTCCGTCAGGAATTAGAAAAATATCCGATAAAGTAAACGAAAGAATTGAAAAAGGAGAAAAAATCTTTAATCTTACCATAGGTGATTTCTCCCCGAAAGTTTTCCCTATACCGTCGGTCTTGAAAGAAGAAATAAAGAAAGCTTACGACGAGGCACAAACAAACTACCCGCCCTCTAACGGTGTCGCAGGACTGAGGGAAGCAGTATCAAATTATATTAAAGTAAGAGGAGGATTTAGCTACGGGAAAGATGAAATCGTAATAGGCAGTGGTGCAAGACCGTTGACCTACACATTAATGAAAGCTCTCGTTAATCCCGGTGAAAAGATAATATATCCAGCACCTTCATGGAACAATAACTGTTATGTCCAGCTTGTTGATGCAGTCCCCGTAAAAGTGCTTACTAAGTTTGAAAATAATTTTGTACCTACCGCAGATGAAATCAAGCCGTACATAAACGACGCTGCCCTTATTGCACTGAATTCACCGCAGAATCCAAGCGGTACAGTTTTTACAAAAGAAGAACTTAAAAAAGTACTTGACCTGATAGTAGATGAAAATAAGAAGAGGGCAAAGGAAAACCGTAAACCTCTCTATGTCTTCTATGACATGATTTACTGGATTCTTGTTTATGGAGATACCAAACATTACAATCCCGTAGAATTAAACCCTGAAATAAGAGATTATATAATCTTCATAGACGGCATATCAAAATGCTTTGCAGCAACGGGTGTCAGACTGGGCTGGGCTTTCGGTCCGAAATCAATTATTAAAAAGATAAGCGCAATTCTCGCACATATAGGAGCATGGTCACCTAAACCCGAACAGGTTGCAACAGGAAGATTCCTGATGAACACATCTGCCGTTGATGAGTTCTTCGCTGATTTCAAGAATGAACTCTTCACTCGTCTTAATACCTTTTACGAAGGTATAATGAAAATTAAGGACTCGGGCTTTGATGTTGACGCTATCTTTCCACAGGGTGCTTTATACCTTACTGTTAAACTTAACCTCATCGGCAAAAAAACCGCTGACGGTAAAGTCCTGAATAGTATAGACGATGTTCTCGGATATATTCTCGAAGAAGGCAAGATTGCACTTGTACCTTTCTATGCATTCGGCGCAGATAAAGATTCTCCCTGGTTCCGGCTTTCCGTAGGTACGTGCAGCAAAGAAGAGGCAAAAGAAGCTGTAAAAATTCTAAAAGAATCTATTGAGAAACTAAAATAACAAAATATCTTTATTGCAGTTTATAAATAACCCGGTTAAACAAACCGGGTTTTTGTTTCATTAAATAACTTCTGATTCGTTCTGCAGCGTTTTTTCCCAGATTGTTATAGTAAAAAGGATAATCAAAACTGTGATATACTCCTCTCGGAAACAAAGGATTCCCGAAATCCAACAGCTCAGCATTTACCGTGCTGCATACTACCACACCCCTCTTTTTGTCAACTCTTGCATCAGCATAGTTCTTCACTCCCGTTTTTAATATTTCCCACTTTTCGTTTATTAATAGTGACCCAAGATTATCTCTTTCAGATGCTATCGTCTCTTCCTGCGTCCATGAAAGCGGGTTTATTGCTTTTGCACCCGGCAATAATGTTATATTCCTTCCTTTTACATCAGGTGCTTCGGTGTTGTATGAAATAATAACCCCCGTATCATCATACCCCTCAGCAAATTTCAAATGCGGATACTTTAGAAACAGTTTTTCAGTGACCGGACATCCGATAATATAAGCAGCTGCCATATTTTTATAAACTTCAGGATTCTCTTTCATGTAATTCACAAGTATATAAAGCAGTATGGCAGAACCTTGCGAATGTCCTGCAAGTATGAACGGTCGTCCGTTATTATAATTCTTAATATAGTAATTAAATGCAGATACTGCATCGGGAATTGGTACGTTCAACAGGATTTGTGCAATATCATTTATCGGTTTTAAAAATACTTCAACTGATGCCTGTCTGTAGTAAGGTGTGTATATGTTGCATGATGTCTCGAACGCTGAGGCTTGTGCTTTGTATGTTATTGCCGCACCTTCAAGCAATGAAGGATTATCTAATTCGCATATGTCTGGTTCGCTGGGATTATTTTTTATCCATGCAGTCGGGTAAAGATAAAATACATCCGCTTCTTTGTCATTGGAATCAGGCAAAGAAAGCCAATGCCTCGGATTCGAATAATCAATTCTTTTATATAAAGCCATAGGATTATTTTATAACCACCATCCTCCGCGTTTCCGTATAACCACCAACACTCATCCGATAAAAATAAATCCCGCTTGAAAGCATCGTCGCATCAAAATCAACTGCATAACTCCCCGCAGACTTCTCTTCATTCACAAGCATAGCTACCTCCTTACCAAGAACATCATAAACCCTTATCGTAACATCACTAACAGCGGGCAACTGAAAACGGATAACTGTTCTTGCATTAAATGGATTCGGATAATTCTGACCCAGCGAATACTTCTCTGGCACTCCGTACCCCGGCTCATCTCCGCTCGTTAGAACATTCAACGCAAAACCCACATTCGGCCTGTTCACCTGCAAACCGCCTCCCATTAAATCAGTACAGCCGCTTCCCGTCGCAAGGTCTAAAGACTGATGCCATGTCACTCCCGCCTTATTCGTCGCAGCAACATTCGTATTCGCACCAATACTGTTGTTATTAAAACAAACTTCCATAACCAAATTACTGGTACCGTTCCACACAAAAGGACTAAACGGAAAATACACCCAGCCCGAACCAAGCATAGTAAAATTTCCCGTATAAACAGTATTCCACTCCGAGTTTAAAAATCCTGTCAGCGAAGTAAGCGTCGTCTGCTGAACCTTTATCGTTAAACCGTTCATAACCTGAGGTGATGCATTTAGCACATTAAAGCTCACACCCATAATACGCGCAGGAGAATTGCCCCACACCGCATTTAGTTCACTTGCATGAAAAAGCATATCAGTCCTTGCATCCATATAAAATGTCTTAAAAGGATGAGATGCCGTCAAAGAACCATTGCCGATGTAAACAAAAGAAACAGCGTCAACTTTAAACTTAAATAGAGAGGTTGAGTCTGTATTATGGTTTGAGGAATTATCCCTTGCAAACACTCTGTAATATATCGAATCATTCGGCTGAACATCGGACCCTGTGGAATTAAATATCCCTTTATAAACATCTCCTGTTATATTATTAAGCTTAAAATGTTTTATCCCGGTTGATATATCATTTCTGTACCATCTTACCCAGACAGAATCTATGCCAAAATTATCTGAAACAAACGCATTAACCGTATCAGGCCAGCGAGACCAGCTCGACACCCCTATCGGTGCATGATTTATCACAGGCTTTGTATTATCGCCTCCTGTTACAAAACTAAAAATGTTTGCCGGAGCGTTAACCGGTAAATTCGATACAAGGTTATTCTGGTCAATAGCTTTAATATAATATTTATAAGTTGAAGCTAAACCGTTTCCCGGAATTGAGGCTGTGTAAGTATTACCGGCTGTGTTAACCATTACAACACTGTCCGTCAATGAACCAATACCGTAATAAACCTTTGTAGAAGATAATGCCACCCCAAACGTGAACACATTTACCGTTACCGGATAAGGACCTGTAAGACTTTCCGAATCTTTGAGCGGATTGTGAACTACATACGGCTTTAGTTCCATTTTTGCAATGTATATCTGTGCAGTACCGTTTCTGTTGTCTGCCCAGACAGGATATACAATGTTGTTATTAGATGTAATACCAATATAATCTGAATAGTAACCGTCTGCATAACCATTAAGAGGAACCGGCCGGTGAGGCATGTCACTTGCTTTAATGTTAGTGAAAGACAGTCCGCTATTCGTTGAAATCGCAACATATATATCGCACGAATCAATAGTATAAGAATCCCGATTATCATAAAATGCGACAGCAATATTACCGTTCGAATTGTCAACTGTTATCCATGGAAGGAACTGGTTCTTACCGTTATTTATTGCATCATCATTCACCCTAATCGGTGATGAAAAACTTGCTCCGCCATCCGTCGAATAGCAGAAACATACATCATCATCAGTTCCCGCAGGTAAAAGATTCTTCTGTGCCCACGTCACAAATATAATCCCCGTATTGTTTATCGATACTGATGGAAACGAATTTACTCGAATTCCATTCGGCGTTAGATATCCTCTTATTCCGCTAATAGTAACAGGATATGTTGGTGCAGACCATGTTACACCGCCATTAGTTGATTTTGTCAGGGCTATTTTATCTTCTATACCGCTCAATAAATCAGGTGTAGCCCACATACAATAGACGGTTCCATTCTGAGCAATAACAATCTTTGCACCCTGTTCATAATGACCTGCAATTGGCAAACCTATCTGTTGAGCAGCGCTAAAAGTCAGTCCGTTATCAGTTGAATAAGAAAGATATATTCCGGGCTGAGCCAGATTAAAGTTGCTCCAGGCAGTATAAATTCTATTGAAATAAGGACTTGAGGGTGTTTTATCAATCGCGATAGTATTCATATCATAAAGGGTAGAAGATGGTACAACAATCCTTCCTCCCCAGTTTATTCCGTTATTAAAAGAACGGTCAACTACAATATAATCATCAAGATAATTTAAAAATAAGCCCCCTGTATTATTGTGTGAAACATAAGGATTAGTGGAATAATAAACTGACCCCGGAATAATATCACCCCCCGTCCAGTTACTTCCCGAGTTAGACGTAGAATAATATCCCATTCCGTAATCAGTATTCGCACCGATGAAAATATTGTTCGGATTGGCCGGTGATGAAGAAATTGAGGGTTCAGATTGATTATAAGAACTTGGAAAAACTCTTATGTTCGGATACTGTGTAACGACTTTATTTCCTGCAACTGCGTAACCGCTGGTATTAATAATATTGTATTGAACATTATAGACTATTCCATTCGGCACAAAACCTTCCGGCTTAACAATCATCCTTTCCTGTCCAAGAACAGCATAGGTGACTGAAAAGACTACGAATAAAGCGGTACAGTATTTAAAAATATTCAATTAAATGTAATCTTAATTTAATTAAGCTATGAGCACAAAGATTTTACAATTATAAAATAAAACTGATTTACATTGAAAATGAAATCACATCTTCAATAACCCTCTCAAGATGTTCCGTCGTCCCGGCAAAAGGATGAACCGCCCCAAAAGTATGCCCTGTATTTTCAAGAATTTTAAGCACGGATGTATCCTTGCTTTTTAGTCCGTTATAAATATCGTGTGCCTCGCTTGGGTCAACAGCCAAATCCTCAGAACCATGAATAATAAGCGTCGGAATATCAACCCTCCCCAACGCTCTTTTAATGTTAAGCCGCTCTGCATTCTCTTCAAGGTCTTCAAGCAGTGTAATATTCATTCTCATTTTTTGCTTGGTGCGTGTGTTCAAAACCTCAATAAAGCCCCTCTCTCTCCAGATGCGTTTCGTTTCCTCCCCATATCTGTAGAAATCCGACACCGAAGCGAGTACAACCAGTTTCTTGATTCTTATATCCTCGGCAGCTTTAAGTATTGCTATTCCACCGCCCCGTGAATGACCCGCAAGCATTAAATTGTCAAAGTCATAATCATAATTATCTTTATGTTTTTCAAGGTAATCAATAACACACTCGAGGTCATCAAGCTCTTTCGAAAACGTGTTAATCGCAAAATTGTCGAGACGCTCGAAATCAACAGGATTGTCTTTTTCATTATCGGTACCGTTAAGAGAAAAATTGAATGACACCGTAAAAACACCGCGGGAAGCAAACTTGTCAAACATATATGGAAAACATCCCCAGTCTTTAAACCCTTTGAAGCCATGGCAGAAGATAAGTAGCGGCATCTTTTTATCCGGCATTTTTGAATAACGGAAATCCATGTTGATGGTATTCCCGTCCTTATTCTTAATCTTTATGTTCCTGTACATATGCTACTTGGCTTTTTTCTTACCCTCTTCATAAATACGCTGATGAGCGGGGTCGAGTTGTGCAAGCTTGTCGTATATACCTTTGTCTCCATAATTCAGGAATGAATCAGAAATTTCCTGTGCTTTTGTCTCAAGAAAATAATCAACACTGTAAGCTCTCACTTCCTTCTTCTTAATCTTGGATATTTTTTCCACTGCATTATAGATATAAGCGTATGCATTCCTTGAAAGTCCTAAAGAGTCAATCCCAAGCCAGTGATATTCATAGAATCCGTTCCTGAAATCATCAAACCTTGGATTCATGAGTTCTTGTACCATAACGAGCCTCGATGGTTTCGAACCGCCACCGGTTTCTGTCCATCCCGTTCTGTCAACCATAGGCTTATTGCAAATATCCATCGCTTTCTGGAAGTATATGCTCCTGTTCATCGGATGGTCTTTCGGAAAGAATGAGTCCTGGTCATAACCAAGCATCATGTATGCATAATAATCAAAGAAACTTATGAATGGGTCAAAACGAAACTCATTCTTAATAAACTGAATCGAACGATTATAATTAAACTTGAATCTCTCGTCTATGTACTTGAATAATGTCGTGTATCTCGGATTTTGTCTCTTGTCCTGAGTATCAATTATCCTCTGACTTACAAAAAGAACCTGTGCGTCATACTGGTCTATCCCGTTCGTACCCTTAAAGGTAATCTGTATTGCACCTTTAATCTTATACAATTCTGCACCCGGCTTATTCTGTTCGTTAAAGATGGCATTATCGTAAAATTTGTTCTTATTAAGGTAATCTTCTAATTGCTGCTTCATGTCCTTGACCTTGTCCTTTGCATCGGGGGGCAAAGCGTCAACATTTAGCGTAACTGTTATATCAAAATCCTGAGCCTTTAAAAATCCCCCAAATCCCGTCCATAACACACAAAACAAAAGATATACAAATAGTTTTTTAAACATTAAATCCTTTATTAATTTCTAATTAAATTTTGAATTCTTATTTTAATAATCAATACCAATGAAACGCTTTATTTTACCAATATTATTCCTATGTGCTTCTTATTTACAGGCGCAATTTGAAAACACTGATGTAGGTGCCAGACCGTCTGCAATGGCAGGAGTGTTTACTTCAATATCCAATAATTCTCTCGCTGTTTTTTATAATCCATCGGGACTCGGACAGATGAAATACAGAGAGTTTGCTGTATATTACAGTCCTGCTCCTTATGGATTAACAGACCTTTCAACCGCTGCTGTCACTTATGCCGAACCGACTAAATTCGGTACAATAGGGGCTGCATTTAAAACTTACGGCTTTGATTTGTACAGGGAAAATAATTTCATAGTATCATACGGCAACAGCTATAAAGACAGAATATACTACGGGGCAAATCTGAACCTGTACAACCTTCACATTCAAAACTATAACAACGCAACCGCATTCGGTTTAGATATCGGTGCATTGGTATATATTGCAAAATTTCTTCAGTTCGGGTTTTTTGGAAAGAATATAACCGGTACAAAAATTGGTGAATCTAAAGAAAAGATAGCTCAGGTGTACAGAACAGGATTGATGTACCAGCCGGAAGATTTCTTCAGAATAGCCGCAGAAGCAGAAAAAGACGTTCGGTACCCGCTTTCTATTCGGGGAGGAATAGAGTATAATATAATTGAGTTTATCGACCTGCGGTTTGGAGTCGGAAGCGAACCTACTCTTTTTTCCGCGGGAGTCGGAATTAATTATAACATGTTTTCTTTCGACTATGGATTCACAAAGTCAGAAGACCTGGGCTTCACTCACCTCGGAACAGTTTCTTTTAATTTCGGTGGTGCGAAAGGGAGAAAAGAATCACGAGAAAGATTAAAGAAAGCTTTAGAATAATTAAAACTTTAAATGATTTATTTAGTAATCGGCGAACCGTGTGTTGACCTTATCCATAAGGATGATGGCAGTATCGAGCACAGCTACGGCGGTGTTCTTTATTCGATAATATCTCTTGCAGTACTTAGCTCGGCAGGAGATGTAATACGTCCGCTCATGAACCTCGGAGAAGATGAGTATGAAAACATTACATCCATACTAAAAAACTACCCAAAGATTCAGCTTGACGGAATAAATAAGGTATCACACCCCACAAAGAAGGTTCATCTCTTTCTTTCCAACTACGGCTCTGGCAAGAAAGCAAAAATTGAACATTCTGATGCAGATACTTATACCCTCGGTTTCGAAAGAATTCAGCCTTTTCTCGATAGTGCGGATGCAATGCTTATCAACATGGTTTCTGGAGTCGATATTTCTCTTGATACGCTCAAAAAAATCCGCTCGGAGTTTAAAGGATTCATGCATATTGATGTACATAACCTCGTTATGCGCACAAATGAATTGGGTTTCAGAGAGCATACCAACCTCCCCGACTGGCGTGAATGGTGCACTAACTCTGATACCGTTCAGATGAATGAGTTTGAAGTCAGCATAATTTCGCGCGAAAAACGAAACGACTACGAAATTGCAGAAGAAATACTTATTAACCTGAAAAAGGAAATGAAAGGAGTAGTTGTCACAAGAGGAAAGCTCGGCGTCAGCGGATTTACTAAAAAGGAAAAATCGTTCGGAGGTGAAAAGTATTTTGACCTCGACAAGCATGACGTACCTGCTGTTGAAAACCCTAAATTTGTCGATACCACAGGCTGCGGGGATGTCTTCGGAGCATCATTCGCTGCGGATTATTCGCGTTTAAAGGATTTCAAAAAAGCTCTGCACTTTGCAACCCGTGTTGCTTCTTATAAAACAGCCCTCTCAGGAATACATGAACTTCATAAGCTCAAATAAATGAAAAAGGGCAAGATACTTGTAACGGGTGCAAACGGTTTGCTGGGACAGGCTGTATCAGCTGTTTTTAAAAGAGAGTCGGATTTAGAACTCTGCCTTACATCCATAGAAGAGAAATCTTACACAGGCAGAGATGACACTTACCGCTCGCTCGATATTTGCGCAAAAGAAGACGTTAAAGCCGTTGTCGCTGATTTCAAGCCCGATGTAATTCTAAACTGTGCGGCTTTTACGGACGTTGATAAATGCGAGACGGAAAGAGAGGCATGCTGGAAATTAAACGTTGATGCTGTTAAAAATCTAATAATCGCCGCGAGACCTCATGGCATTAAGCTTGTACATATTTCTACAGATTATATCTTCGACGGAAAAGCGGGTCCATATTTAGAAGATTCTTCACCGAACCCGATTTCATTCTACGGTAAATCAAAGCATGCTGCCGAAAACGCTATCGTTGCAAGCGGAATAAAACACGCCATTGCAAGAACGATGGTACTTTTCGGTGTTGGTAAAAATGTCAAACCTAACTTTGCAGTGTGGCTCGTGAATAAACTTGCAGCAAAGGAAAAGATTAATATAGTTGATGACCAGATAGGTAACTCAACAATCGTGGATAATCTTGCATACGGACTGCTTAAAATCATCGAACAGGAAAAAACGGGCGTTTGGAATATCGCGGGGAAAGACATTGAATCGCGATATGATTTTACGATTAAACTTTGTAATATCTTCGGTTTTGATAAATCACTCATAACTAAAATCAAGACGGCATCACTGAACCAGCCTGCTCCGCGTCCGCTGAACTCAGGACTTATAACATTAAAGGCGGAGACAGAACTTCTATTCAAACCGATGAACACAGTTGAATCGCTCGAACTTTTCAAACACAACTTAAGAAATTAAACATAACCATTATATATGCTTGATATAAAATTAATAAGAGAAACACCTGAACTTGTAAAAGAAAAGCTTTCTCTCAGGAATGAAGACCCTTCTGTAATAGATAAAGTACAATCCGCAGATTCAAAGCGCCTCGAAGTTACAAAAAAGTCTGATGCACTCAAAGAACTTCGCAATAAAGTATCCGATGAAATCGGCGTCATGAAAAAGTCGAAAGCGGATGCATCGGAAAAGATTGCAGAGATGAAGAAGGTTTCAGATGAAATCAAGAACCTTGATGCAGAGCTGCGAGCTATTGAAGAAGAAGTAGAAGAACTGCTTTATTATATTCCCGCACTTCCGGCCGAGGGGATTCCTTTAGGCAAGAGTGCTGACGAGAACGTGGAAGTTCGTGTCTCAGGAGAGAAGAGAAGTTTCTCTTTTAAAGTGAAAGACCACATAGAGCTTACTAAAAAACTCGATATACTCGATTTCGAACGCGGTGCAAAAATCACGGGCAGCGGATTCCCATTGTATAAAGGCAAAGGGGCGACGCTCGAACGTGCGCTTATTAATTTTATGCTTGATACTCACATATCAAAAGGATACAGGGAGGTTATGACGCCCGTGCTTGTTAACCGTGCGTCAATGGCGGCTGCGGAGAAAGTGCCGAAATTTGAAGAAGATATGTACCACATAAATGAAGATGATTTGTTTGCAATCCCTACTGCTGAAGTACCGATTATAAACATACACCGGGATGAAATTCTTAAAGAAGAAGAACTGCCGCTGAAGTACTGCGGATATACTACATGCTTCCGTCGTGAAGCAGGAAGTTACGGCAAGGATACAAAAGGGTTCCTGCGGGTTCATCAGTTCAACAAAGTAGAGTTGATAAATTTCTGCACACCCGAAAGCTCTTATACTGAAATGGAAAAAATGCTCGGAGATGCATGCGCCATACTCGACGCCTTAAAGGTTCATTACCGCATTATCGAGCTATGCACGGGTGATATTGGTTTCTCGGCGTCCAAGTGTTACGACATAGAGGTATGGTCTTACGCAGAGAACAAATGGCTTGAAGCATCATCTGTCAGCAACTGCACCGACTTCCAGTCGCGCCGCGCAAAGATACGTTACAAAACATTGCCAAAAGAAGGCAGTAAACCAAAGACAGAGCTTGTGCACATACTAAACGGCTCAGGTCTTGCAACTTCGCGTCTGATGGTTGCGATGCTCGAAGCAAACCAGACAGAAGAAGGTTTTATCACCGTACCCGAAACACTTAGGATGTACACGGGGTTTGATGTGATAAAATAATTGTAATCATTGGATGTATTTAGGCAGATTAAATATTTGTTTTTATATGCATATAATTTTCGCTTGATTTTTTTTATTGCAAATATTAATTTATCATGACAAGCCATCTAAACAGAGGCTTTATGTAGATAGATTAGGAAGAATAATCATGATACCTCTCTTTTCTTTGACTTGCCGCTTAATTATTTATAGAAAAAATTTTTCAGAGAATAGAGTGGCAACAATATGTAATTTTTTCCGCTGTATTCCTGCGGAAGGAAACCTTAACCTTTCATCAGGAAATCAAATTCTTTTATACACCTTTGTAAACATCTCTTTAAATATTAATCGCATAAGATTGCAGCCGCACATCCAAAAAACCGAAAACAGAATACTATATTTTTTTAATATTATAAAACAAATTTATCGGGAGGAATTATGAAGAAAATTTATTTACTCATTTCGATCTGCACAATATTATGGTGCTTAAGTAATACACTTTTTGCCCAGCCGTACGCGGCTAATCTTAGTAGTAGTAACAGTTTGTACACTGTTTTTAACTCTCCGGAAAATTCATCTTCCGGCAAAATTACATTGGATAGCTATGTAGAGATTGGTACTGGAACCTCTATAAGTATTGAGCCGTTTTTTGCTGACTATGCGGATCATAGAACACAATTTTTCTATCTGGCATCAGAGATGGTCCCATTAAGTGCCGGACCAATCACTAAGATTGCATTTAATTTTGAATCAGGCGGATCCAATATGAATAATTTTAATATTAGTATGTCACAGACAAGTAACACAAATCTTTCGGGCGGCTTTGTTACATCGGGACTCACTAATGTTTATTCTAATGCGAATTTCGCTTACCTGGGAAATGGATGGCAAACTATCACACTGCAGACGCCATTCAACTGGGATGGAACATCGAATCTTGTCATTCAAATCTACCTCGATAATCCGGATAATAGTTACGGTTCTAGTCACTATGTTTACGGAACATCTAAAACTGCTAGGATAACCGAAGCAAGTACGGATGTATCTGGAGCAGCAGGTTGTTCATTAACTGGTCCATATATAATAAATTATCATCCAAATATCAGGATTTACGGAACGATTTCTCTTCCCCCAGCCCCGACACTTTTGTCACCATTAAATAATTCAACAAACCAAGCTACCAGAATTACAGTGGACTGGGATGGTTCGAATACTATAAGTTATCAACTTCAGGTTGCAACCGATGTTGATTTCACAAATATAATATTTGATGAAGCGACTATTACACCTACAAGCAAGAGGATTGGTCCCTTAAATACAAGCACTCAGTATTTCTGGCGTGTGAACGCAACCAATTCAGAGGGAACTTCCGATTGGTCGTCTGTCCGGAAATTCACCACTTCATCTTCGGCATTCGAAACTGATTACTCTCTCTCATTTAATGGTACTAATGCGTATGTCGATTGTCAAAATATTGATCGCTTTAATCTTACTAATGCAGTAACTGTGGAAGCATGGATTAAATTTGCTTCGACATCGTCATCAATGTTTGTTGCCGGGAAGGTGAATCATCAAGGTAATAGATGGGGCTATGGTTTATTTGCCAATGCAAATAGTGTTCACGGGAATCAACCGGGAAAGGTCTCATTTGGAATCGGGCGAAGTTGGAACAGCATGCATAGTGTAGTATCTACATCAACTTTAATCATAGATCAATGGTATCACGTCGCCGGAACATTTGATGGGCAATATATTAAAATATATATAAATGGAGGTTTAGATAATACTAATAATATAGGGAGTCCCTATACCATTATTACACCGACAGATGTCTCATTTACTATAGGTAATGTTATGGCAGGCTATTGGTTTAACGGTTTGATAGATGAAGTTAGCGTTTGGAATATTGCCAGAACAGCAGTGGATATTTCTTCAACATACAATTCAAGTTTAGCCGGTAATGAACCGGGTTTGATTGCCTACTATAAAATGAACGATGGTGTAGGTACAAATTTAACGGATGAACAAACCAACTTTACTCGTGCTTCCGGTGCGGACGGCACGGTTTACAATGCCACCTGGTCATCAACTGATTATCCTCTTCCTGCTGAACTCACATCATTTACAGCAAACGTAAAACAAAGAAACGTTATGCTCAACTGGGGTACTGCTTCCGAAACAAATAATTCAGGATTCGGAGTTCAGCGCCTTGATGCCGAAGGCAGCTGGAATGAAGTAGCATTCGTCAAAGGACACGGCACTACATCAACCCCTGTCAATTATTCATACGAAGACAAGAACCTGACGACAGGAACATACTCATACCGCTTAAAGCAGGTTGACTATAACGGCAACTATGAATACTTCAACCTGAACTCAAACGTTGAAATCGGTACCCCGCAAAAATATTCAATATCACAAAACTACCCGAACCCGTTCAACCCGGCAACTAAAATATATTTTGACATACCGAAAGTATCATCTGTAAAAATTTCCGTGTATGACGTATCGGGACGTGAAGTGAAAGTGCTTGTGAATGAGAAGTACCAGCCCGGCAATTACGAAACTGTGTTTGACGGCAGCATGTTTTCAAGCGGAGTCTATTTCTATAAAATTCAGGCAGGAGATTTTACAGAAACAAAGAAAATGATTTTAATGAAATAAATATTCTTTGAACGGCAAAAGAGAATAAGAAAATATTTGATATTTAATAAAAGGGCAGTGTCAAACCTGCCTTTTTTATAAATGCATTTAGTAAAGTTTCAGTGCGTTATCAAAATTGTATCTGACGATAACCTGCTTATTGCGGTACTTTTCTATAGCCTGCTTATCCGATTTTTTGAAAACAGTTTTCCGGTTTTCGACAGTATATAAATCAGCGGGAATAATTTCTCCTCCATCTAAAACGAAGGAACAGTATTTAATTCCGTCTTCTTCCCCAAGGTTGAGCAGAGTTATTTCAAATCAGAATAAAGCGTGTATAATGTTTTAAACTTAATATTAGAATCAAGATCGCCAATAACACCAATAGGTTTTAAGTTTAAAAGATGTTCAATAAATTTTTTCGGCAGTTAAAATATTTTGCGCAAATGTGTTCAATTGATTAATTCTTATAATCCATCATTGCCAGTTTTTCATTGTACTCAGCCTTCTTGTATGTGCGGACGTCTGCTTTTACTTTTTGCCGTAGAAACCTTGCAAGTTTTTTCTTCAGTGCTATTACTTCGTTAATAGTCATGTTCAGACTCTTAGCCAGCACGACGTTGACATTTGTGTGTTTTATCCCTTTCTTCAGCATCTTATACATCAGTTTTAGTTTTTCATCTTTACACCTTGATACAGCATTGTCAACGTTTCTCATTTTTTTCAAGAATGCTGTATGCAGTCTTTCATCTTCGAGTTTTTCTTTCGCCGTCATGTACGCAGAGCCGTGTATCTTAACGATTCCGTCGTTTGATTCCGTGTTGTAAACAACAACGCCGTTTTCTTCGTTAATATCAAAGTCACCCAGAAACTCATGTCTGAAATAGTTCTTCTCTGTCGGTTTTCCTCTGAGCCCTTCACCCGCGAAGTTCCTCGCCTGCAGCTCATCGTCGCTGAGGTCTTTGATTTTCAGCCCGAAATATTTGTTAAGCATATTCGGTATAAGATTGAATTTTATGGTGTAAAGAAGCTGCCTTCTGTAATCGGGATGTTTCTCAACGTCCCACGCCCTTTTCGTCAAAAATGCTTCTGCCGCATTTTGTACTTCGTCTTCAGCGGTCTCGTCAATTTCAACACCCGAAAACACTTCACAGAATACATCCCTTAAGATAGCATCCACGCACTCAAGCTGATTTCTGTCCGAATAAAATTCTTCAATTGCTTTTATCTTCTTCTTCTGCGTTTCGGTGTCGTCGTTGATAAAACACTTTGTTTCATTCTTTTGGCTTATTTCGTCTTTCCGCGTTTCTTTGGTCTTTGTTTTATCTGTCGCGGGATTATCTGACTCTGAATTAGCTGACTCTGTATTAGCTGACTCTGTATCCGGTTCAAACACTTCAGAAATTCCGTCAGTAATTTTAATTTCCGTAAATTCCGGGAACGAATTATTTTTATTCAGATGCTTAATCCGTTTTTCGATCTCTCTTGCGGGTATTTTATATTCTTTTTCAGAATAGCTGCCTGTCCTTTCCTTTTTTTCTTCAGCCGGAATGTACGGAACCGTATTTTCATAATTCATTTTCATGGTGTTAACTCCTGTCTTTAAAATTTAGTAATTACGATTTAAGGGAATTTGCAAATACTGAGATATGCCTTCCTACTTATAATCACAAAATTATCGAAAATTTGGACACGAAAATTCTCATTTTATGATAATTTTTTCCCTAAAAAAAAGTTTTCATGACTAATAAACCCCTGTATTTCAGAACATTTAAATTTTTTACAAAAAATACCATAAAAATTTACGGTGTCCAAGTTTTGGTTTTTGTTGTGATTAATAATGAAAGGTGGTTATACTTTTCGATTAAAAAATAAAACAGGTTACTTTTAGGCATACGACTCAACTGACTTTTGAGACCAATCAGAGTACAAGATAACCGAAATGTTATAAAAAAATTGTGCACATCCGTATCGTCCGGCGGAATACAAACAGGACGGGGGGTCATTCACGTCCTCCTGATTCCACCAATTAACTTATTTCAAAAAACTTAATCAAATTAAACTATGGGATTTCTAAAAAAATCTGTTCTCGGGAAACCGAGCGGAGCGGTAGGTGATATACTGTTCCGATACAAAGACGGCAAGACCATAATCGGTACGAGACCCGTCTCATTCATGCCCGGCACTGACACTGCATCGGTCAATCGAAGAAGCCGATTCGGTATAACCGGTAAGTTTGCAAGTGCTGTGAACTCGCTCCCGTCTTTCAAGAACCTCTGGGATAATGTTACGCCAAATAACATGTCACCCTTCAACGGTATCTTAAAAGCGAGCTACCCTTTCGTTACACCGACTGACGTTTCAGCATCTGCCGGAATCGTACCAATTCTCTTTGGTTTCGATGTAACCACAACCGACGTTACCATTGACGAAACAGAGATAAGCGTTTCAATCGACCCAATCGGTACGAATGCGGAGATTGATACAAACGTCGAAAAGTACATACAGCTCGGCGCTGTTATCAAATGCTCCGACGGAACGCTTGACACGCTGCCGTCTTTGATGTTCATTCCGCTGAAGTCTGCAAACGTAGTCCTGAACCTCGCGAACCCGCTTTCGTTCTCGATTACTCTTTCGGACCAGGACAGCGATCTGTACTCAATGTACGACACGCACCTGACTTATCTGGCGCTCGTCACCCTTGACGAGAACGGTAAGGCATACCATTATTCATCCGGCTTCACGGCTTAGCAGTCAAAGTCTGAATGAATGATGACAAGGGGGAGGGGACGCCCTCCTCTTTTTTCAAAAAACACTAAAAGATTTTCACCACCAAAACACTAAAAAGGGAAATATAATATAGCAAAGAGCAAAAACTTTTCACCACTAAGGTCCGCCTCGGCGGATGCAAAGAACGCACACTAAGGACACAGAGAAGAACAAAAATGATAAAAAGAGAAAAGATATTTTAACACGAAGAACACTTAGAAAAACAAAGATAGAAATAAGAGAAAAGAGAATTTTACCGCAAAGGGCGCAGAGAACGCAAAGAGAATAAAGAACGCAAAGAAGAACAAGAAGAGATTTATTCTATTGCTAAGAGCAAGAAATTTTTATCTCAAAGACCATTAAGAAGAACATAATGAAATTTAATCTATTGCTAAGAACAAGAGCTTTACACCAAAAAGTGTGCTTTCTTTTAATTACTTAAAAATTTTTAAACTTAAAACAATTAAACCATGAAAAACTCACAATTAAAATCAGCTTTCGCCGACTCAATCCTAACCATCGCTCCTTTGTGCGATGCATGGGAATGCTTCAGCGAAATGTTTAACTTCGAAAACCCGCGTCAGGCAATTCTCGAGTCCAACAGAGGGAATTTCCCGGGTGACATTTACGACGCAAGACCAATACTGACGCCATCGGAAGACTTCTTTCCCGTAATTAGCAAGTTTGAACTTGCAGAGAAACACTACAAACTCGATGTAGATAAATTCGTATTCGACGGCGACTTTCCCCAGTCCGATTCAGAAGAATTCTTCCGGCTCGTTATCATTCACACACTCGTAAGTCCTGACGAAAGATGCAAACCGAAGTTCCTGATATTCAATACATGTTCCGAACCGAAGCAATTCGTAAAAGGAAAAAAGTACAAACTCCGCGTGCCGATTCCTTTGCATCATTTAAGCGATGTCAGCTCGTACAAGCATCAGTCCATTCACGCATTCTTCATGCACTTGCTGCCCGAATGCGAAGTAAAAGCAAATGGTACAATCAGTTACTTCGAAATCGCATTTGGTTTCTCTCCCACCGAATCCTTAAACGTAATGCGTCTCGACGACTCCGACATGCACAAAATCCTCCCTTCAAACTTTTAATCCCGCATCTTACAAAGCTCCGGGCTCTAACAAAAGACTCCTTCCCATCTATCGGGAAAGAGTCCTTGTTTTAGGTGGAAGAGATGGCGTGGAGGTGAGGGAACTTTGCGAGGTGCTTTTTTGCTGGTGCAAGCACGTAGTTATTAATAAATTAGAACTCGTATTAATCAGACGACAATTGGACAGTATAAATCTGTTTGGATTAGCAGTCTGTTATTTTTTTATCTGTATTAAATGTATATGTTTAAATATATAGGTTTGTTATTTTTGTTAATATCATTGAATTTTTATGACAGGAGAATCTTTAAATATTACGAAAGACCAGATAGATAAACTAAAATCAGTTTTTCCCGAAGTGGTTACGGAGGGAAAAGTTGACTGGGAAAAACTTCAGGCAACGCTTGGGAAGGAAAACGTAGAGTTTAACAATGAAAGATATGTCTTGAACTGGGCAGGAAAGAGTGAAGCATTTAAAGTTCTACAACAATCCACAACTGCAACACTGAAGCCCGTTCCCGATGAATCAATTAACTTTGAAACAACTGAAAATGTTTTTATTGAAGGTGAAAACCTTGAAGTTCTGAAAGTTTTGCAAAAGGCATACTACGGAAAGGTAAAATGCATAATAATTGACCCACCTTATAACACAGGAAGTGACAGTTTTATCTATCCCGATAGTTTCAAAGAGAGCAGAGAAGAGTATCAAAAACGAATCGGAGAAAAAGATGAGGACGGCTATCTGATGAAAGAAGGTTTTTTTCGCAAAAACAGCAAGGATAGCGGACATTACCACAGCAACTGGCTAAGTATGATGTATCCCCGTCTATTCCTAGCAAAAAATTTATTGCGGGACGACGGAGTTATCTTTGTCCACATTGATGACAATGAAGTTCACAATCTTCGTTTGATTATGAATGAGATATTTGGGGAAGAGAATTTTATTGCGGAATTTATTTGGCACAGCAGACAAAATGTTGATAGTCGAGCTTTGACCGGGGCTTCAATTGATCACGAATATGTTTTATGTTTTGAAAAAAATAACGGCAATAGAATTAGAGGAAAAGAAATTGATAAAACAAAATATAGCAATCCAGACAGTGATATAAGAGGTCCTTGGATGAGTTCTCCTATGGACGGTATTGCAACTAAAGACAAAAGACCTAATTTACACTATATTATCGTCAATCCTATTTCTAAGCTTGAATATGAACCTTCACCTGAGAATGGATGGCGTTTTCAAAGATCAAAAGTTGAAGAACTTATAAATGAAGATAGAATAATATGGCCTAAAAATCCCTTATCTAAGCCTAGATTTAAGAGATATCTTAACGAGCTAAATAATGACTTTACTGGATTCTCTAGTCTATTAGATGTTGATTTTACATCACAGGGGACAAAAGAATTAAGGGAGCTAATGGAAATGGAAACATTAAAATTTCCTAAACCAACATCAATTGTCAAAACACTAATAAATCAGGCTGCTAATAATGATGATATTATTTTGGACTTCTTCGCAGGTTCAGCAACAACAGCCCAAGCAGTATTAGAACTCAACAAAGAAGAAGGCGGAAACAGAAAATTTATTCTTGTTCAACTTCCTGAACTATGCAACGAAGAAAGCGATGCATACAAAGCAGGTTACAAAACAATTTCTGATATTGGAAAAGAGCGCATCCGCAGAGTGATTCAAAAAATTGAAAAAGAAGACAGGCCCGAACTATTTGAAAAAGGAAAACGCGATTTAGGATTCAAAGTATTCAAACTTTCTTCGTCCAACTTCAAGATATGGAGAGGCAATGAAATCACTGAAGATAATTTAGAAACACAACTTGATGCATTTGCAAATCCTGTAAAAGAAGGAAGCGAAACCGAAAGCATGCTTTACGAACTATTGCTCAAATCCGGTTATTTGCTAACGGACAAAGTTCAGAAAATATCATCAAACGGTAAAAATCCGCAAACGGAATACTACTCAATAAACGTCGGCGAACTTATAATAGCATTAGACAAAATAACTCAAAAACTAATAGACAAAATAATCTCAGCAAAACCGAAAAAAGTGATAACACTCGACAAATTATTCACAGGCAACGACCAGCTAAAAACAAACACCGTCCTTCAAATGAAGGACGTAGAAATCGATTTTAAAACTATTTAGTATTAAACATTTATGGATAAAATTAATTTAGTAAGTGAAATACGAGAACTTAAAAATCAACTATCATATTCAAAGAATATCGGTTTCTTTTTTGGAGCAGGAACATCATGTGCATTAGGTATTCCAAATGTTGAGCAACTCACAATCGAAATTGAAGCAGCATTAATAGACGATTTTAAAACTCATTTTGGACTTATAAAAACTGATTTGATACCAGCAAAAGCCCCAAGAATTGTAAACATTGAAGACATTCTAAATCATATCAGACGAATAAGAGAATTAACAGGAGAAGCAGCAGTAAAAAGTTATGCTGGAGTTAGCGGCGAGGCAGCAAAAAAACTTGACAAAGAAATTTGCACTAAAATATATAGCCTTATTTTGAAAAAAGAGAAAGTTGCCGACCTTGATACAACAAAGAAATTTTTTGCATGGCTTAGTATTCTAAAGGGAGAATTTTCAAAAGAAGTGTTTACAACTAACTACGATTTAATAATTGAGAAATCTATGGAGTCTAGCCAAATTCCTTACTTTGACGGTTTCGTTGGTGCTTATGAACCTTTCTTTTGGCAAGAGAGCATTGACAAGCTTGTTGGCAATAACGACCTAACAAAAAACTGGATTCGTCTTTGGAAAATTCACGGGTCTTTAAGTTGGTTTTGGAAGGAAGATGCAAAAGCAAAATCACCTAAAATTATTCGCATTGGAAAGGTTGAAAACATAGAAGATGAAAAAGGCGAATTGGTAATTTATCCATCAAAGGAAAAATATGATTCATCAAAAAAACAACCTTTCGTTGCTTACTTTGACAGATTAAAAAACTATCTCTTAAATGGGGAACTACTTTTCATTTTTACAGGATATTCTTTTTCCGACCAACATATCAACGAAATTATCTTTAATTGCTTACGGCAAAATAACAGGTTATCAGCTTTAGTATTTTTCTTTAAAGACGAAGAGGTTGAGAACTTACATAACCTGACATCTTCTTATATGAATTTAAATGTATTCGGTCCGAAGAAAGCAATCATTAACGGCAACTTAAGTGAATGGGAGTTTTCTGAATTATCGGATTTCAAAAAGGACAAAAAGCAGTTTGATCATTTCTGGAATGAAGTTGACAGTAAACTGATTTTAGGAGATTTCAAAGCACTTGTGAATTTTTTCATTACCAATTCTGGAAAAAAAGGAGCAATTGAATCAATTGTAAAATGAAAACAGATATAACATATTTAGGAAAAATCATTCGTGTTGATTCAGGCACGGTTGAAGTTGAAGTTTCAAACGATATCCCTTCTGCTGCACCAATAATCAATGGACGATTATTCAAGATTGGACAGATTGGAACATTCGTAAAAATGCCTATCGGTAATATTACAATCTTTGGAATTGTATCTTCGGTAAGTAATACACCTAGCAAAGCAGACGAATCTCTCGTAAAATATGATTATGGTTCACGATTTTTGTCCGTTCAACTTGTTGGTGAGAAAGTTGGCGATGATGATTTTGAAAAAGGAATAGGAACCTATCCGACCATCAACGATGAAGTTCATTTGGTAATAGAGAAAGACCTATTTGACATTTATGGAAAGAAAGATGAAGGTTCTATAGAAATTGGAAAACATTCATCGTCAGAAAATCTTTCGGTTTATACCGACATACATAAGTTAGTTTTACGCCATTGTGCTATTCTTGGCTCAACTGGTAGTGGCAAATCTAATACAACAGTAAGCATTCTTAAGGCAATATTAAAAGACTATATTGGCTCGAGAATAATTTTAGTTGATCCACATGGAGAATACGCATCGGCCTTTCCTGATGCAAAGATATTTAAAATAAATGATACCACAAATCCTTTATTCATTCCTTTTTGGTTGATGAATTTTGATGAGTTAGCTTACTTTCTTGTTGGTGCAAAACCTTCGGACGACCAAAAAGTTGAATACAGAAAATTAAGGGAATTGATTTCTGATTTTAAGAAAGAAAATAATGTATTAGAATCAGGAACAATAAATAAAAATTATATTACAGCAGATTCACCGATACCTTTTAGTGCAAGAAAATTGTGGTGGGAAATGAACTGGTGGTTGAATGCTAGCTTTCCAACTACTAAAAAGGATGAACAGACAAAAGATAATGCTATTATTGAAGACGAAGGAAATTGTGAACAATTAATAGGAGCTAAATTTACTTCACATTTGACTACTTCTAATAACAAGCCGCCACATGTTTCGCAACATAAAGAATATTATTCATACGAAAAGAAAATTCTAGCAAGGCTTAAGGATAGTCGTTTTGATTTCCTTTTTAATCCTGATGATTTTAAAGGAATAGTTGGAACAAAGGATTTACATAATCTTCTTAATGAGTGGATAGGCAGCAATAGTAAACTTGCGATCCTTGATTTAAGTGGTGTTCCTTTCGAAGTCTTAGATATTACTATTGGGTTAATAACGCGTTTCGTTTATGATAGCATGTTTTGGGGTAGAAATGAAAGTTATACGGGGAAGCAACGACCTCTTCTAATCGCTTATGAAGAAGCTCATACATATCTGAATAAAAACGAAAATAATATTTATTCAAAACAGTCAGTTGAGCAAATATTTAAAGAAGGAAGAAAATTCGGTTTAGGAGCATTAATCATATCGCAAAGGCCGTCAGAAATATCTGAAACAATCTTAGCACAAGTTGGTACTTATATAGCATTGAGACTAACAAATTCAAACGACCAATCAATAGTAAAATCTTCAGCACCAGATAACTTAAATAGTTTAATTGATTTACTTCCTGCTTTGAGGACAGGGGAAGCAATAGTTATTGGCGAATCAATAAAAATACCATCAAGGGTTAGAATTAAGTTAAATAATCCTCGACCAACAAGTGATGACCCTAATTTGGTTGAAGCATGGAAAAAAGCACATCCAGTTGATAAGGATAATTACAAAGCGGTAGTGATAAAAATTAGACAACAAAAATTATAAAAATATGGAAAGACAATTTGTAGAGTCAACTTTAGCAACGAGTGTAGGTTATGAACCTGATACCTCAACACTTGAAATTGAATTCAAATCTACAGGGGCTGTTTGGCAATATTATGATGTTCCTGAAAGTGTTTTCAATGAATTGATGAATGGTTCAATTGGTAAATACTTTCTTGCGCATATTAAGGGACAATATACCGAATCGCAAGTAGGTTAAAACTTTAATAATTTATGAAAAGTGTTTTAGTTTAAATGAAACTTCACTTTGACAGTAAACAGGAGTTTCAGTTAGAAGCAGTTAAAGCTGTAACTGATATTTTTGAGGGGCAGCCTTTAAGCAGTGGTGATTTTGAATTCTCTATTTCGCAGCAGGGTGCATTTCTTAATGAAAATGGATTCGGGAATAAATTAAATCTTACTGACGAACAATTACTCTTTAATCTGAATAATGTCCAGAAAATAAATAATATTCAAGATTCAGATTCATTACTCAAATTAAAATATAAAGAAGCGAATGAAAATGGTCAAGAAGTAACAGTAACAACAAGGTTTCCGAATTTTTCTCTTGAAATGGAAACAGGAACAGGCAAAACTTATGTATATCTGCGAACAGTCTATGAACTAAATAAAATATACGGTTTTAAAAAATTTGTTATAGTTGTTCCTTCAATTGCTATTCGTGAGGGTGTATTGAAAAATCTGCAAATAACGGAAGAACATTTTCAAAACCTTTATGATAAAGTGCAGGTTACTTCAGATGTTTATGACAGCAGAAAAGTATCTAACCTAAGAGGTTTTGCATCCGCAAATTCAATACAGATTTTAGTTATCAATATTGATTCTTTTGCGAAGGATTTAAATATTATCAATAAACCAAACGATAAATTAACAGGTAAAAGACCAATCGAATTTATTCAAAGCACTAAGCCAATTGTTATTATGGATGAGCCGCAGAATATGGAAACGGATAATCGTAAGAAAGCCATAGCAAGCTTAAATCCTCTTTGCACTTTGAGATATTCAGCCACTCATACAAATCTTTATAATTTAGTTTATTCACTTAATCCTATAAAGGCATATGATTTAGGCTTGGTCAAGCAAATTGAAGTTGATTCGGTTATAAGTGAGAATGATTTTAATAGTCCTTATCTTCATTTAGAAAACATAACACGCACAGGGAATGCAATAAAAGCGAAAATCAAAATTGACGTGTTAACAACTGATGGTATTAAAAGGAAATCTGTAACTTCAAGCGGAAGAAATAATGATTTATTCAAGTTGTCTAAGGAAAATGAAAGATATGACGGTATAAAGATTCAAGAGTTCGATTATGGCAGTGAACAAATAGAATTGAATAATGGAATAGTGTTGAAAAAAGGCGAAACGCAGGGCGGGATGAATGATGATATAATGAAATATATGATTAAGAAAACTATTGAAGAGCATATAAGGAAAGAAAAGATTTATAAGGATAAAGGGATTAAGGTACTATCGTTGTTATTTATTGATAAAGTTAAGAATTACAGGGAATACGATGCTGATGGAAATCCATTAAAAGGTAAATTCGCTGAATGGTTTGAAGAATTATTTCAGAATGAAATATCAAAACCATATTACAAAAATTTGCTTCCATATCCGGTCAACACAATTCACAATGGATATTTTTCTCAGGACAGCAAGGGAAGAGTTAAAGATACATTGGGCGAATCGCAAATTGACGATGATACATACAAGCTAATAATGCAGGATAAAGAAAAACTTCTTGATATAAATGTTCCTCTTCGGTTTATATTCAGCCATTCTGCATTACGCGAAGGTTGGGACAATCCTAATGTTTTTCAGATTTGTACATTGAATGAAACAAAATCAGAGATTAAAAAACGTCAAGAAATAGGAAGAGGATTACGCTTATCCATTAATCAAAACGGCGATAGAATATTTGATAGAAATATAAATAAACTTACTGTAATTGCTAACGAAAGATATGAAGATTTCGCTAGAGAGCTGCAAAGAGAGATTCAAGAAGATTGCGGCGTAGATTTCACCGGAAGAATAAAAAATAAAAGCAAAAAGAAGAAAGTAAAATATCGAAAAGGTTTTGAAGCAGACCCAAAATTCCTGCAAATTTGGGAAAAGATTAATTATAAGACAAAGTATAATGTAAATTATGATACTGATAGTCTTATAACACTTGCGGCAAACGAAGTGAATAATATGGATGAGATTAAAAAACCAACTGTCAGGTCAACGAAAAGAAAAGTTTTGATTACAGATAAAGGTGTTGAGGGAATGCTGGTAAGTGATAGTGTTATTGAAGATAATTTACTTCAATTTGATATACCTGATGTGCTTGCTTATATTCAAAGTAAGACAGAATTAACGAGAAGTACGATATTGGAAATATTGAAACGATCGAAGCGATTGAATGAGGTTTTGATTAATCCCCAGATGTTTATGGATAATGCTGTTTCAAAAATTAAAGAGATATTACATAAATTAATGATTGACGGTATTAAGTATGAGAAAATCGGCGGGAAAGTATATGAAATGAAACTTTTCGATGATTCCGACTTTGAAATCTATCTCGATGATTTTACATTCAAGGTAAAGAATAGCGATAAGACGATATACGAAAACTATATTCCTCTTGATAGTGGTGTTGAGAATCAATTCGCAAAGGATTGTGAAAGCAGTGAGCAAATAGAGTTTTACTTTAAACTTCCTTACTGGTTTGAAATAAAAACTCCAATTGGAGGCTATCGTCCTGACTGGGCAGTTGTATTTAAAGATCAAAAGAAAATTTATTTTGTCGCTGAGACGAAATCAGCAGGACAGGAGCTTAGAGGCAGCGAAAAGCTGAAAATAGAATGCGGGAAGGCGCATTTTAAAGATTTTAAAAATGTAGTTTATAAAAGAGTTTCAGCGGTTACAGATTTGAGTAAATGAACATCCCCGCCGCAAGTAGCTAGATGTCTTGTCCTGATATTGGTTTATCGTTTTTAACAGTAAACCAAATGAAAAGATAAAAATAGTTTTTGGGGTAATTAAATGCATGGAGGAGATAAATATTGTTTTATCTCCTCCTGCGGTTTCTGAATATTGTTTTTTCGGGATTACTCGAGAGTAATTGAAATGCGGAAGCTTGTAGATTTACTGCTGTTGTTTGATACGCTTAAACGATAGTCTTCTGATTCTTCGATGACACAATGAGAAAGGGGGAAGAGCGGTTGTTGGTTAATGGTTGTTAGTTGATAGCTCCAATAGCAAGTTTAAAGACAGGCCAGAAGTCAACGGCAATATTATTCTTGCTATTGGTTAAATATTAGTGAGTTTGAATTGGGCTAAAGCCCATGTTTTTGGGGTTTCTTAAATTATCCGTTGCCTAAAGGCGGGCCTAAAGGCGGGCCTAAAGGCAACGGCAAATTATTAGAGCAAAGATAATTTGAGGCTGTCATTGCCTAGAGGAGGGCAAAAAGGTAGACATAAAGGTAAGGGAAATGTTTTTGTTACTGCTTTTAATGTTATTGCTGCTATTGCGATTTATAATATAAAGCTAACTTTCTTGTTTGAGTGCTCAAGCTGGAAGCTTAAGTTACCCTCCTGCATTTGCTGCTATTGCGATTTATAATATAAGGCGAACTTTCTTGTTTGAGTGCTCAAGCTGGAAGCTTAAGTTACCCTCCTGCTTTTACTACTCTTGCTGCTTTTACTTGTCGTTATTGCTGATGGGTTCGGAGAATATGTGAAGGACTTCTTTGGATTTGGGGTTTATGACTGCGGCGGTGAGTTTTCTGCCGTAAACACAGCCGGTATCTATGTTGATGTAATGGTTTTCGATGTAGGATGCATCTATTATTGGTGAGTGCCCGAATACCTGAAACCAGTGAAGTTTCTTCGGGCGTCTTCTATTCCAGAGAACACTGTCGTCGAGGATTCCGCCCGCTATTCCTGCATGAGTTATAACCGTATTTTCTATCTCTATCATTAAAGGCAGGTTCAGAAAGAATCCGTAATGCCCGTTTTGTTCAAGTTTGTCTTCAAAGTTTTTTAAGGGGTTGTACTCGTTAAAATCACCGTAACTTCTGATTGTTTCAAGTCCGCCGTTTGCCCGCCACATGTCAAATCCGAAGTTTATTGCCCCTGAGGGAGAAGATAAGTATCTGTTGATTGACGTTAACATCATTTCTTCATGGTTGCCTTTTACAGGGATTATATTTTTATCTATGCAAAACTGAACGACTGACTTTGAGTGTTTACCTCTGTCGATCAAGTCGCCCACGCTGTATATTTCTGAGGTATAGTTTTTTATCGTTCCGTAAAGGTTTTCGAGCGTGTGGTAACAACCGTGTATATCGCCTATGACTGCTATCATGTTAATTTGTTGTTTATAAATATAAACAAAATTATTCTTTGTTGTTCTGCATAAATGTATCCTTTGAAAGGATACGGTTCTCATTTATCCAAAACGAGAGGAAAAAATATTAGATCAAACAAAAGAACCTTTCTACCGCAGAGTTCCCAGGGGACGCAAAGAAAAGCAAGGGTCGCAGAGAAGAGATTGTATTTATTGCTAAGAACAATTGAATAACAAAGAAATTTCTACCGCAAAGGTCGCAGAGGAAGCAGAGAAGAGCTTGTATTTATTGCTAAGAGCGATTGAATAACTAAGAACTTTTTACCGCAAAGGTCGCAGAGAAGAGATTGTATTTATTGCTAAGAACAATTAAATAACAAAGAAGTTTTTACCGCAGAGTTCCCAGGGGACGCAAAGAAGAGCAAGGATCGCAGAGAAGAGCTTGTATCTATTGCTAAGAGCAATTGAATAACAAAGATATTTTTACCGCAGAGTTCCCAGGGGACGCAAAGAAGAGCAAGGATCGCAGAGAAGAGCTTGTATCTATTGCTAAGAACAATTGAATAACAAAGAAATTTCTACCGCAAAGGTCGCAGAGGAAGCAGAGAAGAGATTGTATTTATTGCTAAGAGCAATTGAATAATAAATGAACTTTTTACTGCAGAGTTTTCTTTATTGCTAAGAACAATTGAATAACAAAGAAATTTCTACCGCAAAGGTCGCAGAGGAAGCAGAGAAGAGATTGTATTTATTGCTAAGAACAATTGAATAATAAATGAACTTTTTACTGCAGAGTTTTCTTTATTGCTAAGAACAATTGAATAACAAAGAAATTTCTACCGCAGAGTTCCCAGAGGACGCAAAGAGGAACAAGGATCGAAGAGAAGAGCTTATATTTATTGCTAAGAGCGATTGAAAAACTAAGAACTTTTTACCGCAAAGGTGCAGAGGAAGCAGAGAAGAGATTGTATTTATTGCTAAGAGCAATTGGATAACAAAGAAGTTTTTAGCGCAGAGTGCTCAGAGGACGCAAAGTGGAGCAAGGGTCGCAGAGAAGAGATTGTATTTATTGATAAGAGCCATTGGATAGCAAAGAAATTTCTACCGCAAAGGTCGCAGAGGAAGCAATGAGGAGCAAGGATCGCAGAGTAAGCAGAGAAGAGCTTGTATCTATTGCTAAGAACAATTGAATAACTAAGAAATTTTTACCGCAGAGTTCCCAGGGGACGCAAAGAAGAGCAAGGGTCGCAGAAAAGAGCTTGTATTTATTGCTAAGAGCAATTGAATAACAAAAGAAATTTTTACCGCAAAGGTCGCAGAGGAGGCAGAGAAGAGCTTGTATTTATAGCTAAGAGAAATTGAATAACAAAGAAATTTCTACCGCAAAGGTCGCAGAGGAAGCAGAGAAGAGATTGTATTTATTGCTAAGAGCAATTGGATAACAAAGAAGTTTTTAGCGCAGAGTGCTCAGAGGACGCAAAGTGGAGCAAGGGTCGCAGAGAAGAGATTGTATTTATTGCTAAGAACAATTGAATAATAAAAGAAGTTTTTAGCGCAGAGTGCTCAGAGGAAGCAGAGAAGAGATTGTATTTATAGCTAAGAGCAATTGGATAATAAAAGAACTTTTTACTGTACGAAGCGGGGTATGTTTCAAAACTAAAATTTTATGATAGAAGCTAGAAAGGAATATTGGTAATGGATTAGATTCCCGATAAAAACGTTCGGGAATGACAATCGGGGTTAGTATTGAAACGACAATCGGGGTTAGTATTGAAACGAACTTCGCGGTGACAAACCAGGAGCTAAAAAGAAATACCGGTAATGGATTAGATTCCCGATAAAAACGTTCGGGAATGACAATCGGGGTTAGTATTGAAACGAACTTCGCGGTGACAAACCAGGAGCTAAAAAGAAATACCGGTAATGGATTAGATTCCCGATAAAAACTTTCGGGAATGAAAATCGGGGTTAGTATTAAAATGAACTTCGCGGTGACAAACCAGAAGCTAGAAAGAAATACTGGTAATGGAGAAGATTCCCTGTAAAATCACCAGGGAATGACAAGATTTTTTTAACATAGAATGTATAAATATTCTTTTCGCAAGCTGGAAGCTTACGTTACCATAAGAGCAAATATGGAATAAATTTATATTTTATTGAAACTGTGCTGTTTTATTTTATCAGTATCATACGTTTTGTATCGGAGAAATCTTCGGTTGTCATTCTGTAGAAATACACACCTCCGGGCAATGAAGAGCCGTTGAGGTTTATTTCATAGTAACCCTGATTCATTTCTTTGCTGATTAAAGTTTGCATTTCTTTTCCTAATATGCTGAATACTTTAATAGTTACAAATGATGACCTTGGTATCTGAAAACTTATTTTGGTAACCGGGTTCCATGGGTTAGGATAATTCTGGTTTAGACTGTAATCGTTTATAACGTCTGTTGCGTTTGCAATAGATGTTGTGGCTTCAAATGTAAATAATGAGTAAACAGGGAGATGGTCGGATGTATAATGCAATGCGTTTGCGATTTCCTGTGATACAGCAGTATTAGGCATTCTGTTAATAGAGTCGTTAAAATGGTTTCCGTCGTTTCCGTAAGCAACGAGTGAATTGGCAACGTAAGTAATGCCGCCCGGGTTTTTCACCGCATTTGAATACAACATCATATCAAACCTGTCATCCATTCCGCCGGTTGCACCGCCTCCGAAAGACCTTACACGGGGAGACTGCGTATGATATATAGCGTATGCGGGGTTGTTCCATGTACCTGTTAAGTTAAGCGGGTCGTTGAAATTTCCGTCCGTTACTGATGTTATTTGCATGAGTTTCTGATATGCAAGTTCATTTGAACCGTATATATTAAAATCACCGCAAACTATGAAGTTTGATCCCGGATGCAAAGCGTCTGTAACTTTTCTCAGACTGTCAACTTCCGCGGCTCTAAGAAGTTCGTTCGCAGAGCCAGAACTTGCTTTTAAATGCACAGAATATATGCGCAGTGTATCTTTAGTTATTATGTGAACGAGTTTAAATTCGTTTATATCACGAAGAGCAGTTTTGATTGGGGTATTACTTAAGAAGATAAAAATATTGTTTCTGAAATAAATACCGTTATCGGTATCAGGACCGTTAATGAAAGTACCTGCTTCGAAATCGTTTCTTCCAACGTTCATGACGTTGTTTAGGTATGCATTAATTCCTGCCTGTGAAGTCATTTCCTGAACGACAAGAATATCGGGATCTAGAGAGTTGATAACCGTCCTGAAATAAGGATTACGAGTTGCAGTGTCATTTCCCGGGTATCCGAGGAGATTGTAAGACACAATTTTAACCTGAGCGTAAGAAACGCTTGTTAACAGCAAATAAGCTAATACGAGTTTTAATATATTTTTGACCATCTTATAAGTTAAATAACAGGGGAAGCAAATTCAATGCTATTAGCAATAAATTTGGAGAAAGGGGCAGTTGTTGGTGGATAGTTGTTGGTCGTTAGTTAAAAATTTTAACGCTAAAGCACAGAGTACACAGAATAAATTAATTTAATGCTAAGAGCAAGATATTTCAACCGCAAGGGTCGCAGAGGAAGCAGAGAAGAACGGGGAGAGTCCCGATAAAGAGAATCGGGATGCAAAGAGCGCACAGTTGTTAGTTGGTTAAAATATTTACCACTAAAGCACCAAAACACCAAGAAGAGACTTATTCTATTGCGAAGTGCATTTTACCACTAAAGCACCAAAACACAAAGAAGAGATTTATTCTTTTGCGAAGTCATTTTACCACTAAGGCACGTAGAACACTGAGAAAAAGAAATAAAAATAAGAGAAAAGATATTTTAAATATCTATAACACGACGTAGCCTTAAGCTACAAAAAAATAGGGAAAAACATATGATAAAAATTCTAACCGCAAAGGTTGCAGAGGAAGCAGAGAAGAACGGGGAGAGTCCCGATAAAGAGAATCGGGATGCAAAGAACGCACAGTTGTTAGTTGTCAGTTGTTAGTTAAAAATTTTACCGCTAAAGCACAGAGTACACCGCGTAGCCTATGGCTAGAAACAAAACAGAGAAAAATAAAGGATAGAGATTTTAACGCAGAGGCCGCAAAGAAGAGCAAAGGTCGCAAAGAGAGCATTTATAAAATTTATTAATTCGGTGAAAAAGTAAAGATAAATGGGTTTTTATTACACTGTTTTTACGGATAGTGCACTAAGAAGAACATTTTTTATTGTTTAGAGCAAGAGAAAAGATTATAACTCTAAGAATAAGAAGACCACTAAGAAGAGCATATTTTATTGCTTAGAGCAAACGAAGCGGGGAGAGAGTAACATGAAACATAATGAAATTTTTATATTATTTATGTATCCTGCTGCTCTCTCCGTTCTTACTATTTTTACTTCACTTACTGCTTTTGCTGCTCTGGCTGCTTTTGCTGCTCTTAACGCATTCCGTGCATAATCATAGCAATGTTTCCCAGTGTACTGCACATACAGGCGCTACCATAAGCGAGTTCTAAGTACTGGTGTTTTGCGTGCGGGTCGGAGCTTGTGTATTTTATCACGGCAAGCCGGCGATTTTCCTCGTTGTGTTTCCAGAGTTCGATATCGACACCGCTATTTTTTGGATTCTCAACTTTAAAATATGTGCCTTCAAATACTGTCGCTAATATTTTAATATCTTTCAGTTTTATAGGGTCAATTTTCAGAGGATTTGATTCAAGAATTACGAAATCTGCTTTCTTTCCTTCTTTTATACTTCCGATTTCGTTATCGAGTGCATATTGTTTTGCTTCGTTAATAGTAATGAGTTTCAGTGCTTCCTCGACTGTGACTCTTTCCTCCGGTCCGAGAACTTTGCCTGATGAGCCAATCCTATTTACGGCGCACCAAGCAAGAAACAACGGCTGAGCCGGAGCCATAGTGTAGTCAGAATGCAGTGCGGTTATTATACCGCTGCGGACAAGGCTTCCGACTCTTGATATATAATGAGCTCTTTCGGGACCGAGACCTGTTTTTCCGTAAATGTCACCGAGAGCCGTAAGGTAGTAGGGATTAACCGATGCCATTATTCCCATTTCTTTCATCTTAGCAATCTGGTCGGGGTCTGATAAGCCAACATGGTCAAAGACAACCCTGCTGCCTGAAATTTTTCCGCCGCCAGTAATTCTGCCGTACATAGCAAGCAGCGAATCAATACCAAGATCACCGTTCACGTGTATGTGGTTTGATATTCCGTTATCATAATACAGTTTTGCGGCATTGAAAAGGATGGCAGGGTCGTATATCCACTGTCCTGCGTGCCCGTCCGAGTATGGCTCCTTAACCTGCATAAGCTGGCTGAAGAATCCCCCGTCGCAGAAAGTTTTTGCGTCGGTATTAAGAAAAACAATTTTCTCGCCGGACATTTTTTCGGCATTCTTAATTGTGTAAAGCCATTTAGTTTCATCAAACTGCGGGACAAACATTCTTGCGTCAAGGGCGATGTAAGTTCTGTATGGGACGTTTTTGCCGTCGTGAATTTCGCGGGCTATTTTATCCTGTTCGGCATTCAGGCCGAGTACACCGAGCGGGTCAACGCAAGCAGTAACTCCGGCCGAATGAAGACCGATAGATTCTTCGATTAGTCCTTTTCTGATTTTATCGGCGGTACCCACAACGGGAATGATTTTAGGAAGAAGAATCATCTGCTGGCCTGCTTCTTCAAAATGTCCTTCTTCAAAATTTATCTGCGGATTCACAGTGTTTTCTTTCGTAAAGCCGAGTATCTCAAGTGCTTTTGAATTTAATATTGTTTCATGGAAAGACCTCTGCCAGAGTGCTATAGGGCGGGTTGACGAAATACTGTCGAGGTCGGCACGTGTTATTTTACCATGAAAATAACTTGCATAACCGAACACATTGAGCCATTCAGCAGGGTCGGATTTACTTTTTTCGAGTTTTATCATCCCTGCAATATAATCTTCCCTTCCTATGGTAGGATATATATGTCTATCCGGCAGCACCCATTCTTCAGCCATAATCCAGTCGAAAGAGAGAAGAATTCCTCCAAGACTGTGATGCAAGTGGTTATCGATGAGTCCGGGCATAAGGGTTTTACCTTCGAGGTCGTACAATACTGTTGCATTTACTTTGTGTTTAAACACATCGTGTTTTTTCCCGACAGCGATAATTTTCCCGTCTTTTACTGCGACTGCTTCAGCATGAGGAGAGGAATCTTCGATTGTGATAATATCGCCGCCAAAATAGATTGCGTCTGCCGGTTCATACCTTGTTTGTGATTTAATTAACTGTGATGAACAGATAAGAATCAGCAAAGCGATAAGCGTTAAATTAAACCTTCTCATATAATTGGTTTTTAACTTAATGATTAACTATCCAATCCTGCAACCGCGCCATCCTGCTTTGACAGGAGGCGGGGAAGCAAGCATAAGGACTATTTTATTGTAAAATAATAACTACCAAATCGTTTAGAACGGAGCTTTCCATCCGTAGCCGAGTTTTATGCCAATCCATGACTCTGTTACATCTTTGCCGGTTATATCGCTTTTGGTTGGTGTTCCGTAGTTGTATGTTACTCCGAACAATAAATCAGAATAACGGTCTATTTCTAAAAGAATCCCTATTTCAGGCTGTACCATAAAATGCCAGCTACTTTCTGTAAGGTCGTAAACACCTATTTGCAGCCTTCTTGTAAGATACAATGCTCCTGCGTTCACACCCAAATAAGGACGCATGTTGTTATTATCTTTTCCAAAATAATACTGTACACCCGCAAGCAGCGGAACTGTGTTTATGTACCTGTTCTGCAATCCCGAAACGTCTGCGTTTGGAAGAGAAAGAAGTTCGTTCGTCTCCTTGTAGAACACGTTCCAGCCTGCCGAAAGACTGAGGCTTATGTTCTTCTTTAAAAAATATTTATAGTTTATTTCTGCTCCTATGTAACTTACTGTCGGTACGTATTCTTTCGTGTCTGCAAGCGGTACGCCGAAGTTGTAACTAAGGAAAAACTCGTTGCCTGACTGTGCTTTCGCACCTGAACCCGGAAGCAGCAAAAGGACAGTCATTATGTAAAGAATATATTTTATAGTTTTCATTTTATTCGGTTTAAGTTTAACAATATTAATTTGCTGCTTTTAAATACTGCGACTGTGAAAAACTTTTATCTATTCCGCCGGATATCCTTGATGAAGCATCTGTTCCGTTTAACGCACCGTTTAAGATACTCATCCAGACTGCCGACCTTTGAGTCGTTCCCGGTTTGTACTTGTTCTTATCGTACATCGTGGTCAGAACGGAACCTGTCGTTACGGCATAAGCCGCCGTCCACGGATAATAACCGGGTCCGTATCCCCAGAACCAGTACGGATCAGGATAGTAGCTGCTGATGTACACGGATGTTGATTTTGCGACTGCGAGAGTGATTATTACGTCAGCGACCGCTGTATCGGTAACGCGGGTGTAACCAAAGTTTGTCAGGTTGTTGACAACCTTTGAGCGGATTAAATTGTCGTACTCTCTTGTTACCGAATTGCTGCTCACTCCGTCCGAGATGTGTGCAATAGAATCACGCATAACATATTTTTTATACTGACCCCTGAAGTTGCCGAGGTCGTCATGCAGAGTTACAACAACATCAAAATCCGAAGGATTTGTGCTGCTGTACGGATAGCATGAATAAAGCATTAATGATGCGGTTATAACAAATAACGTAAGCATCATACTTAAAAGTAATTTTCTTTTCCTCATGATTTATAATATTTTATTAATGAAGGTTCTTTGTTCGCCAATGTTTAATATTTTTGTTCTGTCCTGTATGTTGTATTCAGAAATTAATTTTTCAAGTTTGTATAACGGGTCGTTAACGTCTGCAAGCCTGAACTGAAAAACACCGTAATGCGCGGGCATGAATTCTTTTGCTTTCAAATCAAGAAATATTTTTATCGCTCCTTCGGGATATACGTGCCTCTTATTTCCGCATCCCTCGCATTCTTCGCACGGTCCGATTGGTATTATAGCAAGGTCTATTTCAAATCTCTCGCTTAGTTTTTTATATGAGAACGGGTCATATCCGGTATCACCGCCAAAGTAAACCGTTATTCCTTTATAGCTGAATATAAACCCTGAATACGAATGCTCACCCCAGAGAAAACCATCAAGCCCGTACCTGCCCCCCCAATGACGGGAGTATGCAGCGTAAACAGTGAGACCATTTACCGTCACTGAATCCCCTATCGGATTAATACCCGCATAGCCGTTGTTATTGTTCAATCGTATGTAGTTATAATCAAATCCCGGAAGGTAAGACTCCACCCCGTCCGGAAAAACGAACGGTACTGCTTTATTCTTCTTCTGCAAAAGGTCTATCGTTCCTAAGCTCAAATGGTCTATATGAGGATGAGTAACCGCTATCAAATCAAGCCGAGGTATGTTTGATGTTTCAATACCGGGTTCAACAAGTCTCTTGGAAAATATCCCTATGGATGGTGTCAGCACAGGGTCGGTTAAAATCTGTTTGTCATCCATTTGTATTAGGCACGTCGAATGCCCGATCCATAAAACAGCAAGGCGAGCGTCGGGTAGAACGGGATTGGTTATTTTATTCTTAACCACTTTCGGCGGTTTAAATGAAGAAGGACCGTTGCCCGCAATTTCCTGAAAAATCGTGCAGCCCTGAAAAGAAACCATAAGAATAACGACCAATATTAATCTATGTCTAACCAAACTATTAATAGTATTTAATATAAAATCCTATGTTATACTTGCTTAATGCATTCTGTTTGTAAGCAAACTTAATCCCGAACATTCCGAAAACTGAATACAGCCCTGCCTCGTACATAATCCCCTCAACCTTGCTGTTAAATTCATTCCTCTGACTGTAATAACCCGCGCCAAGCGAAAAACTCAGGTACTCTCCCCCCTGTGCCAGAGGAAAATAGACCCGCGCGCCTGTATTGTACATGTATCTTCTTGCATTTGAATTGTCAAAACCGCCCGTAACAAACTGAGGGGTGAAAAATATCTCAGCAGATCCTGAGAACTTTTTCACCGGTTTAACCATCAGTACTGAAAAATGTCCAAGATACTTATTGGGTTTGAACGAGTAAGATAACGGAGTTACCTGCCATTCAAAACCAAACTCAGTCCCGTGCCTACCGTTTCCATTATCTTCAAAGAATACAGGCGAAGGAATTAACTGCATTAATGCCCAGCTCGGATATTTAATAAAAACATTTTCTCTCTCTGCCTGTGCATTTACAGCAGCCGTAAACATCATGAATATAATCAATGATGTGACCAACTTGCGGATTGAAACGTATATTAAGTATTTACATACGTACCTCAAAAACTATTTGCAATGAACAATTTTAATTCAAATACATTTCTCGTTACGTCATCAAGTTTCTTGTATCGGGATGCTCTTCTGTAGTAGTTCACTTCAAATCCTATATCGGTTGATTTTGTAAGCTTGATACCAACACGCGGAGAAAAGACAATCAAATTGTCATTTCCGTCAGCACCGTCAATTGTGTAAATCATGAAATTGTACAATCCGAGAAATAAGTAGCCTTGATTCCTGAACCCAAGGTACGTTTCAAACTTGTTCGCAAAGCCCATACCGAAATTGTAATCGCGGTATGCTGTCCCGTCTGCCTCATATTTATAGGCTTCGGGTACATTATTACCTCCCCCGAGAACTATTCCAGCAATGTGCAGGCTTGATTCAAAAGTTATGTCACTCACTGTTGGAAACTTATACACAATACCTCCGCCAAGACTGTTTGCTGCAATTTCGTAGTATGTATTGCTATAGTAATCAAAATGCTGGAACATGCCTATCAACATCTTTTGGTCAGATTTGTATTTATAGTTTTTCCCGAACAACAACCCGTAAACACTCACCTGGCTTATTAGCGGCTGAGTTCCTATGCTGAAGAGTCCTTTGAAATTAAAAAAGTCATAAGGCTTTCTTGACTTATCTGTAAACGGATTACCGTAATACATATCGAGCCTGAGCGAAAGATTCCCGTTTCCTCTGTAAATATTCTTGCCCTGATAAATGAAACTCGGACCCACCTCAATCGAGCTTGTAAGCGGTTCAATTTCGTATATGCTCTTAGAGCGGACGCGAGTGATATCCCCCTTAAAGAGTCTGTTAATCCCTCTCGTTGGGGCTAAAAGAAATGCTCCTATCTCACGCCAGATTCTTTCCGACCCTGTTTTTCTTTCATCTATGATAAGCGATGAAAGACGATAAGTCATCTCGCCCAATGCTATACCTCCCAATGTTGTGGTAATAAAATCATTAATCGACGGGTAGTTTACTTCCATGAAAAACTCCCACATAAAACTTCCCGCCATCGAATAGGGTGCAGACTCCCAGAAGGTAAGTCCGCTTGAACGAGCAAAGTTAAAGTAGGTGTTCCCGTGATATGGATGCATCAATTGATTCGTAGAGAAATGGTCTGAATCGAAAACAAATGCATGGTTAAAATTAGCTTCTACAGTCTGTGTGCTGATTACTGCCCACGGCTGCGGTACTATGTATCTGCTTATTGACCACACTCCGATATTAAGAAAGAATACTTCAACGAGCGGCAGCCAGTAATTCTTCTTTGCTCTGAATGAGGAATCATACTGTATATTTTTTGATAATGATGAATATCTTTTTTCGGCACCGAAAAAGGATTCCTCTTGCTCTCTCTTCAGTGAATCGAGCCTGAAAAGAGACTCTGAGAATATGCTGCCAAGTGTTACATCATTTTCGATTACAATCGAAGAAAGCTTTAGTTTAGCATTTTCCTGATTATCAGAATTATCATCCTTCTGATCCTGAACGCTGACCTCTGACAAATAAACACCTGCACCGGCTTTTTCTATAACTTCATCCCTCTGTGAAAAAGCCGTCTGTGAAGAAAGCACGACGAGAACTATTATAATGAATATATTTTTTATCATAATAATACTATCCCTCCCTCTATTATGAATTTGTTCGTGAAATGCGGACTGTAGTAGCTGTCCGCATAGAACGTATAGCCGCCGTTTACAAAGATACCAAGTTTTTTATAAACATTTTTCTCGAATCCCGTTCGCAAAGTTATTGCAAACTGATGGTCACTCTTTTTGTTGGTGACCTGGTCTTTTTCATTTGAGATGTGGGAATATCCAAGGTCGGTATTTATGTCGAAATACTTGAATTTAAAGGTGTAACCTGCTCTGTAGGACACAAGAATTGATTTGTTTGTGTTCGACGAAACAACGGGACCACCGATTTCAAACATCGAATATATATTGTTGGTTCTAAACCTTGCTCCGAGTGTTGCATACGAAAGATTACCTGCTGACAACAACAAGTTTATTTTTGTGTTGTCATAGATGTAAACAAGTCCGAGTGTTGTTCCTTTTTGCCTCTTCGTTACTACATTAAAAAGACCAATCTGCAGCCCGAAATTATCATCTGCTGCATTCACAAGCCCAAGCTGAACACCCTTCTGGTATTTAGTTATGTTCAGTGATGATAGCTGCAAACCCATGTTTGAATAACCGGCAAGGTTAAACAGCACAGCTATTTGTGCTCCGTACAGTTTCCTTCCTGTAATGTTTCCCGCGGCTGCCGATTGCAGCAAACTAATGTCTTTGCCGTTTGAGTTGTATACCCCAGCAAGCTGTATACCGTTTAAGTTTTCAAAATTAACATTGGCAATACCTGCAAACTGAACCCCCTGAAATTCATCGAATGAAAGGTTCGCCAATCCGCCGAGCAGAAAGCCCCTGCCGCCTGTGGTTAGAACATTAGCTCCGCCCGTAATCTGCATTCCCCGCAGCTTTCCTCTTGTTTCGGCATATAGTCCGTTAACCTGCAAACCGCTTAAATCGCCCTCAAGAACTGAAAAAACTCCGTTTATTGAGGCACCGCTGAGTTTATTAAATCGCGAACCTATAATTCCTAGATTGAATCCTACGTTATCTCTTAACGACTTGTTAATACTAATCGGATAAACAAGGGAAAGGTTAAACGGTATGTGCTTTCCCTGTGCCTGCAGAATTGAGGCACAAAGCAGAAAGACACAAACCGACAGAAATATTCTGTAAATTTTTGTCATATATAGTTATAAGTTTTATAAATTATTTCGAGATAAATGTCATTATTACATCACCACCTTTAAGAAGTTCAAGGTTGTTGTTCTTGATTTCATATCCTGTAACTTTTTTTATTGCATCAAGAAATTCTATTTCTATGCCGTCGCCGCAATAAATCTTCGTTATTGCACCGGGGTCGAGCGTTAACTTTCCTGATTCATACTTGTAAGTTCCAGTAAAGCTGTTGCATCCGGTAAATCCTGAAAAACCGTTGTTGGGGGTTAGACCTATGTATGGATTTTTATAATCGGGGGATTTTGCTTCCGGAATCTTACCGTATAGAGTGTTCAAATTCCATTGCTTGGATGTTAAGTCGTTAATATTATTAACAGATTTTGATGAGTTACAGGATAAAGAAATAAATATAAATAAACAAAAAATAACCGTAGTAGTATTTTTCATAATTTTATTTTTACTAATATATTTAAAAACTCACAAATATAATATGATAATAAGTTTATACATAAAAGTGTCGTTATAATACTATCATCAATTATTGTTTGCTTTGCTGTGTTCGAGACCTCGTAATAGAATTTCATATTTTAGAAAAATACTTTAAATTACCACAAAAAATATAACAATACTTACAAATAATTAAATTATGTCTGACCTTACATCTACGAATACAACGCTGGATAAATTCAGCTACGACAATGTTATAGTCAAATATTTCGCATACGCTGTTATGGTCTGGGGGGCGGTGGGAATGCTGGTAGGCTTGCTAATTGCCGGACAGATTATTATTCCAGCCTGGAACCTAAACCTTCAATACACTACGTTTGGAAGAATCAGACCTCTGCACACGAATGCCGTTATCTTTGCTTTTGTCGGTAATGCAATCTTTATGGGTATCTATTATTCCCTGCAAAGATTACTAAAAGCAAGGATGTACAGCGATTTGCTTTCTAAAGTTCATTTCTGGGGATGGCAGCTTATTATTGTACTCGCTGCAATAACCCTTCCGCTTGGACTTACTACAAGCAAGGAATACGCAGAGCTCGAATGGCCTATCGATATTCTTATCGCGGTTGTATGGGTAGTTTTTGCTATTAACATGTTCGGCACGATTGCAAAAAGACGAGAACGACACATGTACGTTGCAATTTGGTTTTATATCGCAACAGTTGTAACAGTCGCTGTTCTTCACATTTTTAATTCCTTGGCAATTCCTGCGGGTCTGTTTAAAAGCTATCCGATATACGCAGGTGTTCAAGATGCCTTAGTTCAGTGGTGGTACGGACATAATGCTGTTGCATTCTTCCTGACAACACCCTATTTGGGATTGATGTACTACTATCTTCCGAAAGCAGCAGAAAGACCTGTTTATTCTTATAAACTTTCTATAATACATTTCTGGACACTAATATTTCTGTATATCTGGGCAGGACCGCATCACTTGTTGTACAGTGCGCTTCCTGACTGGGCACAGTCGCTTGGAACTGTATTTTCAATTATGCTTATTGCACCATCATGGGGAGGTATGATAAATGGTCTTTTAACCTTGCGCGGTGCCTGGGATAAAGTCAGAGATAGCGTAGTGCTTAAGTTTATGGTTGTTGCAGTTACGGCTTACGGTATGGCAACGTTTGAAGGTCCTACATTGTCTCTGAAAAATGTTAATGCAATCGCTCATTTTACAGATTGGATTATAGCACATGTTCATATCGGAGCTCTTGGCTGGAATGGATTTCTTACTTTCGGAATACTCTACTGGCTTGTTCCAAGACTGTTCAAGACGCCCTTGTTCTCAAAGAAAATGGCTAACTTCCATTTCTGGATTGGGTTTATTGGGATTATATTCTATGCAGCGCCGATGTACTGGTCGGGTATTACTCAGGCGTTAATGTGGAAGCAGTTTACACCAGAAGGTGTTTTACAGTATCCGAATTTTCTTGAGACTCTGCTTCAGATAAAGATGATGCATATGATTAGGTTTACGGGAGGGTTGTTCTATTATGCGGGATTTATTGCTATGTTGTATAATCTTGTAAAGACGATTAAAGCAGGAAGTTTTATTGGTGACGAAAACGCAGAAGCACCGGCCCTTGAAAAGAACGTGCAGTTCGAGCCTATAAAAGGCGGAGTGATGAAGAAGCACAGACTGATTGAAAGACGTCCGTTCCAGTTTACTATTCTTGCAATTGTTGTAGTTTTAATCGGAGGATTAATAGAAATAATACCAACGTATTTAATTAAATCAAACATTCCTACGATACAGAGCGTTAAACCATATACGGCTCTCGAACTTCAGGGAAGGGACATTTACATAAGAGAAGGATGCGTTAACTGTCACTCGCAGCTTGTGCGTCCGTTCCGTTCTGAAACTGAACGTTACGGAGAGTATTCTAAAGCGGGAGAGTATGTTTACGACCATCCTTTCCTGTGGGGTTCTAAACGAACGGGTCCAGACCTTTTAAGAGTAGGAAAAAAATATCCGAATCTCTGGCACTATCTGCACATGGATGACCCGACTGTAGTTTCGCCCGGCTCGTTAATGCCGAGATATCCATGGCTGAAAGAACAGGTACTGGATATTTCAACTACAGAAAGCAAAATCAGTGCAATGAAGACTCTTGGCGTGCCGTACCCCGAGGGATATGAAAAAACCGCCAACGGCGACCTGCAGAAACAGGCGGAAGAAATTGCCCTGGATTTGCAGAAACAGGGAATCGATGTTACAAGCGAAAAGGAAATCATCGCATTGATAGGTTACTTGCAGAGGCTCGGAACAGACATAAAAAATACAACAGTCAGTAACAAATAACAAAATAAATTATGTTCAGTAAATTTTTTGTTTCCGAAGAGTGGCTGGGGATTTTTGCAATAGCAACAATGTTATTGTTCATTCTGGCATTTATAATAATAATGGTCTGGGTTGTAAAACTTAATAAAGACCAAATTGAAGAACAAAGAAATCTACCGTTAAAAGATTAAAGATTATTTATTATGAATAAAAAAGTTTTATTTAGTATTGTACTGACAGGTCTATCTGTTCAGAGTCTTTTTGCACAGACCGCGGAGAAAGAGCCTTATTCAGACACGTATGTTTACATGATACTGGCTGCATTACTGTTTACGCTTGCAGTCCTTTTTGCATCACTTATGATATTTGAATCCGCTGAAAGGAAGAAAAAGGTCAAGGTAACAGGTACGGTTTTAACGGGTAATATTATGCAGGAACATGAGTACGACGGCATACAAGAACTTGACAACCCTGCGCCCGCTTGGTTTCAGGCTTTATTTTATATTACGATAGTGTTTGCAATAGTTTACATGGTACAGTTTCATTTAATTGGAAAATCAAACTCATCTGCCGACGAATATCTTCAGGAAATGATGATTGCGTCTCAGCAAAGAGATGCATTATTAAAGTCGGGCGGATTAATAAACGAGAGCAATGTTGGGATTTTAACAGATGCTGCGGACATAAGCAAAGGAAAGGAAATATTTGCGGTAAACTGTGTCAGCTGTCATAATGCAGACGGGGGCGGCGGAGTTGGACCTAATCTAACAGATGAATACTGGATTCACGGAGGAGGAATAAAGAACGTATTTGCTACCATAAAGAACGGGGTGCCTGCAAAAGGTATGATAGCATGGCAGACACAGTTAAATCCAAAACAAATGAATCAAGTTGCAAGCTATGTGCTCACTTTGCAGGGAACTAAACCGGCGAGTCCGAAAGCACCTGAAGGCAATATCTGGGTTGACACAACTGCAACAACTCCAAAAGATACACTGAAGAAGTAAAATACAGAGATTACACAGCGGGTTGATAAAACGATTAACCTGAATTTGGAAATAAAAGTAATACAATAATGTATAGTTCCTGATTTATCATCGACTATAACTTTTCTCAATTATTTACAGGAATTTATTAAGCATGGAACAAGAATCGTTCAGAGATCATCTCTCAACAGTAACACAGGAAGGAAAAAGAATCTGGATATATCCCAAAAAGCAGAAGGGGAAATTTTATTCTGCAAGAACTATAGTTAGTTTCTTCTTATTGGCTTTATTATTCATAACTCCGTGGATTAAAACAAACGGACATCCATTCATACTTTTCAATTTCTTTGAAAGAAAATTTATAGTATTTGGTTTAGCGTTTGGCCCACAGGACTTTTATATATTTGCAATTGGATTTATCTCACTCCTGGTCTTTGTAGTATTATTCACAGCAATTTACGGACGTATATTTTGCGGTTGGATTTGCCCGCAGACAGTATTTATGGAAATGGTTTACAGAAAGATAGAATATTTTATAGAAGGTGATTCATCAAAGCAGAGGGCACTTGACAAAGCTCCTTGGGACGGGAAGAAGATATTTAAGAAGACGATAAAGCAATTAATATTCTTTGCAATCGCTGTGCTTATAGGAAATACATTCATGGCTTATTTAGTCGGTATAGATGAAACACTTAAAATTATTACGAACTCGCCTTTTGAACATCTTTCCGGATTTATTGCCGTGATGGTTTTTTCCGGGGTGTTTTATTACGTGTTTTCGCAATTCAGGGAACAAGCCTGTACAATCGTATGTCCCTACGGAAGACTGCAAGGAGTCTTGCTTGACCCAAACACTGTCGTTGTTGCTTATGATTACGTAAGAGGAGAGCCGAGAGGAAAACTCGATAAGGAAAACCCGAATAAGAACGGGGATTGTATTGATTGTCACCTTTGCGTAGCAGTATGTCCTACAGGTATTGACATAAGGAATGGTACCCAGCTTGAATGCGTAAACTGCACATCTTGCATAGATGCTTGCGATTCAATAATGGATAAAATAGAAAAACCAAGAGGTCTTATAAGATATGCCTCGATGAAAGGAATTGCGGAAAAGATTAAATTTAAGATATCGCCGAGAATTATATTGTACAGTGTACTTCTTGTACTGCTGCTTTCAATATTTACAACACTTTTATTTACAAGAGAAGATATAAAAGTAAACGTTCTTCGTTCGCCGGGTAAGATATATCAGGAAATGCCTGATAATAAGTTCAGCAATCTTTACCATGTTAAACTTGTGAATAACACATTTGATGAAATACCTGTGGATATAAAGCTGTCAAATCCCGATGCGGAATTCCTGCTCATAGGAAAAAGTATTAGTCTTCCCTCTTTAAGCGTGCAGGAATCGGAGTTTATGATACTATTGCCGAAAGAAAAGATTGCGACAACGGTAATGCCGATGAATGTACAAGTATATGCAGGAGGAAAATTAGTGGGGGACATTAAAACAACATTTATTGGACCACCAAAAAACTAAAAGGAGAAAATTATATTGAACTGGGGAGTAAAAATTGTAATAGTTTTTTCTGTATTCTGTCTGGCAACAATAGGAATGGTAATCTTCTTTATGAATCAGAAGGTTGATGTAGTAACTGAAAATTATTACGAGAAGGAATTGAAATATCAAGAGCAGATAGACAGAATTGCAAGAACAAAAGCGCTTAAAGATACTCTTAAAATTGAGAATACGGGCAAAGAACTTATCGTTAAATTTCCCAACGTACCCGACAAAATAAAAGGAAAAGATATAATACACATATACCGCCCTTCTGACCAGTCAATGGATGTAAAGATTCCAATAACTGCAGACTCAACAAACTCTCAGATTGTCAGCACTGAACGACTGCAAAAAGGATACTGGAAGGTACAAATAAACTGGACTTCAGGGGGAAAGGAATACTTCCACGAGAGTGCCTATAACTTTTAGTATTAAACGCCCAAAGGAATTAAAATACCCCTCGTGTGTGTTAGATTAGCTGATTAATAATCATAAAACAAAGAACGAAATGAAATTAATATATGGTATAATACTAACAGTAATTATATGTTTTAACACTGCAAAGGCAGATTTCACGGTTTCGGCAGAGGTAACAAACGGAGCAGTATTTAAAACGAGTCTGGCCCAACTTTCGGAATATTTTAAGAATATAAAAATCTATGAAAGATACTTTCCGGGAATCATATCGGTAAAAGAATTAGGCAACAAAGAAAGCGAATGGGTGTATGAAATAGATGCCCCGCTTGCTTCACCTGTAAGAATGCCTTTTACTCTTATAGAGAAAGTTTCGTCAGAAGATTACATTGTGTTTGAGACAAAGAATAAAACCCCTGACTTTTTCCGCTGCACGGCAAGGCTTGTATCGATGGGAGAGAACGAGACGCGAATAAGCATATCAATAGAGATAAAGATGGTGAGAGACAGCGGCGGTGATGTACATTTTATGGCTCCGATACTCGGCGAGAAATTTATAAGCAAGGAAATGAAGAAAGACTTAAATCAGGCGCTTTCAACATTTCTATCGAAGTGCAAAAAGGATTTTAAGTAAAGATATATGGGAATACTTGCGGCAGTTACCATAATAACCTTGTGGGCATCACACCTGCTCTATTCTCTTAAATATTCAGCGGTGGATTTTACTTCGCCTATATTTTACTTTCATGTTTTAATTCAGGGATATCTATTTACAGGATTGTTTATAACTGCACACGATGCAATGCACGGAACTGTATCGCGAAATAAAACCATCAATAAATTTACGGGTATATTGACAACATTCCTGTTCGCGGGACTATCTTACAGCAAACTATTGAAGAACCACAAACTTCATCACATACATTCAGGAACGGAAGAAGACCCTGATTACAGCGTCAACAGCCAGAATTTCTTTGTATGGTTTGCGAAGTTTTTCATGAAGTATGTATCGATATTTCAGATAATAATAGTGGGTATAAATTTTAACATCCTTAAATATTTCTTTCCTGAAATTTCTGTATGGTTTTATTATGTAGTACCTGCTTTTCTCGGGACACTACAGCTTTTTTATTTCGGAACATACCGGCCACACAAACTTCCTCATACAGAAGAAATGATGCCTCATAATGCCAGAACTATGAAAGTAAATCATTTCTGGGCTATGATATCCTGTTACTTCTTTGGATATCACAGCGAACACCACGCAGGACCACACATACCCTGGTGGCAGCTTTATAAGACAAAATAAGTTTATTTTTGACATTTCAGAGGCCAAGTTGGATTCATGTGACCTGATTTTAGGGCTAATTTAATACATAGAAGAGCGGGTTTTAACCGGGTTTGGAGTGAGTATAGTTTGGTTTTTATCCGAAATGGAAATAAAGGCTTGTTGTTATATGGAGTTATAATTTTATATTTAACAGGGGGTATAGACCAAAATAATAATGCGGGCTTTATGCCGTTAAAAACAACCGCATTTAATTATCTCAAAAATATAAATTTAAGTAAGGACTACAAGAAATAATATTCTAATTTTTTTGAACACGCAAGTATAAAAGGTAGTATTCATAAGATTTATAAAAGTAAAAAGATATTTGCGTAAAGAAGATCAAAGTTCACAAAGAAGAGCAGTTTTCAAATTATAATTAATGTGTAAAATATAAATTTTAAGAGTAAGGAAGGATACGGAAGAATTGGAATATTGATAATACATTTCAAATTAAGAAAATTTAGAATATTTTTTGATAAACAAAGATAAAACATGAGAGAATTTGTAAAACAAGGATTAGTACTGTTAATTTTCATGCTATCGGCAACGGCGGTTATTTCACAGTACAAGGAAATAACGCTTGAATCAATTTATATAAATTCCGAGTTTACTCCCGAAGGGGCAGGGACTTACAATTCGATGAAGGATGGAAACTATTATTCTTCAATGGATGAAGACAATAATATTAATGTCTATGACTATGAGACAGGGACTTTAAAATCCAAAGTCATGGATGGTGCTTCTTTTATAACCGCGACAGGAAAAGATAAAATTACAATTAAGGATTATAAATTCTCGTCAGATGAATCAAGAATTCTTGTATCGGCTGATGTGGAAAGGATTTACAGAACATCTTTCATTGCGGATTATTATGTTTGGGATGTAAAAAACGGAAAGACGGATAAAATTACGAAGGATGCAAAAGCACAGTATGCAGAATTTTCTCCTGACGGGAATAAAGTACTTTACATACAAAACAACAACATTTACATATACAATATATCAGACGAAAAAGTCATTCAAGTTACAAGCGACGGCAAGAAGAACTCAATAATTAACGGTACATCTGACTGGGTTTACGAGGAAGAGCTGGGGCTTTCAAAAGCATTCAGCTGGTCGGCAGACAGCAGATTAGTAGCTTACATGAAATTTGATGAGTCAAAAGTAAAAGAGATGAACCTTACTTTTTATAATGACTTATATCCGAGCGAGTTTTCTTATAAATATCCGAAAGCGGGTGAAGACAATTCTGTGGTAACAGTGTGGGTGTACGGGCTTGAAAACGGAAAGACTGTTAAAGTAGATATAGGAAACAATACAGACCAGTACATACCGAGAATAAAGTTTACACCTGATAATAATACGCTTTCAATAATCAGACTAAACAGATTACAGAATAAACTTGATATACTCCTTGCTGATGCTTTGACGGGAAAATCTAACGTAGCATTTACAGAGGAGTCTAAGTACTACATTAGCGAATCTTTTGACCTTACTTTTTTAAAAGACGGCAGGTTTTTAAGAATGAGTGACAGAGACGGATGGGCGCATATTTATCTTCACGAAAAGAACGGGCAGATAAAGAATCAAGTTACAAAAGGAAACTTTGAGGTATCGGAATTAAAGGGGGCTGATGAAGAAGCGGGAACGGTATACTTCACGGCATTCAGTGCTGACGGGTTAGAAAGAGACTTTTTTATTATTAACTTTGACGGGACGGGAAAGAAGCAGCTTTCGTTCAAAGATGGGTTAAACAATGCAAGTTTCAGTTCAGAGTTTAAGTATTATATTTTAAGTCATTCCGATGCGAATACTCCGAGTTCATATGAGCTAAAACGAAAAGACGGAACGCTTGTAAAGATGCTGGAGGACAATCAGGCGATAATTAACAAGATGAAAGAATATAATTTTGTTCCGATAGAGATGTTTAAATTCAATACTTCCGACAATGTTGAGCTATACGGCTGGATAATGAAACCGCATAACATTCAAGCGGACAAAAAGTATCCAGTTTTGATGTATGTTTACGGGGGACCGGGTTCAAAGTCAGTAAAAAATGCTTATGACGGATTTAGCAATCCATGGCATCAGATGCTATGCCAGAAAGGCTATATTGTTGCCTGCGTTGACGGACGCGGAACGGGCGGCAGAGGAACAGAGTTTGAGAAACAGGTTTACGGCAATATGGGCAAGCTTGAATTAATTGACCAGATAGAGGGTGCGAAATATTTAGCATCGCTTCCTTATGTTGATAAAAACAGAATAGGAATATGGGGGTGGAGTTTCGGCGGATATATGTCGGCGTTAGCGATTACAGCCGGGGCGGATTATTTTAAGACAGCTGTATCAGTTGCGCCGGTAACAAACTTCAGGTATTATGATAACATATATACAGAAAGATATCTTGGTTTACCAAAAGACAATCCATCGGGATATGACGATAATGCACCGACAAGTCATGCAGATAAGTTAAAAGGCAATCTGCTTATTGTTCACGGTTCAACAGATGATAACGTTCATTACCAGAATACGATGGAATTTGTGAATGCATTAATAAAGGCGAACAAGCAGTTTGAGATGCAGATATATCCAAACAGGAATCATAACATCGGCGGCGAAAATGCAAGATACCATTTGTTTAAGAGAATAACAGAATATCTCATAAGGAATTTATAGAATGAAATGAGAGAAGCATCTTTTTATATAGCTGAAACCAACGGAAAAGTAAAGTGCATGCTTTGTCCGAAGGAGTGCAGTATATCCGAGAACAAAACAGGGGTTTGCGGAGTAAGAGAAAATATAAGCGGCAAACTTTATACGTTAGCTCACTCAAAACCTGTGGCAATTCATCTCGACCCGATCGAAAAGAAGCCTTTGTATCATTTTTATCCCGGAGAGGTAATCCTTTCGGTTGGCACATACGGATGCAATCTTAACTGTAAATTCTGCCAGAATCACGACATCAGTCAGGATTTCAGCACGGAATCATTTGAAAGCATAAAAGAAGTTTCGCCGAGGGAGATAATTAATTTGTGCAAACAAAGAGATTATAAATTTTTAGCATTCACGTATAATGAGCCGACGATATTTTTTGAGTATATGTTAGACATTGCGGTACTATGCAAAAGCAACGAAATTAAAACCGTAATAGTATCAAACGGGCAGATAAATCCTGAGCCATTTGAAATACTTGTTGAATACATCGATGCATTTAACATTGATTTAAAATCTTTTAATAAAGACTTTTACAAGAAAATTTGCGACGGTGAAATAGAAACGACAAAGCAAACTATAAAATCGATAGTCAGGCACGGGAAACATCTTGAGGTTACTTTTTTATTGATCAAGGGATTAAATGATAACGAGGAAGAATTCAGACAAATGTGCAGCTATCTTGCAGTGATTGATAAAAATATCGTACTTCACATCTCGAGGGCTTTTCCAAGATACAAACTTGATTTTGAAGTAACGCCGAAAGAATTAATAAATAAATTTTATAAAATAGCAATAACACATTTAAATTATGTATATAAAGGAAATATATAATGAGAAAAGAATATAAAATATTAATTACGCTGTTGTTTGTTCCGCTGTTTTTATCGTTCAACTGCGGGGAGACGAACTCACAAGGATATCAGGTATCCGGAAGTGCAGAGCGTAAGCAGGATTCAACTGAAAAAAATTCGGGACTTCAGAAACTTGTAAATGCGTATCCGGACTTTTTGGAAAAGGGAGAAGACAACAAATTATACTGGAAAGACGGTACAGTAATGACGTATGATGACGGAATTGAAAAAGACTTTGAAGAAATGCTTGAAAATCCTGATTTAGAAGATATGTTCATCCCGCAATACATAGCGGGACCAGACTGGGGAGAACCGCCTCCTGTGAACAGCGATCCAGGAAGAATAAGATATGAACCATTCTTTGCAAAAATATACGGTTCATCACAATCGGAAGTATCGAAAAGCTTAACAACCATCAACTGGTTTGGAACGAAGGTTCAGGTCAGCACCGTAAATAATGTTGATGAAAAATTAACAGCCGTAAAAGAAGACCTTGAAAAACTTCCTGAGAAATTTCACAAATATTTTAAGAAGACAGCGGGCACATTTAATTACAGAAAAATTGCCGGTACTAACAGGATGAGCACCCACTCTTATGCAATAGCAATTGATATTAACACCGACTACTCAGATTACTGGCGCTGGAGCAAAACGATTAAATATAAGAACAGAATTCCTTATGAGGTGGCAGAGGTGTTTGAAAAGCATGGATTTATCTGGGGGGCAAAATGGTATCATTATGACACGATGCATTTTGAATACAGACCAGAATTATTAAACTGACATGAAAGTAAGAGAGCCAAAATTCGCAGGAAGCTGGTACAGCAGCGACCCAAAACATCTTTCGGATGAGATAGAATCATATTTGATTGATGCGGAAAATCTTGACCTGAACACAAAAGCAGTAATAGTACCTCATGCAGGATACATGTTTTCGGGAAGAACAGCTGCTCATGGTTTTAAGCAGATAAAAAAAGACACAGACAAAGTTATTATTCTGGGCACTTCACACAGATATCCGCTAAGAGGTGCATGCGTTGTGGATTATGATTATTATGACTCTCCGCTCGGAAGGGTTAAGGTTTCGGCTGACGTGAAAACAATTATAGACGAAAAAGAAGTTGTCAGAATAAGCGAAGCAGATACGGACGAGCATTCAATTGAGATAGAAATACCTTTTCTTCAGAAAGTGCTGACTGATTTTGAGATACTGCCGATAATAGCAGGAAAGATAAATCCTAATGAATTTGCAGACCTAATAGATAAATATTCAACGGATAATTCAGTAATTGTAGCATCGGTTGACCTGAGTCATTTTCACGATTACAACGAAGCGATAAAACTTGACAATTTTACTGTCAACTCAATACTTGAGCTGAACACTTTTAACATAAAGAAGGCGGAAATTGACTCCCCGTATGCAATTGAAGCATTGCTTAACCTGGCAAAAAGAAAGAACTGGAAAGCGAAACTTCTCGACTATAAGAATTCAGGAGATATAATTGCAGAAAGAAAATCTGTGGTAGGTTATTCAGCTATAGTATTCTACGAGGATGATAAGGCGATGTACTTTACAGAAGCAGAAAAAGCGGACATGATAAAAACCGCAAAGAAGACAGCAGAGATGTACGTTAAGACGGGTATAATAAACAAGGGAGAATACCATTCGAAGAAACTTGACAGAAGGCTTGCCTGTTTTGTAACGATAAAAGACGGAGACGAACTTAGGGGATGTATAGGAACGATTGAACCTGTTGACACACTTTACAACAGTATAATCGAGAATTCAATTTCTGCTGCGACGAGGGATCCGAGGTTTAAACCAATAAGGGAAAAAGAATTAGCCGGTCTTAATTATGAAGTATCTGTTCTTTCTGTGCCAGAGCTGGTTAAACCCGAAACTATAGACTCCCTCTTTTCTGCAATAAAAGGCAAGGGAGTCATAGTTAATAAAGATATGCGAAGAGCAGTATATCTGCCTCAGGTATGGGAGCATTTCAGGTCAGAGGGCGATTTCTTAAGCAGTTTGTGCCAGAAAGCAGGAATGTATAAAGAAGAATGGAAAGATTATAAATCAATGAAATTTTATGTATTTAAACTTCTTAATTAAATAAGATTTTACAATCTGCTTTGACAATTAAGTTTAAATTTTGCATTTTTGTATAAAGTGAAATTATTATTCAATAAATATTACAGAATTAAAACAGTAACGGTAGCAATAATATTGTTATCGTTTAGTCTTGTTTCGTTCGGACAGGACATACACAGCTGTTTGTGCATGCCTGATAAGCCGAAAACGGAAGAGAAGAAATCGTGTTGCAGCAAGGAAGAGAAGCCCGCTGTTACGAAGGACGAGGATGACTGCTGTTCTACAAATGGAGCATCCTCCTGCGATGATTGCCAGACATGCAGTTTTGAGAAGAAGGTTGAAAAGGAAAAAGGAACGCTGATTGAGAACAAAACCGTAAAAACAGAAACAAAAGTAATTTTAAAAGACACACAAAACTTATTTTATAACACTACATTAAAATCTTATCGGTCAGACGATTCACCGGGAAGCAGGGTGAAAGTCTTTCTTGAAGTATCTAACCTGAGGATTTAGAAACAGGGATTACTACATCCGTTTTTTAAAAAGTTTCTAAATAAAAAATCAAAATGAAAAATATATTATTGCTTGCGATAATGCTTGTGTTTATGACAGGCGTTTCAAGAGCACAGCTAAATCCAGAGCTCCACGGTATAACAGGGATTGTTTACGGCGCTACCGATAAGGGAAAAGAACCGCTTGAAGGTGCGATTGTGAAATGGATTAATACTAAGAAGGGAGCCGCAACAAACTCAGAAGGAAAGTTTGAGATACATGACGACGGAATAACCGACAAAAGGCTTGAGGTGTTTTACGTTGGTTATACAAAAGATACTATTGAGGTTGAAGGTAAAGATTATGTGGAAATTACGCTTCAAAGTAATTTTTCTACACAGCAGATAGTTGTGGAAGGCGAGCAAAGCTCTTCTTATATAGAAGACGGCAACACAAAGACGGAAGTGATTTCGCAGACAGAGCTTAAGAAAGATGCCTGCTGCGACCTTTCGGGATGTTTCGGAAAGAATGCGTCGGTTGACGTTGCTGTTACTGATATACTGACGAATACGAAGGAACTAAAGGTGCTCGGTCTTGACGGTGCATATACGCAGATACTTGTTGACAATATGCCGATAATGTCGGGATTAGTGACTAAGTACGGCGTTACGAGCATGCCCGGTACATTAATAAATAAGATAATGATTTCGAAGGGTTCAAATTCTGTTATACAAGGGTATGAATCAATCAGCGGGATAATGAATGTATTGCTGAAAGATTACGGTACATCGGACAGGTTTATGCTTAACGGGTTTATGAACAGCATGCTGGAGAAGCAGATGAACATAAATACAACCGCGAAATTAAAGAACTGGAACACTTTGGTTTCGTTTCAGACGGTACAGGAACCGAAGAGATTTGACGAGAACAACGATTCATTTCTTGATGCACCGCTGACGACCCGTTACATGTTTTACAATAAATGGATGTATGGTGCGGATGAGGAAGAGGATAATACTAACGTAACTATCGGGATAAAGTATCTTGATGAAAAGAGAATAGGCGGACAGACGAACTACAATTTTGATACGGATAAGGGTTCGAACAATGTTTACGGGCAAACGGTTGATATACAGAACGGGGATGCCTATTTGAGAATAAGCCAGAAGACGGGCGAAGAGTCGCAGCTTAAGTTTTTCGCATCGGGGCTTTTCTTTAATCAGGAATCGTATTACGGCGTTACAAAGTACAATGCAGAGCAGAGAAATTTCTACACAAACGCTATCTTTGAATTTCCTGTGATTAAGAAGGGATATTTAAGGGCGGGTGCTTCTTATAAATACGAGAATATTGTAGAGAACATTAATTTTCTGCAGGCGGTACCCAAGACATACGCGGGTACATACGACAAGCTTGAGTCCGTACCGGGTGTATTTACCGAAGCCTCATATGATGCGGAACCGATTGAAACATCGTTTATTGCGGGCTTGAGGCTTGATGCACACAATAAATATGGGTTAGTAACAACGCCAAGACTTTTGATTAGGCATCAACTTACAAAAGAGACTGTGATTCGGGCTTCGATAGGGACGGGATTCAGGACAATCAACTTATTCAGTGAATATTCGAATCTTCTCGCAAGTGGAAGAAACATCCTTGTCCCGTCGGAGCTGAATCCTGAGAAAATGGTTAATTTCGGAGTGGACGTGCTTCAGTATTTTAATATTGGACCTGTTTCCGGAAACGTTAATTTTGATTTCTACAGGACGGTGTTCAGCAATAAGATAATACCTGATTACGATGCTAATACGCTTGCTGTTACTTTTGTTAACAATAATGACGCTGCATCAAACGTATTTCAGGTAGAATCAAGTTTTACGATACTAAACAATCTTGATCTTAAGGTTGCTTACAAGTTGATAGACCAGTATTATTACCAGAACGGTGTAAAGACAGAGCAGTATTTTAGTCCGAAACACAGGGTGCTGTCTTCGGTATCATACAGTCCTTACGACAGAAACTGGAACATCAATTTTTCTTTCCAATGGTTTGGCGAACAAACGCTGCCATCGACGAAAGATTACCCCGTTGGGTTACAAAGGCCTTCACAATCGGAGGCGTACTCAATACTTAACGGACAGTTCACAAAGAACTTTAAACACTTTGAGGCATATGTAGGGGTCGAGAATATATTCGACTTCACTCAGTCAAATCCGATAATAGATCCGCAGAATCCCTTCAGCCAGTATTTCGATACATCATATATCTGGGGACCGACAGCGGGAAGGTCTTTTTATCTCGGGTTCAGGCTGTTATTTGATAAACTATAAATTAATTTAAATTGTTAAACATAGCAATAAACGAAAGGAAAACCATTAAAATGAAGATGAGAATCTTATCTTTAGTATTATTCGCTGCATTATTATTCGCTGCGACTACAATTGTAAACGCACAGGAAAAGGGCTGCTGCGACGACAAGACAAAATCAGAATGTACAACAACAAAGGGAACTGACTGCACCACGAAAACGGGAAACTCACAAGGAACGGTATCGGATTCTGCAAAGCTTTGTCCGGTATCGGGCGAGCCGGTTGACCACGAGGGCGCATCGGTGAAGTACACATATTTAGGAAAAGAATATGAATTTTGCTGCGGCGGTTGTCTGAAGAAGTTCAAAGCAGAGCCGATGACATACATCAAGACGGAGATTATGTGTCCTGTTATGGGTGAGGCGGCATCAAAGGATGTTTCAACGGTAGTTGACGGAGTGAAGTATTATTTCTGCTGCGAAGCTTGCATTGCAAAATTTGAAAAGAATCCAAGCAAGTACTTAGATAAACTGAAATAACGATTGCGGAATGTTATAATAACAAAGCCCTCCTTGGTTTTAAGGGGGGCTTTTTGTTTACAGAATATTCTTACCGTTTATCCATTTACGATGAAACGAAATCTTATTTTTTACGTCTAAATAATAAAAGGAATATTATGGAAGAGACTAATTTATACATAGACACAAAGGGCAGCATAACTACACCGATGGTTGAGGCAGATGCGGGGAAAAGGCTGTTAAATCTTATTATAGATATAGCTGTTGTTATATTTTTGATTGTAATATTTAACACTGTAATTTATTCGAGCAGCATATTTTCGTTCCTCGGTCTGATGAAGGTACTGGACATGCTGATTATTTTCACATATTTCTACGGGCTCGAAAATTCATTAGGGCAGACTGTAGGAAAAATGTTGACGAGGACAAAAGTTGTAACGCTTGATGGAGGCAAGCCGACAACACAGCAGATGCTCGTAAGAACATTTTCAAGAGTCATACCATTTGAACCAATACTGCTTATCGGCGGTAAATGGCTTCATGATTCACTTTCAAAGACGAAAGTAGTGAACCTGTAAGAGGTGATGAATATTGAGGAAAGAGTTTTTTATAGTTCATTTATAAGCTGAGGATTACTGTTCGGGCTTTTAAAATCAGGTAGTTCTTAAAATCTTTTCCATTTTTCGACCTTTTGCCAGTTCATCCACTAACTTGTCGAGATACCTTGCCTGTTTTGTTACGGGATTTTCAATTTGTTCAATACGATATCCGCAAATTACACCTGAAATCAGTTTGGCATTGGGATTTAGTTTTGCTTTCCTGAAGAATGTTTCAAATGTTGCTTTTCCATCAATCAATTCCTGCAGCTTTTTATTATCAAAGCCCGTCAGCCATTCAATGACCTGATGTAATTCCTCTTTTGTTCTTCCTTTGCTTACTACTTTTGTGATGTAATGCGGATAAACGGATGCAAAAGTCATTTGAGCTATTCGCATATCGTGTTCCGGTGTTGTTTTCATTTGTCAAGATTTTTAAACCATTTTTGAGCTGAAGCTCTTCGGTGCGGACAGCCGGGCCAGCAACATGGCTGCCGTTTTCCTTCTTTTAATTCTTCAAGCATACGGTAAATATGTTCTTTTCTCGTTTCAGATTTTTTGACGATAGTAACCCAGCAAATCCATTCGTTACGCTGAATGGGGGTAAGTCTGTTCCACCGTTCAATAATATCTGGATCATTTTTCAATGCTTTTTTCATATCATTTGGCACTTCGTGCAGAATGCCATCGGCTGTTATTGTCTTTGTCATTTTATTTAGCTTTTATTTAAGCCGCATCAAAACGCCTTTTCGTTTAACAATGTTTTTATAGTCCCACTGAATTTCTTTGGATTTTTTAAGCCAGCGTTTCAGGTCTTTGGTGTTAATATCTAAAACGTCGCTGTAGAAAACTGAGGCATCTTTAAATTTTCCGCCACGCACGCCCAATCCATGTTCATTAAATGTTGCACCGCTCCAAAACATTAATCTCAATCCCCGTTTCTCTTTACTGTATCCCACTATGGGATTGCCTTCTAAAAACCAAACGGGATGCCCGTGCCAGATTTTGTATTCTGCTTCAGGTAAAGTGTTACATATTACCTGAAGGAGTAAATCACAGATGCTTTTATCGGTGGAAGTTTGTTTGGCGTGGTAAGAAAGAATGTCTTTGCTGAAATTTTGAGTATTAATTTTGTTCGGGTTTTTATTGGATTTGGGTTGGGATATTTTCCTGTCTTCTTCGACCCTATACTTTACTATCTTTTTTATCAATGCCAAGGGCAGGGATTTTTCAATTGGAAACTGAATTGCCCCTTTTGAAGTGTTATAATTTTCAAGTTCTTTTTTAAAATGAACAATCGGTTTAGGAGTTGGATAAAAGCCGATATGTTCTTTATGAGCGGCATAGTAAACCAAGGTTTTGTTTTGGCGGAATGCAGGCATGCCATAGCTGATAGTTTCCGTAGCTTTTGGTGCGGCTTGCTTAATTGCCTGTCGAAGCTGCTGAAGGATTTTTTGAATTTTGGAAGGACATGATGAGTGATACCCGTCAATGTCTTTAAATTTTAAGTTGCTTTTATTCATATTTCAATTTTTATTTTTACAGTCGGTTAAACATTTTGTGTATCCGGAACAATTTGTTTAAAGTCCTCCTTTTTAGTAAGATACTCGAGCCCTAAGATTAACAACATTGAACTGATCAAGGCAATTTTCTGCATCACAGCCAACAAGCCCCAATCTCCTGCACCGTATAAGAATAAAGTATAGTAAAAAGTTAACATACAAATGACGCAGCAGAATTTCAATAATTGAAGTTTTGTCTTTAGAATATAAAACGTTATATAATACAATCCAAGCAAGGATAATGTGCTGGATATTGTAATCATTAAATCGTGAAGATGTGTTGCAATAAGGAAGTTGAATAGAATATTTGCAATCCCAACAATTTTTAAGACTGTCGCAGCACTGGCGGAAGACATCTTTTTTGACATGTTGAGAAAAAACAAACCATAAGCGACAGAGTGGAATGCCATACCAATGATTGCATAAATTCTATACGAGTTCTCCGCACCATTTAAAGCTTTTTTTTCAAACAAGTTACTCATAAAATTTTTTATCCAGTCAAATCCTGTTGAATTCTTATCGAGTAATGAACCACCCGGATAGAACGAGACTGTCACCGCCATTAATATCACGGAGATAATCAAACATAATAATACTGAGTGTTTTTTAATCATCTATTTTGTTTATTTAGGAAATCAATATATGATGGATATATTCGAATGGTTAAATTCAACAAATTACATATGCGATTTTAGAGATTTTTCACAAAATAATATTTGATGAAATAATAACAATTTAAAAGCTATATTCATTCAAGGGTAAAACATTTTATTAGCCGAGACTCGTCACAACAAACTTTTTCTATTAACGGTATGTAACTATCCGCCATTGTAATCTGCCCGTTAAATAAGTCCGGCACCCAAAGCAAGCGAGATAATTATCAGCATCACCGCTACTGTGACCTGCAAGAACCTTAAGGTTACTTTCTTTAATAGTTTATTGCCTAAATAAGCACCGGCAATGCCTGCAAGCGTTGCACATATTACTAAAGTCAGGTTATCGGTCAGACCCGACTTTAAAAACCCTGCTGCATAAATACTCAGACGCGTGAAGTCCACGAAGATTGAAACAACAACTGCGGTGGCAACAAATGCTTCCTTTGAAAGACCTGCTTTAATTAAGAATGCACTTCGCAACGCCCCTTGATTACCCGAAAGACCTCCAAAGAATCCGCTTAACGCTCCGCCAATTGGCAACTTTTCCTTTCCGAATTGCAGTGTATTGAAAAATGGTATAAGATCTATGCATGCAAAAATGATAAGCAAGATGGAAATAATAAATTTTACAGGATAAACTTCTATGTGATTTCCGAATGCTTCATACGAAAACAAAGGCTGCAGGTCTGTTATATTCAATAAAACCCATGAGCCGATTATTGCGGAAATAATTGCAGGAATTCCAAAGCGCAACAAAACATCTTTATCCGCATTGCGTCCAACCAGAAACAGTTTAAAAATATTGTTGAAGAAATGAACCATACCCGTCAAGGCGATTGCCACTTCAACAGGAAAGAAAACCATAAATACGGGTGTAAGAATTGTGCCAAGACCGAAACCCGAAAAGAAGGTAAGAATAGCAACTACAAAAGCTACCGATGAAATGATAATTATTTCCATATAAATTTTGTGCTATTTAATTTGTTATCAATCGACCAATAGCCGCCGCTTTTAATCAGCAGAAAAATACTTCCGAGCAACATCGACCAATCTGTTCTGCTGCCGTGCATCATTTCCCAAAATCCTTTCTCGGCCAACAGGTCAGCTTTTGTTGTTACAATTGCAACAAGCATAATTATGAAAAGCGGAATAGCTGCAAACCGAGTCAGTAAACCGATCAGAATAAGTATGCCACATATTATTTCAAAAGAGCCGACAAAGCTTCCTAAGAATTCAGGCGAGGGCAGACCGATTTTTTCAAACCGCACCGCACCGCGAACAGCAGGTAATAAAAATATCTGTATACCTTCTGACAAAAATACAGCACCAACAATCATACGTACTATGATTGTTACTCGTGAACTGTTTGTTTTAATAATTTTTCAAGCATTAATCTGATTTAGAAATTTACAACTTTATCTGTCCAAACAACCAGGATTTTCATGATATTTTTGTCATCAGAATTAATCCATATTTCATAACAAGTATATTCCGTTATTTGTCTTCTATTTATACAAACAGCGGGTTTATAAATAAGTGCTATAGATGTGCTGTTTTATTTATTTTATATTTCTTGATGATAAGTTAATATACTAATTGCAGAAAATTTATTCTATAAAGTCTGTGAGATTTTATCCGCAAGAGTATCTGATGAAACAATTTAAAATTTGTTTTCAGATATCGAGAGTAAAGAAAGTATTATGAGATCGGTATGGGAAATTTAGGCACTGTATGTATTAACAAGAAGCTTTATCATTGTCAGCTTAAGAAATTTAAAATGAGATATTTTGATGTGAAACAGCAATAATTAAGCTATTGAAAAATGTTATTGGAATAGTTATTTATAGTAACACAACAACTAGGACATAATACATGAAGAATATATTCAAGCTAATAGTCAGCATAGTTATAACTCAGACGGCGGGAGTAATCGGCTCGCTGTTTACAATACAGAGCATACCAACATGGTATGCTACGCTGAACAGACCCTCATTCAGTCCTCCGAACTATTTATTTGGTCCAGTATGGATAACATTATATTTTATGATAGGCATTTCGTTTTTTCTCATATGGCGAAGCTCGGATTCCTTCAGCATAAAGATACCTTCAATAATGTTTTCGATACAGATGGTATTAAATGCTATGTGGAGTATTATATTCTTCGGTTTAAAGAATCCGATGTTTGCTTTTTTTGAAATAATTTTGTTGTGGGTTTTAATAATACTGTGTATAATAACATACTATCCGATATCAAAGGCAGCATCATGGCTGATGGTACCCTACCTGCTATGGGTAAGCTTTGCAAGTGTTTTGAATTTTAAGATATGGATGCTGAACTAATAAAGACTAAAAAGTATAAAGCCGATTACTTGGTAGTAAACGGCTTTTATGTTTTTAACTTATAAAGAAGATTATTTTATTAGTGTCATTCGTTTTGTTTCGGAAAAGCCCTCTGCCAACATTCTAAAGAAATATGTACCGCTTGAGAACTTTGCCGCATTCCAAGAGACTTGATATGTACCAGCGTTAAGATTTTCATTAATAAGTACATCAGCTTCTTTTCCGCTAATATCGTAAATTGCTATCTTAACACCTGAAGATTTTGGAACACTGAATTTAATATTGGTTACAGGATTAAATGGGTTAGGATAATTTTGCTGTAATGAAAATGAGTATGGCGTTTCAGAAGAAATATTCTGAATCCCTGTTGTTGGGTTTTCAAGTTCATACTTATTTCCCGGTACCGAGAATGAAAGCGGTATGCCGAGTCCGCTCAAATCAACGTTTACTGAAGGAGTTACTCTTTTAATCATCCAAACACCTGAAGCAAACCAGGTAGTATCAGGGCGTTCAACGATTGGAATTTCAAAAATAAGAACCCTTATGTATAAGCCGGTTATCGTAACAAATCTTTTAGCATTATCATAAGTACCATTTACAGTGTTTACGGTTTGGTCATTTAATCTTTTTGCTTTATACTTAAATCTCAAAGGTGCTGAAATAGTATCGAATGAAATAGTTGTATCTTTTTGAATAAGAGTATACTCACTGTTTACGGTTTGAGCAAAACGGAATACACTGTACCAGTTACGAAGCCCTGCAAAGAAACCTCCAATACCAGGGAAAGGAATAATATTTGTATCGAGGGAAGCAAATAAATACTCCCAGCCATTTGTTCCATCAAAATTGTAATGAGCAGTATCATTATATGGAGTATTCTGGTTGAAGGACGTTAAAAAATCTTTTTTCTGAACGATGCTAGCAAGTTTACCGAGGTAATTCTGCACAACTGCAAATGAATCTATTCTGTATGTAGCAAGATTTGTCATTGGGTTGTTAAGCGAGTCCAAGGGGGTGTTTTTATAATACCATTTATATCCAGTTGAAGCAGGAAAATATGTGGACGCATTCTGTGCATAAGCACCGGCGCTAATTAATAGTAATAAGAGTATTAATATCTTCTTCATAATAATTAAATTTAGTCAAATATTGTATGTTTATTCAAATAAAACAATACTTAAAATCAAAAGGTTACATAGACAGAAATTATTCACGACAGTAAAGTGTTTATAAAGATGTAACAAATTAACACATTATATGATAAAACTTGAGAACGTAAGTAAAGGATACTACGAAGGAAAGATGTTCCACAAAATCCTCTCTGAAGTAAACCTTGATATTAACAAAGGTGAAATAATAATTTTATACGGTAAAAGCGGTTCGGGAAAGTCAACGCTGCTGAATCTGCTCGGGGGTATAGACCTGCCTGATAAGGGAAGCATTTATTTTGAAGGTATGAATCTGACAGCACTGAGTGAAAAGGAAAGAACACTTTTTAGGAGGAAAAGAATAGGGTTTATATTTCAGTTTTTTAATCTTATACCAACACTTACGGTTTCTGAAAATCTAAAGCTGCCGCTGGAACTCAACTCAATTTCTTTTGAAAGAGTGAAAGAAATTCTGGAAGAGGTCGGACTTGCGGACAGGGTAGATGCGTATCCCGATATACTGTCGGGAGGCGAGCAGCAGCGCGTGGCAATTGCAAGGGCCCTGATACACAATCCTGATTTCATACTTGCAGACGAGCCGACGGGGAATTTAGACTTTGATACTAGTAAACAAATAATTGATTTAATAGACAGGATAGTAAAGCAACAGGGAAAGACAATGATAATGGCGACACACAGCAAAGAGGTTATGGGACTTGCCGACAGGGTGTTAACGCTTAAGGATGGAAAGTTTGAGGAAATGTAACAAGCGATGAAAATTATACATAAGTCAAGCTTGCGGTACATCTTCAAACACAAACTTCAGTTCGGGCTTTCAATACTGGGAATTGCGATAGGTGTTGCTATTATTGCGGCGATAGATATAGCAAATATAAGCACATCGAAAGCTTTTAACATGTCGCTGAATGCCGTTACGGGAAAGGCAACTCACAGAATAATTTCAACTTCGGGAAGCATACCGGATTCACTTTATAATTATTTAAGGATAGAAAAGGGGCTTAAGAATATCGCCCCAGTTGTTGAGGACAATATTATTGTAGGAGACAGCACGAGGAAGACATTTGTGCTGCTGGGGCTTGATCTTTTTGCAGAGAAACCGTTTAGAGATTATCTCTCGGAATCGAGCACGGAGCTGAAAGGCGGCTTGAAAGATTTTATGGTGACGCAGAATGGAGTAGTTCTTTCGGAGGAGAATGCAAGAGTTTTAAGGAAGCGGGCGGGAGATACGATAGATGCAAGCGTAAGAGGAAAAAAAATGAAGGTTGTGGTTGCGGGATTGATAAGCAATTACGGGAATCCTTCTCAATTAGAAAATTTAATCATTACTGATATTGCAACCGCGCAGGAGATGACGAGGAAGTTTGGGTTTATAGATGCGATTGATGTAATTACTGATAAAGAAATGACTGAGGAATTTGTGAAGAACTTACTACCCCAAGGATTTGAATTGCAGAGGTCCTCGGCGAGGTCAGATATTGCGGAACAGATGCTTAGTGCTTTTAATGTGAACCTTAATGCACTGAGCATGTTGGCTTTGATTGTAGGGGTGTTTTTGATTCACAACACGATGACGTTTTCGGTAGTACAAAGGAAGAAGGTCCTTGGAATATACCGTTCGCTTGGGGTTACGGAGAATGAGATTTACAGACTGATAATAGGCGAAGTGTTTTTAATAGGGATGATTGGAACGATGCTGGGATTTTTGCTTGCGATAGTGATTTCAAAGAATCTGCTTGTATTGATAAGCAGGACGATAAACGATTTATATTTTGTTGTATCGGTTACTGAGATTGAGATTACATGGTTTATAATACTCAAGACTCTGGTAGTCGGGATTGCAGCATCGATAATTTCAGCACTTAAGCCGGCAAGAGAGGCGTCGCAATCGAAGCCGGGTGTAACAATGGCAAGGTCCGGGCAGGAAGTCCGGTTGGTATCTAAGGTTTACCGTTTTGCGGTCTATGGAATATTATGGGGGCTGGCAGGGGTGCTGATACTTTCGCTACCATCAAGGAACGTATGGCTGAGTTACGGCGGTGTACTACCGATAATAATAGGATTTGCACTTCTTACACCTCTTTCGATAAAGATAGCCGACAAAATACTGACTCCCCTTTCGGGAAAGATATTCGGGATAACAGGGAGGATATCTTCGAGGAGCATAATACAGAACATAAGCAGGACTAACACAGCAATATTTTCATTAAGCATAGCGGTAGCGGCGACAGTGGGAGTCGGGACGATGATAAGCAGTTTCAGGTCAACGGTTGTAACATGGCTTGAGAACGGGCTTAAGGCGGATTTATACGTATCACCGCCGACATTAATATCAAACAGCAATGAGGCATACATTCCATATTACATTAAGGACAGTATTATGAATATGGCTGAGGTTAAGAATATAAACTATTACAGCGAGTTTAAACTGTTTCAGGATGGAGATGTGATAAATATTCTTGCATCAGGTTTTACAGACCCTAATGCAAAAGACTTCAGACTGAAGAGCGAGGATGAGAACGTGAATGAAAGGTTCAGGAACGGAGAAGTTTTACTGACAGAGCCGTATGCTTACAAGAATAATCTTTCGACGGGAGATACGATAAAACTTAAAACAGATGAGGGGTACAGAAATTTCAGGGTTGCGGGGATTTATTATGACTATTCATCGGACAAGGGTTTTGTGAGTATAGAATACTTTGTGTTTCAGAAATACTGGAAGAGCACGGGGCTTTCGGGGATGGCTGTGTTTATAAAAGACGGGGTTGATGCTGATGCGGTTAGAAACAGAGTAAATTCGTTTGCCGGGAAGGACGTGGAACTGATAATAAGAAGCAATAAATTTTTAAGGGAATCTTCGATACAGATATTTGACAGGACGTTTATAGTTGCGAATGTGTTGCAGCTGCTTGCGGTGATTGTGGCGTTTGTGGGTGTGCTGAGTTCACTTATGGCGCTACAGCTGGAGCGGAACAAGGAGATGGGCGTGCTAAGGGCTGTGGGATTACTTCCATTTCAATTATTTAAAATCTCGACTTTGCAATCTATACTGATGGGGATTATATCCGGATTGCTGGCATTACCGCTGGGTGCATTGCTGGCGTACATACTTGTGTTTATAATAAACAAGAGGTCGTTCGGGTGGACGATGCAGTTATCGCTTGAGGTAGGAGTACTTATAGAGGCGCTTATACTTTCTGTAGCAGCGGCAGTGCTTGCGGGGCTTTATCCAGGGTTCAGGATTTCAAAGATATCGCCTTCTGCGGCATTGAGGGAGGAATAGAAGTGATGAGAATTTTAATTATTATAATATTGAGTTTAACGCTTTACTCCTGCTCTGACGGAACAAAGAAGTATGAAGGCAAGCAACAAAGCGTTGCAAGCGCTATGGGTTCGGCTGATACAGCGGGATTTGAGAAAGCGATGAAGGAAAAGAAATTTGAATTTCCAAAGGACAATGGTGCGCATCCGACATTCAGAACTGAATGGTGGTACTTCACGGGAAACCTTACATCAAAGGAAGGAAAGAGATTCGGGTATCAGTTTACGATATTCAGGAATGCAATAGCTCCATTGATGTCAGATAGTGCTTCAAAGTGGAGGTCGAATCAGATATATATGGGGCACTTTGCGGTGACGGATATTGACAATAATAAATTCTACTATTTTGAAAGGTTCAGCAGAGATGGGAACAGGCTTGCGGGTGCAGAGGCAAATCCTTTAAGGGTTTGGATTGAGGACTGGGAGGTGAAAGAAACAGAGATGGGAAAGTATGAATTTCCAAACGTAAGACTTATTGCAAAGGATAAAGATATTAATCTGGACTTAGAGTTATCGCTTTTAAAACCTATGGTATTGCAAGGGCAGAATGGATTAAGCCAGAAGAGTAAGGAGGCGGGCAATGCTTCTTATTATTATTCGGCGACAAGGATAGAGACGAAGGGTTCGATAAAAATTGAAGGAAAGAATAATGAGGTTGAGGGTTCTTCGTGGTTAGACAGGGAGTGGAGTACGAGTGCTTTAGCAGATTATCAAAAGGGATGGGACTGGTTTTCGCTGCAGCTTGATAACAACGTAGAAATAATGTATTACCAGCTAAGGAATAAGGACGGGAGTGTTGATGAAACTAGCAAGGGTTCGATTGTATTTCCAGATGGAAAGAAGGAAAATATTAAAGCAAACGAAGTAGAACTGAAAGTAATAGATGAATGGAAGAATGCAGAGGGAAAAGTATATCCTTCAGGGTGGACGCTGAAAATTCCTTCGAGAGATATATCGCTGACGATAAGACCCGCGATTAAGAATCAGGAGCTTAACGTTACCGTAAAATACTGGGAGGGTTCTGTGATAATTGAGGGGACTTATTTAAAAGAAAAGATTACGGGAAGAGGATATACAGAGCTTACGGGGTACGAGGATTAGCAAACCTAAATTGACAAATTTGTCAATATTTTTTTTTAGGAAAGGATGAGACTAATTAAAGGCCAATTAGAGACTAATTAGAGGCCAATTAGGAGCCAATCAGGTTTAGGCTGAAACCAGCATGTATTTTTTTTGGGACTGACAAAATGTCAGTGGAAAAAAAACCCGGGAGGGGCGGAAATTATGATGTTTTATTTTATGTGTTATTTGAAAATAACTGATGTTTTTCGTTTCCTATAAGATTGTGCAAGTGCATACCACTTTAAAAATTATTTGTATAATTTATTAATCGTTTATATAGAAATAATAATTATTGCTGATAAGAAAAGACATAAAACTTGAATCCTACAAGAGCAGAAATATCGCTGAACAAACTTGAATACAATTACAATCAGATAAAGAAGCACTTACACAAAACAAATCCGAAAAAGGATATAAAGGTCTGCGGTGTTGTGAAGGCGAATGCATACGGACACGGAATAAGAGAAATAAGCCAGAAACTGATATCACTTGGGGCGGATTTTCTTGGAGTAGCAAACTATGATGAGGCGATAAAATTAAGAACAACAATACCAGATGCAAACATACTTGTCTTTGGAACACTAATACACTCTAAACTAAAGCCGGCGGCATACGTTTCAAAACTTTTAAAATATAACCTTATAGCGACAGTTGCTTCGCTTGACACGGCAAAATTTCTTGACTTATACTCGGGAAGGCTGAAAAAGAAATTCAAGGTTCACATAAAGATAGATACAGGAATGAGAAGAATAGGATTTGATGTGAAGAGAGCTTATAAAAATATTGAACAGATATTTACATACAAGAATCTTGATATAGAGGGAATTTACACACATTTTGCAACCGCAGAAATCGGCGACAAAGCATTTGCTAAAACACAGCTAAATCAATTCAAGGAGCTGCTTCATTTGCTAAAGAAGGCAGGAATGGAATTCCCTATCGTGCATGCGGCAAACAGCGGAGCGATACTGGATATTAAGGACTCATTATTTGATATGGTAAGACCAGGACTGCTGCTTTACGGATACTATCCATCGGAAGAGATTAAGAACAAGATAGAGCTGAAACCAATAATGAGTTTAAAATCTAAGGTCACTTATATAAAGAGACTGGATAAAAACACAAGCATATCATACGGGAGAAAATATTTTACAAAGGAAAAGACTTTTATTGGTTCTATTCCAATAGGTTACGGAGACGGTTACTGGCGTTCGCTTTCGAGTGCGGGAAAAGTTTGCATAAATAATGAATACTTTCCGATTGCCGGAACGATAACGATGGACTGGCTAATGGTAAATCTTGGAAAGAAAAGTACCGTGAGAACCGGTGATGACGTACTGCTGATAGGCAGAGAGAACAAGAACGATCTAGGTGCCGATAAGATAGCAAAGATAGCGAAGTCAATCCCGTATGAAGTACTGTGTTCGTTTGCGGACAGAGTGCAGAGAATTTATGTATAAAGATATAGGATTAGTACAGAGTTATGAGGTTAGAAAAGGTGTATGGATTTTTTGTTACTTTGGTAATTAGTATTTTACACTTCCTTCAAGATTGGATATTAATAAACAAAGGGTTTTAAAAAATAATATTATAAAAAGTAATAGAACTATTTGAAGTACTTGATATATATTGTATTGGCGGCAGTATTATGGTTTGTGATGTTTGTATTGAAGCCGTTCAATTTCTGGGTAATGATGGCATTTTCGACGTCACTTCTTTCGGTGATTTCCTACCTGCATTATAAAGATCAGTTCAGGAAAGAGTATTTTAATTTTAATGAAATAGCGATAGGCATAGGAAGTGCGGCGCTGCTATACTTAATATTCTTTTTCGGAAGGTATGTGCTTGATACATTCGGTATAATTCCGGACCATGCGAATAACATAAACAGTGTTTATGCGAATAAAGAGCAACTGCCGGAGTGGGTTGTGGCGATGCTGTTGTTTTTTCCTATAGGTTTTGGAGAGGAGTATTTCTGGCGGGGGTATATACAGAGGCATTTAGCTGAGAAGCACGGAAAGTGGATTGCGTTAATAATAACTGTAGTATTTTACACTGCGGTACACATACCGACGGGAAATCCGATACTTTTACTTGCTTCATTTTTAGTAGGTGTTTACTGGGGGCTGATATTTATATGGCGAGGCAATATATTGGCAGCGGCGCTTTCGCACATGCTTTGGGACCCGTTTATTTTTGTGATATTCCCAATGAATTAATAAATGCATCAGATTGTTAAGAAATTAAGTAAATAATTAAAGATATAATGGAACAAAATATGCAAGCCCCAAAGGGGTTTAAACTATTTATGATGGCAATACGTGCCTTTGCCTTTCCTGCGTCGGTAATACCTGTATTGTACGGTTCAATACTTTCGGTACTGCTGATGCCAGAGACAAACTTCAACTTTTTGTATTTTGCTTTGACGCTAATAGGGGCGATGTCGGTGCATGTAGGTTCAAACATAATAAACGATATTTACGACTACAAAAAAGGCATCGACAAAGAAGATCCCGAAATAGGTATTCCGCACGGCGGTTCGATGGTAATTTCAAAGGGATTTGTATCGGTAGAAAAAATGAAGGTGATAGCTTTTAGTTCGCTTTTACTATCGGGGATAATAGGAATATATTTATGGCTGATGATAGGTCCATGGATACTATACCTGATGATATTCGGACTTTTCGCGGCGATATATTATACGGCTAATCCTTTTGCATTGAAGTATAAAGCGCTGGGTGATTTAATGGTATTTCTTACATTTGGAGTCGGTATGACGCTTGGTGCATACATAGTACAGACAGGGCATTTCGACTGGAGGCCTGTAGTACTTTCATCTCCTATAGGTCTGCTGATAATCGCGATACTACATACAAACAACATCCGCGATATGAAGTTTGACGGGGCTTTCGGCGTGAAGACGATTCCGATAATCATAGGGCAGAAGATGTCTATTTACATGTATGATGTATTAATAATTGGTGCATACGCTTCGATAATACTTTTTGTATTGTTTGGACTGCTTCCATGGCCTGCGTTATTAAATTTGATAACGCTACCTACGGCATTAAAGCTTGTTAAGATGCTGAAGACAATACCGGACGAAAACATACCCCGCTGGGAAGTAGGGACAAAGTTGAATATAATGACGGCACAATTCAATATGCAATTTGGATTGATGCTGAATCTTGGATTACTGATTGCGTTTTTATATACGCTGTTTATGTAGAAGAAAAGATTTTAAATTATTAAGAAGAGCCGCAAGAGTAAATTACTGCGGCTTTTTTATTACTCGTAGTATTCGCGAAAGACGCGCCACTGATTGCCGGTTTCTTCACTTTTGAAGAGGCGCAGTGTTTTAATTCCTTTTTCTTCCTTTTTATCTGCGGTAAAGGTCTGATTAAATTTAACGTTTACGTAGTTTTTGTTAACTGAATCGTATTCAATTTTAACATCGTTTACTTTTACGGAAATATTTTTAACGGATTCGAATGATTTTGTAACTCTTTTGATACGTTCATCGTAGGAGACGGTTTTTCCGCCTTTATCAACATACTGATAATCTTTATCGAGAAGTTCGCGATAACGGAAGATATCTCGGCTTTCCCATGCTGTTTCCCATGTTCTCATAAACTGATTGATGGGATAATCTTCGGAAGAATAATATTCGTTGAGTTTAATATATGTAAATACAGCGGAGACGATGAAAAGCACGGAAAGGACACCAATGCTTGAGAAGAGAAGAACTCTTCTTCTGAATTTAAAGTCGAGCTTTTCTTTGTAACGTGTATTAAATTCCTCCTGAAACTCTTCCAAAGGCTCGGATTTATCAGGCTGTACTATTTCCTGTTTTTGATTGATCGAGCGGATTTCCGGCGTGTTAATTTTTTCAAGAATTTCTGATAAAGTTTTATTACCGACATTTTCGGCTTTAGATTTTACTGAAGGATTTTCATAGCAATCGGGGGTAGAGCATCCCCGGTACTTTTCCCAGCAAGATTTATGATGAGGAATCTCGCAGCGGAAGCAGACGGTCTTTTCCTCATTATTTTTAATAACCTTATTGCAATACGGACAAATCATCAGTTACAAAATTAAGCAGAAACGATTACTTTAGAAATGTAATAATTATTAGAATACAATACCCGAGCAAAAGACCAGACTATTTCTATGTTTAGAGTTTAATGAGAAAAGGCTTTGGTCGGAAGCGAGAAAATCGTATTCTGCTTTAATGTAGAAATTATCTATCGGTTTGAAAGTAAAACCGAATGCGGCTCCTACGAGATTAAGAAAATCGCCGCTATCGCCTGCACCGTCTGAAATAATGGCATTAGGGTCATGAAACCACTCACCGCGAAGTGTTAAGTTTAGTTTCGGGTGGAGGTTATACCTCAGCTGAAGCATACCAGAATTCATGAATGCAGTTTTTGAAGAATCCTCATTATCGGAATTAGTCGAAAGTGCAAAATCAAAGAAGCCTACGAAGTCAAACTTACCAAAAGAATATGAAAGGACTAAGTCGTTATAGAACAACCATTGATTCTGAAATTCGAAATCCGCTTCATTTCCAAAAGCATTTCCGTAAAAGAAAGTCAAATTTTTAAAAGGTGTGTAAGTCATTGACACACCTATTGATTTATTGTCATTGTTTTTTGAAACAATATGGTATGCATTGTAGTAGTAAACGCTTGCTGAAAATTTTTCTGAAAAGTCGTGCTGAAGCTGCACACCGATAAAACTGGAGGGCTGAAAATAGCCGCCAACAGAGGTTGTAGATAGAAAGTTGTATTCGGGTATGGAAGATTCAAGGCCGATGTAATTGGACATATACCCAACTCTTAAAGAAGTCTGCTTATTAAATTTATAACCGAAGTAAGCACGTTTGATATATTTAATAAACTGTTTATTAAGCGGTGTTAGAATGAACGGAATATCTCCGAACTGAAAAGCGACCGAAGAAAAAACATGGGGGCTGTCATAATCAAGCATAAGTAAAGCAATGTTAAGACGAAACTCATCATGATACATACTATTAGAGCTAAAATCTCTGATTTTAGAAGCAGAATCGTTAGAACTGTTAAGGTCAACCGCATAGTAAGAATCAACGAGTACATGAAATTTAATATCGTGAAGAATAGAATTATTTGAATCGTTTTGCGGAAAAGCAAGCGCCGGAATAAAAGCAAACACAAATAAGATAAGTATTTTCATTAGTTCGGGGTTTTGTTAAGTAAAATTAATTAATATTGATTTGATGTGAAATGCAAATATGGATGGGAGAAGTGATTAATTAGATATATAAAAACTTGTTTTTAACGAAACTAGCAGAAGATGAAGAAAAATTTAAAAACCTGTAGCCAAATGAAAAAGAGAGAGGGGGTACTAAAACAGAGCAGGTATGATGTAATTTTAGATGTTTGATTAACGTTTGATTAGGTAAATTGAGGCGGACAATACCGTTTTAATATTATGATATTTTATAAGTTTTATGTTTTGGATGTAAAGTCAGAAAATGAGCCTTAAAAAGGTGTTGTTGCCCGGAGAAAAGAATTTTTAAAATTATTAGTAGAATACTTAGGGGATGAAAGTGCGGAATGTTACAAAACCCATCCCTTCCTTCCAAAAGAGACCCCGGGAAGGAAGGGAAAGAAATATACTTTATTTCTGATTTTATTTTCTTTCTTCTTTTTCTACTTCTACTTTGACTTTGCCGTCTTCGCGGATAATTTTAATTTCATTGGGTTTAACGTTTGAATTATCTTCGATGACTTTCCTTTTGATTTCGTCGTCGGACATATTACCATTAATTCCGACACCGATTGCTGATTTAAGTTTAACAATTTCTTCTTTGCCGTCACCACCAACAATAACTTCCATATTTTGTCCGTTAAGGCTGGAATTTTCCGGAAATTTTATCATAAGTCTATTATGGTCACCAATTTTTTCATAGGAAACAATGGCGTTTTCAAAACCGTTTTCTTTGAGTTGTTTTTGGATTTCTGCTATTATTTCAGCTTCGGTTTTTCCGCTTGAAGAAACTTCAATTCTGAAGAACTTTTCAAGAGCTGCGGAGTACAAAGGAACGGTTGAATGTTCGGTCAACGGAAAAACTTTCACTGAATTTATTTCATGAATTTTTTCAAGGTCGTTTTTATGGAGCATGGCAGTTTGTTCATCTATTCCCTGCAAGACGGTGTTAAACTCGGCTATGTCAATACCGTTGATATTTTTAATGTTTATAGTCAGGGGGGCATTACTAAGCCATGGAAGTTTATTAAGACTTTGAGAAACTATATTTTCATTTTCCGGCTTTGATGTCCAAGAGTATGCATAACCGATATTTTTTTCATGGTTAACGGGATAATTACATGCACCAACTACAAAGATGAGAAATACTGCAATTGCAATTTTAACTTTATGTTCTAAGATAAATGTTTTCATTTTGTGTTTACTTTTCGTTTGTAAATTTTGATTTCTAAAAAGTGCTTTTGTTGTTCTTTCGAAAGAGCCATCGTACTTTTCCTGACGAATTTTATCCCAGTACCTGTCCATTTGCTTCGTCTCCTTTCTGTCTGATTCCTGATAATATTTTGAGTGTTTCATCTTGTAAATCTCCTTTTTCGAGATTGTTTAACAGATTGTTATTTCCGCAATTTTCGAGAATATATTTTCTGAGTTTTTCACGAACCCTGCTAAGTCTTGATTTCACTGCTGATTCGCTTTTCTCGTTCTGAATTTCCTGAATTTCGCGTATTGATAAATTTGCAACTTCAAAGAGTAAAATTGCAGAGCGCTCTTTGTAATTTAACTTTGAAAGTGCATTTAGTAAAACTATCTTGTCTTTATCATTATCGTTCCTGTCGTAGAGTTCGTAAACAATTTTCTCGTTGTGCTCTTCGCCGAGCGGTATAAATCTTTTCCAGAAACTATTTCTGTGCACCGAAATAAATTCCCGGGATGCTATCGTGAAAATCCAGCTTTTAAATTTTGCTGTATCAGAAAGCGTGTTAATTTTTCTATAGCTTTTTACGAGAGTATTTTGAAACAATTCCTCGGCATCGTCATAGCCGCCGTTTTTAAACATAGCCTTGCAATACCGAAGTAAATCATTATATACCGGTTTCAGCAACTCTACATATTTGTCATTTTCCAGAGACATTAATATTAACGTTTGTATATAAGACGCTTTTGGGATGCAAAAGGTCGCAAAATGGAATATAAATATTTTAGAGATACAATTTTATGCTTAATTTGATATAGTTATGAACTTTTTGAGAGAGGTTTGGGTTTTAAGATTATAAATGGGACTAAAATAGTCCTGTTTTCTATTATACTGAAAAATAAACAAGTTATAAACAATGAGTGACGATATTATTCTGGAAAAAATAGGCAGTGACTATGAATTTGGTTTCACGACCGATATAGATATGGAAACGCTTCCAAAGGGACTGAATGAAGACGTTGTAAAATTCATTTCCAAGAAAAAAGGCGAGCCGGAATTTATGCTTGACTGGAGACTGAAGGCATACAAGCACTGGCTGAAGATGGAAGAACCGAAATGGGCAAATGTACACTATCCGAAAATTAACTATCAGGATGTAATATATTATGCAGCTCCGAAGAAAGAAAACAAGATGAACTCTCTTGACGATCTTGACCCAAAGATAAAGGAAACATATGAGAAGCTCGGAATTCCTCTTGTTGAACAGCAGTTTTTAGCAGGAGTAGCAGTGGATGCAGTTATGGACAGTGTTTCGGTTATGACGACGTACAGGGAAAAGCTGAGTGATTTAGGTATAATATTTTCATCTATTAGCGAGGCGATAAAAGAACATCCTGAGCTTGTGAGAAAGTATCTTGGTTCGGTAGTACCTTATACAGATAACTATTTTGGTGCTTTGAATTCGGCAGTATTCAGCGACGGTTCATTTGTTTACATACCAAAAGGCGTGAGATGCCCGATGGAACTTTCAACATACTTCAGGATAAATGCGGCTAATACGGGACAGTTTGAAAGGACTCTCATAATTGCAGACGAGGGTGCATACGTTTCATACCTCGAAGGATGCACGGCACCGATGAGAGATGAGAATCAGCTGCATGCGGCAATAGTCGAGCTGATAGCAATGGACGGTGCGGAGATAAAATATTCAACTGTGCAGAACTGGTATCCGGGCGACAAAGACGGAAAGGGCGGAATATATAATTTTGTAACGAAGAGAGGAATTTGCGGAGAGGGTGCAAAGATATCGTGGACGCAGGTTGAGACGGGAAGTTCGATAACCTGGAAATATCCCAGCGTAATTTTAAAGGGCGACAATTCGATAGGAGAGTTTTACAGCGTTGCGCTGACGAATAACATGCAGCAGGCAGATACGGGCACAAAGATGATACACATTGGGAAAAACACAAAGAGCAGGATAGTATCAAAGGGGATATCAGCGGGAAAGAGCCAGAACAGTTACAGGGGACTTGTTAAGGTTGCAAAAGGCGCAGAGGGGGCAAGAAACTTTTCGCAGTGCGACTCGCTGCTAATGGGCGATAAATGCGGGGCTCACACGTTCCCCTATTTTAATATAAAGAATAAGAAAGCAACTGTTGAGCATGAAGCAACAACATCAAAGATTGGAGAAGACATATTGTTCTACTGCCAGCAAAGAGGTATATCGGAGGAGGATGCGGTGGCGCTGATTGTGAATGGGTATGCAAAGGAAGTACTTAATCAACTGCCGATGGAGTTTGCGGTTGAGGCGCAAAAACTTCTGGCGATATCGCTGGAAGGAAGTGTGGGGTGATTTAGTTGATAGTTGATAGTTTATAGTTGTTAGCTGTCAGAAAACAAAGAAGGCTAATAGCTGAGAGAATCAAAGAAATTTTTAATATTAATTAAAGAAGAATTAAATAATAAAATGCTAAGAATTAAAGGATTAAGGGCAAAGGTAGAAGGAAAAGAAATTTTAAAGGGATTAGACCTTGAAGTAAAGAAAGGCGAGGTTCATGCAATCATGGGACCTAACGGCTCGGGAAAATCAACATTGGCATCAGTACTTGCAGGACGAGAAGGATATGAAGTGACGGATGGGGAGGTTATTTATGACGGGAAGAACCTATTAGAGATAGAGGCAGAGGAAAGAGCAAGAGAAGGAATATTTCTTGCGTTCCAGTACCCGATAGAAATACCGGGAGTTTCAACGACAAACTTTATGAAAACCTCTATTAATGAAATAAGAAAGCACAACGGACTTGAGCCTATGAAAGCACAGGAATTCATGAAAAGACTCAGGGACAAAGCAGCACTAGTAGAGCTTGATGTTGAAATGACGAAGAGATATGTAAACGTTGGATTTTCCGGCGGAGAGAAGAAACGAAACGAAATATTTCAGATGGCAATGCTTGAGCCAAGGCTCGGAATACTTGATGAAACTGATTCAGGTTTAGATATTGATGCGCTAAAAATAGTGGCAAACGGAGTAAACAAACTGAGAAACAAAGATAATGCATTTGTTGTGATAACACACTATCAGAGACTGCTTGAATACATAGTGCCTGATTTTGTTCATGTGTTATACAACGGAAGGATAGTAAAATCGGGAGACAAGAACCTGGCATTGCATCTTGAAGAAGAGGGTTACGACTGGATTAAGGAAGAAAGTGCAGGGGTATAAGAATGGGTTTAAAAGAAGTATTAAATACTAACATAAAACACGAATCAAAATCGCTGGAAAGCAAACGACAGGATGCGCTTGCAACGCTTGAAAGAACAGGGTTTCCGACAAAGAGCCACGAAGAGTGGAGGTTTACGAATGTAAGCACAATTGTAAATACTAGTTTTTCGTTGGTAGAGGAGCCAAAGTTAAATAAACGTGCGATAGAAAAACTTGATGAGTACAAGTTCGATGCAAACATTGTTGTAATTTATAATGGAACGTATGCGAAGGAGCTTTCAAAGATACAAGATAAGAATGAAAAGATTTTCATAGGAAGTTTTGCCGATGCTATGGCAGCGGGGCATGAAAAGATATTTGAAGAACATTTCGGAAAATACGCAAACGATAAGACAGACGGCTTTACAGCGTTGAACACCTCGATGATAAACGGCGGACTTTTTGTGTATGTACCAACGAATGCGGAAATAGAAAAGCCTGTGGTGATAATAAATTTTATAGAAGAATCGGATAAAGATGTATTTGCAAACCACAGAAACCTCATAGTTGTTGAAAGCGGAGGAAAAGCTGATGTAATCGAGGTGTATTATGCAAACGGCAAACGTTCTTCATTTTCAAATACTGTAACAGAAATATATCTTGAAGAAAATTCAGAACTTCATCACAACAAGGTACAGAATGAGGGGGTTGAAGCATATCATATAGGAACGACACAAGTTGAACAGAGAAATTACAGCAGGTTTTATTCAACGGTTATATCATGGGGCGGAAGTCTTTTAAGAAATAATTTGAACTCTGTATTGAACGGAGAAGGTATAGACTGTTATTTCAGAGGATTTTATCTCGCGAGAGGAAAACAGCTGATTGACAACCACACACTTGCAGACCATGCAAAGCCAAACAGCCACAGTAACGAGCTCTACAAGGGATTGCTTGAAGACGAAAGCACGGGTGTTTTCAACGGAAAGATAATGGTGCGACAGGATGCACAAAAGACAAATGCATATCAGACTAACACAAACATACTACTTTCTAACGAGGCAACTATAAATTCAAAACCGCAGCTTGAAATATTTGCGGATGACGTTAAATGCAGCCATGGCGCAACGACGGGACAGATTAATCCTGATGAGGTATTTTACTTAAGGTCGAGAGGAATTTCGGAGGCTGAGGCGAAGAAGCTTTTGCTATCAGCATTTGCTCATGAAATAATAGATGAAGTTGCAAACGAAGAATTCAAAAAGCTGCTTATAAAGAAACTTGATAAGAAGCTTGGCTAAAAAATTGAGAGATTTAACAATATGATTGATGTTGATAAAATAAGAAATGATTTTCCAATACTTAAGCAAAAGGTTTACGGAAAAGACCTTATATACCTTGATAATGCGGCGACAACACACAAGCCACAAGCTGTTATTGATGCAATTGCACAATATTATTCGGAACAGAACAGCAACGTGCACAGAGGGGTACATTTCCTGAGCGACAGCGCCACTACTTTGTATGAGAATTCAAGAAAGAAGGTAGCAGAATTTATTAATGCAAAGGATTCTAACGAGATAATATTTTTAAGAGGAACAACGGAGGCGATAAACCTTGTTGCTAACGGATACGGTGATAAGTTTATTAATACGGGTGACGAAATAATTATATCTTACCTTGAACATCATTCGAACATAGTACCCTGGCAGATGCTTTGCGAAAGGAAGAATGCAAAACTTAAGGTTATACCCATGAATGATAACGGCGAATTAATAATTGATGAATATAAAAAGCTTTTAAGCAAAAGGACAAAGATTGTTTCGGTGGGACATACATCGAATGCGCTCGGCACCAAAAACCCAGTGCAAGAAATAATAAGAGATGCTCATGATGCGGGTGCGGTTGTGATGATAGACGGCGCGCAGGCGGTACAACATTCGAGCGTTGATGTTCAGGAGCTTGATGCTGATTTCTTTGCATTTTCAGGGCATAAGGTTTACGGTCCAACGGGAATAGGAGTACTTTACGGAAAAGAAGATTTACTGAATGCGATGAGTCCTTATCAAGGCGGCGGCGATATGATAAAGAGTGTTTCTTTTGAGAAGACAACGTACAATGAGCTGCCGTATAAATTTGAAGCAGGCACACCGGATATTTGCGGAGCGATAGTAATGTCAGAAGCGTTAGAATACGTGAAGAATATTGGACTTAAGGACATTGCAGAATATGAAAATGAGTTATTAAGATACGGAACAGAGAGGTTAAAAGAAATCGATGGGTTCCGTTTAATCGGCAATGCAAAGAATAAGACAAGCGTAATATCGTTTTTACTTGACGGGATACATCCTTATGATGTGGGGACGATACTCGATAAACAGGGCATAGCGGTGAGAACAGGCCATCATTGTGCAGAGCCGCTTATGAACAGGCTGGGAATTCCGGGAACGGTGAGGGCTTCGTTTGGCATTTATAATACGAAAAGTGAAATAGATGCTTTAGTTGATGGAGTAAAAAAGGCAAAGAAAATGTTATCATAAAGTATGGAAGATACGATAGAGAAAACTGAGGCGGAAATATTAGAAGACTTTTCATTCTTTGATAATTGGGAAGATAAGTATGAATACATAATAGACTTCGGAAAAAGCCTGAAACCGATGGACCCGATTTACAAAACAGATGAGAACAAAGTTGCGGGCTGTGTATCGCAAGTATGGCTGCACACAGAATATAAAGAAGGAAAGTTATTCTTTGAGGCAGACAGCGATGCGATAATAACAAAAGGGCTTGTAGGGCTGCTTGTGAAAGTTTTATCGGGGAAAAAACCTTTAGACATAATGAACGCAAAACTTGAATTTTTAGACAAGATAGGAATGAAAGAACATCTTTCTCCGACGAGGTCGAACGGACTTGTTTCGATGATAAAATTCATGAAAAGAAACGCGGAACAACATATTAACGGCAATTAAATCAGGGGTTTTATTTGGAAGAAATGAAAGAAGAAAATATAAACAAAGAAGAGAAAAGGACAGAAGCTGTGAACGAATGCAAGACGGTTGAACTTGAAGTACTGAAAGAAGAAGTTGTAAAAGTACTGAAGAACTGTTTTGATCCGGAAATCCCTGTTAATATTTATGATTTAGGTTTGATTTATGATATTAATCTTGCAACGAACGGAGATGTATTTGTTGTAATGACATTAACCTCGCCTGCCTGTCCTGTAGCGGGTACGCTGCCCGGAGAAGTACAAGAAAAACTTAGGGAACATCCAATGGTAAACGATGCAAGAGTAGAAATAACCTTTGACCCTCCGTGGAGTTTTGACAACATGTCGGAAGAGGCAAAGTACGAATTGGGGTTTATCTAATTATACTTTTTCGGCAAAGTATCCAACCTCTGAAAGAGCCGTTATAATCTTTTCAGCCTCGGGATTTTCCCCCTTAATTGTTAAAATTTTATCTTCACTATTTAAATCGACGTTCCACTCGTTAATTCCATTATCCGAATCAAGAACGGGGGTAATCTTACTAATGCAATGATTACAATTAATGTTTGTCTTGAATTTTATTTCTGTCATATATTAATTATTTTTATAAAAATAGGTTATTTTTAGAATCAAAGAAATTTAATAATTCATCTATATTGAGACCTTGTCCATACTGCAAAAGCGGGGAGAATACACTGAGGATAAAAGAAAAAGAATTTCTCATAGTAAGGTGTACAGCCTGCGGACTGACATATCTATTGAACCCGCCAGAAGAGAGCGAAATATATGAAGATTATTATCAGATAGAGTTTAAGGGAAATGACTACCGAGAAGACTCTTCGTTTGAACATTTACGAGAGATATTTGAGATAAACGAGCAGCGAACCGGATTAATAAAAAAGTTCGCTTCACTTACAGATGATTTCAAATTACTTGATATAGGATGCGGCTCGGGATTGTTTTTGAAATCGTGCAAAGATGCGGGAATACAAGGAGAAGGGATTGATGTATCGAATAACGCTTTAGACTTTGCAAGAAATGAATTCGGACTTGATGTTTATAATAGAACAACAGAAGACCTGATAAACGAAGGGAAGAAATATGATTTGATAACGATGTGGCATGTACTGGAGCATATTTTAAATCCGATTGAAGAATTAAGAAAGATAAAAGAGTTACTTTCGCTAAACGGGTATCTGATGGTAGAAGTACCGAATTTAAACAGCATTAAGTTTAAACTGAGCGGAAATAAATGGAAAGGCGGGAATCATCCATTGTATCACAGAAGCTTTTTCACTTCGAAGACACTCGGGGAAACGCTAATCAAAAGCGGGTTTACAGATGTTCGGAGAATAAAGTTTTCGTATCCGCTTTCAAACAAAAGTTTTGTTTACAACTTATTAAAAATAATATTTAATGTATTTAGTGCAGACGCTTTTCTTAACTTTACAGCAAGGAATACAAATGATTAGATTCTTGATTTTGTTTGTTGTTATAATAACGGTCACGAATTCGGCAACAGCCCAAAAAGGACAGAAACTTGTTCCTCCAACGAGCGGAATTTACGCAGGAGTATTTCCCGACATGGGCAATACAGAAGACAGCCTAACTACGGAAAGGATACAAGAATACTTAAACATAACGGGAACACAACCAGTATGGATATGCTTTTCAAACAGCTGGTTTTATGGAATTAAATTTCCGATGGAAAAAGCGAGGAAGGTGGCGGAGTTTAATTCAATACCTTACATAAGAATAATGCCGCGCAGCGACTGGGGGATGGGAAGACCCGACCCTGTTTATGGACTGGATAAAATAGCTGACGGAGATTTCGACAAAGATTTGATTAAGTGGGCAAAAGATGCGAAGAAGTTCGGCAAGCCGATACTTGTAGAATTTGCACCTGAGATGAACGGCAACTGGTTTCCCTGGAGCGGTGTGTTTAATTTCGAAGAAGAGGGTGCTGATTTGTACAAAGAGGCACACAGGCATGTTGTGGAATTGATGAGAGAAGCTGGGGCAGACAATTTAACATGGATGTATCACGTGAATGCAGTCTCAGAGCCAAACGCAGACTGGAACAGATTTAAATCTTATTATCCCGGGGATGACTATATAGACTGGTTAGGGATGAGTGTTTACGGTTCGCAGAAAGTCGGCTGGCCGTGGGCATTTTTCTTTCCTTATTTCAGAAATGCATACAGGGAGCTTGAAAAACTTTCAAAGGTTAAACCTATTGCAATAGCAGAGTTTGGGGTTGTTGAGGACCCGAGTGCGGGTAACAAAGCTGACTGGATAAGGGACGCATTTGAAACTGTGCTCAGCGGACAGTTTCCGAGACTGAAAGCCATCTCGTACTGGCATTCATCTTTTGATAATGCAGACGGGTCAATTTCAAATATGCGCGTGGACTCGTCTCCGGAGGCTCTGAAGGTTTATAATGAGTTTATAAATATGGAAGAGTTTAAGGTTAAGGCAACATTTAAATAGAATATCAGAACAAATTATTTTAAAATATTAAAAAGGAGCATAATGAAAGAAAAGAGTATTGAGCTTTTAAACAAAGCAGTAGCGGATGAACTCTCTGCGGTTCATCAATATATGTATTTTCATTTTCACTGCGACGATCAGGGATATGACCTGCTTGCGAGTCTTTTTAAGAAAACGGCAATAGAAGAAATGATGCATATAGAACTATTAGCCGACAGAATATTATTTCTGAAGGGCGAGGTTGAATTAGCGGCTTTAAATGAGGTAAAGAAAATTCACGATGTAAAAGAGATGCTCAAGATGGCAAAGGAGATGGAAACAGGCAGTGCCGATGCGTACAACAAATGGGCGAATGAATGTGCACAGAATGCAGATTCGGTTTCAAAGAAACTTTTTGAGACGCTGGTTGAAGACGAAGAAAGACATTTTTCACAGTATGACGATGAGACAGAGAACATGCTTAAGTTTGGCGATAACTATCTTGCGCTGCAATCAATAGAAAGAAGCAAGACGGTTGCAATAAGACCTGCGACAGGCAGGCCGGAAGGTGTTTAGTCCGTTGATTGACGCAAAGAACGGTATTTAAAATGGAAGGGACTGATAAAAACATCAGTCCCTTTTTAGTTAGCATTATGAAAATAAAATCTTTGTGATACTACATGCTTTTTAAAGAATGGGTTTTAGTAACTCATCTCATCAATTTTAACTTTGCCTTTATATATTTTTTGAATTATAACCGTATAAGTTATTACAAAGGGCATTCCTATGATCGCCATTATAAGCATAATCATTAAAGTTTTCTGCGAAGATGCTGCGTTGTATATGTTCAAACTGTATTCGGGATTCAGGTTCGACAAAACAAGGTTCGGGAAAATGCCTATCGCAAACAGCACCAGCAGCATTGCAATTGTTGCAGATGATGACAAAAACGCTCTAAACTCCTTGCCATGATGAATTTCTCTGGGAATGTTTGCTATTGCAAGCATAGTAATGATCGCCAGAAGAAAGAATGGAGGGAAATCTTTAAAGTGGTTTACCATAGCAGGATAATAGATTAATGTTGCCATAGTAGTAGTGACAAAACAGATTGTAAAGAAAATAATTGTATTATTAACCCAGCCTCTTGTTTGAATTTGCAGGTCCCCTTCGGTTTTCATAGCCAGATAGATTGCACCATGCATCATAAACAATGAGATTGTTGTAATACCAACGAGTAAAGAATATGGGTTTAACAGTTCGAGAAAAGTACCGGCATATTCTTTGTCATAACCGATTGCGATACCCGTGATAATATTTCCCAAGGCAACACCCATGAGCAAAGCGATAAAGATACTTGAAAAACTAAATGCTCTATCCCACCAAGCTCTCCATTTCATATTCTCCTGTTTACTCCTGAATTCAATCGCTACGGCACGAAATATCAGAAAAAATAGAAGAAGCATGAAGGCGATATAGAAACCCGAGAAAACTGTTGCATAAACATCGGGAAATGCCGCGAACAGTGCTCCTCCGCCAGTTACGAGCCATACCTCATTCCCATCCCAAACAGGACCGATAGAATTAATTGAAATTCTTCGATTTAAATCGCCTTTTGTAAGCAGGTGTAAAGCACCTACTCCAAGGTCGTACCCATCAAGGATAGCATATCCAGTAAGCAAAATTCCAACCAGAATAAACCAGATAATATTTAAATCCATAATAATTTAATTGTTTTTAATTATTGCTTTCTGAGAAGAATAAACCTCATCAGAAATCTCACTCATACCGGGACCATGTTTAATTTTTCTATCGAGCAAGAACAAAAAGAGCAAGAACAAAAGAGCGTATATAAGAAGAAACAGTATAAGAGAGAAAAGCACCTCGCTTCCGGAAACTGATTTTGAAAAGGCATCCTTTGTACGAAGCAAATTATAAACTATCCACGGCTGTCTGCCTACTTCGGCAGATATCCACCCGAGTTGATTTGCGGCCTGCGGGAGAAGTACAGAAGCTATAAGGACTTTAAGCATAATTTTATTTTTAAAAAGGCGCTCATTGCGAAGCATGAATATTGAGAGCACGCTTATAAAAATCAAAGTCATACCAATGAAAACCATAATATGATATGTTTGAAACACAAGGTTTACAGGAGGTCTATCCTCGCTGCTAAACTCATTCAAGCCGGTAACAGGAGTTTTTGAATCTCCATGAACGAGATAGCTCAGCATACCCGGGATAGCAATACCAAAATTAACGTTCTGCCGGCTATCGTCAACCCATCCAAAAAGATAAAGAGGTGCAGACGATGTATTGTAATGACCTTCAAAGGCAGCAAGCTTTGCAGGTTGATTTTCGCTGATACCAACAGCACTTTGATGACCAGTAAAAAGCTGAAAAAGCGACGCAAACATTGCGAGTCCGAGGGCAATCTTTATAGATTTTTTAGCGAAATCGTGATGCTTGTTTTTAAGCAGGTAAAATGCTGAGACACTTAAAACAAGGAAGGCACCCGTGAGCCAAGCGCCTGAGAGCGTATGGAGAAGTCTTTCCACCGATGAAGGATTGAAAACCATAGCCCAGAAATCAGTAATCTCTGCCCTCATAACGCCTGCATTGTTAACGATATGATAACCGGCAGGAGTTTGCTGCCAGGAATTTGCAACAACAATCCAGACTGCACTCATCATAGAGCCCAAAGAGACCATGATTGTCGAAAAGAAGTGCATTTTAGCGGAAACCCTATTCCACCCGAAAACAAGAATCGCGAGAAAACCCGATTCAAGAAAGAAAGCAAATATTCCTTCGGCAGCTAACGCGCTTCCGAAGACATCTCCGACAAACCGTGAATAAGTTGCCCAGTTTGTTCCGAATTCAAACTCCATAACGAGACCTGTTGCAACACCCATGGCGAATACCAGCGCGAATACCTTTATCCAGAATTTGGTTATATGTTCATACGTTTTATTCTTCGTTTTGATGTACATCCCTTCCATTATAACAAGGAGTACCCCAAGCCCAATGCTAATTGGAGGGTATATGTAATGAAAAGCTATAGTAAAAGCAAATTGAATCCGTGATAATATTTCAGTATCCATTTTAAAGAATAAGATTAAACAAAACTATAAATAATTTAGATTATAACATAGAACAATTAGCTTTATAAAACCGGCAATAAATATGGCTTGATTTATTATGAGCATATGCCCATATTGTATATTATGCCAAGACCGAAGAAAATAAGGAAGGTATCGTGCAGTCCTGAGTCAAGCTATTACAAGCCAAGGGGCATTCCTTTAAGAGAGCTTGAAGAGGTAATATTAACGATTGATGAGCTGGAAGCCATAACATTGACCGATATAAAGAAGCTGTACCAGGAAGAAGCAGCTGCGAAAATGAACATCTCAAGACAGACGCTTGGAAGGATTGTTGAAAAGGCGCATTCAAAAATTACAGAAGCAATTCTTTACGGTAAAGCGATAAAGATTGAGGGCGGAAGTTATACTCTTGGAAGAGCGAACAACCGCAAGTGCAGGATTTGCAAGAACAATTTTGTGCTGACAGACAAGATTATAAAAAGCAATAACTGTCCCAAATGTAATAAACTAAAAAGAATAAAGAATTAATCTGATATTTTCACAAAAGCAAATTATAAACAAATGTATTACAATAACATACTTGAACTGATAGGCAAGACACCGCTTGTAAAGATTAACAACATTACAAAAGGAATAAAGGCGACAGTACTTGCAAAAATAGAGTTCTTCAATCCCGGGGGAAGCGTAAAAGACCGCGTCGGCCTGGCAATGATAGAAGATGCGGAGAGCAGAGGTTTATTAAAACCCGGCTCGACGATTGTAGAGGCAACGAGCGGAAACACGGGTATAGGACTTGCTTTAGCGGGACGAGTAAAAGGTTACAGAGTAATACTCGTTATGACGGATAAAATCGGACAGGAGAAAAGAAATTATTTAAAGGCACTTGGAGCAGAGGTTGTTATTGTACCGAAAGAAGCCCTGCCTGATTCACCTGACTATTACAGAAACAAAGCAAAAGCTCTTTCACAAGAAATACCGAATGCAATTAATTTGAATCAATACGCTAATAATGCAAACCCTTTTAGTCATTATTACGGAACGGGTGCGGAAATTTGGAACGATACAGACGGAAAGATAACACATTTCGTTTGCGGAGTGGGAACAGCGGGAACGATAACGGGTGTATCAAAATACTTAAAAGAGAAGAATCCAAACATAAAAGTGACAGGGGCAGACCCGGTCGGTTCAAATTTCAGACTGTATAAAGAGACAGGAAGCACAGGAGAAACAACGCTACATCAAATTGAAGGTTTAGGAACGGATATTATTCCTCCGATAACAAATTTTGATTATGTAGATGAAATAGTAAGCGTGAAAGATTCAGACTCAATTAATATGTGCAAGAGACTTGCTTTAGAAGAGGGCATCTTTTGCGGAGCGTCTTCGGGTACGGCTGCTTACACTGCTCTTGATGTAGCAAAGGGGCTTGACGAAAAGGCAGTTGTAGTGTTTATCGTTTGTGATACGGGAGAGAGATATTTATCGAAGTATCATAACGATGACTGGCTGAAAGAATACAATTTTTATGAATGACAAATTCATTTTCAAAGAAATCACTTTTTAAAAATATAATAAAGAAAAATATTATGAAAGTAGCGATTCCAACACATTCGGGAAAAGTAGATGACCATTTTGGTCATTGTGAATATTTTAAGGTGTTTACAACAAATGATAAGAAAGAAATTATACACGAAGAAATAGTATCTTCACCAGACGGCTGCGGATGCAGGTCAGATGTAATTGAAAAACTGTCTCAAATAGGCGTTAAAGTAATGCTTGCGGGAAATATAGGGGGCGGAGCTGTTAACAAGTTAAGCAATTACGGTATAGCAGTCGTAAGAGGGTGTTCAGGCGAAGTGAATACTGTTTTAAATGATTGGCTAAACGGAAACATAAAAGACAACGGAGAAATGTGCCAAGAGCATGAACATCATCATGAGCATAACCATCAACACCAACATAGACATCAGCATGGAACTGATTGTAATTGAACTATTAATAAAGAAGAACCCACATTTTAAAAAAATTTAAAAATATATAACCATGGAAGAAAACAAAGTAATTGCGATGCCGAGAATCGGCGAAAGCGCCCCTGAATTCAAAGCGGTAACGACTCAGGGCGATATTAATTTCCCCTCGGACTATAAAGGAAGCTGGGTAATATTATTCAGTCATTCTGCAGACTTTACGCCTGTATGTACATCTGAGTTCATGACGTTTGCAACAATGGAAGACAAGTTTGCAAAGGCAAACTGCAAATTAGTTGGACTTTCGGTTGACGGATTGTACAGTCATATTGCATGGCTGAGAACCATCAAAGAAAAGATTGAATACAAAGGTATGAAAGATGTAGAAGTAAAGTTTCCGTTAATAGAAGATATTACGATGGAAGTTGCCGGGAAGTATGGAATGATACAACCAGGGGAAAGTTCAACAAAGGCGGTCAGGGCAGTGTTTTTCATCGACCCGAAAGGAATAATCCGTGCGATAATATATTACCCACTAAGTCTCGGAAGAAATTTTGACGAGCTTTACAGGGCGTTAATAGCGATGCAGGCAGCGGACGAGTTCTCAATAGCGACACCGGCAGACTGGAGACCCGGTGATGACGTGATAGTACCCACTGCGGGATCCTGCGGAGTGGCAAAAGAAAGAATGGAAAGCAAAGACAAGATAAAATGCTATGACTGGTTCTTCTGCACAAAAGAAATTCCAGAGAAGACAATACTTGATAAAATAATTAAGAAATAAATAAATTTGCACCCTGTGTTTTAGAAATAAAACACAGGGTGGTAATTATTTGATATCCAGTAAAACTTAAGATAAATTATGATTCAGTTTTCTTAAAATCTGAAATAAATTTTTATATTTTGTGGGAATAATAACTGTTTGTATTTTGTATCTATCGAGCATTTTTTTTACTGTTATTCCATAATTTCCTGACATAACAGAGGTAGCACCTTTTGAATGTAAAAATTCAACAGCCTTTTTACCTGAGTGTTTAATTAAATCCTTACCTGGATTTTGTACAAACTCAATTTTACAAGAATCCTCGTGGACGAAGCAGAAAAACTTTGCTTTTCCAAAACACTCTTCAAGGGGAGAATTTTTGTTGTCTTTTTTTATTGTTATTACTTTCATACTACAATTAATTGGGATTTGCAATGTTAACAAAATTATAGCTGTTACAAAGGGGACAACCTTCTTTATTTGATTTATTCACGATGTTATAGATACATTCGCATACCAGGCATTTCTGCCAATTACCACTATAATAAATGTTTTTGCCAGAAAGTTTTAAGGTCCTTTTTTCAACAAGCGAGGTTGACAATTTAATTCTTGCTCGTTTGTATATTCTGGTAAATGTAGGTCTGGAGATTTTCATCAATTTTGCTGCTTTGGACTGGTTTAAACCTTCGTAATCGATTAACTTAATGGCTTCAAACTCTTCTGCAAGGAACAAAACGCTATCGGCATCAGAGTTATTTTTTCCTCCGGGAAAAAAACTAACCTCAGAATATGGTGATAATATCTTTCTTTGTTTAATCGGACGTGCCATAATTTAATGTTATTCTATTTAGTGCTTACTATGTTTTAAAATGTTGTAATAATAGCGGCAAAGTTTACTTGCGAATTCAAATTTAGATGTAATTTAAAAACAATTTTATTATTAATGAAGTCTAATAATAATTATTATGGCAAAAGAATCGCTGCAGATAAAACAGTTGTCCACAATCCATTTTTATCACCTTTAGCTGTTTGAGTAACGTTAAATGTTTTCACAATTTTTCCTGACATTCTGAAAACCTGCTCTCTTTCGTTCCAATTAGTTTCCATATCAAATTGTAAACCTAATGAAGATGCAAGCATTTGAGCGGCTAAATCTTCAGCATAGTCACCGCAAATGGATTCTTTGATACCATGCGGGTGATATTCGGACAGATATCCATACTGCGATTTATCCGAAGGAATAGCAACTCCAATCGATGAAGCAATAAGTCGGTTAGGTTCGTTTGTAAAATTTCTTGCCATAACGGAAAAGGTAATCTGCCCCTGAGATATTTCTTTCAAACCATCATCACGAGATAATATTTTACAGCCTGGCGGGAATATACTGCTAACCATTACAAGATTACAGATTTCTATTCCAGCGTTGCGTAATGCCGATTCAAAAGAAGCTATATAATCTTTATGCTTTCCAACGCCTTTTGTAAAGAATATTTTATTTGGAACGAACAATATTGTTTAGTGACGATGTTCTTTGCATTGTTTATCTGGATCGCTTTTTAGTTTATCATCCAGAAACAATTTCACGGCATCTTCTGCATTCAATTCATCCGTAAATATCGTTTTAATACCGTTAGCATTTAAATCATCGATTAAACCAGGACCACCCGAACAACAAAAGAGATAATTACAGTCTTTCAGACCTTCAATAATTCCTAAATGTCTGCCACTCCCTTGTTGTTCGTGATTATGATGCTCCATGCCATGATGTTCGTGGTGCTGATGACCTTCCTTTTTGTGCATCGTATAAGAATTTACTCTTTTTTCAATGTTTGTGATGTCTTTATTGTTAACCTCAAAGACAATAAACATTTCGCATTTCCCAACATGACCTGTTATTGTTGCTCCGTTGTCAGACGCTACTGCTATTTTCATTTGTTGTTTAATTTAGTTTAATAATAGTTATGAACATATGTTCATAATTAAACTATGGATAAATGTTTATTAAATCAAGAGTAAAACACGTGCCAAATACTGATACCACTTTTTCCTTAGTCGATTAAAACAAAGTAAAATAACAGGTGCACCAATGACATTGCTATCAAGCTAAAGCAATAAAACAACCAGACGGATTTAGAATTTAATCTTTACCACCACAATATCCTCTACCCCTACCTCTGCCCCTGCCACCGCCAAAACCTCTGCCAAAGCCGAATCCTCTACCGCCACTAAAACCTCTGCTAAAGCCGAAACCATTGCCTTTGCCACGATTTGAATTATCTCTCTTCAATCCAGATGTTGTTTCCTTGTTATCGGTTACTGAGTTATCAGAAATGGTTGAATTGGGTCTATTGCATTTTCCTAATTTTTTTCCTGTCATTGGTCCATTTCCTACCGGACCTGTTCCATTTAAGTTTGGCATTTTAATCTCCTGTTTTAAAGTTTAACATATTGTTTTTAAGTGATTTATTAATAAAGTCACAACAAACCATGATTTTTGTTTATTATGAAATAATTATTTTGATATTTTATCTTTTTTAGTATACCTTTATTTATTAATTTATTAATGGCACACGATTCCATATTTGATTTTTTTAAAAATTCATCAACAGCATCATAACGCATAGGATGCACAGCCAAGATACTAAGAAGTTCTTTTTCTGATTCTAATAAAAACGAAAAGTTAGTTCCTTCGTTTGATATTGCAAGTTTAACATTTTCAATATTATCTTTAAATATTTGAAAAGCATAATTAATTATCTTTTCATCCGGTGTTTTAACGAATGTTTCTGCAGGCGGACGCGTTGGGATTAAAATATATGGTATTGCAGGATTTATACTGCTTATGAATTTTGCCGTCTCTTTTAGTGATATAGCATCATCGTTTATATCTTTCAAAAGCATTGTTTCCGTAACTAATTTCCCGGGGTAAGTGATTGCAAATTCTTTAACCCCGTTTAAAAGCTTTTCAAGTTCCAGGCTTCCATGAGGTCTGTTTATTTTATGCCATAAGTCAGGAATAACAGTATCAATTTTAACTGAAACCAAATCAGCTTTCATTAAATCTCTTCTTACGTCTTTGTCCCATAATAAAGAAGAATTTGTTATAACTGCAATATTAATTCCCAAAGGTTTTAATATTTCTATACTTTTTCCAATGTTAATATCGAGTGTAGGCTCTCCATCTGAAACAAAAGTTAAATAGTCTATATGTTCCTTAATAATTTTTAAACTCTTAACTTTCTTTGCTGCTTCATCAAAGATTCTTTGGGGTTGGAAAATTTCTTTTCTTTTTGTTGTTAGATTATTTGTGTTACCAATTTGACAATAAATACAAGAATAGCTGCATGTTTTCGAAGGGATATTATTAATTCCTATGCTTCTTCCTAATCTTCTTGAAGGTACGGGACCGAACACAATTTCTACCTTATTTATTTCAATATTTGTTTTTAACATAATTCGTACAGTGTTTAGCAATAGTGTAACTAATTAAACAATTAATTCTATTTCTCAATCATAAGTTAGCCTTGTTTCTTTGCTGCTTAACGTTGGTTTTAACAAATCGACCCATTCCTCGGATTTCCATGTTTTAATTTCTTTATGAGTTAAGTAATATTTTTCAGGGATAGGATGAGTACCTACAACAACTTTCAGACCGTGTTTATTTTCAACAAAAGATTTGAAGTAATTTATGTTTGGGCAAGGAGGATAACCAACCAGCATTCCGGTTGCAAAATGAATTACATCGACTTGGTTTTTCTTTAGTTCTTCCATACTGTTTTCAATATTTCCTCCTGGGCAACCTCCGCACGAAGTATATCCTACAACTTCGACATCTTTATCTGCATACAAGTCGAAAGCACCCGACCTTTCTTTAATTGCCCTGAAACATTTACCACCTGCGCAGCTTTTATATCTGTCACAGATTATGATACCAATATTTATATTTTCAGCCATACTTTTTTATTGTTTTTATTTGATTAATTTTTACTGTACAATAATACACCTTTCCCCTTTTTATAACCCGACCTTCTTTCTATTGCTTCGCATTTAACTTTAAAGAGAAAGTATATTGGTCTTTTTTCGTCGATCAATGTTTCATAATTTCCCTGCCCTTTTGCAATTACAATATCGGCATTTTTATAAATATTTTTAAACTCAGGCGTACATTCTTTTAAATCAGTCCCCGCAATTGTACTGCCACTTTCAATTACTTTGCAAATTTTATCCAGATTGAGTTTCTTTGCATCCTTAAAAGTAATATCGTTTAATACCTGCCTTGAGCGGACAGCAAAAACCGTGTTCACATTCTTTAACTCCTTAATAAGGAGTTTGTCAAATAAAGCTTCTTCATAATTATCGCCTATGTATAATAACAGTTTTGCACTTCGCAAATCCTTTTTAAATTTCCTTAAGGCGGATAACTCTATATCAGAGGATAAGAATCTGTTTATTTCGTGTTCCATTTCGAAATCAGGATTAGTACCTATATCAATTACATTTCCAATTATTGCTGCCCTTATTGACATCTCCAGTTCATCTTTTGATTCCTCAACAAGTATCTTTACATATTTGTAATATCTTTTAACCTTTCTCAGGTTTTTTTCTTTAATGGGATCGTATAGATTAGTAGAACCTGTATATTTCTCAATAATCTTCTGAGATTTAGATGAAAAATATGGCGCACTTTTATTAATACTTAAACCATAAATTTCTTTACAGATTTCCTTTAAAATTTTAAGTTGCAATTTTTTATTGTCTTAGTAAACATATTTGATGTATTGTATGCCTGCTTTACAATGCAGGGTATACACGACGGGTCAAGGAACATTTCTTGTCTTTAATATTTTAAAAAGTTGTTATTATGAAGCCATATTTTCCATATAATAATGTTTTCCAGCAAATTCAACTTCTCTAATTATTCTTTTGTCAATCATTTCTTTGAGTTTGTTCGAGTCAATATTATTTTTTATATAGTGTTTTACTGCTTCTTTACTAATTGGGTGAATTGAAAGCAACCCTAACAATTCATTTTCAAAATCATCGGTAGCAATAAATTCATCCTCTGTTGGACAGCATAATAGTGTCGATTTTGATATTTTATCCTTTATGAAAATTTTTAAGTGCTCAAGGTCCTCTGGTTCCGGACTAACAGCGTAATTTATTTCCGGAGGGAATATGGGTACTGTAAAATATGATACTGCTCTATTTAACGTGTTAAGGTATTCTGAAAGTCTTCCTAACTCTACATTATTGTCGTTTATATTTTTAACGATTGTTGTTTCTGTTGAGAGAGTTCCTCTAAACTCTTTCGAGAACGTTTTGATACCATCAAGTATTAAATCGTATCTTAATCTTTTATGAGGACGGTTAATTTTATGCCACGTTTCCGGATTAACGGTGTCAATTTTAACAGATACATAATCGGCGAATTTAATGTTTTCTTTTATATGATTATTCCAAATAAGTGACGCATTCGTAAAAACAGCTATTTTATAACCAAAATCTCTTAATATTGATATTTCTTTTGATAATTCTGTATCAAGTGCGGGTTCGCCACTTCCGGTAAACACTATGTAATCTATTTTCTTATTTAGTTTTTCTATTTCATTTAATTTGTTTTTTACGGAAAGATGAAGTTCGAACGGAGAAAGACAACTGTTTGTACATATTGAACAGCAGTTTTTATTGCCTGAGGAACAATATATACAATTATATGAACAAACGTTTGGTTTTATATTGTTTACCCCAAGAACATATCCAAGTCTTCTTGAACGGATAGGTCCGAATACTACTTTACATTTAAGAGATTTATTCGAAAGAATATTCTTCTCAAGTAAATCACATATTGCTGCCGCCTTTATTTTAAACCATTGCTTAATATTAGTCATTTTATACCCCTTCATTTCAAGTCTAAAGACAGTTAACATTTATCACTTTTATACCGAATTATTTTATCCATGGCTACTGCGATTACCATTTGTTTTTTAATTATGTTTTATTATTTTGTTATGAACATATGTTCATAATTAATTTATGTAATAATATTTAACAAGTCAAGCGAATAAATCATTCTTATAAATATTGTTTAAAAAGTGTTTTGCAACAACTTTAGAGAGTTCAAGAGAAAACACACCTATTGTCAGAGCATCATAACAATAAATGGTTAAAGAAAACAATTAAGTTGTAACAGAATTAAATAATTATAAAACATTTAACAAATTAACTATCGAACAATGGACACAAAAAATCTTGGGATTAATTCTAAGCTTATTCATGGAGGCGGTTACAAAGATCTATCGGGATGCGTAAACGTTCCAATATTTCAATCTTCTACGTTTCAATTTGAAAGCGTAGAAGAGGCGGCACTTTGTTTTAACGGAGAAAGCGACGGCTATATATATACAAGACTGGGGAACCCTACAATCAAAGTTCTTGAAAACATTATTACTGATCTTGAAAAGGGTTTTGGTGGTATAGCCACAAGCTCGGGAATGGGAGCAGTTAATACTGTTTATATGGGGTTGTTAAAAAAAGGTGACCACATTATTAGCTCAGATGCTGTCTATGGTCCTTCAAGGGTTGTTATGGAAGAGTATTATTCAGGCTTTGGTATAGAGTCGTCATATGTTACCTCTTCAAACATAGAAAATATTATTAAAGCAATTAAACCAAATACAAGAGTATTGTATTTGGAAACTCCTGCAAATCCCACAATAGAAATAAGTGATTTAGAGGCTTGTGCAAAAATTGCAAAAGACAATAACTTGATAATGGTTGTTGACAACACTTTTTCAAGTCCCTACTTGCAAAGACCTCTGGAGTTTGGCGCTGATATTGTTTTACACTCGTTAACAAAATTTATTAATGGACATGCTGATATTGTTGGCGGTATCGTTGTAGCTAAAGAAGAATCAATGTATAAAAAACTTCGATCAACTATGATTAACCTTGGTTGTAATATGGACCCACACCAGGCATATTTTGTAATTAGAGGCATTAAAACACTTGGTATTCGAATAGAAAAAGCACAAGCAAGCGCTATGATAATTGCAGAATTTCTTGAAAAGCATGAAAAAGTAGAGTGGATAAAATATCCTGGACTTAAATCTCATCCACAGCACCAACTTGCTAAAAAACAGATGGACGGATTTGGCTCAATGATTAGCTTTGGCTTAAAAGGTGGATTTGAAGCAGGAAAAACTTTATTGAATAATGTTAAACTTGCAATGCTTGCAGTTTCTTTGGGAGGAGTTGAGTCTTTAATTGAACATCCGGCTTCTATGACACACTCTAAAATTTCAGCGAAAGATAAAATTAAAGCAGGGATAACAGACGGACTTGTAAGATACTCAGTGGGTATAGAAGATGTCAAAGATTTAATTTCCGATCTAGAACAAGCATTTTCTAAAATTTAATAAAACATATTCTTACAATTAATCTTACTTAAAGGAAAACAAAACATGAAAATAGCAATTCCTACTTATTCGGGTAAAATTGATGATCATTATGGTTATTGTGAATATTTTATGGTTTATACAACAAATGCAGAGAAAGATGTTATATGCGAAGAAATGATAGCATCTCCCAACGGATGCGGTTGTCAGTCCGATATTGATAAGAAGTTATCACAAACAGGTGTTAAAATAATGCTTGCAGGAAATATTGGCAGCGGAGCAGTAAACAAATTAAACAACAGCGGAATAACGGTTGTCAGAGGGTGCTCCGGGGATATTCAAAATGTTTTGAGCGAATGGCTAAAGGGAAATATTAAGGACAACGGTCAAATATGTAAAGATCACGAACATCATCACGAACGTGAACATAAACACGGTAATAATTGAAATTAGTAATCAAATATGATACATAATCATATTAAAAAAATAAACATGGTTGAAAATAATTCTGTTAAACTATCCCCTATAGGATACACAATAAAAGTGGTATCAAAATGGTTCGGCTTTACCGGTTTGTATGTAGCATTTTCGGTCTGTCCAGTCGGAATTGGCTCTGCAAGTATTATTGGGGCAGTATTTGTTTTATTTTTCAGGATTGGAGAATTTTATATAATTTTATAAAATCAAAAGTTTTAAAAAATGAATGATTTATTAACAATAATAATTTTTGGTGTTTTAATAAGTGTGGTTTCTCTGTCCGGCGGAGTCATTATGCTATTTAAAAAGCAAACGCAGTCAAAACTTTTTTTACCACTTGTTGCCTTCTCCGCGGGCTCGCTCATAGGCGGCGCCTTTTTTATGATGATTCCAGAGGGTTTAAATCATTTTAAAGATGTCAAAATGTTCTTCTTAATATTTGCTTCAGGCTTTAGTCTTTTCTTTGTATTAGAGCAGTTTTTACATTATCATCACTGTAAAAAAGCGGAAAGCGATTGCAGAAAGCCTATGTCCTATTTGATATTAATTGGAGACGGGCTTCATAATTTAATAGGAGGTTTGTCAATTTCGGGGCTGTTTCTTATAGATTTTAATCTTGGCTTAATCGCATGGTTGGGCGCTGTCTTCCACGAAATTCCACAGGAGCTTGGCGATTTTGCAGCGCTTGTACACGCGGGATGGGATAAGAAGAAAGCATTAATTTATAATCTGCTTTCATCTTCTACGTTTTTAATCGGCGGGTTCATCACTTATTTTATTGCGGATAAAATTGAAGTATCATTTCTTATACCATTTGCGGCGGGAAACTTCCTGTATATTGGAGCAACAGATTTAATTCCAGAAGTTAATAAACACACAACCATAAAAAACAATATTATTCACGGTCTGTCATTTTTAATAGGTGTTACTTTGTTGTTTGCTCTTAGTTTATACCACAGCCATTCGTGATAAACGTTAATAAACACTTTATAAGATAAAGGAAGCAGAGTACTTATAATGAGGTTACTTATTAAAACAACACTATAAGTCATTAAGTTATAGTGTTGTTTTATTAAAACGGGTACAACGCTTTAATCGTTATTTGATAAACATCATACGTTTGATTTCATAAAAACTTTCTGAGTGCAAGACACAGAAGAACATTCCTGAAGAAAGAGATTTAGCATCAAAGTCGGATTCATAAGAGCCCGGAATTAAATAACCTGCAAAAAGTGTCCGGACTTCTTTACCGAGAATATCATAAACCTTAAGACTTACGTATTCATTACCTTTCGGAACGTCGAACTTAATTTTTGTTGACGGGTTAAACGGATTCGGATAATTCTGATAAAGTTTAAATGATGAAGGTGTGTTGCCGGAGACAGGGTTAATACCTGTTATGAAAGGTGATGATACAGATTTCATTATAACAGGAGATTTATCTGCTGCGTTATAAAGGGCTACAAACTTCTCTATATCGGGCGAACTGATTCCCTGAATATAATTTACTAATCCGGATGTAACAGTCTGATAACAGAGTTCGGCGGAAATTGTAAACTGCGCCCCGCCTGCGGCAGGTACTTTATAATAAATAACATCTTTGCCAGTACCCTGCGCGGCGCCGAGTCTGTTAAAGTTTGTGTCGTTAACTGCACCGCCCACAATAGCAACAGTATCATAGCTTGGATGGGATGTATTAAATCCTTTGGGCGGCAGACGATTATCTTTTAAGTAAGCCGCAGTTCTTAACAGGTTGAAAGTGAAATTCCCATTAACGTCTTTTAAAACACCTTCATATATCTGAACCTGATTTTGGTTAGTAATTTCAGAATAGTGCTGTTCGTAAAGCGAATCCAGACCAATGATTTCGCCCTGAGCATTCCAGTTTCCGGACTCAAAGACTGTGTTATTACTCTGGTCTTTTACTTTTAAATGAACCCACATTCGTCTGTACGGAATGCCCGTTGGTATTTTATGTCCTGTAAGATTTTCAACAGTTACGCCGATGTTCATAAACCCTGCGCTGTATGAGGGTGTAATGGCAATATTCACGGCGCTTTCCTTTAACATCTTTTCTGTGTAAACCAATGTAGTATCAAAGTTTGGTCCTGAAGCAGACAAGCGGAGCGAATCAATATTATTTTTCAGGACTCTATTCATAAATTTATTGCCGCCGCTAAATAGATGCTTCCAGAAAGGACTTCTTTTGGTTGTATCCCATGGGGGAATAGTGGAAATATCAATCGGTGTATTCGTAATAGGCATATGGCATGTCTGGCATGGGATGTTGTATGTTTTATACATGCTGTTTTTCCACTCTATGTAAGGTGTCTGTTCGGGAAATGATCCGACGATTTGTCCTGCATAATTTATAGTGGGAGTGAACAATGTATGGCATGTAGCACAAAGTTCTGAATTGTTCATATTAAGCGAATGCATTGTGAAATAATTAACGAATGTGACCATAGGCTGAGTGAAGGGATTCGGGTAAGGACCGTAAATAATACGCTCAGTGGTTATGTTATATCCACCGCTATAGCTTGATGAAGAACCGAAGTTTGTGTTTTTAATCTGGTGGCATGAAGTACAGCTAACGCCGTCGTTAGCAAGCGTGTCTGCTTTCATTTGTGTCATTGTGTAACCTGAATCGCCATTCTGTATTGCCTGCCTGTGTCCCATCGGAGCGTGACATTTCGTACAAGTACTTTCTATAACAAACTGGAATTGCGGATGAGTATGAATTTCTTCGGCCACGATTGCCCGCCAGAACGGGTCCTTAGACGCATTTCCCATCATAGATGAGCGCCAGTAAGTAACGGGTGAAATATCTACACCGTTTTCCGATAGTATTATTCCATCACCGGTGTGACAAGTTGCGCAGTTGCCTGAGCCGGAAAAGATAGATGAAGTCTGAGTCGGCAAAGGGGTTTGCTGAGCCAGAGAAATATTCACAAGCAGCAGTGCAACAAATATTGAGATAGACGATAAGAATTTCATACGAATAATATTAAGTTACCTTTTAAGTTAGCAATTAACGGGTCACGAAAAAATGAATAAACAGCAAATAGATTTTTAGAGATGGAGCAAAGAAAAAGGGGCACACTGAAATAACTGGTTTACAAGACTATATTTGAAGAGAATGTTTTTTCCGCGGAGTGCCCAGGGGGACAGAGTAAAACAATTTGTTGAACAAAATATAATTTTAACTCAGAAGAAGGAATAGAACGCGGATTTTATAATTGTTAAGAGAGAATATTTTTCCGCGGAGTGCCCAGAGAGCCAGAGAAAATAATTGATAATTGATTATAGCAAAAAATTAATTACAATTTAGAAACGAAAAAAAGCACTTTTAAAGCAACTGAATATTAAGACCAATTTGAGTACAAGGAGGGTGCAAGATTAAGAAAAAGCGAAAGTGCAATTTCAGAACGTTTTAAGGGATTCAATATTTAAAAAATAACAGAGAAATTTTATCACCTATTTTACACACTCCCTTCATTATTAATCACAACAAAAACCAAAACTTGGACACGGCGTTTTTTTGTCGATTTTTTTGTGCGGATTTTAAGGGAGAGAAAATACAGGGGTTTATTTTAAGAAAAAGATTTTTTTAAAGGGAAAAATATTTTTAAAATGAGAATTTTCGTGGCACAATTTCGAAAAATGTTGTGATTAATAATGAAGGGAGCATGTTGGTTGAAAGTTCAATGTTTTTTAGTTAATAAATAACATCTGATTTTAGAAGATAGGACTTTCATTATTAATCACAACGGAAACGAAAACTCTGACGCAGAAAATGAGAAAAATATTTTTTCAAAAATGAGGAAAGATGATAAAACGTGGATTTAAAATATTTGAAAATTTATAAAAACTAAAATGATGCTTCGGTTTGACGGAAAAATATCAGAGTTTCCGAAAATGTTGTGACTATTAATGGAGGGAGAATATTAGCTTATAGTTGAAAGTTAATGGCTGTTAGTAAAAGAAGTAATCTCTAATTTGATTAAGAATTATTTGTTTTGCATCAATATTACAATGAGAATAGAATAAAGAAATCTTGTTTAAATAGTTACTAACAAAACTTTTTGCATAATTCCAACAGCGAGTAAATAACCAGTGACGATTATTCAAATGCCATTAAAAATGGTAATGTATTTATTGACGGTTGGACAGCCAGCCTAAACGGAACATTACAGAACTATAAAGAAGATGTGAAGGTTGTGTTTTAGCCAACGCATTTTGAGAGCACATATGCAAACCACATAAGATGACACACAAGCCCAGGTTTGCATAAGAACTTGCAAAACCAACGCAGACAAAAATGGTTTTAAAGAATTCTTTGACCCTTCAAAAGAATAAAAAACGCAACGCACAACCAACACGCCAATGACACAGAAACTCAATACTGACAATGGTTTGCAAGTACAGAGTACAGAAGGCCTTATGCTAACATGACATTTGCGAACATTCGCTTGAATAAATAATGGATAGTTATTACGCAGTATTACATATTGATTTTTTAATATATTCAATATATTTTTATTAACATTCGTGAAATTGAACCGTTATCGGTAACCCAATGACGACAGTGCAGACCAATAGATACTGTATTGAATAAAAGAGATTAAACAATCAGTAAACAAAAAATATGAGTAAAATAATTCCAGTAATTAACATGAAAGGTGGTATTGGCAAGACAACTCTTTCTGTAAATATTTCTTACATAATTGCAAGAATTCACAGCAAGAAAGTCTTACTTGTTGACATTGACCCACAATTCAACGCAACACAATTTCAAAATCATTTCCTCTTAACATGCGAAAACCACTTTTTTCATGAGTACTTCAGCCGACAATAGGGCAACCGGTAACAAGAGCTTGGCTCAATGGCGGGTGAAGTGGTTAATTGAACATTTTATCCCGCTTCAACTTTTGTAGTGTGTTAAAATGAAGTGCTCCGAAATCCACCACTGCGCCAAGGGCCAAAACGTTGAACGTCATTCTAAATAAAAGACTATATAGATGACAAATTTTAAAATATATAGATTCCCAGATTCAAGAGTAGCTAGCATTGATGTTTGTGAGATAGGAAAACAGAAACATCATATTACAGGATTAATTGAAGTTGATGTTACATTGAGTAGAAAGAGGATTAGAGAGTATAATAATACTCATTCTAATAAAATATCATTTAATTCCTGGCTGATAAATGTAATTGCATGTACTATAAAGAAATATGAAACATCAAGCTCATATCTGATTGGAAAAAACAAACAGATAATTTTTGATGATATAAATGTCTCAATTGTTGTAGAAAAAGATATAAAAGGCACAAAAGTGCCTATTCCGATGATTATTGAAAAAGCAAATGTGGTAAGTGTTGAATCTATAACAAAGCAAATTTCTGAGGCAAAAAATACAGAATTTACAGAAAAAGATATTGTACTTCTGAAGAAAACTCAAAAATTAGATAGAATTTACTATTTACTTCCAAGATTTATCAGAAGAAAATTTTGGAGATTTTTATTAAAGCACCCAAAATTAGCTTTTAGGAAAATGGGAAATGTTGCATTCACCTCAATTGGAATGATGGGAAAAGTAAATGGGTGGTTTATACCTATTTCAGTACATCCTATTTGTTTTGGTATAAGTTCGATAATTAAGAAACCGTCAGTAATTGAAGATAGAATAGAAATAAGAGAAATGCTAAAGATGTCAATTCTTTTAGACCATGATGTGATTGATGGAGCACCAATGGCACGCTTTATAAGCGAATTATCGAAAAATATAGAGACTGGATTAAATATATAGAAGCACGAACGCACAACACGTAATATAGCCAATGGCGGGGACTGTAATAATTTGAAGGATTCTACCCCGCTTCGACGTTTGTGTCGGCGGACAGGAAGGAGGCCAGCAAACCGCCGCTGGCCATATTGACAACTGTTATGTTTAATATTTTAAAAACTGACAAATGAAGATTAATGAATTAAATCCAAAACCAGACATTGAGAAAAGTGTTAAACTTAAAGAAACGTATGTAAAGTTTGATAAACTATTATTTGAATTGCGAAAAAGGGATTTGCCTGATGGACCGGTGATATCTATTAATAAAGACATTGACAAGATGAACTCAACTTCTATTTCAGAAGATGATATGAGAAAATTAATAAAGAAGATACAATCAAGGATTATCCAAATGCTTGAAAAAGAACTTAAGCTGGTGCCAAAAAACTACTATAGAAATATCTGGGCAGGTCTTGGAATGGCTGCATTTGGTATTCCGATTGGTGCTGCTTTTGGTGCTAGCCTTGGAAATATGGCCTTTTTAGGTATTGGATTACCAATAGGGTTAGCAATTGGAATTGCTTTTGGTTCCGGAATGGATAAAAAAGCATTTGAAGAAGGAAGACAGCTTGATGTAGAAATTTAATACTTAGCATAACATCACCTACACTAAAGCAGCGGTTAAGCGGTTAAATCAAACTTTGTCTTATATCAAAGTTTACGCCTGATTGACAGTGAAGTACTTCAAAATGCCCGCCAGAATGCAAAGCCAGAAACAGTTTACTGGCTTAGATTAATCTGCTAACGGCAGAATTGTCGGAATATTTAGAGAAAACATGCAAATATTCGTGATCTTGGTATTTAATGGTTACGGAAACTGCGGATTGGGATAGTTTTAAACATGAAAGATTGGTATGGAAATTGAAGAGAAAGAAGAGACGGTTATGAATTATGAGTTATGAAGTATGAAGTATGAGAAGAAGCAAATATGAAGTATGAGTTATAATATTAAGAGTTGTGAGTTATGAATTTAAAACTTATATTAAAATACAAATATTTAATGATTATGAAGACAAAAATTATTTTCGGGATTTTTTCGATGATAATATTCGCGGGATTTATTAACGGATATTTATTTACAGAAGAAGCAAAAGCACAAGAAAAACATTCGTGCAATTATGCGGTTGATTTACCAAAGCAGGATGTTTCAGCAGGAGAAGAGAAAGAAATGCTGTACATGATAGAAGAAGAAAAGATGGCAAGAGATTTTTACGTTACCCTGTTCGATAAATGGGGGCTGAGACCATTTGGCAATATAAAGAAAGCAGAACAGAGGCATATGGATGCAATAGAATCAATTCTAAACAAGTACGGAATAGCAAATCCTGTGAGCGGTTTGAAAACGGGTGAGTTTAAGAATGAAAAAATTAAGAATCTGTATTTATCATTGATTGAGCAGGGAAATAAATCGGCACTTGATGCTTTGAAGGCTGGGGCGGAGATTGAAGAGGTTGACATTAAAGACTTGATGGAGGCAGTTAAGAACACTGACAACAAGGATATAGCTATTGTATATAACAATTTGCAAAGAGCATCAGAAAATCATCTTCGGGCTTTTACGAGAAACATAAGCAGACGGGGTGAAACATATACTCCGAAACATCTTGATAAAAAATATTTTGATGAAATTGTAAACTGATAAATGGAAAACAAGAATCACTGGTATGACGGAATGTTCTATGACAAAGTGATAGCGCCAAATCAGGACGAGGCATTTGAAGAAGTAAGAAAAATAATAAATAAATATTCAAACATTTTAGATGTGGGATGCGGAACGGGCAGGATGGCGGCTCGGCTTAGCGATAAATACGGAAGTTATACCGGAATAGATTTATCCATTAGGAATATCGATGCTGGAAGGAAAAAACTCACGGCGGATAATCCGGAGAAAATAAAGTTTATTCATGCCGATGCATACACATACCTTCAAGAAAACGAAACAAGGTATGATTATGCAGTTCTTTCTTATGTCGTTCACGAAATAGATGAGCCGGACAGGGTTCCTTTGTTGCGATTGCTTTCACGGCATGCCGAAAGAATAATAATAGTTGATTACTTCGTTCCAAGAAGCGGAGGTTTTACGGATTTTATAAATGGAGTTGTTGAGTTTATTGCGGGAAGAGAGCATTACAGAAACTTCAAGTCTTATGTTTTAAAAGGGGGGCTTCGCGTGCTTGCAGGGCAGAGCGGGCTTAAAGTTGTTGAAGAGATAGTAAACAAACCAATCACTTCACATATAGGTGTGCTTGAGAGAGCGTAATATTATTTATAAATAATTTTTAAAGAAGGTATGAAGAATTTAAATAAAAATAAATTACCCGGGTTTTGGATTTTAATAATCACGGGATTGCTTCTTTTGGCAAGTCTTATTCTTGGACAAATGATGTCATTTATCAATTATGATTTTCCGGTTTCGTTAGGGCTCCAAGAACCAGTGAATGTAGTGGGAGAAACGGCCGTTGCCGTAAACAAAGCCTTTGGATTAGGCGATACAATTATATACATTCCTTTATTGGTATTTGGGCTTATAGGATTATGGCTAAAAAAGGAATGGGGCGTTTATTCAATGCTATGTGCTTTAGGAATTACAGCTTATTGGCCAATGGTTTCATTATTCTTTTTCTTTTTTGCTAAAGGAACTCCCGGGTTTTACTTTTCAAATTATTTTTCATATACAATACTACTAATTGTATTTACTGCTTATGGATTGTGGGGTATCTGGTATATATACAAAAACAGAAAGCTATTATATAAGGACTAAGGTGTTATGATGAAGAGTAATGGTACACAGCGGCAGATATGCAATTATGCAACTATCCAAGTAAAGACAGTGATTTAAAATGTGATAAACAGAATAGAACAGATTAAAAAAAGGTGAAAGATGTTAAAACAGGGGATGGAATAGAACAAAGACAAAAAATGATGAGGCTTTTTACCGCAGAGTTCCCTGAGAACACAGAGAAGAACATGCTTGAAGATGTGTCTATTGTCGATATGTAAATAGGAAAGTCGATTTAATTATCGTGATAAGATCCCCGATAAGAGCACTCGGGGATGACAGAGGTGAGGAGATGACAGAGGTGAGGGCTGCTAATAGCCAACAAGAGCCTTTGATTTCCATTGACAATTAATTTCAATATAAATAATTTGCTAATAACAAGTATTATTTATGTTTCATTATATCGAATGAGATTGGATATTAACAAATTGGTAAGATTATTTTCCCTAAAGAGAATCTTACGCCAGCATAAGAATTATTTTAATTTTACTTATATAAATCTATACAGGATTACATTCCCATGAAAAAGGGTTTTATTGCAATTACATTATTTGCTCTTGTGGTTATATCCGCTGCGGTATTTCTGATACCAAAGCAGCAGGAGCGAGAAAAGGTTGAACTTCTAAGAGAAAAGTATTCGGTTAAACACACGCCTTCAACCGACCATTCAAAGTTAGATGCGCTGAAAAAAGAATTTTCGACGCCTCAGGAAGTAACCGCGGCATGCAACAACTGCCACACAGACAGACACACCGAGGTAATGAACTCGAGCCACTGGAACTGGGAAAGAGAGGAATACGTAAGAGGAAGGGGCATCATATCAATCGGCAAGAAGAATGCTATCAATAATTTTTGCATCGGGGTTGAGGGCAATGAACAAAGCTGCGCAAAGTGCCACATCGGATTCGGGATGTCGGATAAAACTTTTACTTATACAGACCAGAATAATATTGACTGCCTTGTTTGTCACGATAACACGGAAACGTATGCAAAGGGAAATGAAATGTCGGGATATCCTGACCCCAAAATTCATCTGAGCAACATTGCGCAGAATGTCGGCAAGCCGAAGCGTTCAAACTGCGGAGTTTGTCATTTCTTCGGGGGAGGCGGTAACAACGTTAAGCACGGCGACCTGGAGAAGTCAATGTTTGAACCTGATAGGTCGATAGATGTTCACATGGCAACAGACGGTAAAAATCTGCAGTGCGTAGATTGCCACTTAACAGAAAAACATAACATGCTTGGAAAAGTTTATTCGCTGTCATCGATGAACAGGAACCGTTCAACGTGCGAGCAGTGCCACACAGAAAGTCCTCACAAGAGTTCTGTTTTAAACGAGCATAATTTAAAAGTTGCCTGCCAGACATGCCACATTCCTGTTTATGCAAAAGTTAATGCGACAAAAACTGACTGGGACTGGTCAACGGCGGGAAAGCTAAAAGACGGACAACCTTATGAAGAAGACGATGCCGACGGCAATCACACATATTTATCGATTAAAGGAAGTTTTAAATGGGGGAAAAATTTAAAGCCCGAATACATATGGTTTAACGGTAATGCACAGCATTATTTATTAGGAGACACGATAAGCGATACAACAAATCCTTTAGTGATTAATAAACTGCTCGGTTCTTATGACGATAAAGAGTCAAAGATTATTCCTGTTAAAATTCACAGAGCCAGACAGCCATACGACCCTGTGAATAAAATGCTCATACAACCGAAATTGTTTGCGGACAAAGAGGGCGAAGGAGCGCTTTGGAAGGATTTCGACTGGCAAAGGGCTTCTGAGGTCGGCATGAAAGATGTTAACCTTCCATTCAGCGGAAAAATCTCTTTTATCAACACAGAAATGTACTGGCCGATAAACCACATGGTATCCTCGAAAGACTCAACCTTAAAGTGCACCGACTGCCATACGAGAACAGACAGCAGAATCGCAAACCTTAAGGACTTCTACATACCGGGAAGGGACTATAACAAGTATGTTGATAACACGGGCACGGCAATTATAATCGCGACATTTGCTGGAATAGCAATTCACGGAACGCTGAGATACAGGTCATCTAAAAAACACAAAAACGGGAAATAAGATTATGTCGAAAAACGTATTAATATATAAATCATTTGAGCGGTTCTGGCACTGGATGCAGGCGCTTTTAATTTTCTTTCTTGCGGCAACGGGGTTTGAAATACACGGAACATACAGTTTCTTCGGGTTTGAGAATGCTGTTACATATCACAATGTTGCGGCATACAGTTTTATTGCGCTGATTGTATTCGCAATATTCTGGCATTTTACAACGGGCGAGTGGAGGCAATACATTCCGACTTTAACAAACATAAAAGCACAACTGCATTACTATCTTTTCGGAATATTTCAAAATGCAAGCCATCCGACAAAGAAGACTGTATTGAGCAAATTAAATCCATTGCAGAAATTAGTTTACTTCGGATTAAAAATTCTTGTGATTCCTATTGTGGTTATATCGGGGCTTTTGTACATGTTTTACAGATACTCGCAGAACCAGACGACTGCAAGCATTAACATAGACTCGCTGGGAATAATAGCGGTAGTACATACGGCGGGAGCGATAATGCTTATTGCATTTTTAGTTACACACCTGTATTTAATCACAACGGGAACAACTCTAACATCAAATTTGAAAGCAATGCTTACTGGATATGAAGAAATAGAGGGTGAAGAAGAAACAGTAAATCAGAATAATTTAGAAACCAATAACAGCAAAACATAATATGAATACAACAAAATATATGAATCCTTATTTAGCAGGATTCCTTCTTGGACTGCTTCTGCTGATTACGATATTCATAACAGGCCGCGGACTTGGAGCAAGCGGAGCGGTAAAAAGCGCTGTAGTAGCGACTATGAACACCATTGTCCCTGCACACACGGAAAGCACGCACTTTTACAAAGAATACGCCGAGGAGCATGCCGGCAACCCTTTAAAGAGCTGGCTTGTATTTGAGGTAATAGGTGTATTGATAGGCGGGTTTATTTCCGGATTGGTATCTAACAGATTAAGTTTAACGCTTGAACACTCCCCGAAGATAAAAGCACGAACACGCATAATCGGTGCGATTATCGGCGGGCTTCTATTTGGGTTCGGTGCACAGCTTGGGCGCGGATGCACGAGCGGTGCGGCTTTAAGCGGAATGGCAGTTTTATCGGCAGGCGGTATTATAACAATGATGGCAATATTCGGGGGAGCTTATGCCTTCGCGTATTTTTTCAGAAAACTTTGGATATAAAGAGAAGGAGGTATAATTATGGCACCATTAGTTCCTGATATAATTGGAAACGAATTAAACCTTGTTGTAGCATTAATCATAGGAATAGCATTTGGCTTCATACTCGAGCAGGCGGGGTTTTCATCATCAAAAAAACTTGTAGGTTTATTTTATGGGTATGACTTTACTGTGCTGCGAGTATTTTTTACAGGCGGGGTAACCGCGGCAATAGGATTGATTATACTGGGTCATTACGGTTTGGTTGATTTAAACCTGATTTATGTTAATCCGACTTTTATCTGGTCTGCTTTGATAGGAGGTTTAATAATGGGTTTGGGGTTTGTAATAGGCGGTTTCTGTCCGGGAACGAGCATCTGCAGCGCTGCAATAGGTAAGGTGGACGCTATGTTTTTCATAGGCGGTTCATTTATAGGTATATTTTTGTTTGCTGAGGGATATCCCGTTTTTGAAACATTGTTTAAAGCAGGCGCCTGGGGAAACATTAGAATATTCGATTTGCTTGGAATGTCTCAGGAGTTGTTTGCCTTCTTACTCGTGTTTATGGCTGTAACGGCATTTATAGCAACAACAATGATTGAAAAAAGGAATAACAGGGGATATGTAGATCCGACACTTCAGCCATTTAAACTTTATTACGGACTTGCGGGAATTGCGATTATTATTGGACTTTCAGCGTTTGCTTTTCCCGAAAGACAAACGGCATTAAAAGAAGAAGCAAACAATCCTGATGTTGTTTCAAAATCAAAATTTGAAATGATGGATTCTGATGAGCTTGCATTCAGGATAATTGATAATGACAGAACGCTGCAGATATTTGATTTCAGAAAAGAAGAAGAATATAATGAACTGAAACTTCCAAACTCTACAAACTGGACAACGGATAATCTTTTCGGAAAAGATATTCATAAGAAACTTGCGATAAAAGGAATGAAGAATGTTATCGTAACTAACAACGAAGAGGAAGGAAAGAAGCTGGGATACATTGCCGTAGAGCTGGGCTATAAAGACATTTATGTTTTAAAAGGAGGCATTGAAGAATTTAAGAATATAATCTTAAACTTTAAAAAGCCGGAAGCAGAAACGAGACAAATGCAGGCGACTTATGTCTTCAGAGAAAAGGCAAGCAAGAAACTTCCCGAACTTATTGAAGCAAACAAGAAAATGATAAACACGGGCGAGAAGAAGTCAAAAAGAATTATAGGAGGCTGCTGATATGGAAAACAAATTCTGGGATGAACGTTATTCAGAGCAGCATTACGTTTACGGCAAAGAGCCGAATGGGTTCTTTAAACAATGGATAGACAAGCTGCAGCCCGGGAAGCTTCTCCTGCCCGGCGAGGGCGAGGGCAGGAATGCCGTCTATGCGGCTAAGAAAGGCTGGGATGTGACTGCAATAGACTTCAGCGAGCAGGCAAAGATTAAAGCAATAAAATTAGCAGAAGAAAATAACGTTACAATTAATTACATAGTCTCTTCTACTGCCGATTATAAATATCCCGAGCAGGAATACGATGCGGCTGCTCTTGTTTTTGTTCATTTTGCTCAGGGTTTAAGAGAAAATGTACACAGGTCAATAATAAAATCTTTAAAAACCGGCGGGACGCTGATTATAGAGGCATTCAGCAAAGCCCAGATACACAATAGTTCTGGCGGTCCCAAGGATTTAAATGCTTTGTATAGCATTGATGATTTCCGGAATGATTTCTGTGGACTAAATATTTCCGAGCTTTCCGAATATCACATTGAGCTGAAAGAGGGAGATTATCACAAAGGACCTGCTGATGTAATCAGGTTTGCGGCAATTAAAACAAATATCTGAATATTGAATATTGAATAAAAATTTTATAATTTGCTAATAACAATTATCCACAATAAAAATTAAACGAATGGCAGACAGAATAATAGACCTGATAATAGGAATAAAAGGCAAATGCCTTGACAAGGAAGAGACAATAAGGCATGAATTTAACCTGTCCCCCGCCGAATACAGGGGCATACTCGCAATGAGACCCGGGGAGCCATGCAACTGCAATGCTCTCTCAAAGAATATGGGGCTTTCTGCATCGAGAGGGAGCCGCGTGGTGGAAAAGCTTATTAAAAACAAATACCTCGCACAGCAGGTTTCAAAAGAAGACAGACGTAATGTAATTCTTAAACTCGCACCGAAAGGGGCACGGGTGAGGAAGAAAATTGAGGTTGTGCTGAACGAGTGTGAACAAACAATTCAAAAAAAACTTTCTGTTTCAGAGAAAAAGGATACTATAAAGCTTTTTCATAAACTGGAAAACTGTTTGTAAAAGATTTGTGTGCTATTATGAGAAAGTCTGACCCGCAGCAGCGGGTCAGACTTTTGTATTTTTGTAAGATGCTTTTGTTATGCCGTCGCAGGAGGAGTAAAGACGCGGGCTTTAAGCTCCTGGTCAATAATAAATAGTCCGCCGACATTATCGCCGACAAGTTTCATTCTGTTTACAAGCTTTGATATCGTTGCTTCTTCCTCAACCTGTTCATCAACATACCATTTAAGGAAACTCGATGTCGCATGGTCGTTTTCTTTAATGGCAATGTCCATAAGGTCGTTGATTGATTTGGTTACAAGCTTTTCGTGCTCATAGGTCTGCTCGCATACATCGAGAGCGGATTTAAAATTCTGCGGCGGTGTGTCGATTTGCGAAAGAACAATATTGCCGCTTCTTTCGAGAACATAGTTGTACAATTTCATCGCATGGAATGTTTCTTCCTGATACTGTACGTAGAAAAAGTTTGTGAACCCGTCAAGGTCAACAGAGTTGCAGTAAGCCGACATACCAAGGTAAAAATAAGCGGAATACAACTCTTTGTTAATTTGTTTGTTTATTGCATCTTCAAGTTTTTTTGATAACATATTTATCTCCGTTAAATATTTAATTTTTATGTATATACATTAAAACGTTTATAAATGATTTTGAGTTCAAAATAATTCCCGTGTTTAAGGAAGAATCGTAACACTGTTTAGCACATCTCCGATGTAAATTTTATCGACTACATCAATTCCCTCAACAACCTCTCCGAAAATTGTGTAGGAGTTGTCAAGATGATAAAACGGAGAGTGGGTTATAAAGAACTGGCTTCCTTCCGTATCTTTTCCGTCAGATGCCATGCCAAGAATACCGCGTTCATAATGCAATGGAGCAAACTCTGAACGAATTGAATATTCCGGTCCGCCCCAGCCATTGTTCAGCGGGTCTCCGCCCTGTATAACGAAGTTTGGAATTACGCGGTGGAAAGCTGTATTGTTATAAAACCCTTTTTCGGCAAGTGATATAAAATTCATTACCGAATATGGCGCCTGATAGGGATAGAACTTTATTTTTATATCTCCTTTTGTTGTTTTAAGAACAGCATGCTGTTTGTTGTTTAACAGGTCTAAATCGTTTTGATTTTCCAAAAACTTTTTCTTTGCCGTAAAAGTGAAATCTTTGCCTGTTATCTTCTTTAAAGCATCTGAAGATTCTTTTGCTATTTTATAATCCGTGCTGTTCAAGCCCGTCTTCAGTATATCGAGAGAATTTTCTGCTTTAAGGTTTCCCAACGCACGAATAACAAGACGCATTGCTTCTTTATCCTTCGGATAGACCATGTCCTGATAATCAAGCACAAGGATTGCTTTAGTCTCGGAAATGTCATTCAAATATATGCTGTCGCTTAATGAGGTAATGCACAAATCCATTATTGACGGGTCTTTAGAGCTGACGAACTCGGAAAATATAAGACGCATTGTGTGCCTGTCTTTTGAATTGGCTTTATACTTTAGCTCGCCGAGGCTTTCAATAAACGAGCGGTAAAGCCCGTTCAGCTCCTTGCCGGCAATCATATCGCCCGATTCAATTTTGTTTTTATCAACGTATGCCTGTACATCTTTTGTAATCATGTCCCGCATAGCATTGTAAACAGAGGCATCGTCGAAATACTTAAATGCGGATATAACGGCTGACTTTAATTCATACCCTTCAACATCTTTGTAATACGCCGTCAGTTCATCTTTTGCCGCATCTTTATAAATCATGCCCATTGTATTTATAGCCTCAGCAATCACGGGGATATCAACGGCTTTTCCTTTTATGAGGAACCACTGCAATTGCGGGAGTAACCCTGCTTTCAGCGTCCCGTCTTTGGAAGCCGAGAATACATTACCGAGAACTTTTAATGCCGTTGTTGCAAGATATACATCTTCGCCGCTGCCTTTACTGACAAGGAAGAATGCAAGGTCTTTATTGTTTGCTGTTTCCGGATTAAACCTGTTTATAGTTTGAAAGGAATTAAGTATGTTTGTTTTTACCTGCCATACAGTTTCCTTTTCATAAAGACTCATAAGCGCGTTAACATCAGAGGAGATATATCCGTTTGCAAGAACAGCCCACATGCGTGTATCGGGGTTGTTTGAGCCAATTAGCAGGTTTATAGCGTCTTTGGCGTTTGCCAGCAGGACGCTGTTTCTTGTGTTGGCGAATGCATAAGCCGAGGCTCTTAAAGTTGATTCGTTCTTTGAAGCTGAAAGTTCAATTAACTTATTTATACTGCTTTCGCTCCTGATGTTTCTTCTTCCAAACCTTGCAAACGACATAGCCTGAGCGGTTTGAAGGGCATCGGACTCAAACTTATAAGCTGCAATTTTTTCGAGGTCTTCTGCGGTGCCTATATAACCGAGCGAATTCAGGGCTTCCACTTTTACTCTTTCGTCCCGTGAATCAGCGATAATTTCATTCAAAGCATTTCTTGAATCGTTAAAAGGAAGAAGCCCGAGCGCATAAGCGGCTGTTACCCTTATTTCTTCTGAGCGGCTTGAAAAAAGTTTTTCAACAGCGGGTCTGACGCCTTCTTCTTTTCCTATGCTGCCTATTGCCCAGAGAGCGCGGATAACCACGTTGTCATTTCTGTCGTCAAGAAAATTAATAAGTTCATTATTAACGCCGAATGTTCTTTCGTCCTGAAGTTTTATTATCTGCAATTCTTCGGGTGTAAAAAGCTGTGAGTAGGCGCTGCATGCGGAGATTAAGATGATTATCAGAATCAATAAATTTCTTTTCATATACTTTTAGAATAAGTGAACGGGCGATGATTGTTATAAAATATCCGCTCCCCGGTTGTTACAGGGGAGCGGTGCAAAAAATTTATTTACCAAGTAATTTAAACATGTTCTTTTTGTATGCCTCAACCCCGGGCTGGTCAAAGGGGTTAACGCCAAGCATGTAACCGCTGACGGCACAGGCAAACTCGAAGAAGTAAATTAGTCCTCCAAGGACCTTTTCATTGAGCGCCGGTATTTCTATCGTAACCGAAGGCACGCCCCCGTCTTTATGGGCTTGAAACGTTCCGAGCATTGCCTTTTCGTTTACATAATTTATATTCTTTCCGGCAATGTAATTCAGCTCGTCAAGGTTTGATTCGTCGGCAGGTATAAGCAGTTTCTTTCCTGCTTTCTTTACCCAAATATTGGTTTCAAATATATTTCTTTTGCCGTCCTGAATATACTGCCCCATTGAATGCAGGTCGGTCGAAAAGACAGCCCCGGCGGGGAAAATCCCTTTTCCTTCCTTGCCTTCGCTCTCTCCGTAAAGCTGTTTCCACCATTCGATAAAATAGTAAAGCTGCGGCGAAAAACTTGTCAGGATTTCTGTGGTCTTTCCTTTTCTGTAAAGCAGGTTTCTTACGGCTGCATATATCATTGCAGGATTCTCTTCAAACTTATCTTTGCCCATAAGAAGCGTTTCCATGTCTTCGGCGCCTTTTATTAAATCTTTAATGTTGTACCCGCCGCAGGCAACGGGCAAAAGACCGACCGGCGAAAGAACCGAAAACCTTCCGCCGACATCATCGGGGATTACAAACGATTTGTACCCTTCCATATCAGCAAGCTTATTCAGTGCGCCTTTTGATTTGTCGGTAATAGCAACAATCCTGCTGGCAGCCACCTCCTTGCCGAACTTCTTTTCGGCAAGATTCTTTAAAAGTCTGAATGCTATCGCGGGTTCAGCGGTAGTGCCTGATTTGGAAATCACTATAACTGTGAATTTTTTATCTTCAAGAACTTCCATTAAATCGGCGAGATAATCTTCACTGATATTCTGTCCGGCAAAGACTATATGCGGCATTCCGGCTTTCTTTTTAAAGAGGTGCTTGAACGAGTGCTGAAGGGCTTCGATAACGGCACGAGCGCCCAGATAAGAACCGCCGATACCGGCTACAACTATTATTTCAGATTTTCTTCTCAAATAGCGGGCGGTTTCATCGAGTGCTTTAATTTCTTCTTTGGTTATGCTCGAAGGAAGGTCAAGCCAGCCGAGAAAATCATTTCCCTTCCCGGAATAATTAATTAAATCTTTGTAACATTTAACCGTTTCCTTCTTTACAGAGTTGAATTCGCTTTCTGAAACAAACTGCAAAGAATTTTCTACGTTGATATTAAGGTTATTCACCGATATAGATTTCATGATATCCTCCTGTTAATTGTAACAAGATTATAACAATATTTTTATACTTTTGTAATACAAATAGTAAGGGCAGTATGCGTCATTCTTTAGTAACATCAAACAGTTATAGGCATTTAACCCGGCAAGGAAAACTCTTTAATCTTCTTCCAATAATTGAATGCAGGAGAAATATATTCTGTTGAAGGGGTTTTTGTAAATCCACAGTGTTGAACCTTTTATTATAGATTTTAATTAACATGGTTATTATATATTTTAATTGTAATAAGAACACTGATTAATTTATTTTATAAATTATGAAACTTCAAAAAACTCTTTCCCGCGTACTTGACGGTTTAATACTTCTTGTATTTCTTCTTTTCCTTTCTTCAGCAGGATTTCATGACAGCAGGACATCGGGCTGGTATCAGCAGTGGTTTCCTAACCTGAACGGCGGTACTATTAAGGATATTACTTTTCTTGATAGTCTGACGGGGTTTGCGGTGACGACAACAAATTCTTCAGTTCAGGCATACATATTAAAAACTACAAATGGTGGAGACAACTGGGATATTATATATACTTATATACCTCCATCTGTAAATTCCGAATTTAATAGAATTCAGTTTGTGAACAGCAATACGGGCTTTACATCCACTAATTATTTTGATTTTTTTAAAACCACAGATGGTGGTTTAAATTGGACTAATCATTCAAATCAACCAACTGGCGCAGAAGATTTTAGTGCAATAAACAAAGATACTCTTTTTTACGTTTACAGCGGTGGTTTTGGCGGCGGTGTGTATCGTTCCATTAACGGCGGTATAAACTGGACACGAATCTGGACAAACGGCACAAGCGACAATCCTGATAAGATTTATATGTACGATAAGAACATTGGTTTCTCGTGTGTTGTTTCTTCAATTTCGCATTTTAGAAAAACCACAAATGGTGGATTCAATTGGTTTGAGATTAATCCTACAGATGCTTTTTTAGACATAAAATTTGTCGATACGCTAACCGGGTGGAAAGGTTCAAATAGAATACAGAAGACTACAGATGGCGGACTGACATGGTTTCTTCAAACACCTCCAAATGTTTCATCAGTTATAATTCGCTCCATATCAATGATTAATAAGGATACCGTCTGGTTGGGAGGAACATCCTTTGTGGGAGTTGGAAGTAATTACTACGGTGTCTTAATAAAAACAACCAATGGCGGAACTAACTGGGGATATCAAATCCCGAATATTGCAATTCATTCCAGAAGATATAAAAATATTAATTTTATTAATTCTAATAATGGTTGGGCTTATGTTGATCAAGAAGAATTTAATGATGGAATACATACAAAAGTTGTCGGCAACGACACCACCTACTACACAGGCATCAAACTTGTGCCGAACTTCGTACCTGAAGTATTTTCGCTCGGACAAAACTACCCGAACCCGTTCAATCCCTCAACAAACATACAGTTTGAACTGAAAGAGCCGTCTCACATAACACTGAAGGTTTACGACGTTCAGGGACGTGAGGTAAAGGAGCTTGTAAACGGCAGATGGGGCACGGGCAGGTTCATAGCAGATTTTGACGCAACAGACTTTTCAACCGGAGTTTACTTCTATAAAATCATAATAAACGGAGAAACGACAAGGCAAACCTTTTCGGAAACAAAGAGGATGGTTTTAATAAAATAAATACGATGTTCGCATTGCGAATAAAACCACATAAACCTGTATAGGAAAAGAAACAGTTTATTATTATTCCCCCTTTTTGAATTAATTCTTTGGGGAGTTTTTTGTAAATTGATGTTTACGAAAGAAAATACATCAAATAAATGAAAACTATTATCGAGCCTTTCAGGATTAAGTCTGTTGAGTATGTTAAGACCACAACTGTAAAGGAAAGAGAAGAAATTATAAAGAATGCTTTTTATAATCCGTTCTTTATTCACGCCGAGGACGTGCTGATTGACCTTTTAACCGACAGCGGCACCTCTGCGATGAGCTCAAAGCAATGGGCGGCTATTATGGACGGCGACGAATCTTACGCAGGTTCAAAATCATACTTCAGGTTTGAAGCCGCTACAAGAAAAATCTTCGGCTTTAAGCATTGTATCCCTGTTCATCAGGGACGCGCCGCAGAGCGGATTCTGTTTACATTCCTGCTCAGCGATATTGATAAAGACGGGCGCTTTGTTAATTCGGGAAAGGGCAAAAGTATTCCAAGCAATAACCATTTTGATACTACACGCGCAAACATAGAGTTTAACGGTGCGGAAGCGGTTGACCTTGTTATTGAAGAGGGCAAGCACCCCGAGGTTATTCATCCCTTCAAAGGGAATATGGATACAAAGAAGCTCCGCGGGTTTATTGAAAAGACAGGTGTAAAAAATATCCCCGTCTGTATGCTTACGATAACGAACAATACGGGAGGCGGTCAGCCCGTATCGATGGAAAACATCCGCGAAGTAAGCAGGATTTGCAAAGAATATAAAATCCCCTTCTTCATCGATGCGTGCAGGTTTGCAGAGAATGCTTATTTCATTAAGATAAGAGAAAAGGGTTACGAGAATAAATCCATTATGGAAATCTGCAATGAAATGTTTTCCTATGCTGACGGATGCACTATGTCGGCTAAGAAGGATGCTTTCGCAAACATCGGTGGTTTCCTTTCTATGAACAATGAAGAGTGGTATCATAACTGCAAAAACCTGCTTATCATAACGGAAGGGTATGAAACATACGGCGGCCTCGCCGGACGCGACCTTGAAGCGATTGCACAAGGGCTCGAAGAAGTTGTAGATGAAAGCTACCTGCATTACAGAATTATTTCCTCGAAGTATCTCGGCGATAAACTTGAAGCAAACGGAATTCCCTTCATAAAACCTGTCGGCGGTCATGCTCTTTATCTTGACGCAAAAGGTTTTCTTCCGAATATTCCCGTTGACCAGTATCCCGGTCAGGCGCTTGTGGTTGAACTTTACAAGCTGGGCGGTATAAGGGCGGCTGAAATCGGAAGCATCATGTTCGGAAAGTACGACGCAAAAGGAAAACTGATTCCCGCTGATATGGAGCTCGTTCGCCTTGCAATTCCAAGAAGGGTTTACACGCAGAGCCACATTGATTTCGTTGCAGAGGTTCTTATCGAAATCAGCAAGAACAAAGATAAAATCAGAGGCGTTAAGATAGTTGAAGAGCCGAAGTTTCTCCGCCACTTCACGGCGAAATTTGATTTGGTATAAACTTAAAATAATTATATGGATTTTACAGGCAAGGTACATAAAATATTTCCTGTTCAGGAATTTAAAAACAACTTCACAAAAAGAGAGTTTGTAATTGCCGATGAAACGGGGCAGTTCCCGCAGTACATAACTTTTCAGCTGCTTAAAGACAGATGTTCGCTGATTGAAAAGTTTAATGAAGGCGATATGGTAAAGGTTGCTTTTAATCTTAACGGAAGAGAGTGGACAAACCCCGAAGGTAAGCAGGTTTATTTTAATTCGCTTGTCGCCTGGAAGATTGAACCCGCGGAAGGCGGAAGTTCAAGGCAGGACGCAAACGAACCACCCGATGAATTCGCTGCCAACAGCGATGACATGCCGTTCTGATTAAAAAAGTTTAAGGGGTTATTGAGTCCTGAACAGTAGCCCCTGTTTGTCTCCATATTTTCTGCTCCCCGGGCTTCAATGCTATTATCTTGTCTTTAAGCGGTTTATATGCCGTTAATGAATCAACGAGTTCATTCAAAACTTGCAGAGGTTTATTCTCATCCGTAAAATATTTTACAGTTCCGTAGTGAACGGGTATCATGTAATCCGCCTTAACATCTTTAAATAAGTCGAGAGCTTCAATTGATGATGTGTGGTGCCAGAAACCCGTGGAATCGCAATTCCTGCAGGGCCCTATTGGTATCAGCGATACGCCTATATCAAACTTTTCGCCTATTTTCTTAAATGCCGTATCGTGATATCCCGTGTCGCCCGCATAATAAAAAGTTACATCTTTATATTCAATAATAAACCCGGTTGCCCCTTCTTCTTTCCATGTGTAAGTGTCAAACCCGTACCGTCCTCCGTTATGGTATGCAAAGACGGGTGTAACTTTCATGCCGGAAACATAAACAGGTCTTCCGATAAAATTCCTGAACCTTGTGTCTGCCTTGCTGACCCTTATCATAGTTACATCGTAATCAGGAAGGTAATTTTCAACTCCTTCGGGAAATACAAGTTTTGTGTTCGGAAATTTTTCCGTTAAATCACTTAACGATGAATAGCTAAGATGGTCCATGTGAGAGTGTGAGACAAAAATAACATCAAGCTTGCTGAGGCTGTCTATCCTCAATCCCGGCTCTGTCCTTCTCATTAGCACTCCGCCGAAACGCTTGTTAAAAAACGGGTCAAACATAATTACTTTATCGTATATCTGAACAAGCGTTGCCGAATGGCCTATCATTAACACCGACACCTTTACGCTGTCATGAACAGGGTTATAAAATTTGGAAACTTTTTGCGGCTCGCTCGTTATAGATTCGCCTATGTTGTGTACCAGAAGCCTTGCAGGCCAACACCCTGCCGCAGATAAGGAAACAAATAATATTAATATATATAAAATTCTTTTCATCAAAAATATTTAATAAAAAGTCCGAATGAATACTCGTTGTTCTTATGAAAATTCTTTGTAAATTGTACACCCATCATGCCGCCAAGAAAGTACACTCCCACCTCAACCCCGGGGTAGCCGTCTTCGCCCGTTATGTCATTTTTTCTGAATGTATATTTTGCACCAAAAGACGCGGCAATGTTTTCGCCCATTTCCTGTATTGGTACTATAACCCTTGCGCCCGTACCCGCGCCAATTGCATTAAAACCTGAATATTTGTAAGAAGATGTAACTACCTCGGGCTGCACAAAAAGTTCTACCGATCCCGAGAACCTTCGTACAGGATTTATCATAAAAAACTGAACAGGCGAAACAAACCTGTTAGCTCGAAATGAAAGGTTTAAAGGAATAAACTGCCATCTGAAACCAAACTGTATCCGTGCGTCATTCTCGTTTGCATCGTTATCAAAATATGGCGAAGGTATTAACTGTAAAAGTGCCCAGTTTAAATTCTTCGTTCCTTTTCGAAATGCAAAGTCATATTCCTTTTCCTGTGAGAAAGAATCTGTACTGATTATGGCTGCAAATGCTAACGTTGCTAATAAAATCTTTTTAAACATATATATGTAAACCTATGCCGTAAAGTTTAAGTTCATTCAGTGTTTTAAGAAGCAAGCCCAACTTGAATACCTCTGTAATTAACCAAATTTCAATGACTTTTAAACTCAAAAGCAAATTTTTAGAATATTACAATAATATACTGTTTATTCAGCATATTATCTCCTTTTTAAAGATGAAAGACATTTATCTATGTTAAAATACTGTTTTTCCACATAATAAATAATATCTAATACAGTACTAATACAGTACTGATACAGCATAAATACAGCACTAATACAGCATAATATAACGGTACTAAATAAAAAGAATCCTGAGCCAAAATGTTGGGGTTTGTTTTAATATATTTCCCCTCATTCCCAAGCTCTTGCTTGGGAATGAGCTAAAAATATTATTATTGTGTCAGTTAGATGCTTATTGTTCCGGAAAAAAACTACTTACCAAAGTATTTCTCCCTGCTATTTTTCGGAAGCGACTTAACTACGAGGTCGTAAGAATTGTCAATCATTTTAAAAATTTCTTTCGGAGGAATTGTATTATCCAAAACTACAGTGTTCCAGTGTGTTTTATTCATGTGATGGCCGGGCAGTACAGCTTCATATCTTTCTCTTAATTCAACAGCAATCTCAGGGTCGCATTTAAGGTTAACATTCGTCGGATGTTCAAAGTCCATCATCATAAATATTTTATCCATTACTTTAAAAACAAGAACATCGTCACCGAATGGCTGTGATTCGGTGACGTGTTTTTTATTTAAAGCAAACTCTCTTAATGTGTCAAAGTTCATTTGTTGTTCCTGCCGAACTTATCGAGTAACATTTTCAGCTTGGTATCCAGATCTTCTTTTGTTTTTTTCTTCGGCTTCTTTGGTGCCGGCTTGGAAACCTCTCCCAGTCTCATTGAAAGCGAAATCCTCTTTCTGGTTGCGTCAACCTCAAGAACTTTCACTGTCACTTTCTGATGAACCTTCAGAATATCCGCCGGTGATTTCACATACCCGTCAGCTATCTCGCTGATATGAACAAGCCCATCCTGATGAACGCCTATATCCACAAACGCTCCGAAGTTTGTAACGTTAGTAACTATTCCGGGAAGCCTCATTCCTATCGCAAGGTCTTCAATTTTATTTATACCCTTCATAAATTCAAACGCCTCGAATTTTTCTCTGGGGTCTCTGCCGGGTTTTTTCAGCTCGGCTTTTATATCTTCAAGTGTCGGCAGTCCAACGGTGTCGGTTACATATTTGTTTATATCTATCTTTTCCTGATTCTTCGGGTTAATCATTAAGTCTTTTATCGTGCATCCGATATCTTCAGCCATTTTCTCAACCACGTGATAGCTCTCAGGGTGTACTGCGCTTGAATCAAGCGGGTTTTCCCCGTTTCTGATTCTTAAAAAACCTGCTGCTTGCTCAAATGTCTTTCCTTTAAGTCTCGGGATTTTCTTAAGCTCATCGCGCGATGAAAACGGTCCGTTATTATTCCTGTATTCCACAATCGATGCCGCCATCTTCGGACCAACGCCTGATACATAAGTAAGCAGCTGTTTGCTTGCCGTGTTGACCTCAACACCAACTTTATTAACACAGCTGATAACAACATCGTCAAGCTTTTGCCTAAGCTGTGTCTGATTCACGTCGTGCTGATACTGTCCCACTCCGATTGCTTTTGGGTCTATCTTAACAAGCTCTGCAAGAGGGTCAACAAGTCTTCTGCCTATTGATACGCTCCCTCGCACCGTAACGTCATAATCCGGAAATTCCTCTCGTGCAGCCTCGGAGGCAGAGTAAACAGAGGCACCGCTTTCGTTTACCATTATTACCTGCAGGTTTTTTATCTTTTCATCATCTGAGCTTGCCAAAACTCTTTTTATAAAATCCTCTGTTTCGCGTCCTGCTGTACCGTTACCTATAGCAATGATTTCAGAGCCGAACGCTTTTAATAATTCAAATATCTTTTTTCCCGCTTCGATTGTTTTAGCCTCTCCTGTATGCGGATATATAGTGTCATTGTGAAGAAGCTTTCCCTGTCTGTTCAGGCAAACGACTTTGCAACCCGTTCTGAAGCCCGGATCTATTGCTAATACGGCTTTCTCGCCAAGCGGAGCAGCCATAAGCAATTGATAAAGATTATCAGCAAAAACTTTTATCGCCTCTGTATCTGCTTTCTCTTTTAAAGCAGCTCTGAATTCCGATTCCATAGAAGGCGACAAAAGTCTTTTATAGCTGTCGGTGATTGCTATCCGTACCTGTACGGATGCTTCGTTATCCGCCTTAAGAAAATTTCTTTCAAGTATATCGATTGCCTCGGCTTCTTCGGGAATTACCTCTATGCGGAGGAAGTCTTCGTTCTCACCCCTGAACATCGCAAGTATTCTGTGTGACGGAGAATCAGACGCGAGTTCTTTCCAGTCATAATAATCTTTATACTTAATTCCCTCTTCATCTTTTCCTTTGGCAACTTTTGAATATATAACCGCCTTCTTCGAAAACAACGCTCTCATCTTTTCCCTTGATGTCTTGTCTTCCGAAACCATCTCGGCAATTATATCACGTGCCCCCGCAAGTGCCTCGTCTTCTGTGTTTACGCCCTTCTCGGTATCTATAAACTTCTGTGCCTCTTCTGATAAATTAAAATCTCCCTGCTCAAATATCATAAGCGCTAGCGGCTCAAGTCCTTTTTCCTTTGCAACTGTTGCACGTGTTCTCTTCTTCGGTTTGTACGGCAGATAAATATCCTCAAGCTCTGTCATTGTTTCCGCTGCATCAATCTTTCCCTGAAGTTCTTCCGTCAGCAGCTCTCTTTCTGCGAGTGATTTTAATATTGCCTCTCTTCTCTTGTCGAGATCTTCAAGCTGGTGAAGCCTGTCTCTTATAGCCGTAACTTCAACCTCATCAAGGCTTCCCGTAAGTTCTTTCCTGTATCGTGATATAAAAGGTATAGTTGCATCTTCCATTAAAAGCTTAGCAGTATTCTCTACCTGATGAAGCTTTAAGTTAAGCTCTTGTGCTATTTTCGGTGCGTGCTTTAAATCCATTTAAATGTCCTGTTATCTTAATTTTCTTTAATGTTTATTTATACTTCTTTTAAAATTTCCTGCCAGTTGTTCCAGTTTATCCGTCTCTGGTTCTTTACGTGCGAATTATAATTCTTCTCAAAAATGATGTGCTCCCAGACTGGCTGTGCTGATCCCGTTACTTCGGGTTTATCATCTATCAACAAGTCCCCTTGAACCAGGGTTTTGTCTCTTGTCAGCACAAGCTTTGTTGTCCAGTCAAAACCAAGATGCTTTTCTATCCATTCAAATTTTTCAGCAACACAATTCTGATACTGGCGCATAGGGCTTGAACAGATGAACACTTCGTGCCCCTTCTCTTTAATCTTTCTGACGGCTTTAACTCCCCCTTTAATTTCCGGCAGTGTTGCAACAAATCCTTTTTGCGTAAACAGCTCTGTCATTTTGTCAAGCAGTTCCGGCGGATATTCATCCCGCATGTAAAACTTCTGCCTTTCATTCATAGGTATAAAGAACTCATTCGGAAATTTCTGCCGCCACTTAATTAAAAAACCGCCGTCAAAATCTGCAATGACGTCGTCCATATCTACAAGTATTATCATCTCTGAAATGCTATTATTTAATTTTGAAGTTTAATAAATTAACTATATGTAAAAGTAAAATCTATGATAAACCAATAAAGAAGCAACATGTGGTTAAACTTGCCTTGTCATACTCTGCCCTGCTATATGTGCCGTTGACCATGCCGACTGAAAGTTAAAGCCCCCCGTTATACTGTCAATATCGAGTATTTCTCCCGCAAAATATAATCCTTTAACTTTCTTGCTTTCCATCGTCCTGAAATCAACCTCTTTCAATGAAACCCCGCCGGCAGTGACAAACTCTTCTTTAAACGTGCTCTTGCCGTTTATACTTAATTGTGATCTTGTAAGAATATTGTTTATGGCTTCAATATCTTTCTTTGATAGTTCGTTAAATCGTTTTTCGTGATTAACTCCCGAGTTTTTAATTAATGATTCCCACAACCTGGTAGGTATATTTCTGATTGGATGTTTTATTATCTGTTTTAATGGGTTGCTCTTTTGTGCCGTCTCAATTTCTTTATATACATCAATCTTAGTCCAGCAAACTTCAACCGTAAATTTGTAGTTCATATCGTTTAGTATTCTCGACCCAAAAGATGACAGCTTCAATATTGCCGGCCCGCTCAACCCCCAATGTGTTATCAGTATATCTCCGTGTGACAAGAGTTTTATGTTCCGGATTTTTAACATAACATCATCAACGCTTATTCCCTGTAATCCCTTAAGGATATTATCTTTACAATTAAAAGTAAACAAGGAAGGAACAGGAGGTATAATTTTGTGCCCAAGATTAGTTAACCAGCTGTATTTCTCTATTGTTGAAAAACCTCCGGTGGAAACAAGAAGCTTATCAAATGTCAATGTGTTCCCTCTTTTATCTTTTACTGTAAAAACCCCGTCATCTAATAATATATTTGCAGCTTCAAACCCTGTTATTAGTCTTATGTTATACTTCGATGATAGATTTATAAATAAATCAATAACCGTTTGTGAATTGTTTGAGACAGGAAAAATTCTTCCATCACTTTCTGTTTTTAACTCAACTCCATGGTTTCTAAACCATTCTATTGTATCTAAATTACTGAACCTTGAAAAAACTGATATAAGCTCTTTGCTGCCGCGGGGATAATTTTTCACAAACTCTTTAACATCCGTAACAGAATTGGTAACATTGCACCTCCCACCTCCTGATATACGGATTTTGGAAAGAACCGATGTGGATTTTTCGAGTATAGAAATATTATTGATACTGTTAGTCTCGGCAGCAGTAATTGCAGCAAAAAAACCTGCCGCTCCGCCTCCGATTATTCCAATCTTCATTCTTCGGTGACTTGTAACTTAATTGCTTTCTTCTGACTCTTCATCAATGCTGTCGCTTGATTCAACATCTTTCAGTATTTCCCTTGCTGTTTCTTCCTCTTCAGGCAATACCTGTATCTGCATAGGTCCGGTAAGCGGATTAAAACCAGTTCCGAAGACTCCCAACCCAAGCAGATCCTGAACACCTTCATTTTTAATAAGATATTTTATCTCTGCTTCGTCAAGCATTGACTTTGCGAGTGCTATAAGGGCTTCATTACCGCTTTTAAAAACTGTTACAAGCTTTTCTTTATCAAGATTTTCCATAATTCTTATTTCTTTCTTCGTTATTACGCTCCAGCGTAGTACGTATTTAAATTTATTAATGCTTTGATACAAATACAAGAGATATGATTGCTCATATACTAATCATAATAACATATTTATCTTTATTTAATTATTTCGTTTTTTTCATTATTTTGAAAAATCTTTTAATTTAACAGAAAATACTATGGCATGGATTTATCTAGTTATTGCAGGAATCTTTGAAATGGGCTGGCCCCTCGGCTTCAAACTTTCGCAAGTCACTGCAAACCGGTTTTTATGGATTACTGTCGGGGTTTTGTCCATGGCGGCAAGCGGGTATTTTCTCTGGGTTGCACAAAAAGACATACCGATTGGAACAGCCTATGCAGTATGGACAGGCATTGGCGCCATAGGAACGTTTCTTATCGGAATAATTTTCTTTAAAGATCCGACTAATCTATTAAGAATTTTTTCAGCCGGATTAATAATTATAGGTGTAATAGGTCTTAAATTTGCAAATTAGCTTCTCTGAAAACTGTACGCTGAACACTGCCTCCCGTACCCTGAAATTATAAGTACTGATCTAATCCTTTTCTCTTCAGGTAATCAACAACCTCTTTTACGTTTTGTGATTCCGTCCTCTTGCATATCAGCAAACCGTTATCCGTATCTATAACAAGCAAGTCTTCTACACCGACAAGCGCTGATATCTTTTGGTCATTAATAATCAAACAGTTTTTTGAATTTATAGTAACCGTCCTTCCCTGCTTAACATTTCCATCCTTATCTTTCTTGTTTGAGTTGTAAATCTCGTCCCACGACCCGACATCGCTCCAGTCAAAATTACTTTTTATGGTATAAACGTCCTGCGATTTTTCCATGACACCGTAATCGATCGAGATACCTTTTATCTGGGAATATACAGTTTCGAGAACTTTTGCGAAATCATTCTTCATTAGACTCTTCTCAAGCTTCAGCAGTGCCGAATGAAGCTCCGGAAGAGACTGCTGAATCTCAACAAGCATCGTATCAACACGGAAAATAAACATACCGCTGTTCCATAGAAAATCTCCGCTTTCTATGAAAGCCTTCGCTGTGTCAAGGTTTGGCTTTTCTGCAAAGGTCCTTACTTTATAAACTCTTTCTGTGTGCTCTCCGCTCCTGCCGGTTCTTATCGTCACATCTTTGTACTCGTCTGTATCAAACTGTATGTAACCATATCCGGTTTCCGGTTTTGTAGGGTTTATTCCAAGTGTTACTATGCCGCCGTTCTCATTCGTATATGCAAGCCCTGATTTTACAACCCTCTGAAACTCATCCACATCTTTTATTATATGGTCTGAAGGTACAACAAGTACATTCGCTTTTGTGTTAAACTGTTTTATGAAAAGACACGTCAGGCCTATACAGGGAGCCGTGTTTCTTCCGAAGGGTTCACAGATAATGTTCTCTTCCGGAATTTTTGGAAGATGTTTCTTCGTCACCGCCTTATAGGCTGTGTTTGTTACAACAAATATATTTTTTGGCGATACAAACGATTCAAGACGTCTAAACGTCTGCTGTATCATCGAACTGTGATCGTTCTCTATTTTTAAATATTGTTTTGGAAGTCTGGATGTACCCTTCGGCCAGAAACGGGTACCAATACCTCCGGCCATTATCACTGCATAATTATTCATTCTTATTGTTTTTAGGATAAAATATTTTGACTGGTTCGTTTAAAAATGACAAAAACCTATCAAAATCTTTTACCGGTTTATCAAGATATAATAGTTTAAAACTGTAAATTAAATATTTAAATACCTCTGTCACCTCCTCTTTAAACGGATCTATGCGGTAGTTTTGAACAAACTTTACGAAAATGTACCCGCCTTCAGCTAAGTGGGCAGCCTTGTTCATTTCCAGCACCCTGGCTATATTTACTATCTCCCTGAAAAGAGCAAATGTTAGCGAAAGTTTTCTTATCGATTCAAATGGATATGTTTTATCTTTCATGTCTGCAATAACTCTGAACGTCTCTTCAAGCTCAGAAATTTTTTCTCTTAGAATTATAAAAGCATCATACTCGCTGCTGTCCTTAAACTCTCTTATTACATTGCTTTCTTCTTCACCGAAATCATATTTTTTCTTCTCGAAGTTTTCCCTGTCAGCAAGCAATTTTGCAAGGTCGTCTACAGTTGAGTTTAATTTGCTGACAACCGCATCAAACCCTGTAAGGTCATTACCGGCAATTAAGTCTTCAACACCTTCAACGGCTTTTTTGAAAATTGCGAAGTTATCCATTGAAACTATAATGTCCTTGAACTTAGTATCGAAGCAATAAACAAGAGCGGCATAAATTCCCGTTATGACCTCAAATGACATCTTCTCCGAATAATCTCTTAGTCCTTCAACTGTAGATAAAATCTCTTCCAGAATACTGTTGCGCATTTCAATATCAGGCTCAGACGATTCCTTTATCAATACTAAATCATCTAAAAGACAGAACAGAGTTTTATTCTTCTCTATAAGAAACTTTTCATAGAGAACAAAATCGGAATTTATTATCGCCTCAGTTGTTTCTTTCTCTATCTCCTGAAGTTTTTCATCAACTTCACGGTCGGACTCCGTTATATCTGGTGTTTCCTCTACGTCCTCCGGTTTTATTATAGGTGCGGTAGGAATTAAGTTTTGAAGTATTTCGCTTTCTTGTTCCGTCACTACTCCTTCGGATGGTTCTCCGATATCAGATTCTCTGTCCTCTGTTTTCTGCCCACTGTCCTCGGTCGCCTGTCCGCTGTCCGCTATTTGTTGTCCTTCTTCATCTGCCTCCTGTCCGCTGCCTTCCGTCTGCTGTCCGCTGTCCACTGTCTCCTGACTCCCTGGAAGATTAAACACATTATCCGATACATCGGTAAAGAATACACCGCTGCCATCCGCAGAACTTTCTTTGTTGTCATCCACAAGACTCATGTATGCATCCAAAGGCTCGGAATAATTTTCCGTAATTGTGCTTTCCCTGAACTCTTCAGTTACAAGCTCGTTATCAAGGTCGCCAACTTTAAAGCCAGGCTCGACAAGCGAATAAACCGGTGCCTGTTTATTTGTATCATCGTCATCAAAAATAAACTTTGTTTCAATCTCTTCTGATATAAATTTTTCTTCCGTTATTTGTTCAAGGTCATAGTATGTCTGAAAGTAAGAACGTATAAAGGATTTATCTGCCTTATAGTTTTCAATAAAGTTGTCTATGTTGATGCTGCCCGATTCAACTTTTTTAATTATAAAAATCAGGTAGGACGAAAGCTGTCTCAGCTTTTTTATCCCGGAAAGTATATAGATATCCCTAAGGATATTGTCGGAGACTTTTAAAGCATGCAGAACAGTAATAACCTTTATATACTCACGGCTTTTTGAGAGCCCCATAAGCTCCGATTCAACCTTTGAGACAACAAATTTTATGTAATCTGGTTTATTCAATAAATAAAAAACACATCCAATATCTAAAAATATACAACTTAAGTATAACCTTAAAGGATAATCAGCCTCGAATCTGTATTCTAATGCTGCTCCTTGTTCTGATGGTATTTTGTTCTTTGATTTGTTAGCTCTTTATACTTCGTTTTGATTTTCTTCCGACGGGACATATTCTCTAAAACCGGTAAATAAATTTTTAAGAAATTATTAATTTCAAACTTGACTTAATTGAATGCTTTCGTTAATATTATAACACCTGAAGGTTAGTGTTTTTCCTGTTAGTACTTTGTTAATAACTTTTTTTGAAGTCTTTGCTTTCTGACTCTATTTACCCGTCAAAAATCGTTTATTAACAATGAATGTTAATAACCTGTAAACAGAAAGCTAACTTACTTTGAAATATAGCGATTATAGAACTTATAGGTTTGTTAATATTAAGACTAAAACACCTTAATATTTAAAGGTTTTCAAAAGGCGGTACTTAAAGTAAATTATTAAATAAAATTGATTTGTTAATATATATAAGTTTATTACATGAGGAATACCATACCAAATTCGTTTGAAGACAATAAGCAGCTGAAGCCGGAATCACAAACACAAATACAAGTTAAGGAAGCAGCAAAGGAAATTTGGGCGAAATTTATCGAACTCCTTTCACAAAATTTAAAACAGTCCGAAATTAGCACTTGGTTTTCAATCCTATCGCCAAGCAGCTTTGAAAACAACGTATTAACCATTCAGGTACCCAGCAAAGACGTTTATGGAATAATAGAAAAAAGATATAACAAACAGATTTCAGCAATAATTGAAAGTGGTCTCCTCGGCGAAAATGGAAAGCTTGCTTACATTGTATCACAGGAAAGTCTTTTTGATAACATAGAGCAAAACCGTGATCAGCCCGCAAGGGGGGCTTCTAACGTCACAGACTTTCAATATTCCTACGGCTCTGTAAAAAACACCCGTCAGGACGAAGAAGCAGAACCTTTCGTTTCAAACCTGTATGCAAAACATACTTTTGAAAATTTTGTCAAAGGCGAAAGCAACGACCTCGCCGTGGCAGCAGCTTTTGCCATCGCAAACAATCCCGGCGGGACCTACAATCCCTGTCTTATCTACGGCGGTGTTGGTGTCGGCAAAACTCATCTTATTCAAGCCATAGGAAATGAAATCTTGAAAAGGACGCCGGACAAAAGAGTTTACTACCTGACAACCCCTGAGTTCACAAGCCAGTTTACCACAAGCATTGCTAGGGAACGTTTCGATTTCTCATCTGATAAAGGTGGGCCAAGGAAGCTTGACAGTTTTTATAAATCGCTCGACGTTTTAATCCTCGACGATATTCAAAACCTTGAAGGCAAACCCGGAACTCAGGACTTCATGTACCAGATTTTTAATTCTCTTTACAATAATAAAAAGCAAATAATCTTCTCAAGCGATAAACCTATTAACCAGCTTAAAAGCATCACCGAAAGATTGATGTCCCGCTTTCAGTGGGGCATAATGGTGGATATACAACTGCCAAGCTGGGAAATGAGAGTTGCAATTATTCAGAAAAAGCTTGAGGAAGCCCGTATAGAAGACGTACCAGAAGAAGTCATACACTACATTGCAACTAACATTAAAGACAGCATTCGCTCTCTTGAGGGATGCATCGTAAACCTGATCGCAGAAAGCCTTTTTGTTAACAGGGGAGAAATAACTCCAGAACTTGCAGAAAGAGTCGTCTCAAAGTTCTTGGGAAACGTAAGAAAAGCAAAAAGTATTTCCATAGAAAACATAATATTTGCAACAGCAGAATATTTTAAACTTTCAGAAAACCAGATTCTCTCCCGGAAGCGCACGAAGGAAATAGCATTCGCAAGACAGATTGCCATGTATCTTGCAAAAGAAATGACATCTTACACTCTTGAATCCATCGGGCTTAACTTCGGAGGAAAAGACCATGCAACTGTATTGTACGCATATAACAGCATTAAAGAGTCTATGAAAAATAGCAGTAATACACAAAACATTGTTTCCGACATCAGAAACGCTCTTTCAAAACTTTAACGAATTGAATTTATAACCTAAATTATGTATTTTTACACTTTTAAAATAAGTTAAAATATGCCATTAAGACACAAATCAGCTCAGAAAAGAGCAAGACAAACATTAAAAAAAACCGAGAAGAATAAAAAATACAGAGTATCAATAAAAGGTTCGGTGAAAAAGGTTCTTGGGACTACTGATAAAGAAACCGCAGCAACGGAATTCAAAAAAGCCGTAAGAACTATTGATAGAGCTGCTACAAAAGGCATCATTCACAAGAATAAAGCAGCTAACGAAAAATCACGTTTGGCAAAACACATCAACAAAGTTAGTAAATAAGTTTTTTACACAGAATATAAAAAACGGCAGGTATTTACCTGCCGTTTTTTATTGTTTATTCAAACCGAAGATTATCCGAAACGAATTAATCTTAAGTTTAAGCGTTAACGCTCTTCTAAAACATACTTAATAGCTTTTTCCGGATTAAGTTTTCCCGAGCCCCATTTCGTGTTAGGTACGGTCCCTGTAAACTCATCTGATACGGCAGTGTGCCTCAGAATATTTCTTATATCCGTATGAGTTAAAGCAGGATTTATCTGAAGCATTAAAGCAACTGTGCCGACAACATGCGGCGCTGCGGAGCTTGTACCGCTGAACAATGTATAAGAATTGTTCGGTCCGCACGTAAAAGTAGAATGCCCGGGTGCACATATATCTATTCCTACTTTACCCGAAATATTATAACCAATTCCGCTGTAATAACAGAGCTTGCCTATTGCATCATTCGTTCCCCACGCATAGTTGACAGTGTAAGCACCAACAGCTATACAGCTGTCAGCAGTCGAAGGAAAAGTTACGGTTCCCTCGTCCGATATTTTATCCGAATACCAACGTGTTGTTCCTCCCCATGATTGCGTTACATCAACAATAAATCCAAACAGGTCAATCTCGTCCTTTGCATGTACTCTTATCTGCCAATCACCTTTAACTGTGCCCGAATCTTTTTCAGAGAACGCAAATTTCATCATTACAGTACCTTTTGGAGACACAACTTTTGCATAATTTATATTATAATTCCCAACCTTCAAAATTCCCGAGCCCCCTTTGATTTCTTTCGAAAGTTTATTGTCCGGTGTCAATACAGTAAAGACAGCTTCTTTATCTTTCCCCTTCCATAAGAACGATACAAAAGAACCATCATTTTTCTTTCCTTCGCCGGTTGCAGGAGATGAAAATTTAAAAGTCTCAAGCTGTGCCTTTTTCAATTTAGAACGAACGAGCATATTGCCAGAAGCAAGATTCCCTCCGCCGCCAATAATAGTAATCCCAGACCTTGCAAGCTCATTAGTCAACATTTCCTCTTCCGATGAACCGTCCATAAATTCAAACATCCACTCACCATCTTCAAACAAAAGAATATTGACTTTTTCATCCTTTAAGAATTTTATCATTTCCGGAAAGTTCCTCACAAACCTCGGTGTATAATCATATTTTATGTTTGCCATTACTATTTCGGCATCGGGCGCAAAACCATGAAGTTTCTGAACGCCGGAATGACCGCCGAGTACTACACCTGCAACGCTTGTACCATGTTGAACGGAGTCGGGTTCTGTTTTAATTAAATCAATCCCCCGTCTTCTTATCGTCCCATCTTTTTCTCTTACTGCGCGGACTTTTGAAGTGTTAAGAGCTACAATACTTTCCCCTATTTCGAGAACCCCGTTTTGGTTAGCATCTATCGCTATAAAAAACTGTTCGCCGTAAGTCGGGTCTTGCTCTGAAAAACCATCTTTTTCTCCATGATCTCTTTTCTTGTTGCCGTTTTTATCGTTATAAAGAAAATCCATGTCTGGATTATAATTTTCCTTATCCGTCTTAAGAACGTTATAAGTATTATTATTCATCTCTATATATCTCAAGACTTCGGAAATGCTCGCAATCCCGTCGTTATTATAATCTACAGCATCTAGACCGGGCGTGAACGTACCGTTTTTGTCAACGTCTATCCAATTATATTCTCCCCCGTCGGCAAAAAAGAAGAAAGGGTGAAATATATCTATACCGGAATCGATATCACCGACAACAACGCCCTTGCCTGTGACGGGTTTACCATCTTTATCAAGAAATTTTTCCTGCAGAACGGTCGTGTACCAGATATCAGTCTGGCTATATACTGCCGAGAAAACAAAAAGGAATAATGTAACAAATAATGTTTTAATCTTCATGTTTTTATTTTAGTTCAATTAAATTTATAACAAATAAAACGGCATAGTTGTTTAATGCCGGGTAGCTTGTTATACGCACGATAAGGGTAAATGTTTTTATTTAATGTATAAAACTAATATGATTGTATAAATAATACAATTAAATTATAATGATAAAAAATTAAGTTTTGAAGAAAATATATTCACTTATAATTTTGTGTTTTGCCGTACTTTTTCTGCATGCCTGCGAAGAAGAAGAGAAGAAAGTTGTGAAAATTTTAGATTCTAATGATAAATCTGATTCATCTTCCGTCATAATCAGGTACGATGTAACCGGTGCGGGTAATGGAAAAATAACTCTGACAAAGAAGGGTGACAAAGTAAAACTTGAACTGGAGAAGACTGTAAACGAGCAGAAGAACCTTGAGACAAGGTTTGTTGACAAAGAGTGGATATACTTTTATTTTACTACTGAAACAACCGTACAGCCGGTAAAATCACGAATTGTAAAAGATCATAATTATTATAGTAACTTCGCCGTCCTTTCAGATGCTGGCGAGATTGTATCAAAGTTGATGAAAACCGGTAAGGAAATCGTCTCGGGATTTACCTGCGATATTTATGAGAACAATACAGGCTCGAAGTTTTCCGTATATGACAACAAATATGTGCTAAAAGCAAGCTTCGACGGAATTACTGTATCCGCAAATAACATAAATATTAACGCAACCGTACAAATCCGGGATGTCGAAAAACCGTCAAACATAGAATTTCTCGAATTAACGGTTGCACCTCAATAATTAAACGGAAAGCTATACGCTGTACGCTGTAAGCTAGTTTTTTGACCAGAGACCGATTAAATTATTATCGTTATCATAGAACAAAGCAAAGTAACCTGCATTTTCGTTAATCAGTGTTTTGGGCGTATAAGTCCTGCCGCCAAGCTCGTGAACAATCTTCAGTGTGCCGTCAATATCTTCTACTGAAACATAAAGTATTACTGCCTGACCCTCCTGCTCGGGTTTTTCTTTCTTCATAAATCCGCCGCCTATGGAACCCTCTCCCGTAAATATATTCCAGTATTGCGTTTTTGTGCTTTGTGAAAGATTGAAATCCCAGTTAAAAAGTTTACTGTAAAATTCTTTTGCTTTATCAAAATCTTTTACAAAAATTTCAAACCATCCTATTGGATTTTTTCCTGCCATTATAAAACTCCTTTTATTTGCTTTACATTTGAAACAGGAAAAAATACTCAACAATTCCATGCAATATTTCCCCTCTTTCTCATGTTCCGCCATGGGAGCGTAATCTAAACCACCAAGGGAACGCATAGAGTGTGATTGTATGTTTAGATAACAGTATCCACTTTGGGAACGAAAATAAACTAAAAATTAAAACATGTTAAAAACAATTTTTCTGACACTAATAATGGCTGCAAGCATAGCATCATTCGGGTGCACAAAGAATAATGAAACAGAAACCTTGAATAGAATGACTCCGTTAAATTCAGACCCGATAAATATTTCTGACCAGAAAGTAAAAACAACAGATGGTCAGGAAAAAGCACTGTCAGACTATAAGGGTAAAGTACTGCTGATAGTAAACGTAGCTTCGAAGTGCGGTTATACGAAACAGTACGAGGGTTTGCAGGAAATATACAACAAGTATAAAGAAAGAGGGTTTGAAATTCTCGCATTCCCTTGCAACGATTTCGGCGGGCAGGAACCCGGCACGATAGAAGAAATTCAGGATTTCTGCAAAACCAATTACAACGTTAGCTTTACGCTGTTTGATAAAGTAAAGGTGCTTGGCGGAGACAGGTCGGCGCTGTACGCAAAACTTATAAACTTTGAGCCCGCGGGAGATATATCGTGGAACTTCGAAAAGTTTTTAATAGACAAAAACGGTAATGTTGTCGGCAGGTACAAGAGTAAAGTAAAACCTGAATCGGAAGAAATGACATCTATTATAGAAAAACTTTTGTAAGAAATTCCAGAAAAGAAGTTATACAGACTTTAGTAAAGAGAAAAAACCCGTTAGACATATCTGTTTAACGGGTTTTGTTTTATAAAATTATTAAAGTTTTCAGTCTGCGAGCGTTGCGACAAGAACCGCTTTTATAGTGTGCATTCTGTTTTCGGCTTCATCGAATACTACAGATGCTTCCGATTCAAAAACATCTTCGGTTACTTCGAGACCGTCGAGTTTATACTTCTGATAAATTTCTTCACCGACTGTAGTTTCCCTGTTATGGAATGCGGGCAGGCAATGCAGGAACTTAGTATTTTTGTTGTCTGTCTTTGCCATTAGTTTTGAATTAACCTGATAAGGTTTCAGCAGTTTAATTCTTTCCGCCCATTTATCGGCTGCCTCACCCATTGACAACCAGACATCGGTATAGATAAAATCAACGCCTTTTACTGCTTTAGATGGATCGTCTGTAATCATAAGCTTTCCACCGGATTTCTTCGCAAATTCTTTTGCCATATCCTGAACTTCTTTATCGGGCCAGAGGGATTTTGGTCCACAGATTCTTACGTCCATTCCCATTATACATCCGTCAACGGTAAGTGTATTACCCATATTAGAGCGCGTATCGCCAATATAGCAATAGCTAATTTTATTTAATGGTTTATCAGAGTGTTCCTGCATAGTAAGAAAATCGGCAAGAGCCTGAGTGGGGTGCCACTCGTCTGTGAGTCCGTTATACACCGGCACTCCAGCATATTCGGCAAGTTCTTCAACAATTTTCTGTCCATAGCCGCGGTATTCGATAGCGTCATACATTCTGCCAAGAACGCGTGCAGTATCTTTCATTGATTCCTTTTGGCCTATTTGAGAGCCCGAAGGACCGAGGTAAGTAACCTGAGCGCCCTGATCAAAGGCAGCGACCTCAAAAGCACAGCGGGTGCGGGTTGAGGATTTTTCAAAAATGAGTGCAATGTTTTTTCCTTTTAAATGCTGCTGCTCTGTTTTTGCATACTTTGCTCTTTTCAAATCCCGAGAAAGATCGAGAAGAAAATTAATTTCTTTCTGAGAAAAGTCTGCAAGTTTGAGCAGATGTCTGTTTCTTAAATTAAACGGCATAAAATATATTTGATTAATAAAATTGATTTTGACAAGAGTACAAATATAAGAATATAAAAGCGCGTATTAAAGGGAGAAGACAGAGCGGCAAACTTTAATCCGTGATCAGGAGTCTGTAATCAGTAAATTCGACACAGGGAAACTATGACATTAATTCCCCCAAAGCCTGCCTATTCAGACTAAGAGTACTCAGTTTTCAAAAATCAGTGGTTGGGGGATATTTTTCGAGGCCAATTTGAGTACAATTGGAGTACAAGGAGAGCGCAAGATTAAGAAAAAACGAAAGTTCGATTTTTGAGCATTTTCGGGGATTTAAAACTTAAAAAATAACAGAAAAATTTTATTACCATATTTTACTTACTCCTTTCATTAATAATCACAACAAAAACCAAAACTTGGACACGGAGTATTTTTGTCGATTTTTTTGTACGGGATATAAGAGACAGAAAATACAGGGAATTATTTAAAGAAAAAGATTTTTTTAAGGAGAAAAATATTTTTAAAATGAGAATTTTCGTGGCACAATTTCGAAAAATGTTGTGATTAATAATGAAGGGAGCATGTTGGTTGATGGTTGTTAGGGCATAGCTGATAGGAGAGAAAAAATGTATTACCACCAAAACACCAAAAGAACAGTAAATAGCTGATAGCCCCGACCGCAAGGAAGCGTTTAAGGAAGAAAGAAACTTGTGATACATAATTGGACACTGATTGGCACGGATATGACGGAATGACATTGATTTTATTTTTGGGGAAGAATTTTCAACCGCTAAGGTCGCAAAGGAGGCAAGGAAGAACTAGTTAACTTGATAAGATTCCCGCTAAGAGCACGCGGGAATGACACGTGGGGGGATGATAAAAGAATAACCAGTTAGCAATATTTTAACTTACTTAAATGAATTTAATACATAGCAAATTATTGTCGTGTACATAGATTAACGAAGGAGGCTAAAATATGCACTTGATTTTTATTGAATAATTAATAAAATTTATATAATTATATAGCGTTGAGTTTCCTATCGAACGTAAGATAAAATAAAAAGGGGGAATAGATTTTATCTATAATATTATTAGGATTATTAGCGTTGATGGTTCATCGCAATACATCACATCACCTTGTTTATAAGTAAAATGAAACTAAATTTAACTACTTTCATTCGGCTTATTATTAAACAATACATCTCGTATGCTTAAACAAATCAACAAAAAAAACAATAAGGGGATTTCTCCGTTACGATGCTCCTGCGTTGCTATGTTAATTATAATCTGTTGTCTATTGTCCTTTGCACGGCGTTGCGAAGCACAATGGGTGCAGGTAAACACCGGCATAGAAGGCGCAAGCATCAAAAAAGTTACCGCTGATGGCAACAATCTGTTTGCGCCAACGGGGGGAGGTTTGTTTTATTCTTCAAACAACGGTATCGACTGGATTATACTAAAAAACGGGATTACAAATTTCAACGTCTCCTCGGTTGCCATAACCGGCAATAAGGTATATATAGGCACTTACGGCGGGGGGGTTTTTCGTTCAACGGATTATGGATTAAGCTGGACACAGGTAAATACCGGCATGACAAGCGTTATTGTTGAATCAATATCTGCAACAGGAAACTATGTTTATGCGGGAACATTGTCGGAAATATTCCGCTCAACTAACAGCGGAGACAATTGGGAATTATTAAACGAAGCGCCTGCCGGAACTATAAATTCCATAATAGCTTATGACAGTATTGTTTTTGCTTCGAGATCATCAAGCCACGGAATATTCCGTTCAACGAATTACGGAATGAACTGGATAGACTGTTCTCTTTGGGCTTATTATCTGAGCAAATGCGGTAATTACGTGTACGCAACAACAGCATCAACAATTTTTGAATCCGCCGATAATGGCGGGACGTGGACAGACATTATTGGTGATATGCCTGAATATGATGTAAGAGAAATCGCAAAGATTGGGGAGACTCTGTATGCGGGGGGAACAGGCGGTGTATATCGTTCCACAAATCATGGGATGAACTGGACGGCGTTTAATACCGGACTTACAAACCAGAACATTAAATCTATCACATCAAACAGCACAAAAATATTCGCAGGTGCGGGCGAGGGGAGCGGAGTATTTTCAATCTCAAACAGCGGAAGCACGTGGACAGCGACAAACAGAGGTTTATACAATGTAGTAGTAAAAGACATATCGTCATACGGTAATAATCTGATAACAGCCGTACCGAATAAAGGGGTATGCATATCCACAAACGGCGGCACCGATTGGACTGTTAAGTCAAACGGACTAACGAATAAAGACGTAAATTGTGTTGCCTCCCTTAACAATATACTGATAGCAGGAACCATTTATCCCAATCAATCCTGGGGTGCGTATTATTCATCTGATTTCGGAAGCAATTGGGTAAACGTGAATTCCGGTCCTGTATTTTATCATTTTTTAGTTGATGGAAATAAAGTTTATGCTGCTGCAATGGGAAGCATCTCGACCTCTTCAAATAGCGGAATCAACTGGGAGTTCATTTCTCCCGGAGTAGAAATGACAAAAACCGTATGTAAAAAAGGGAACAAATTATTTAGCGGCGGATATTTTGGAATAAGTATGACCACAAATAACGGACAAACCTGGCAGCCAAGCAGCAACGGTCTTCCAGATTCTGCCGGACACCCTGTCGTTAACTTTTTGTATGCTGATTCAACCGTGGTATATGCGGGATTGAGAGACTATGGGATGTTTATGTCGTTTGACAACGGATTAAGCTGGGTTGAAAGAAATAACGGACTTCCGGATTTGACAATTAATAGAATATATAAAAGCGGAAACTATGTGTTAGCGGGAACTGCCTCGGGAGGTGTTTATGCATCCAGTAATTATGGGCTCAACTGGGAATCAAAGAACGAAGGGCTGCTGAACCTAAACATTACTTCATTCTACGAAAAGAACGGCTATATATACGTTGGAACGAGCGGGCTCGGCGTATGGAGAAGGTCAGCGGCAGAAATCGTTGGTGTACAAAGCATTACATCGAAAGTTCCTGAAAAATGCTCGTTATCGCAGAACTATCCCAATCCGTTCAATCCGAGAACAGTAATCAGGTATCAGATATCAGAAATCAGCGAAGTCGTATTGAAAATATATGATATTAATGGAAGAGAACTTCAAACGCTCGTGAACAAAAGTCAGACACCCGGTACGTACAGCGTCACCTTCAATGGTTCGGGACTAAGCAGCGGGGTATATTTTTATAAACTTACGGCAGGCGATTTTTCAACAACAAGAAAAATGTATTTAATAAAATAAGCCGATTGAAATTTAACGTCGTATAACACAACGAAAAAGAATTAAACTGGAGTGGAGCATAATAATCAGAGAAAATACAGGTGTGTAAAATCTGTTAAATCGAAATCAAATTAACTTATAAATAATTATTTAATAAAACTATAAAGGACACAATCTCGGGAGGATGTATGAAAAAAGTACTTTATTCAGTTATTTTTCTTTTCTTAACATTTCACACACTAAGCGAATCTCTCTCTGCCAGTACAAATAGAAACAGGTTCAGATACCTGAACTTTGAGGGTGGCGGCTGGGTCACTGAAATTTATCCAGCACCATATAAAAACGTTTCTTTTCCGCCATTAAACCAATACATCCTCTACGCTCGCACTGATGTTGGAGGAATTTACAGAAGTTCTGATAACGGCGAAAACTGGACTTACATATCAAATTTCTTCTGGGAATTTGGTGCAAACGGAATCTCACTCTCGCCTTCGGAGATGTCAGTACAAGGACTCGCAGTACATCCGGAAAATCCAAATATAATAGTTGCAGCATGCGGAAATACAGTGGAGGATGCAGCCAATTTTGTAAGTCTTTACAAAAATATACGTAAATCGACAGACGGGGGGGCAACCTGGCTCCCAATACCGGTAAACTCGATGGATGGCACGGGCATAGTATTCAAAGGCAATAATAACGTCAACGAAGGATATGAAAAACTTGGGGGCGAATGCATAATATTCTCTCCCAACAAAGAGGGCAATACCTATCCAATGTATGCAGGCGGAGCACCCGCCCCAAGCTCTTACTCACGTCTCTATAAAAGCACGGATGAAGGTGTTACCTGGCAATGGCTGAGAAATTACCCTGAAAATAATCACACCATCACAAGCATTGCTATGAAAGAAGGCAGCAATCATATTTGGGTGGGAACCACAGGAGGAATGTACGTAAGCACAAATAACGGGTATACATGGTCATCATTGTATTACGGAACAGTATTACATCATATAAAAAGAATAGTCTTGTGGGGCAGTGATGCTAACAGGATTGCCTACGTAACATTTGGAACCTTAGACTATAACGGACAATCACAATATGGAATCGCCCGGGTATCATACAACGGAAGTTTTGCTTTTGATGAATTAACCGGTGCATTCGACTCGGGTGTAAACGAGGCACAAAAGACCACACATTTTTCACCCATAATATTTCCGAGAAAGACAACCGACGGAACCATAGACGAAACCCACCTGATCGCAGGGCGGTACGGAAGACCCATAAGAGAATCTCATGGTGCGATACCCGGAAATTATGGGTCATGGGGAGGATTTTATCAACAGGAATATTCTAACACACAAATAGTATTTAAGTTTAACGAATCGGGACACAATCTTCCCGGACATCAGTTAACCACGGCTCACGAATCATTTCCTTTCACGGGTTTAAACAACATTACTCAAAATCCTCACTATCCCTCCTGCTGGTATGCGAGTGGAGGTGCGGGAGCATTCAAATCCGAAAACGTCACTATTGATAACTCCGGATATACGAGCTTTGAAACCTCCGGATGGAAATATATCGTAAATGGAATATCAATGATCGTGGCACATGATATAAGTTTCATAAGAGATAATTCCGGAAATCAATTTGCTGCAATCCCGATAATGGACTGGGTGCTCGCCTGGAGTACAAACTATGGCAGTACATTCTCACCTCTGAATTACGACAGAAGACAGATATACTCGAACTGGTACAGCGATTACATAACCGACGCTTCACGATGCCTGGACAACCCAGGCTACCCCGGAATTAGTTACGTCATAGGCGGAAATCCCGACATCGGTAACGGAAAGGCAATGATATTCGAGCGCAGCCAGATGGGGTCGAATGTAATAATCACAAGAATGGATAACGTACCGCCAATACCTGCAATATACACGGATAACAACCGATTTATAACAGACGGAATAATGTTTGTTACTACAGATTGTGTGGGACCGGGAAACATCATAGTCCCCGGCGGCGCAAATAGAATTCTTATGATAGTCGGACAGAGCAGCGGGAAAATTCAACCGAATAGTAATACATTAGGAGTGTTTTACTCTGATAATGGGGGCAAAAGCGTCACACAAAGTACATTTACGGGAGTCAGCGCCCTAAAAGGAATAACAACTGAATCAAGATATTTACAATCTCTCCTACCGGCTGCATACAACAGTACATTGGGAGACAGGACGGTATCACAGTTCAACATTGCTTATGACAATACAAACCATATCGTATATTTATACTTAGAAAATGGCGGTGTATTTAAATCCCAAAACAATGGTGAAACCTTCTCATTTGCAGGTTATCCGGATTACACCCAGGTTGACTATCTTAACGAAGGCTCAATAAAATATAAAAACGGCAAACTATACCTTGCAATAAAAGGTAATTCCGCGGCTCCGCCAAACTACCGCAAAGGAGGACTATTTGTGAGTATAAACGGTGGTGCAAACTGGCAACCCACAGGAGGAGATTTTGTGGATGCGTCGCAAGTTGAAGTTGTGAACGAAAGAATTGCAGTAACAGGCAGAAGGAAAATAAACAACGTGGAAGAAAAATTCCGTTCCTTGTATATGTCAACAAATTCAGGAATGAACTGGCGTAAACTCCCCGGACTGGAATATTCACCAATGTCCCAAACTATACCTTACATAAGGTCACTGCGTACAAGACCCTTCCCGTATGACAATGAATTATGGGTTGCAACCTCGGGACAGGGAGTAATAGTGTACAGCGGCTTTACGAGCGGAGCCCCGATAATTGTAAATGATAATATAACGATTAACAACGAGTATTACTGCAATGAAAACATTGAGGTTGTACCGGGCGGCTGTCTGAACATAGAGGGTGGAATAAATTTTTACGTGGCAAAAGACAAGAAAATAATCGTACATGAAGGCGGTAAGCTTTCAATTAACAACGTGAATTTTTCATGTATTGACCTAAATGAAAAATGGGGAGGAATTGAAATAGAAAACTGCGATTCGACCTTATCGATACAAAACTGCCTGTTTAGCGAATCAAAACTCCCAATAAAAATCATAAACGGAGAGACTCATGCGTACAAAGAAAAGATAATCAGTAATAACACATTCAACTGCAGCAACGGAGCTGAATTTGCATTATATGCTGAAAACGTATATAACATCCTGATACAGGAAAATCGATTCAACATGCCGGATGGCAGCACTTCGGCTGTAGGACTTGAGATAAAGAACAGCGGAAGCTATGCATATAAAAAAGGTAAACCCTCAATCAATATTATTAATAATACATTCACAAACGGATGTGCGTCAATGGTATTGAACAGTTATGCATCAGAACTTACTCCATTTTATATCTACGGAAACACTTTCAGCGGAAATTCTGCTCATTATAATATAATTGGCAGGATGATAACAGGAACGATAAAAAACAATAATTTCTCGTCAGTTGAAACGAATAACCCTGTATATTTTCAGCAATGCAACCCGGACATATTCGGAAATACCATAAAAGGCAGCGGAGCGTCAATTATAATGAAGGGACACTCTTACCCGAATCTATCTCCGACAAGGACCGCGAATACATACTACTGGAACGGCGGAAAGAACAATCTGCTCTCTGTAAATGCAGGAAATATAATCATTTTAGATGCGGGTCTCCCCTTTATGAACAACGGATTAAACCAATTTGAAAAAAATTCTGACCCTCAGTATTTTCACGTATCCGGTGTATTAGACTCCACAATTGAGACATTCTCTGCTGCGGGCAATGCATGGTGCAATACAGGGGCTAATCCCTCGACTTATCTTTACACATCGGGAAATCCTTTTGTTATAACGGATTTCAGCGGGAGTCACTCCTGCAATCAACCTTCCCAACTACAATACAGCGGCTTCATCGTAACAAACAAGGGTTTTGGGATTAACGACACTACATTTATGAGTACGGTTACAAATTCCTACTTACCGCCAGATGAGACACTGTACTCACAGTCAGTAGTTTATGCATCAAACGGACAATCATTAGACGCTATTAATTCATATAAATATCTGATTAACAACTATACGGAAAGCGGATATCTGAATTCAGCATTATACGAAATATTCGACTGTTATAATAGCCTTGATACAAGTTCTAATACAGTTTACAGAAACAATCTTTACAGCGATTTAAAAACATTTCTAAACGATAAAATACAAAGCGATTATTATAACTCCGAATTTATAGACGTTGCATACTATCTTATAAACATGTGCGAAGTAAACATGGAAGAATATAATGATGCACTAACGGGATTTGAATTTATTGCTATGTTTCATCCTGACGCAACGATGCGGCTGCTTGCAAGCTGGGATTACGATGAAGTACTCGGGCTGATGGGTCAGGGCGGAGCAGAAAAGGAAATAAGCAAAGAACAGTTCAGGGAAAAAGTTCATTCAGAGATAGAAAATGCAATGAAAAACGACTCAGCAATGCGGGTTGTTAGCAGGATGTATAAACAACAAAATGAGGAAATTGATAATACTTATTCTTCTAAAACAACGAACACTAAATTCGACAATGAAAATACCGGCAGGATAAAGACAGATAACGCGGCAAAGAAGGATAACGCATCAAAAGAAAACAGCAAACGTCCGAATATTATGCAGCTTTCAAAAGAAGTCAGGGAAGACTTAATTCAAAGAGCGGAGGATAATTTAAGGGGTTTGAAAACCATGAATACGGAGAGTAAGATTAAGAAACATAAAGAAGACATTCTACTCATTGCGGGTCTAACGGCAGCAAAAGAAAAGGAAAAGGAAACTATATACTTACCTTTGAGTTACGGACTTTCGCAGAATTATCCTAATCCGTTTAACCCAGTAACGAAGATAAATTACGAGATTCCGAAAGAAGGGAAAGTAAAACTTATGATATACGATGTACTCGGAAGAGAAGTAAAGACGCTTGTAAACGAAGTGAAGCAAGCCGGTAAATATACTGTAGAATTTAACGGTCATAACTATGCGAGCGGAGTATATTTCTACAAGATAGAGGTTGGGAAATTTACAGAGGTGAAGCGTATGGTGTTAGTAAAATGATATGAAGAGAGATAATCTTTTGAATAACATTAAAACAATGCCCCGTTTATGATGGGGCATTGTACTTTAACTTAAAAATACAAAATTGAAAGAAACGTTAGGGATTCCGATGATGGAGAATTATGGTTTTTGATATAAAATTTCGAGAATCCAATGTATGTCATATAAAATCTTAAAAATCTGTATGTAAGAAATTGAAGCTCCACCCTTTTAATATTTGTGTATAGAAATTAATGACGCAAAAGTTTATTTTTTCAAAAATAAAATACGAGTATGTTCTCAATATTCCCGCAGAATAAAAAATATGAAATTATGATAAGACAAATCAGGCAAACTTTATTCTCATTAATTTTTTTTAGCATTGTCGTAATATTATTTTTATTTATTTCGATGCCGGCGATAGCTCAGATGCAATTCGAGTGGGTGAGGAATTATCCTAATTTTCAGGGACATTCAGCAGCGATTGATTCAGCAGGAAATATTTATTCCGTTGGTGACTCATCAAGTTATTTGATAGTTCTTAAACATAATTCAAACGGAAATCTTCTCTGGAAAAGAAAGTTAAATCACAGAAAAACTAACTCAAGATTGCTAGCAGCAACTGATAGAAATAATGAACTATTCGTATCATTTGGAAATATTAATCATCAATTTGTATTGGTAAAAATTGATTCATCAGGGCAGTTGAAATGGGATAATATATTAATTTATGGAGGATATGACGAGCCATACGGTATTGCCGTTGATAAGGCAGGTTTTATTTATTTAACTGGAGAGACATTTAATGGGATTACTAAATGCCTCACGGTAAAATATACTCCGCAAGGCGATACACTATGGGCAAGAATTAACCCGGAATACGTAATGGGAGGGAACTATGTAAGTATTGATGACAGCGGATATGTTTACGTTGCTGGAGGTTATATTTCTTCCGGTGGAAGTTATTATTATGGAACTTTGAAATACGATAATAATGGAAATCTGAAATGGTTTAGAAAGTATAGTTATCAGAATACGATTTCAAGAGGTCTTTGTGTAAAGCCTGACAACAAAGGTAATTGCTACGTTAGTGGATATATAACTTTGTATAATGGAAAAAGCATTTCCGGGCTTATTAAATATGATTATAAAGGTGATTCCGTGTGGGTAAGTGTTTTCGGAGATTCTTTAACGGTATCATCAGGATCACAGAATATTAATTTCGATGATATCGGAAATATATACTTATCATGTCTTTATACTATAAAATATGACACAGCTGGTAATATACAATGGTACAGAAATAATAATGGTTATCTTTTATATTGGTTTGCATATCAAAACAACCATTTATATTGTGCGGGGCGGAGGGCTGTGCAATTTAATCCTGATGTAATAATTAATGAACTTGATACGAAGGGTAAATTAATTAGTCAAAACTACTATCCACAATCAGCTCCAGTAGAATGCAAATTGATTTGTTATACAAATTCAATTTATTTCATAACTAATGCCCAAGATTCTTTGATTCTAATAAAATATAAGACACCCTCAAGCAACATAATTAACAACACAACTATTATAAGTGATTACAAATTACATCAGAACTTTCCGAATCCTTTTAATTCATCAACGATAATTCGTTATTCTTTGTTTAAGCCCGGCAATATAAATCTAAAAATATACGATATTAAAGGAAAAGAAATATTAAACTTTGCGAATGGATTTAAGCAGGCAGGAGAATACAAAGAAAGACTATCGTTGGAAAACCTCGAATTATCATCAGGGGTTTATTTTTACTCGTTATTCGTTAACAATGTTTTTATAGATACAAAAAAACTTATTGTGATAAAGTAACCTTGCATATTAACGGTACACCGGAAAGGAGGAATCAGAATAGTTTTTTATAATTTACTAAATTATCAGAAGTGCAAACCGGTAAAAATTATCACAACCATTTAAATTAATTTATTTTTTAAAAACAGGCATTAATAAAAATTAAATTTTATGAAAACAAAAATTTATACATTTGTGCTTTTTTTACTTTTCCCTGTATTTGTTTCTTCACAGACTATACCCTTCCTAAACGAGAATCATTTTAAGACACTTAATTTCGAATGCGGGGGGTTTGTAACAGCCGTATATCCTGCTTTTAATAATACTACTAATTTAGGCTCACAGTGGTTATACGCTAAAACAGACGTTGGAGGTGTTTATAAAAGCACTAATAACGGCGATAACTGGACATTGATTTCTAATTATTACCATGATGGCATACTTGGGGTAAGCGAGAGTATGTTTTTTTCGCATTACGTCGTTGCTGGGCTTGCTGTTAATCCAACCGATAAAGAAAAACTTATTTTGGCATGGGGGAGTTGGAAAACACAAGATTATACTGATGCATACGGTAAATGCGTTTTATACACAGTAAATGGAGGTGCAACTTGGGAAAAATCAAATTTTTATGATCTTCAAAGTAATCTGATTTACGGACCAAGATTTGACGGAGATGTTTTCGAGAATAAACTCGGGGGGGAATGTATTTCCTACCATCCTGGAGGGAATATTATATATTTAGGGGGGTTATATGATTCAACACGACAATCAAAATCCGATTTATTTGTAAGTACAGATGGCGGTATAAATTTTTACTTATCGGCTGCTTTTAATTCTGTCGCCGAAACAGGGGATAGTATCATAAGCTTAGCGTACGTCAAAAATTCTGCTAATAATTTTCAAAGACTCTGATCGGAACAAACAAATACTTGTATTACTGCGATCGATTTACATCAATCGGGTTTCCTGTTCAGGACTCAATTTTTCGCTTTAATTTTAGTTCAGGTATTCCAAATAATCAAACACACTTTATTCGGATTTTACCCCATACAGACGGCACTGCATACGTGGCATATACAAGAAACGGCGTTAGTAATGTAAAGGGACCGGGAGGATTGATTAGAATAATAAGTCAATCTAATTGGGCTGATAGAACCAGTAATTTTAACACTAATGCCGGACAACTTTATGATCAAAATTATCTATCATTACTTTCTTTTATGGATAGTAATTCAGATCATATAATAGCAGGTAGGGTAAATAATGTTGTTAGAAAATCTACTGACGGAGGTAATAGTTGGTCAGGAGAAAGCACTATAAATTCAAATTTAATACATTTCAAATATGACCAAAGCAAATCTTTTCCTACTCATCAATTTCATGAAGAATATACCAGCTATTTTTATACAGGAACTAATTTTTTAGTCAAGAATCCCAATTCGGCATTAAACTCTGATAAATGTTGGTATATGAGTGGTGGGGCCGGATTAAGAATGACAACAAATGCAAGTACGAACTATTCGGGAAATTTCTTAGGAAGTAACACAAATACAAGTTGGTATTATTCGACTTTTGGTCAAAGCATGCCTGTAATATTCGATGTTTCATTTGAACCGGCATCTTCAAGAACAGTTCCGGGAATGATGATACCAATAGGTGATTGGACGATGGCTGTTAAAAATGACCAAATTGCGAATTATGATACAATGAGTTATGATAATCAAAGAACACGTATGAATAACACCAATACATGGATTTCAGAAGTATCTCGAGCATTATACAAGCCTTTGCAATCAAATGTTTCTTATATAATGGGCGGCGACTCGTATTCAGGTGCGAATAGAGCAAGATTATATAAAAGGACAAGAGAAATTAGCGGCAACATAATAATAGATTCTGGATCATTATTTCAGGATTCGAACAGATTTATATGCGACGGAACAATATTCAAATGGAATTCTGATTATGATAATCTTTTAATATTAGTAGGCTCTGATCAGGAAACCACACCTGATCCGACTCATAAACTTGGTTTGTTTCGTTCAACTGACGACGGAGAAACATTTATACCGACTTCATTTACACTTCAGAACAGTTGTCTCCCTGAAATAAATACTTACGAAAGATATATGAACTCTATTCTTCCAGTAGGATATAGCGGAAAAATTCAGGGAAGATGGGATTCGCAATTTAATCTTGCCAGAGTTCCGAATCCTAACGGTGAAGATATAATTTATTTATATCTCGAAAACGGAGGAATGTTTTTTTCACTAAACGGAGGAGCAGATTGGACAATTACAAATAATCCATCTAATGTTATATTAGGGAAAGGCTGTTTAAAATATATAGGGAACAGTCAACTTGCTCTTGCAATTGAAGGAGCAGGATTGTTTAAAGGAACTATCAATACAACTAATGGTAGTGTAAATTGGGAAGCTTTCGGCGATTTCACAAGTGCCTCTCAAGTAGATGTATATAATGGCAAATGGGTAGTATTTGGAAAAAGAGATGGTGTGAATAACGACAGATTATTTAAATATACAAACTGGCCGCCGCAATTAGGTTGGAAACTTATTACGGGAAGAATCAGAGGGGTCCGCTCATTAAGAATAAAGCCGAATGATACCAGAGAAGTCTGGATTGCAACGACCGGAATGGGTGTGGTCGTTTATAATCAGTTAATTAACCAAAATTATCTTATTTCCAAGGATGCAAGCGTATGTGATAATGTTAACATAAACATAAACACAACATTTGACGAGGATGTTATAGTTGAAAACGGCGGACAGCTTATATTACAGGACAGCGCTGTAATCCAACTTGCAGAGGGGGTGAAGATAATCGTTCAGGAAGGCGGAAAACTAACAGCAAATAACGTAACATTCATATCAAAAAGCGAAAATGAAAACTGGGGAGGAATAGAAGTTGAAAACTGCGATTCGAGTTTAACGATTCAGAACTGTACGTTTAATAATGCAGAACTGCCGATAAAGATAACCAATGATGAATCTTATGCGTTTAGCGAAAAGATTATAAAGAACAATGTATTCAACTGCGAAAACACACAGGACTTTGCAATTTATGCTGAGAACGTATTCAACATACTGATACAGGGAAATCAGTTCAATATGTCTGGTGAAGGCTGTCAGACTGTCGGACTTGAGGTTAAAAACAACGGGGATTATATTAGTGCTGAAAGTGAACCAAAAATAAATATAATAAGCAACACATTTACAGACGGATGCGCCTCTATGGTTTTGAACAGCTATGCCTCCGAACTTACCCCGGTTTATGTATATGGAAACACATTCAACGGAAGTTCAGCGAATTATAACATAATAGGAAGAATGATAACCGGAAAGATAAAGAACAACAATTTTTCGTCCAACGGTACAGACAATCCCGTTTATCTTCAGCAATGCACACCCGATATGTTTGGGAACGTAATAAACGGAGGGGGAACGACTATGATACTAAACGGTCACTCATACCCAAACTTATCACCCTTACGAACAAGCAATACATACTACTGGTACGGAGGACGAAACAAGCTTTATTCAACGAACGCAGGAAATATTAACGTTATAGACGCAGGATTACCATTAATAAACTACGGACATAACCAGTTCAGCAAGAATTCCGACCCTGCTTATTTCCATATTTCAGGTGCTCTTGATTCAACCGTTGAAACATATGGCGCTGCGGTAAATGCATGGTGCACTTCGGGTGAGAATCCGGTGAATTATCTTTACACATCGGGAAATCCCTACGTAATTACTGATTTTAGCGATAATTACTCTTGCAATCAACTGCCTGCTGTTCAATACACGGGAAGTGTGATAACGAACATGGGATTTGGAATAAACGATACAATATTTACTAGCCTGTACTCCACAAACTCCTACATACCGCCGGATGAGATATTATACTCACAGGCTACGGTTTATACATCGAACGGACAATATTTAGACGCGATAAACAGCTATAAGAATTTAATCTGTACATATTTTGAGAGCCAGTACTTGAACACATCTCTGTATGATATATTCGATTGCTATCAGGGATTAGATACAAGCTCAAGTCCAACATACAGAGACAATTTACACAGCGATTTAAAGACATTCCTGAACGATAAAATACAGAGCAGGAATTACAACTCGGAATTTATCGACATCGCATATTATCTTGTAAACATGTGCGAAGTAAACATGGAAGAATATAATGATGCACTAACGGGGTTTGAATTCATTGCTATGTTTCATCCTGACGCAACTATGAGGCTTCTTGCGAGCTGGGATTACGACGAAGTACAAGATCTAATGGGACAAAGCGGAGCGCAAAAGGAAGTAACCGCTAAACAATTCAGGGAAAGAATTTTAACAAAAATTGAGAAGGCTATTAAGAAGGATTCGACAATGCGAGTTGTTAGCAGGATGTATAAACAACAAAATGAGGAAATTGATAATACTTATTCTTCTAAAACAACGAACACTAAATTCAACAATGAAAATACCGGCAGGATAAAGACAGATAACGCGGCAAAGAAGGATAACGCATCAAAAGAAAACAGCAAACGTCCGAATATTATGCAGCTTTCAAAAGAAGTCAGGGAAGACTTAATTCAAAGAGCGGAGGATAATTTAAGGGGTTTGAAAACCATGAATACGGAGAGTAAGATTAAGAAACATAAAGAAGACATTCTACTCATTGCGGGTCTAACTGCAGCAAAAGAAAAGGAAAAGGAAACTATATACTTACCTTTGAGTTACGGACTTTCGCAGAATTATCCTAATCCTTTCAATCCAGTAACGAAGATAAATTACGAGCTTCCGAGTGACGGAAAAGTTAAACTTATGATATACGATGTACTCGGAAGAGAAGTAAAGACACTAGTAAACGAAGTGAAGCAAGCCGGTAAATATACTGTAGAATTTAACGGTCACAACTATGCGAGCGGAGTATATTTTTACAGGATAGAGTCCGGGAAATTTACAGAGGTGAAGCGTATGGTGTTAGTAAAGTAAACAACAATCAGGGACCAGAAAACAAAAGGGCAAAAAGAAAGAATGTTAAAACGGGGGCAAGGTCCCCCGTTTTTATATAAAATGAGGGGTTGAAGGGGTAAAATTTAAAACAATTTTGCGGTTCATTTATATTTTTCATTTCATTGTTATTTTTATGCAGTATTGATAAATTCAGGAATTCTACTAATTTTATACTATAATAATTAATGAGTGAGAAGGGTTTTTTAAAAACGACATATAAGAATATACTCGTAACAGAAATTACAAATGAAAAGGGGTTAAGCGTATGTCAGGTACAGATTAACAGACCGCAAGTAATGAATGCGCTAAACATGGAACTTATGACAGAGCTTACAGAGGTGCTTTTTGAGGTTGACAAAGATGAGAGCTTTGGGTGCAGCGTGCTGACGGGCAATGAGAAGGCATTTGCGGCGGGTGTTGATATAAAGGAAATGGCGTCTTACAATTCGGTTGAAATGCATTACATGAATATGTTTGCTTCGTGGGATAAACTAAGAGGTATTAAGAAGCCCCTGATAGCGGCAGTAAGCGGTTTTGCTCTTGGCGGCGGGTGTGAGCTTGCAATGCTTTGTGATATGATAGTTGCGGCTAAATCTGCAAAGTTCGGACAGCCCGAGGTGAACCTCGGCGTAATACCCGGTGTAGGCGGAACGCAGAGATTAACCCGCGCGGTAGGCAAGGCAAGGGCGATGGAAATAATACTGACGGGAAGAATGATAGAATCGGAAGAGCTGTATGTTGCAGGGCTTTTAACAAAGGTTTCGGAAGACGACAAATATCTTGAAGACGCAATAGTAATCGCCAAGACGATTTGCACAAAGGCGCCGCTTGCTGTACAACTCGCGAAGGAAAGCATACTGCGGGCTTTTGACACAACCATGGAAATGGGAATAGAAGCAGAGAAGAAAAACTTTTACCTGCTTTTTGCATCAGAGGATAAAATGGAGGGAATGAAAGCGTTTATTGAAAAAAGAAAACCCGTATGGAAGGGGAAGTAAAAATGAGAAAGGACAGCGATTGAAAAAAATCTTTATAGCACTGCTGCTGCTAACGGCGGCGGTCTCAGCGTATTCACAGGATATAAACAAGAAAACAGCAGAACAAAAACCAACTTTAAGTATAGAGAAAAAGGACGGTGATTTAGATGCGGAACAAATAATTGAGCAGAATAAGGATGCTCTTGTTTCGGTCTGGTTTCACACGGATAACTATTCGGATTTTTATTATAGTGCGCTTCCCAAAGACACGACAATATTGAGCGGAAGCGGGTTTATATTTGATTCGAGGGGATTTTTAGGAACGAACTATCACGTAATTGACGGGTTTGACAGTCTGCTTGTAAAAACATCCGACGGCACTTTTTATGAGGCAGAGCTTGTGTATGTGGAAGAGAAGAACGACATTGCGATATTAAGAATATTAAACGGCGGAGAGAAAACATTTCCAACGGTAAAAATAGGAAACTCTGATTTACCAAAAGTGGGGCAGAGTGTTTTTGCAGTGGGCTCACCGCTTGGGTTTGAGTACACAATCTCCGAAGGAATAATAGCGGCCATAAGAGAGAACGAGAAGGTTTCTTTTAATGACCCGGCAACATACGCATTAATTGAAAAGAATTTTGATAAAGTGATACAGATAACGGCTGCCATATCGCCGGGGAACAGCGGCGGGGCGCTATTTAACGCAAAGGGTGAAGTAATAGGAATTACGACATATTCATACGGATTTTACGGCAACCTGAATTTTGCGATTGCAATAAACAGTTTTACGCGTGTGGCAAGCAACATAAATTTTGCTGCTTTGGATAACGATGAGGCATTTATAGAAAAGAAGAAGGAGAATCTTTTTAATTCCAACTACAGACTTGCAGAGTCGTACAAATCGAACCTTTACATGAACTGGTATTACACGAAGCAGCGGGATACGATGAAAACATACGATACGATGACTGTGAAGCAGGACTCCGTTAATCAGTTACATTTTAAGAAGGCAGAACAATATTACAACATGTGCATAGACATGAAGCCGGATACATTTTATGTTTATCAGGGTTTGATGGACCTGTATGTATTTACTGAAAAATTCGACAAGGCGGAATCGCTTTATAGTACAATAAAGGAGCGATTTACTTCGGACAGTTTACTGAGCACGTTTTCTACATCACTCGCACAGGCATATTCGACTTCAAAAGATTACAAGAAGGCGCTTATGTTTTACGAGAAAATTTACGCAAAAGACACAAGCGATAATTACATACTTACACAGATAGCCGATTTATACTATAAACAGAATGAAGTAAAGAAATCCGAAAGCATTTACAAGAAAATGATAAAGAACGATGTCAACAATGTAAACGGGTATGCACAGTTAGGTAAGATAAACTATGAAAGAGGGGAATATGAAGAAGCCAGAAGGTACATTGAAACTGCATTTGAAAAGACGTTTATTGATGAGTATTCATACGGCAGCTACTTTGACCTGCATTATTACAGAGGGCTGATAGCCATAAAAGAGGGAAGAAAAATGGAAGCAATGCTTGCATACATAGATCTAAGAAATACTTACACTTATACAAAGGAAGATAACGAAAAAAAGTTAGCCCTTTATAAAGCAATTAAAAAAATGGAAGAATAATATTAAATTAAGGAAAATATAAATTTTAGAAAAATGGTAAAAAATTATGATGTAGTAATAATCGGAGCAGGGGGAGCGGGACTTCGTGCGGCAGTTGAAATCCCAAAGGAATATTCCTGCGCAGTATTGTCAAAAGTGTTTCCTCCGCGTTCACATACGGGCACGGCACAGGGCGGAGTTTGTGCGGCGCTGGGCAACGTTGAAGAGGACAGCTGGGAAAATCACTCTTTTGATACGGTAAAAGGGAGCGACTACCTTGGCGACCAGGATGCGATAGACCAGATGTGTCAGGATGCCATAAGGGCAATAATAGAGCTCGAGCACATGGGGCTTCCTTTCTCAAGAACACCAGAGGGAAAGATTGCACAGAGAAAATTTGGCGGGCATACAAAACCAGCAGACCCGAACGACCCATACGGAAAGAGAGTACCCGTAATGCGTGCGTGCTACTCGGCTGACAGGACGGGTCATGTTATGCTTCAGACGCTGTTTGAGAACTGCATCAAGAATCAAGTTGATTTTTATTCTGAGTATTTTGTGACTGATTTAATCGTTGAAGATAAGGTTTGCAAAGGTGTTGCTGCGTTTGACATAGCAACGGGCGAGGTAACGGTGTTTCATGCAAAGGCGGTTATGTTTGCAACGGGAGGATACGGGAGAGTTTTCAGAATAACATCTAATGCACACGTAGGAACTGGGGACGGAACAGGATTAATATACAAGAATGGTTTACCGCTTGAAGATATGGAGTTTTTCCAATTTCATCCGACAGGATTATGGAAGCTTGGAATACTTGTTTCGGAAGCAGCAAGAGGCGAGGGCGGAATACTTAAGAACAAAGACGGCGAAAGGTTTATGCAGAGATATGCTCCCACGGTAATGGATTTAGCACCGAGGGATATGGTATCGAGAGCGATAATTTCAGAAATACGCGAAGGAAGAGGAATACTCGGAAGCGACGGTACCCACTACGTAAACCTTGATGTATCGCATCTTGGTAAGAAGGTAATAGACGAGAAACTTCCAGAAATCACGGGGTTTGCAAGAACATATCTTGGTGTCGAGCCGACAAAAGAGCCGATACCAATTCAGCCGACAGCGCACTATGCCATGGGCGGGATACCAACAAACGTAGAATGCGAAGTGCTTGCAGATGAAAAGGGAACGATAATTAAAGGACTATATGCGGCGGGCGAATGCGCATGCGTATCGGTGCACGGCGGAAACAGGCTTGGAACAAACTCTTTGCTTGACCTTGTAGTATTCGGAAGAAGAGGCGGAAAGAGAATGGCAGAATTTATAAAGACGGCGGATTACTCGCCGATAAACTCAACTCCTGCAGAAAAGACGAAAGAGCAAATGGATAAATACCTGAATGCAACAGGCAAAGAAAAGGTATATGCATTAAGAACAGAACTGCAGGAATGGATGATGGAGAAGTGCGGAATCTTCAGAAACGAAGCCGATTTAAAGGCTATGATTGACAAACTCAATGAGCTTAAAGAGAAATTTAAGAATATATCAATACAGGATAAAGGCAAGGTTTTCAACACAGATTTAATGGAAGCGATGGAACTCGAGAACCTTCTGCTGAACGCAGAGGCGACAGTTTACAGTGCATACAACAGAAAGGAAAGCCGCGGCGCACATACGAGGGAAGACTATCCAAACCGCGACGACGTAAACTGGATGCAGCATACGTTTATTTATAAGAATGACAGCGGAGAACCAAAGATAACTAAGAAACCGGTTACAGTTACAAGGTATAAGCCAATGGAAAGAAAGTATTGATGAGAAATATTTTTATAATATTCTTTCTACTTTTATTTGCTTCTTCGGGGCTGGCACAGTTCGGAGAAGACCGTGATACAACCTTTGGGGATGTAAGGTTTTCAGCGCGCTTTGATACGACAAAATACGAGACGACATTTACGGTCAAGAAAAACGGAAAGAAGATTTACGAAGAAACTCTGGCAGACAACGTGTATGATATATTACAGGAACAGTTTCAGCCGGGGGGAAAGAAATATTTTTTAATACATCTTTATTCCGGCGGGGCTCACTGCTGTTCTTCGTTATTAATTTCAGAAGTAAATGGAGACAGGTATGTTGTTCTTGATTCGGGTTTTTACGGAAACTCAGGTTTCATGATAGAAGACATGAACAAAGACGGAACGAAAGAAATAGTATCGGGAAACGACATGTTTGCGTATGCGTTCACAAACTATTCAGAAACACGATTTCCGCTAAGAGTACAAAAATTCGAGGGCGGCAGACTTACCGAAATAACAGGAAACTTCAAAGACGACATATTATACGAACTGGGATACTTTGAGGAAGACCTTAACGAACTTATAAAAGAAGGTTTTGCGTGTCCCGAAAAGGATGATGAAGATACATTCAACACAGATGCGGGAAGCGTAAAAACAATTCTTGCAGCAATCGTTGCGGACTATCACTCCCTTGGTCAGGTTGACAGAGGGTATGAGATGGTTGAGAAAGTTTATAAATGCGTTGACAAAGATAAATACATAAAAATTTTAAAAGAAGATTTTAAATTAAAATAATATGGACATTAAATTAAAGATTCTCCGTTATAACCCTGAAAAGGATGACAAACCTTACTATCAGGATTACTCGCTCCCAAACATAAGCGGTGACTGGCGCTTGCTTGACGTACTGCATGAGATAAAGTGGAAATACGATGGAACGCTGACATTCCGGCGTTCATGCGCCCACGGAATCTGCGGCAGCGACGGGATAAAGGTAAACGGAAAGAACAGGCTTGCTTGCTCGCTTCTTTTAAAGGATATGAACACGAGCAAGACTATTGTTATCGAGCCATTACCTTCATTACCGATTATAAAAGATTTAGTCGTAGATATGTCGAGCTTCTTCTCAAAGTACGAAGTAATAAAGCCATATCTTATCGCAAAGACACCGCCACCGCCAAACAGCGAAAGACTGCAATCAAACGAAGATGCAGAGAAATTATTTGAGGCGGCAAAGTGCATACTCTGCGGATGCTGCACAACCTCGTGTCCTTCAACATGGACGAATGAAAATTATATAGGTCCGGCAGCACTGCTGAAGACATACAGGTTTGCATTTGACACACGCGATGACGGAGGAGACGAGAGGCTGGATATCATAGACAACCCTGACGGAATATGGCGCTGTCATACAATTTTTAACTGCATTGAGACCTGTCCGAAGGAAATAAATATTACGTGGCACATCTCACAATTAAAAAAGAGAATATCGGTAAAAGAACTTTAAAAGAATTTTTAGAGAAGTGAAAAGGGGCGGAAAGCCCCTTTTTGTTTTGGAAGCAAAAGAACACGGATGGACACGGATTAAGCATGGGGATGCGGATGAAGAAATGTCTTTTTATTGCAAGAATGTATAAGAATGGAAGAATAACGGACTAATTTCTCATTAGTGATTTTGTTATTTTGTATATGGAGTAATATAACATAGGGGGTAATTAAATATTTGATTATGAAAAATATAGTAACGCTTAAAGATAGGAAAGTAGTACAAAACAACAACATTGCAATGTGGTTTGACAGAGGTGGATCGGATTTTGAGTTTAAACCCGGACAGTATGCAAGAATAACTCTTCAGGAACCTATACATAACGATGCGGAAGGAAATTCGCGTTTATTTTCTCTTGCATCATCACCGAAAAAAGATTACATAATGTTCACCACAAGGGCTCTTGACTCGGCATTTAATAAAAACATACTTGAAATGCCTATCGGTGCAAAGGCTGAAATATCGGGCTTCGGCGGGAATACGGTACTACACGAGGATTCTTTAATACCGGCGGTTTTTTTAATTGGTGGTATTGGTATTACTCCGGTACGTTGCATGGTTGAGCATATAGTAGATGAGAAACTGCCTTACAAGGCATATCTTTTTTATTCAAATCCGACAGCATCATCAATGGCATTTTTGACTGAGTTTGAAAAATGGGCTAAAGAATACAGCGGTTTTAAGTTTATACCGACAATAGACGACAAAGAAGATAAAAGCTGGAAATATAACTTTGGTTATATAAACAAAGAAATGATTTTGAAATATATAGATGATGTAAACAAGCCAATTTATTACATAGTCGGACCGACGGCGATGGTAGAGGCGATGGAGAGACTTCTGCAGGAATTAAACGTAAGCACAAACAACATAAAACTGGAGAAATTCGGATGAACAATCACACAAAAAGATTTACGGGCAAGGCGGACGATTATGCAAAATACCGACCGGGTTATCCCGAGCAAATAATAGGTTTTCTGGAGAAAAAAATAGGGTTTGACGCCTCGAAGGATATAGCAGACATTGGCTGCGGGACGGGGATACTGAGTAGATTATTTTTAAACAATGGTAACCTCGTTTTCGGCGTAGAGCCAAATCAGGAAATGAGGGATAAATCAGAAAGCCTGCTGGGTAAGTTTATAAACTTTATCAGTGTTGAAGGCACGGCAGAAGAGACAAGACTTGCAAATAACAGCGTTGACATAATAACTGCCGGACAGGCATTTCACTGGTTTGACCTTAAGAAAACAAAGAAAGAGTTTAAAAGAATACTGAGAAAAGACGGAGACGTGGTTGTTGTATGGAACGACAGAAAGAATAACACCCCGGTTATGAAACTAATGAACGGAATATTGAAATCATTAGGGCACGAACATCACGAAGCGGAAAAGGATTTAATGGATAAAAATTTATTGGGTTTATTTTTCGAAAAGGAAAAAATTGCTTCGACAACCTTTCCAAACTTTCAAATGCTTGACCTTGCGGGGCTGAGGGGAAGAATCCTTTCAATATCATACGTGCCCGACAAGGGAGAAGAAAACAAGAGAATTATGAAAGAGGTTAAAGACTTGTTTGACAGATACAACAACGGCGGCATGGTGAAGTTAGAATACACAACAAGGGTTTACTACGGAAAGTTGAAGTAGAGAGGGTGTCTTTGATTAATCGTTTATAGTTATATTATTTAGAAAATAGACCGAAAAAGGAAAGCTGATTGACATGGATTTTGAAAATAGTATCTACTCCTTGTTAAGATTAAAGAATTATGAGCTACATTTTTACGAATAATAATTTTACTACTATGAAAAAACTATTTCTGATATTACCGATATTAATTTTTTTCCTGCACACATCGGTGCTTGCACAAAATGACATAAAAGGTGACTGGAACGGGTACATTGATTTAACTACCTCAAAGCTTGAAATAATTGTGAAGTTTACGCATGACGGCACGGGTTACAACGGAAGCATTGACATACCCGATCAAAGTGCTTACGGGCTTAAGTTGTCAAAGATTGTTTACAATGCGTCTGATATCTCTTTTGAGCTTGAGATTCCGAACGCACCAGCGAAGTTTAAGGGCGTTTATTTAGCAGACAGTATTTCGGGAGAATTTTTACAAGCAGGTTTTAAGGGTACGTTTTATTTATCAAACAAACCAAAAGAGGACGAAAAAAATAAATCGAACGCTTCTTTTAAAGAGGAAGAAATAAAATTCATCAACGGCGACATCACTTTTGTCGGCACGCTCACAACACCATTAAAGAGCGGAAGGCACCCGGCTGCAATTATGATATCCGGAAGCGGTCCACAAAACAGGGACGAGAACATACTCGGTTTTAAGATATTTAAAATTATTGCGGAGCATTTAAGTACAAATGGAATAGCAGTATTAAGGTACGATGACAGGGGTGTAGCCGAGAGCACGGGAAAGTCCGTTAACGAATCGACATCGGAAGAGTTTGCGGAAGATGTATCGGCTGCGATGGATTTTTTAAAAAAGCGGAATGATATAAACGCCGAACAAATTGGCTTGATAGGTCACAGCGAGGGGGGCATAGTAGCGCCTTTAACTGCTTCAAAGAGAAAGGATGTTGCATTTATTGTTTCAATTGCAGGAACGGGAGTTAACGGAGCAGAAATTATACTTGAGCAGACAAAATTAATATCTCTGGCAAACGGCGAAGACTCTGTGCGGGTTAACAAGGATTACGATGAAACAAAAGTCGCTCTGTATATGATAGTAAACGGTGCAAGCGAGGAGGAGCTGCAATCGCTAATTAGAAAAAGTGCAGAAGAACAGTTTGATAATCTCAGTGAAACAGAAAAATCCAAAATACCCGATAAGTCAGAATGGGTAAACGAGAAGACTGATAATGCATACAAGACACTGACTTCAACATGGATGAAATTCTTTCTTAAACACGAGCCAGCTGAAACGTGGAATAAAATCACATGTCCTGTACTTGCTTTATTCGGAGGGCTTGACCTACAGGTTTCTGTTTTGCAGAATGAAGTACCTGTTAGACAGGCATTAACCGAAGCCGGAAATAAAGATTTTGAAATAAAGGTATTCCCGAAAGCAAACCATTTATTTCAAGAGGCGAAAACAGGCAGTACGAGTGAATACGGGATTTTAAAGAAGGAGTTTATAGACGGATTTCTTGATTATATTTTAAATTGGATAAACAAGAGAGTAACTGTAGTTAATTAGGATTTAGGAGGCAGAAAAATAAAGATTAAAAAAGAGGATGGAAAAATATTTCGAGAAATACAGACAAAATACAATTGGTAACAACAGGGAATACGAAAGTCCTTACGGTAGACAGAGATTAATATATGCTGACTGGGTTGCAAGCGGCCGGCTTTACAAACCAATAGAAGATACCATAACAGAAAAGATAGGTCCTTACGTTGCGAACACACATACAGAGACGAGTGAGACGGGTGCTTTAATGACAAGAGCTTACAAGCTCGCACACAAGAAAATAAAACAGCACTGCAACGCAGGAGAAAAGGACGTTATAATAACAGCGGGGTTTGGAATGACGACTGTAATAAACAAGTTTCAGAGAATCCTGGGGCTTAAGAACTTTATACGGCGGCTAGACAAAAATGTAATTCCAAAAGAAGAAAGACCCGTTGTGTTTCTCACACACATGGAACATCATTCCAACCAAACATCCTGGTATGAAACCATTGCCGACGTTGTTGTTGTAGAGCCCGGCGATGACCTCTCCTGCGATATAGATAATCTTGAAAAAGAGTTAATTAAGTACAAAGACAGAAAAACGAAATTCGGGTCTTTCAGTGCGTGCTCAAACGTAACGGGAATACAGACTTCTTACTTTGAGATGGCAAAATTGATGCACAAATACGGGGGATATTGTTTTGTAGATTTTGCAGCATCTGCGCCATACGTTGAGATTAACATGCATCCTGACGAAGAAGAGTCGAGGCTTGATGCAGTATTTTTTTCTCCGCACAAATTTCTTGGGGGACCGGGTACATCGGGGGTGTTAGTGTTTAACAAAGAATTGTATCAAAATTACAGCCCGGACCATCCCGGTGGAGGCACTGTAGAATGGACGAATCCGTGGGGTGAGTATATGTACATAAACGATATTGAAACAAGAGAGGACGGAGGAACGCCTGGATTTCTTCAGGCAATTAGAACGGCTTTATGCATAGAGCTTAAGAATGAAATGGGAGTTGATAATATTCTAAGAAGGGAAGAACAGCTTTTAAAAATTGCATTTAAGGAATTAAGGGAAATACCGAACCTCCATATACTTGCCGACAACATTGAGCACAGACTCGGTATTGTATCTTTTTACATGGATAATATTCATTACAATTTAATTGTAAGACTTTTAAGCGACCGTTACGGCATTCAGGTAAGAGGAGGGTGTGCATGTGCGGGTACATACGGACACTATCTTCTAAACGTTGATCAAGACCATTCAAAACATATTACTGATTTAATCAGACACGGAGATCTGTCTTTAAAGCCGGGGTGGGTGAGGATTTCTCTGCATCCGACTATGCCGGACGAAGATTTGCTGATAATATGTAAAGCATTACGCGAGATAGGGAATAACTATAAAGAATGGCAGGATGATTATGTTTATAATAATCAAACAAATGAATACAGGTATAAGTATGAGCAAAACAATTTTATTGAAGTAAAGAAATGGTTTGAACTATCGGATGACTAATAGTGTTATAGAGAAAAAGTTTAAAAATGAAAAATCTGATAGTACTTTTAAGTTTTATTTTATCTTTAAGTGCAACTGCACAGCACAAGGAAGTTTCATATCCTAAAACAAAGGAGTTTCAACAATCACTTACGCCCGATTCCATAATCGTTTTACTTAAAAACGGGAATGAAAGGTTTCTTCACAATACGCGTTCAGACATTGATTACGATGCGGAAATTGAGTTGACCTCTCACAATCAATATCCATTCGCAGTGGTATATGGATGTATGGATTCGAGGGTTCCTCCAGAAATTGCATTTGATGCCGGTATTGGGGATATATTTGTAAACAGGCTTGCCGGCAACGTTATCACAAAAGAAGTGCTTGGCAGTATGGAGTACGCCTGTAAAGTTGCAGGTTCAAAACTTGTAGTTGTAATGGGACATACGAGCTGCGGTGCAGTAAAGGGTGCAATAGATAACGTAGAACTTGGAAATATTACTGATATTGTAAAAGAAATAAAGCCAGCGGTTAGTAAAACAGTCTTGTTGAATCCCGGCGAAGAAGTTTCGTCTAAAAATTATGAACTTGTTGATATGGTTGCAAAAACAAACGTTGAACTTGGAATAGAGTATATACGTAAAAACAGTCCGATACTAAAAGAAATGGAAGACAAAGGCGAGATAAAAATTGTCGGTGCCGTTTATGATGTATCAACGGGGAGAGTTTCTTTCTTACAATAAATTATTTTTCTCTTTTTAAACTCCTAAGTTCTTTAGCTGTTTTCTTAGAGGCGTCAGTAATTTTTTCACTACTAAGAAGGCGAGCAACTTCGGTAATAATGTTTTCTTCCTGCAGGTCATTAATTTCAGCAATGGTTTCACTGCCGACGGTTTTTTTGCTGACATAAAAATGTTTATCGCTCATAGCTGCAATCTGGGGAAGGTGTGTTATAGAGATTATCTGGTGTGTTTTTGAAAGTTCAAATAAAACTGTACCAACTTTTCCTGCGATGCGTCCGCTTATACCTGCATCAATTTCATCGAATACAAGAATAGGTATATTTTCTTTTCCTGACAGAGATGCTTTTAAGGAAAGCATTATTCTTGATACTTCGCCGCCCGACGCTGTTTTTCTTAAAGGGGTGAATTCACTTCCTTTGTTTGCTTTTATCAGAAACTCAACATTGTCAATTCCCGCGGCTGAGAGTTTATATGTTACATTTCCTTTTTTAAAAGACAGGTCGTCTGAGCCATCAGTCGCCGCTATAAAACGGTTTAAGCTGACTTTAAATTCTGCAGACTCAAGTCCAACCTCCTTAAAGTAAGAGTTCACTTTCTTTTCAAGTGTCTTACCGTGTTTAATTCTAACTAAGGAAAGTTCTTCCGCTACTGCAAACACCTGTGCCTTTTTATCCTGAACCTCTTTACTCAATTTTTCGATTTCATAGTCAAAATTTTCAGAGAGGTTAAACTGTTCTGTAAGTTCGGCAGCTTTAGTTATTAATCCTTCTATGCTTAAATTATACTTCTTCTTTAAAAAAGTAAGAGTACCAAGGCGGTTTCTGATAATTTCTATTCTTTCCGGGTCAAAATTTACCTCCTTAACATAGTCTCTTAATTCTTCTGAAACATTTTTCGCGGATGATAAAATTTCTTCAAGGGTTGATATATACTTTTCTATTTCGCGGTCGTGCTTTACGGCTTTCTTTAATTCTTTAATTATGTATGACAAATTTGAAAGCATATTAGAATCGTTTTCATATAAATAATTTATACCATTACAAACGGCTGTGCTGATTTCCTCTGCGTTTTCCATCTTGTTAAGCTCGTTTAAAAGCTCGCTATCTTCATTTGGAAGGGGGTTAACATTATTTATTTCTTTCAGTTGAAATTCAAGAAAACTTTTCCGGCTGATAATGTCATCTCTCTTGTTTAAAAGTGTTTTTAATATTTCTGTTTTTTCTTTTAATTCTAAAAAAACTTTCTGATATTTATCTTTTAATATATTTCCCTGAATAAAATTATCCAGAAATTCGCAATGGGTTTCCTTATTTAACAGGGACTGGTGCTCGTTTTGAGAGTGAATGTCTACAATCAAATCACCAAAGTCTTTAAGGTCGGATATATTTACGAGTGAATCGTTAATAAAGCTTCTACTGACACCTTTTTTGGTAAGCTCTCTTCTAATTATGACAGAGCCTTTGTTGTTTGAGTCAGAAATAAGTTCTTTTTCTGATAAGAACTTTAACACATTACTATTATTGCTGAAATCAAAATATCCCTCAACAATAAGCCGGGAATTCTCGTTTCTGATAATCGAATAGTTTGCTCTCTCGCCCAATATAAGCCCCAAGGCATCAAGAATAATGGACTTGCCGGCACCCGTCTCGCCTGTGAGAATATTAAGCCCCTTAGAGAAAATCATTTCGGCTTCTTTGATTATCAGATAATTCTTTATGTATAATTTCTCAAGCACTTATTATATCTTTTTATTATATATTAGATAAAGTAATAGTAATAGCGTTGTTAATAGTGTTAAAAAATATCTATTTGTTTTGAAATTAAAAAGCAATTAAGGAATACCGTGTTTATAGAATGTTTATAAAAGAATGGAAAAAAGGAGTTATTAGAGAGACGGGATTATAAACCCCGGTTAATGCAGTAAAATTTGTTAACAGATTGTTGTTATTAAGAAGTTAATAGTAAGTTATTAACAAATTTCGTAATAAAAAACCCGGTTGCTGCCGGGTTATAAAAATTATAATTTATAAGATAAAAATTATTTTCTATAAGTACAGGAACCTTTTGTTGAACCAGCTTCTGTTTTTTGTGAGCAGTTTGTTTTAGGGCAGTTTTTCATCTGTGACTGACCTTCATTGTTTGTGTTTTTCATTGATTCACACTGTTTTGTACATGTTTCGCATTTACCGTCGCACTGTTTCTGACAGTTTTCTTTTTGGGTGCATTCAGTATTGCAGCACTTTTCATCTTTATCGTCGGCAATAAGGTTTTTCTGTCCCTTGTATAGGAAAAACGAGCCGGCGAGCAAAGCAATTAAAACGATTACAAAGATTATTTTTTTCATGAGAAAGATGTTTTATTTAAAAATTCAATTGCGGAAAAATATATAAATTCTGACAATAATGCCACACCATAGAAGAAAGGCTTTTAAAAGTTTAATTACTACAGGAAAGAAACAAAATTTAAGGATTTTAAAATCAGTGATTCTAAGTTTTTTTTAATTTTATTTATCCGAATAAATAACTACTTTATATGAAAAATCCAGATATTTGAGAATCAAATTTTATCAGCAGTTATCAATAACTATTAGAACAGTAAATGAAACAACAAACACCTTTGATATCTGCTTTTGCTTAAATTAACTTGGAGATACTACATTTAACGCAAAAGATCTCTATGATGCAGTTTATACAAATGATATTGGAGTTAGAGAGTTTCTTTGTTGATTGATTAAATCATGATAGTACTATAGTTTTCAACAACTAAACCAAATATTAATATAAAAAATAAAAGGCAATGAAAAAAACGCTTGTACTTTCTGTTATAATTAACATTTTATTCATCCTATTTGGAGGATATATTATTCATAAAAAGGGCGGTTTTAATTATTTGAAACAAAATAGCGCAAAATTGTTAGAAATCGAGCAAGACTATAGCCTTTATTACAAAACAAAAAGGAGTATTTTTGAAATTATGCCATACGACACGAATAAAATAATATTTTTAGGCAATAGTATAACCAATTTTTGTGATTGGCATGAACTTTTTGGAAACGAAAATATTATTAATCGAGGAATAAATGGAGATGTAATAAACGGCGTAATTGACAGATCAGATGTAATACTAAGCTCAAGCCCCAAAAAGATTTTTTTAATGATAGGAACAAATGACCTAGCAGAAGGAAATACTATTGAAAAAATTATATCGAATTATGAAAGATTGTTAATCTTGATTAAAGAAAAATCACCGAGAACGAAGCTTTATTTACAAAGTATTTTGCCAACACTTAATGACCAAAGGAGGAAAAACGATGACATAATAGCCATTAATAAAAGTTTAATAGACTTAACAGAAAAGTATGGTTTTACTTATGTGAATCTTTTTGATATACTGAAGACAGAAAGGAATGAGCTAGATACAATTTATTCATTTGACGGTCTTCACCTGAATGGAAAAGGTTATCTAAAATTGAAAAAAGAAATTGAACAATACGTTAATAATTAAATTACAGCATTAACGGATTTTATAGCAAGGAAAACCCGCCCAGAGAAATGATCTCGAAAAATAAAATCTGAATAAACTCATCTGCTACTCAAAGGCAAAGGCGCAAAGAGAGCACGAGAAATTATTTTATCTTTTTCTAAAAAGTAGAAAACAGGGAGCCTTTAATTTCTTAATAGTTTGTTTTTATTAAAATGATTTACGGATATGAGGGTTAACTAATTATGTTGATATTATAAAAAATTATAAGAAAATTTAGTAAATTAAAGATTGACAGAAAAAATCAAAAATAATATCATAGAGAAGTCTGACAATATCAAAAATAAGCTTGATAATCTGCCCGTAAAGCCAGGAGTGTATCAGTTTAAAGATGCATCGAACAAAGTTATATATGTAGGGAAAGCTAAATCACTCCGAAGCCGCGCCAGACAGTACTTCCAGTCACGTCCCCAGGGTGCAAAAACAGAATCGATGGTGTCAAAAATTACAGACCTTGATGTCATTGTAACAGACTCGGAAGTAGAGGCTCTTATACTCGAATTTAACCTCATCAAAAAATTAAAACCCCGCTACAACGTCCTTCTTAAAGACGACAAAACCTTTCCTTACATAGTGATAACCAACGAAAGGTTCCCGAGAGTCTTTCCCACAAGGTCAAAACGCAATGACGGCTCAAAGTATTTCGGTCCTTACACAGACGTAAAAACCATGCGCTTTGCATTAAAATCTATTCGGGATATCTTTACAATCCGTTCCTGCAATTTAAACCTTTCAGAAGAGAACATTGCTTCAGGCAAGTATAAAGTCTGTCTTGATTACCACATAAACAAGTGTGAAGGGCCGTGCGTAGGGCTTGTACCGGAACACGAGTATAAAGAAATGATTAATCAGGTTGCAAAACTCCTGAACGGGAAGATTGAAACGCTAGAAAAAGACCTGAAAGGAAAAATGAATGCTCTTGCCGAAAACATGAAATTTGAACAGGCGGCAAAGATGCGCGACAAAATAGAAGCGCTGCAGGTGTATAAAGCAAAGCAAAAAATGGCCGGTGATGAAATAGTTGACCGCGATGTTTTTGCTGTTGTTCAGGAAGACAATGATGCATGCGGAATGGTGTTAAAAATACGCGACGGCAGAGTAATAGGAAAAACTCATTATTACCTTTCAAACGTTCTTGAAAAGCCACCTGAAGAATCTGTTGAAAACATTGTAACTAATTACTATAGCAAGGCAGAATTTATTCCCGACGAGATTTTTTTACCGCTTGAGACTGAAAACATAGAAGCGCTCGAACTATGGCTGAGTGAAAAGAAGGGCGGAAAGGCTGAGATAACAGTACCAAAAATCGGAGAGAAGGTAAAACTAATAAGGATGGTTGAAACAAACGCAAAGTATATGCTTGATGAGCTAAAGCTTGCGAAAATGAAGAGAGAATACACAGCACCTTCTTTGGATGCTTTAAAACGTGACTTACGGATGCACAAAATCCCCAAACGCATAGAGTGTTTTGACATATCACACATACAGGGAACGGATACTGTTGCCTCTATGGTCGTGTTTGAAAATGCAAAACCCAAAAAGTCAGACTACAGAAAGTATAAAATCAGAACAGTAACAAACGAAACGGGAGAACCCGATGACTTTCTTTCAATGCGAGAAGTTATACACCGCCGTTTTCGCAGACAGGAAGAAAAACTGCCCGACCTTGTAGTTATTGACGGAGGCAAAGGCCAGCTTTCCTCTGCCGTAAAAGTTTTAAGAGATATGGGCACTAAAATTGCAAATGACAAGAAAGAATCTGATAAAGAAAAGACAAAAGGAATAAACATAATAGGCCTTGCAAAACGGCTGGAAGAAGTTTATATGCCCGATGATTCTGACCCGCATACAATACCAAAAACCTCCAGCGGTTTAAAACTGCTGCAAAGGATACGCGATGAGGCACACAGGTTTGCAATAGAATTTCACAGAACCTTAAGAAGCAAAAGAACGTTAACATCAGAGCTGACCGATATAATAGGAATAGGCGATGCAACCACGAAGAAACTTTTAAGAAAATACGGTTCCTTTGAGGGTGTTAAAGAAGCATTGCAGAAAGATGAAACCTCTTTTGAGCTTGACATGGGAAGGAAAATAACAGGCATATTAACGAGATATTTCTACGAAGAAGAAAATTAAATATATACATAATGGCAAAAAACGGAGCACCTAAAACATTTGTTCTTGATACAAACGTAATTCTTCACGACGGAACGTGTATAAACCAGTTTAAGGATAATGACATCGTTATCCCGCTTGCGGTTATTGAAGAGATAGACCATTTTAAACGCGGAAGCCAGGTCATTAACCTTAATGCACGTGACTTTGCGCGCAAACTGGACGAGTTGACAGGCAAGGCACTTTTCAACGGAGGCATTTCACTTGGAAAAGGAAAAGGGAAAGTAAGAATAGCCATTACCAAAGGGATCAACGACGAGATAAGAGATATTTTCAGAGAAGACACTGCTGACCACAGGATTTTAAGCACGGTATTTGAGCTTAAGAATAAAGCAAAAGATAACAAGTCTGTAATTCTTGTTACAAAAGACGTTAACCTTCGCATGAAGGCAAAAGCCATTGGTGTGCTCTCAGAAGATTACACAACCGACAGGATAGGCAGCATTGACGAGCTTTACAGCGGCAAAGGGGTTGTCGAAGAATTTGATGACGAGTTGCTAAACAAAATCTATACACTTCCATTTCAGATTCCCGCAACAGAGGTCATTAAAAAAGATAAAGGCGAGGTCCATCCGAACAAATTTTACATTATCAGAAATAAGAGCCATTCTGTACTTGGGCATTTGACGCCAACAAAAGAATTTGTTGAGCGAATTGACAAAAATCCCGCATACGGAATCATGCCGCGAAATGCAGAGCAGACCTTTGCCATGAATGCACTTATCAATAAAAACCTACCGCTTGTTTCAATAACAGGAAAAGCAGGCACAGGGAAAACGCTGCTGGCGCTTGCATCGGCGCTTAGCGTGAAAAAAGAGTACCGGCAGATATACATAGCAAGACCCGTCGTACCGCTTAGCAATAAGGACATTGGATATCTGCCCGGAGACGTTGACAGCAAGCTGGCGCCATACATGCAGCCCTTGTGGGATAACCTAAAGGTCATACAAGACCAGTATCCCGATACAGACAGAAACCATCAAGCAATTTCCACAATGCTTAAAGAAGAAAAGCTTCTTGTTGAACCGCTTAGCTATATCAGAGGACGAAGCCTGCAGAGAATATTTTTTATTGTTGATGAAGCGCAGAATTTAACACCGCACGAAATTAAAACAATAATAACAAGAGTCGGCGAAGGTACAAAGATTGTCTTCACGGGAGATATATATCAGATAGACCATCCATACCTTGACTCAGAATCGAACGGGCTATCTTACCTGATAGAGCACTTCAAGGGACAAAAGCTTTATGCACACGTAAACCTTGAAAAGGGCGAGCGGTCAGAACTTGCAGAGCTTGCGAGTAATTTATTATAATTATTTAAAGGACTAAAGACATGAAAGTAGGATACTTACAATTTAAGCCTGAGTTTGCAAAACCAAAGAAGAATATTGAAAAGGTAGGCGACCTTATTTCAAGCGAAGATTTTGACCTGCTTGTTCTTCCAGAGCTTGCAAATTCGGGATATTTATTCGGCGAAAAGGGAGAGCTTAAACATGTTTCAGAAAACCCAGACACGGGAAAATTCTGCAGCATGCTTAAGAGAATAAGCAAAGAAAAGGATGCATACATAGTTTCGGGTTTTTGCGAATCCATAAAGGAAGACAACAAAGAAATTTATTTTAACTCCTCCATACTTGTCTATCCAAACGGCGAGTTCAGAGTTTACAGAAAGACACACCTCTTTTATGACGAGAAAAGCTTCTTTGAGCCGGGCAACACAGGTTTCTGGGTGTATGAGATCTTTAATGAAAATTTTGGTTTTGTTAAAATCGGAATGATGATTTGTTTCGACTGGATATATCCTGAGGCAGCGAGGTCGCTTGCACTACGAGGAGCGGACATTATCTGTCATCCGTCAAACCTCGTAATGCAATACTGTCAGACGGCAATGTTTACGCGGGCCCTCGAGAATCATGTTTACACAATAACAGCAAACAGAGTTGGCGAAGATATTAACGGAGAAAAAAGTCTTAACTTTACGGGTGAGAGCGTGATACTTAACCCCAAAGGAGAATATCTCGCAAGAGGCTCAAAAGAGAAAGAAGAAATAACATTTATAAAAATAAATCCCGAACTTGCACGGGATAAACACATTAATGAAAAGAACGATATATTTGCTGAAAGGCGAGACCATTTTTACAAAGTGAGAGATAAGAGAAACTAATTACTCAGAACATAAACAATGATGTTGGTTCCCATTTGAAGAGCCTCCTCTCGTTTTTCTTTTGGGTCATCATGTTCTCTTGGGTCAGCCCAGCCGTCGGATAGGTTTGTCTCGTATGTGTAATAAACACAGAGCCGCCCGTTAATCCAGTATCCAAATCCCTGTGGAGGTTTTGAATCATGCTCATGAATTTTAGGAAGACCATTTGAAAACTTAAAATGTGAATTATAAACAGGATGATTGAAAGGAAGTTCTTTCATTTCGTCATTTGGAAAAACCTTTTTAATCTCTCTCCTAAATGCCTCGTCCATACCGTAGTCATCATCGGCATAAATGAACCCGCCGTTCTCAACGTATTTTCTCAGTCGTTTTACTTCGTTGTCTGAAAAAGAGATATTGCCGTGTCCGGTAAGCAATATAAATGGATACTTAAAAATGTCTTCGGAAGCAACATCAACAGAATAAAACTTTGGTTCATCAACATCGATAGCTGTATTGCTTTTAAGGAAGGTCATCATATTAACCTCAGCCGAGGGGTCATTATACCAGTCGCCTCCGCCTGAATACTTTAACCGTGCAATCTTAAACTTTGTATTTTGGGAGTAACCGCTATTTGGCAGCGAAAGAAGAATGGAAACAAATACAATTATTAAATAAACGGGTTTCATTTTTTAACTTTTGGCAGTTCAAGAGATGTATCAAGTCGCTCTGAATCTCGCCAGATGGCCTGACAGGGAAACTTGTTTTCGTAAAGAGATTTCGAAAGCATAACAGAATCAATCTTCGGGTTCTTTAAGTCCGTAAGCATTTTAAGGTGTGTATACCCGCCGACTCCTCCAGCGGAAGTAATCTTTAAACCGTTTGTATTTTCTGCAATTTCTAAAAGCCTGTCAATAAATGGTCCCGAGCAATTACCCACGCGTGTTACATCCTGATAAATTATTCTTTTCACTCCAAGACCGTCCATCATCTTAGCAAATCCAAGCGGAGTAATATTAGCATAGTTAACCCATCCGTTCGTAACCACGTTGTTAAGCTTTTCATCAATTCCAATTACAAGTTTCGAAGGTGAATAAACAGAAATAATCTTTTCAATAAGCCCGGGATTTGTAATTGCAGCAGTGCCGATTACGATGCGGTAAACTCCAAGTTCTTCAATAATTCTTTGCGCCGTATCAAAGTCGCGTATTCCTCCGCCCAGCTGGATAGGAACATCAAGCGTTTTACAGATTTCTTTAATAATCGGGAAGTTCTGCATCTCGCCCTCAATCGCGCCGTTAAGGTCTGTAATATGAATACACTTAAAATTTTCTTTTCTGAAAAGTCGCGCAACCTTTACCGGATTATCCGAATAAAAATTTGAAGACTCAAAATGTCCCTGAACAGAGCGAATGCACTTTCCATTTTGAATATCAATAACAGGAATAACAAGCATTACGGTTATTGTTTAACTACGGCAAGTTTTCCTTTGCCGACTTTTTTTCCGTCTTTATCGAAACCGACAACTAAATAAATTCCTGAAGGAACGTATTTACCTTTTTTATCCTTGCCGTCCCACGAGGCAATCCTTCCGCCCGGCGAATCGAACTCCGCCATAACGTCACCGCTAATTGACAAAATCTTGACTGACGTATTTTCTATAAGTCCGTCAATTTTTAAATTCACTCTTGGAGGAAGCACAAACGGATTCGGCGAACAAACAATCCTATCAAATTCTTTTAATGGAACAATGGCGTCCGTCTGCACTGAAGAAAGTCCGTTAAGTGTTCCGAAATACGCCCTGCCGTCCTGATTGCTCACAGCAATCGAATTAATCTGATTGCTAAGCAGGGGGCTGTTAGTGACGTTAAAAGTCTCTATCAGCGTTGAGCCGTCGCTGGAAAGGTGGAACACCCCGTTATTCTCCGTACCAATCCATTTTTGGTTTAAAACATCAATACTTATACACCTGCAATTTTCTGTAAAAGGAACCTTCAAATTTCCCGAAATTATACCAAGTTTTTCTGCAGGCGGTTTTTGATTCGGGTTTTGAATAGCGGCAAGAGGGTTACGTATAATAAACACTCCATTATTCGTTGAAACCCACACCTCGTTGTTCTTATCAACAATCACGCCCGTCACGGTGTTTCCCTCAAAATCATTCGCATAGTAAACCCCGTACACATCGTCATAATACAATGTATCCGTGCCGTTATCATTGAAAAAATAAAGTCCTCCCGGGAATGCAATAGATTCTATCCATTTAGTATTATAGTTGTCAATAGCAACCTGTCCGAAATTAGTATTGTTTATAATACTCGGATTCGGGTACGGAAAAAACACAGAATCCATCACATGTTTATAAAGACCGGTTGCATTATTCGTCTTAAAAAATGACATCCAGAAATACCCGAAATTATCGAACGCCCCTCCAAAAGGCACGCAAAAATTTGGGTCATCGCTCCCCGGCAGTACAGAGTTCGAAGTATTGTAATTCCTAATAGAATTGCCCTCAATCAGGGTTGCCCCTCCGCCAAAGCTAAGCGCCCAGACCTTATTCTCGCCGGCAACAATCCTTCTAAACCAATTACTATTCCCAATCTCCGGTTTTGTAGCCGTTGTAAACGACTCCCACTTAATCCCGTCAAACTTATAAAAACCTGCATCAGTTTGTCCACCTGCAGCCCAGAGAACGCCGTTTCCATCAATCGATAAATTATCAAACGAATTTCTATTCGGACAATCAGGAAAAAGATACTCAAACTGACCACTATTGTCTTGGACCATCAAACCTTTCTCTGTGACACCTGCAAGAGGGTTCCCCGTATTATCAACCCCAAGCGAAAGATATGAATCCGTCGGACCAAACTCGCTGCCCGTATTCAAATTATCAATCGAAGAAACCAAAATTGTGTTGTTAACAATATAATAAAGATTATTTCCGCCCCTTCGAATATCTATAACATTCTTTCCAGTCGTCGCGGGATTTGGATTCGGAACCCAGCCACCATTCTCAAAATATCCCATGCCTGTTTCAGAGCAGAAAAAAACCTTTGTACCAACAACCTCCGAAGACTTTATATTAAGACCAAACGGAGAAGTAGAATAGTTTGCCCAAGAGGCAGGATTGTTCAGATTATTATTCGTAATCCTTGCGTATGCAACCCCTACCGCCGTACCCGCGTAAAGCGTATCGTTCTTAATCGAAAGGGTAACAACCTTTGATTTTGTCGTATAAAACCCAAGAGTATAATAAGGAGCATCAAGAAAATTCAGATTAGCAACAGAAATCTTTTGAATCCCATACCCTGTTGCGATGAACATACTGCCCCCGTACTGAACAAAATCATTAACCGACTTATTATTCTCACTTGAGTTTTTAATATCGTAAATATACCTGAATTTTCCCGTTGAAAATTCGTGAATAACAATCGAGCCATCCGCCGCTCCAATCCAGAGCCTGTCGAGAGTGTCAACATAAACAGATGTAAGATTATTATTCAGCAGACCATCAATATTAGTATATTTCTTAACAACAGCTTTCTTGCTTAGGTCAACAACAAAAAGACCTCCCGTAGTGGCACAATAAGCATAAGGGGCAGTCCTATCGAACGAAACGGAAACAACATTCTTAAGGTCAGTATGATTTATCCATTTATTTAGAAGTTGAGGAGAATTTTCGGCTAAAATTATTTTAGAAAGAGCAAAAAACAATAAAAGCCAGATTACCTTTTTCCCTGAGTTCATCGTTAAACTATTTTATTAATTAAAATTGATATAAATCCGGCTATCTTTAATATTATTAAATTAATGATAATATTAAATATCAATTTTTTATAGAATAAAATCAATTGAAAATCATTTCAGGGAAAGAGAAAAAGATAAAAGAACGTAAGCAGACTAAGCGGATGAATTATGATTTACCTGATAAAACGACTCATATTGATTTTAATATTTTTATTAAGAAGGCACACAGAAATAGCAGGTGGGTTATGATTTACACGGATGAAAATCATTTTTATTATGTTAAAAGATAAATCGAAGAATGCACGCTATAAGAGCTGATTTATTTTATGATAAGAACGGATTTAGAGCAGGGGTGAATAATATAAACGGATTTCGCGGATATGACGAGACTGAGATGTTTGTTAATATTCAGGATTTAGTGTTTTGACCTTAGGAGGGTGTCGGGTGTGCTTTGAGCGGGAAACATGCGGGAAAAAGCGGGAGAAAAGGCCAAGTAGAGCGTACTAATATCGTGTTATTATCGTACTTTTACTGGAGAATTATTGTGGATTAATTGAATAGATTGTTATAACAGTAGTTTATCAAACAATATTTGATTTTATAGCAATTTATTTAGGATAAATTGCTATAATAATGGTATATTTTTAACAAATATAATATATGGTTGTTTTTTATGAATGTCAAGGGAAAAAGAAGATAATTTTCAGTGCGGGTATCTTATTAAGAGAGAATAGAGAAAAACGCCTGGTTTTTAGCCCTACTCCACAAATAGTGAGAAGAAAAACAATAAACCATTTATTACGAGGGGCGAGATTAAGAATAAACAGTTTTGCCGGTAAACAGCAAGAACTTTATTGATTTTAGGAAAGTGATAAATTATAAAATAGTTTACGGGCAGAAATACGGGTCAACAAGCCGTTAACAAGGTTAAGAAAAAGAAAGAACTTTTTGAATACAATACACTTTTTTAATTCGTTATATTTAAGGTTAAAGTAAAAAATTAATTTATGCAGGATAGCAACGGAAAAGATAAAAACCACGGCGGACATAAGAACAAACCCGGAATTAACCGAGGGAGGCAGAATTACAGGAAAAGATATCATAACAGACAAAAAAGCTACAAGAAAGATAATCCACAGGCGCAAAACGAGGCAAGAGAGGACAACAAGGTATTAAACCTGAACAATCAATCAGTATCGGTGGTTGTACCGTTACTAAACGAAGAGGAGTCGTTAAAAGAGCTTGCGGGATTGCTTGAAAGCGTGCTTGGTTCTTTGAACTGCAACTATGAAGTAATTTTTGTGGATGACGGAAGCACGGACAAATCATTCGATAGAATCCGCGAGCTTAACGCTGCAAACAAAAGGTTTAAATGTATAAAATTCAGGAAGAACTACGGTAAGTCGGCGGCTCTTGCGGCAGGATTCAAAGCAGCAAAGGGAAGTTTTGTTATAACGATGGATGCAGACCTGCAGGACGACCCGCGTGAAATACCCGACCTAATAAAGACATTACAGTCGGGATACGATTTAGTGACGGGATGGAAGAAAGTAAGATACGACCCTTTTATAAAACGCAACACTTCAAAAATATTCAATTTTGTAACCTCAAAAGTTTCCGGAGTAAGGCTGCATGATTTTAACTGCGGCTTAAAAGTATACAGAAAAGATGTAGTTAAATCACTAAAGGTTTACGGTGAAATGCACAGGTATTTACCCGCATTGGCGCATTTATCAGGGTTTAGAGTAACAGAAAAGGTAGTGAAACATCACCCGAGAAAATTCGGAAAAACAAAATTCGGAGCGAGCAGGTTTATAAACGGGTTTCTTGATGTGCTTACCGTTATGTTCACGACCAAGTATATAAAGAAACCACTTCATCTATTTGGAATGCTGGGAATGCTCTCGGGTGCTGCGGGATTTGTCATTATTGCATATCTCACAATCCTGAAATTTGTTGAAGGGGCGTATATAAGCAACAGGCCTCTGTTTATAGCGGGTGTGCTTCTGGCGATAGTGGGTGTGCAGTTCTTTTCGCTTGGTTTAATTGCAGAGATGATAACGAAGGCAAACGCAAACCAGGAAGACTTTTTAATTGAAAAAACTTTATAGGCGATGGCGTTGAATTCAGTAAGCAATAAAGCACAAATAGGTAAAAACGTAACAATTGGCGACTTCACGGTTATAAAGGATGACGTTGTAATCGGGAATAACGTTACGATAGGTTCGAATGTGATTATTGACGACGGTGCAAGAATTTCTGATAGCGTTAAGTTTCATCATGGTGCTGTCATTTCCACGATTCCACAGGATCTTAAATTCGGAGGCGAGGTTACAACGCTTGAAATAGGCGAGAACACAGTAGTCCGCGAATACGCAACGCTTAATAGGGGAACAAAGGCAAGTGGTAGAACGATTGTCGGAAAAAATTGTCTATTAATGGCTTATTCACACGTAGCGCATGATTGTAAAATCGGAGATAATGTTATTATAGCAAACAGCGGAAACCTCGGAGGGCATGTAGAGGTCGGCGATTGGGGAATTGTCGGTGGACTTGTTGCAATACATCAATTTGTTAAGATAGGCGCTCATGCACTGCTGGCGGGGTTTACGAAGGCGGTGAAGGATGTTCCTCCTTATATAATAGCCGGCAGCAATCCGATGAAGTATGAGGGAGTGAACGTTATAGGTTTAAAGAGAAGGGGATTTACACAGGAGCAAATAGATTCAATAAAAGAGTTTTACAGATTACTTTATAAATCAGGACTAAATATTTCCAATGCAGTAAAGGAGATAAAATCCTCTCAGCCACAAACGAAAGAAACGGATTTAATTATAGATTTTATTTCAAAAAGCACACGCGGAATACTTACAGATAAAGAAAAGTGAGCAAAAACCTTGAAATAAAAGTTGAGATAGAAAATCCCGCGGAGATAAGAAATCTTGCAAAGGAATTCTGCAAAGGTAAAAAGTACGAGGTGTTAATACAGAATCAGGAGGATATTTATTACAAGGTTAAGAAAGGACGGCTTAAGCTCAGAATAATCGACGGTATAAATGGAAATCTTATACACTATTACCGAGGAAATAGAAAACGGAAGAGGGTTTCCGATTATACGATTTCCGAAACAGACACTCCGCAGGCTTTGGCAAGCATATTAAATTCATTATACAAAAAACTTGTTATTGTTAAGAAAGAAAGAGAAATCTTTATCATAGACAATATAAGAATACACATAGACGCGGTTAAAGGACTCGGGAAATTTCTGGAGTTTGAAGTAATAATAAAAACGATTTCAAAAGCAAGGAAAGAAATGAAAAAGCTCATAGAACATTTCGGGCTTAATGAAAAACAATTTATAAAAGTATCTTATTCAGATTTATTATTAAAAAAAGGGGGAGTGAATGCCGGTTAAAAAATTAATCTCGAAAGAGGCGCAGCATATAACCACAAAGGTTCTGCAGCTTATGAAAAACCACCACGAAAAGATAACAATGCTGACGGGGTATGACTATCTTACGGCGAAATTCCTTGATGCATCGGGAATAGAGCTTGTGCTTGTGGGCGATTCGCTAAGCAACGTTATTCAGGGAAACGAAACAACTCTTCCCGTAACGCTTGAAGACATGATATACCACGCCTCGATAGTTCGCAAAGGAGTTGTAAGGGCAATGGTAGTCGCGGATATGACTTTTATGAGCTATCAGGTTGGCGAGGACGATGCCGTTCGCAACTGCGGAAAGGTTATGAAGCTAACGGGATGCGACGCAATAAAAATGGAAGGCGGAAACTACATTGCCGGAACGGTCAGAAGGCTTGTTGAGATTGGGATACCCGTAATGGGGCACCTTGGACTGACGCCACAATCAATAAACAAATTCGGCAGTTACAAGACACGAGGCATAGACAAATCGGAAGCCGACCAGATTTATAAAGACGCACTGATTTTACAGAAAGCGGGATGTTTTTCGATAGTGCTTGAAAAGATACCAGCAAAACTCGGGAAGAAAATTTCTGATGCGCTTACAATTCCAACAATCGGCATAGGAGCCGGACCTTACTGCGACGGACAGGTGCTCGTCACACAGGATATGCTCGGAATGATAGAGGAGTTCAAGCCGAGGTTTGTGAGAAAATACATGAACCTTGCACAGGATATGAAAGATGCATTCATACGGTATATAAGCGACGTTAAGGAAAATAAGTTTCCGACGGATGAGGAAAGTTATTAACACAAAGGATTAAAACATGGACTTCCTGCATTACGAGTTGTTTAAAATAGGCGGAGAGGCGATTACACTTATTTCCATTATTGTATTTGCCGCTGTATTTATTTTCATCCTAATAATTTCCAAGCTGCTAAGGCGTTTTCTCCTTAAACGAGTCTTTCCCAGAAATGAAATCAGCGAGGGGGTGGGACGCTCAATTGCCAGAATAATTAATTATATCATGCTGGTAATAGGTTTATTGATTGCGTTAAGCTCTGCCGGTATTAACGTATCGCTATTGTTTGCGGGGGGTGCGGCAATAATGGTCGGAATAGGTTTTGGTTTGCAGAATATTGCAAACAATTTTATAAGCGGGCTGATAATACTTTTTGAACGACCGATAAAAGAAGGCGACTTTATTGAAATAGCGGGTAAAATGGGGACTGTGGTTTCTATTTCAGCAAGAAGTACAAAGGTTGAAACAAATTCCGGAGTTATGATTATCGTTCCGAACTCTTTCTTTATAGAGAAAGAAGTTATAAACAGAAGCTATGTAAACAAGACACAGATAGAAATTCCGGTTACAATATCGCACGACGCGGATTTTGAAAAGGTAAAAGAAATACTTATAAGACTCGGAAACGAAAACGAACTTGTGTTAAAAGAATTCCCGCCGAGCGTTTCCTTTTCTGAAATTACAGAACTTGGTATAGTTACAAAATTATGGGTATGGATTAAAGACCAGGAAATGTATGCTGCGATCCGTTCTCAGATAAACTACAGAATACTTCAGGAGTTTAAAAAAGAGGGAATAAAATTTCCATTCCCAAAACGCGAAGTTTATAATGGCTGACGCGGAATTACAGAGAATAAAAATAGTACTTGGCGATATAACCCATCAGCAAACCGATGCAATCGTAAACGCAGCAAACAACTCGCTGCTTGGCGGAGGTGGAGTTGACGGGGCAATTCACAGGGCTGCGGGCAGAGAACTGCTTGAAGAATGCAGGTTGTTAAATGGCTGTCATACAGGCGACGCAAAAATTACCAAAGGATATAATCTAAAAGCAAAGTACGTAATTCATACTGTCGGACCCGTATGGCGAGGCGGAAATAACAACGAGGAAAAACTATTAAGAAGCTGCTACAGAAAATGTTTTGAACTTGCCGTGCGGCATAACATAAGAACGATTTCCTTTCCCGCAATAAGCACGGGAGTTTACGGATACCCATTAAAACCAGCGGCGGAAATAGCAATCAGAGAATCTCTCGAGCATTTAAAGGAAAACAGCAATCTCGAAATGGCTGCGTTTGTATGCTTTGATATGAATAGTTACAACGTTTATCAGGAGACCCTGAAATAGATAGTTGGTTAATTACTACTCATTCCTGTTTCATAAGGTTCGACCTGCCCCAAAAGAAATAAGCTGTAATGTTTATTTACTTTTAAAAAACTGTGTTCTCAGGTTAATAATATTTTGTTGTTACCAAATGTTTTATTTCTATTATTTTGTAAAAAATTATATTATATAAGAGCTGAAATCCCAAGTTGTATCACAATTGTTCAACCCGCAAATAATGAATCATCCCCTCATATAAATCAATATTGCCGAAATGTCCGATGGACGCACCCCGGCAATCCTGCCCGCCTGACCAATCGATGCAGGTTTAACCTTGTTGAGCTTGTCGAGTGCCTCCGCGGATATTGATTTTATTCTGTTATAATTAAAACCCGCCGGTATCCTGAGGTCTTCCATTTTGTTGAACTGTTCAACCTGCTCCGTCTGACGCCTTATGTATCCCTCGTATTTAACATCAATCTCAACCTGGTTCAACACTTCCTCGTTATTCCTGATTTCTTCCAACAATCCGTTTCCGCTAAACACGTCGAGAGAAAACAGCTCTTTTAGGCTTACTTCGTTCCTTCTGAGCAGGTTTGTAAGGAACTCATTCTGGTCTATCGGGCTTGAATTATTTGCTATTAGCAACTGATTTATGTCTTTGGGCTTAATCGTGTTCGAGTAAAGATATTTTATTCCTTCTTTGATAAGCTCTTTATTCTTGTTTACCAAATCAAGATATTTTTTCTCTATAAGCCCGAGTTCGTGTCCCTTCTCCATTAGCCTGATTTCTGCGTTATCCTGTCTGAGCGTGAGACGGTACTCCGCAGATGAAGTAAACATCCTGTATGGCTCTTCGGGTACTTTGTTTATCAAGTCGTCAATCAATACTCCGATATACGCCTCGCTCCTTTTTAATATAAATGGCTCTTTTTTCAGTATCTTATTTGCCGCATTGATGCCCGCAACCAGCCCCTGCGCGGCTGCTTCCTCGTAACCTGAGGTGCCGTTAACCTGTCCGGCGTTGTATAGACCGGAGACTAATTTAGTTTCAAGTGTCAAATAAATCTGATATGTCGGAAAAAAATCATACTCAACCGCATATCCCTGTTTTACTAAAACCACATTTTCCAGCCCGGGTACGGTTCTTGCCGCTTTTTGCTGAACATCATAAGGAAGGCTTGTAGAAAATCCGTTCATGTAAATGGTCTTACCGTCAAGAGTTTCCGGTTCGAGAAATATCTGGTGCCGCGGTTTATCTGAAAAACGTGAAATCTTATCTTCAATTGAAGGACAATACCTCGGTCCCACTCCCTTAATCCTTCCCGTAAACATCGGTGAGTGCTCAAAGCCTGTTCTCAGTTCCTCATGTGTTCTTTCGTTAGTGTGTGTCAGATGGCAGTCTATCTGTTTTTGGAGTGGAAATTTATGTTTGTCCCATTTCGTTTTAAAGGAAAAAGGAACGGGGTTCTCGTCGCCAGTTTGAATTTCAGTCTTCGAGAAATCAATCGTATCAATATCAAGTCTTGGCGGTGTTCCTGTTTTTAGTCTGCCCGTTTCAAAACCGAAAGAGTGCAAACATTCTGACAGACCGGTTGCGTGCTTTTCGTCTATTCTCCCTCCGTGGGTTTGAATCGTTCCCGTATGCATGACGGCATTAAGGAATGTACCCGAGGTTATAATAACCGACTTGCATCCTATTTCATAACCCAGCTCAGTTTTTATACCTTTGACACTGTATTTATATCCCTCCGAACCATTGATTTCATCAACGGAAATTTCTATAACCATATCTTGAATTATGGTGATATTCGGAAGCGAAGAAACATATTTTGCCGCAGCTATTGAATATAAATTTTTATCGGATTGACATCTTGGCGACCATACCGCAGGACCTTTTGACTTGTTCAACATCTTAAACTGTATCCCCGTCTCATCTGCTAATATTCCCATTATACCGCCGAGAGCATCAACCTCTTTTACAAGATGCCCTTTAGCCGTTCCCCCTATAGCCGGATTGCAGCTCATCCTGCCTATTGCATTTATATCCATAGTAATTAGGCCTACGGATAATCCCATTTTAGCGGAGGATGATGCAGCTTCTATGCCGGCATGCCCGGCACCGACCACAATAATATCATAATATTTGAGTGTTTTAACTGTCAAAAGTGATAAATTTTTTGTGGAAAACATAATCTTTCTTATAAATCAGCGTGCGGCTCTTTCTATTGTTTCACGTGAAACATTTCTCGTAACTTTGTCATAGCTCTCAATAAATCCACTGCGTTCTATCCAGACTTCTGTATTGTACCGCCTCGCTTATATGCGCCGCCTGAATATCCGGTTCCCCTGTCATATCCGCAATCGTTCTCGCAACCTTAAGAATTTTGTCATAAGCCCTGGCAGAAAGACCAAGTTTTGTTGTTGCCATCTTGAGTATCTCTTCCGAGGCTTTGTTTAATTTGCAGAATTCTTTTATCTCCTTCGAGTTCATTCCAGCATTCGAGTATAGCCCCTTGTGGTTTTTGAATCTCCCAGTCTGAATCTCTCTTGCCCTGATTACCCTCTCCCTTATTACTGAAGATTTCTCTGATTCTCTTCTTCCTGTGAGCTCGTTTATATTGACGGGATTTACGTTAATGTGAATATCAATCCTATCAAGAATAGGTCCCGAGATTTTTGATAGGAATCTTTGAATGTCATATCCTGAGTACATGCTCATTTCTTTTTGCGAACCCGCAGGAGTCGGATTCATTGCTGCAACGAACATGAAATTTGTCGGGTATTGTACGGATAGTTTTGCTCTGGAAATAGTTACAACTTTATCTTCAAGCGGTTGCCTTAAAACTTCAAGCACGTTCTTTTTGAACTCCGTCAGCTCATCAAGGAAAAGCACTCCGTTGTGTGCGAATGATATTTCACCGGGTTTTGCATCCGCTCCCCCTCCGACAATGCTTACATCCGAAGCTGTATGATGCGGCGATCTGAAGGGTCTGATTGTAATAACCGACTTCCCCGCAGGAAGTATTCCAGCAATAGAATGAATTTTTGTCGTCTCCAACGACTCTTCTCTTGTAAGCGGCGGTAATATTGTAGGCAGCCTTTTTGCCAACATCGTTTTCCCGGAACCCGGCAGCCCTATCATGATTATATTGTGTCCTCCTGCTGCAGCAACCTCCATCGCCCTTTTAACTTCCTCCTGTCCCTTTACGTCTGAAAAGTCAATAATATAATCCTGCGATTCATTAAATATTTTCTCTTCGTCAACTGTATGCGGCATGACTGCAAGGTCACCGTTTAAGAAGTTTGCAACTTCTTCCAGCGTTTCAAACGGATACACGTTCACTCCGCCCACTATAGCCGCCTCGTCGCCGTTTACTTTTGGAAGTATTATACCGTCAAAATTCTGCTTTCCCGCTTCTATGGCAATAGGCAGAACCCCTGAAACGCTCCTTAACTTTCCGTCCAGAGAAAGCTCCCCAAGTATAACAAAATTTCTTATTTTATCAGGCTCTATCTGCCTCGTTTCTGTAAGTAAAGCAACGGCTATCGGAAGGTCAAGTCCCGAGCCCTCCTTTTTAATGTCGGCAGGAGATAAATTGATTGTTATTTTCTTTGCGGTTGGAAATACGAACCCGGAATTCTTGATTGCCGCCGATACCCTGTCTCTTGATTCCTTTACTGTGTTATCGGGCAGCCCGACTACAGTAAAAGTACCCTTGTTCATATTTTCAATATGAGTTTCTACACGGATTGTATAAGCATCGACACCAACAGTAGCCGATGTAAAAATTTCGGTTATCATACTGTTTTAACAGCTATTTATCTATATATTGTTAGTTCTTCTTCTTAAATACAAGAGTTATCGGAACCCCTGAAAATCCAAAATGCTCTCTCAGTTTTTTCTCCAGATACCGTTTATAATTTTCTGTGATTAAATTCGGCTCATTCGTGAAAAAACCAAAAATCGGGGGTGATGATTTCAGCTGAGTTATATAATTTATCTTAATTTCTTTTCCTCTTGATGCCTGCGGCGGCATTCTTCTTATTTCATCAAGCATCTTTTCGTTCAGCTCTGAGGTTTTTACTTTCTTGTTTCTTTCGTCGTAAACCGCTTTCGCTTCTTCTATTACTTTGTGAATTCTCTGCTTCGTCAGCGCCGAGATAAAAATGAACTTCAGGAATCTGTAGCTTTTCAGATGCTCCGTAATCTTAGTCTCAAAAAGCACGTATGTTTTCGAATCCTTTTCAATTAAATCCCATTTGTTTATGACTATAAGCAGGCCCTTCTTGTATTTCAGTACGTCTTCTATTATTCTTATATCCTGTTTGTCGAGTTTAAACGAAGAGTGTTTCAAATCGGATACGTCTCCCATGCCTTCCATTATAACCGTTGAATCTATAACAAGTATTGCAACGTTGCAGCGTTCCATTGCTTTGTATGTCCTTACCGTCGAGAAGAACTCTAATGATTCATCCCGTTTTGCTTTGCTCTTTTTTCGAAGCCCTGCCGTATCAATAAGGACAAGGGTTTCGCCGTGGTACTTTATTTCAGAGTCGATTGAGTCGCGTGTCGTTCCGGGAATATCTGTAACTATATTCCTGTCTTCTTTAAGTATAGCATTCACGATTGAGGATTTTCCCGCATTCGGTCTTCCGATTATTGCAAACTTAATCTTATCGTCCTGAGTCTCCTCCCCTTCTTCAAAATCTTTAGTTACATCATCAAGAAGTTCTGCAACCAGTTTTCCCGAAAGCGCCGATACAGCGTGGGGTTCGCCGAGTCCGAGAGAAAAGAATTCATTCTTATTTATTTCGTGCTTGTTGTTGTCAATTTTATTTACAACTAAAAATATTTCCTTACCGCTCGAATATTTCCGTAGGTTATTGCCAATCTCAAGGTCAACAGGATGAAGCCCGTTCTCGCCGTCAACAACGAATATCACCTTATCCGCCTCTTCTATTGCAATACGCACCTGCTCGCGTATATGCTTGTTAAACTGCTCGTCGGAATCCGGTACGAACCCGCCCGTATCAATCAGAAAAAATTTCTTTCCCGTCCATTCCGCCTCGCCATAGTTCCTGTCCCGCGTTACGCCGCTCTCATGATGAACAATCGCAACCCTCTTTCCTATTATCCTGTTAAACAGCGTGGATTTCCCCACGTTCGGCCTTCCAACTATCGCAACAACTTTTTCCATCCTTTAAAATAACTCTTTTGAAGATTATAGACAGTACAAAATATACAACATTTAACATCTAATTTGTGCTGAGCACTGACTCTTATTGAACAGATGTAAATTAAGTTTTTGTTTTTTAAAGTTATTATATGTAATTTATTTTATAAATATGTTTTATAACAAATTCGTTTGCGGGTTTCCGTTAACAGAAAGAACATATTGTCATGAAAAAACTAACGCTAATCTTATTCCTTGTTTTTGCTGTAAATACCTATGCACAGTGGGTGCAGGTGCCTGCTTTTCCATCGGGCAGATACAGCAGGTTATTAAATTTTAATGGTGCCGTTCTTGCCGGTGGTCATAATGTCTTTAAATCAATCGACGAAGGTTTAACATGGACGGTTTACTATCAACAACCTTTTCCAAATGATATAAGCGCATTAAGCAATGTTGACGGTAATGTCTGGCTGAGCAGTTTTTATACAAACGTTTACACAACAAACAATGGTCTTAACTGGATTAATGTTAATCTTAATAAATATGTTTACGACTTCGCTTTTTATAACGGAAGAATTTTTGCTGGTACGGAAAGTTGGAGATGTTTTTATTCTACAAACATGGGATTGAACTGGACGGTGTGCGATGATATTTGGGTAGATGTAAAATGTTTTTATAGTGCAGGTGCAAATTTTCTTGCGGGTACATCTCAAGCTTTGTACTATTCGACTAATAGCGGAACAAACTGGAATCTTGCACAACCCAGCGGCACACCGTTTATTCATGCAATTTGCGGCCTCAACTCCAAATTTTTTACCGGGATAGATTTAATTGGTGTCTGGTATTCTACAAATTATGGTGTTAACTGGAGTCAAACAGCGCTGAACAACGGCAGTGTCATGGCATTACAGACATTCGGAAATTATATTATTGCAGGCACATGGAGCAATGGTGTTTATGTTTCCTCCAATGACGGCGCATCATGGTTTCAAAAAAATGAGGGGCTCAATGGACAAAATATAATTTCGCTTGCTATATCAGGAAATACAATCTTTGCAGGTACAGAAAGCAACGGTATCTTAAAAAGACCCTTATCCGAAGTAGTTGGCATACAAAATATCAGCAATGAAATACCCTCTTCTTATTCCCTCGGGCAAAACTACCCAAACCCTTTCAACCCAATCACTGTTATCGGTTTTCAGCTGCCGGTTGTCAGTGACGTATCGCTGAAAGTTTATGATATTCGCGGCAAAGAAATCCAAACACTCGTTAACGAAAGGCTGCAGCCCGGAACGTTTGAAGTAACTTTCAACGGCTTGGGTCTCAACAGCGGAGTCTATTTTTATAAACTGTTTACAAATAATTATTCTAAAACAAAAAGAATGATTTTAATAAAATAAAATTTTATCTGCTCATTTCGGGGTGTCTTTTTTATCTTAAAAGACACCCCAAAACCTTTCCCCCTTATTTCAGAACTACCATTTTCCTCTTTTCAAAAAAGGTGTTTGTTTTTAGTGTGTAGAAATATATGCCGCTTGCAAGATTTACTGTATTGAATTCTGCCGTGTATGTTCCCGCTTTTAAATTTCCGCTGTAAAGGTTTTCTATTTCTTTGCCGAGCATGTCATATACTCTTAGTGTTACCATTTCCGGTTGTGCAATAGAAAATTTTATGGTAGTTATCGGGTTAAACGGGTTTGGATAGTTCTGGTATAGTTTGTAGCCGGTTATTTGCTCTGTTGATGGATGTATTCCTGTCGGGTCAATTATTTTTATTACGAATATGCACGTTGCATTTGCGTTTGCAGTGTCTGTAACTGTCACTTTAATGCTGTCTGTTCTCGGTACGGCTGGATTAACAGTGAATGTTCTTGCAGCAGGATTGAAACCGATGTATGACGGTAATGGACTGCCGTTTTTTAATGTCGCAGTGTATGTAAGAGTGTTGTTGCCGTCGTCGTCTATAAATGTGCTGTCTGGGATTGTATAAACAAAGTTATGACCCATCGTGTCCGTTATGTTTGGTATCTGGTATTGCAAATATGGTGCGAAGTTTGTCTGCCTTAACGTGTTTATGAAACTTGTTGATACCCACTTTAAATCATCGTTAGAACCGAATGTCATGTACAATCCGTCTGGCGTCACATCTCCGGACCTTTCTTCAAATTGTGTGTTGATTCTTCCCCCAAGGTTCTTTGGGTTTGTCCATTTTCCGTTTGTCTTCCGGTATGTTATGTATAAATCATTACCCCCGAAGCCACCCGTCCTTGTTGATTTGAATACCATATAGCTTTCGTCAGGGGATGCATATGGATCCCCCCAGGTCTGTGTTGTGTTTGCATAGTTTACAGGATATGATAGTATGACTCGGGGCTGATACACTCCATTGCTATACTTACTTTTTGCTATCAGGCCGTTGCTCATTGAAAAATATACCGATGTGTCGGATACGATGCAGCAATGATACTGGTCAGCAACGGTATTCGGAGGATTACCCATGCTTATAGGATTGCTCCATAAAGTGTCATTTTTTACAACATATGATAAATCAACTGCCCCAACCTGATTTTGAACTAAGGTCGCACTTAAATATATTCGCGAACCGTTAAACGCAAAGAAAGGTTCGTTGGTCATTCTGCCCGCCGTGAATGGCGTGTTTATGGGCGTTGTCCAGTGGTCGTTTTTGTATTCGGAATACATTGTGTAAGCTATTCCCGGATTTGGCCAGAACTCAATAGAAAAGAATAACGCTTTTCCGTCTGGCGAAAATGTGATACAGACTTCTTTTCTGTTTGCCTTTGAAATTAAGCCAGGTGCGAATACAACAGCCGAATCTCCGGGGCGCGGCTGTGCAAAATACAAACTATCAAAAGGTATTGCCTGAGAGTAGATGTGCTCGTTCGCAAAGCACAGCATAAATACTGCAATTAATAATGTGATTCTCATTGTGATTAAATTTGTTTTTATTAAAAATGTTTGTTGTGATATCATTATTATTTATTCTCAATTAAGCGAAATATTATAATCGTTTAGTTTATTACAAAATATACGAGCGAAAAATCATCATGAATAAACAAATTCAGCGAACCCTCTCGTAAAATCAGTGAAAGGGTGTATTAGCCGTATGAATCCGTTCAGAATGTTTTAAGGATGTAATTCTGTGGAAACCTGAAAGATAAAAAAGAGGTCCCCGCCTGAAGTCCGCGGGGACCTTAAAATTACTTCCTTCATTTATACCGGTAGATATATTTCTGTTGGTATTAGAACTATTTTAATACTACCATTTTTCTCTTTTCATTATATGATTCTGTTTTCAGTACATAAAAGTAAATACCGCTGGAAAGATTTGCTGCGTTGAAATCGGCGGTGTAAGTGCCAGCCTTTAAATTTCCGCTGTACAGATTCTCAATTTCTTTGCCGAGCATATCATATACTTTCAAAGTTGCATATTCAGACTTTGGTAATGAAAACTTTATTGTTGTTGTCGGATTAAACGGATTCGGATAGTTCTGGCAGAGTTTGTACTCGTTTGGTATTTGTTCGTTTGTTGGATGTATGGATGTAGGATTTATTACGTTCAGATAAAAAGTACAAGAAGTTGATACATTTGCCGTATCTGTTGCAATTATTTTCAAACCGGTTGTTCCGATTGTGTTAGGGTTGAATGTAAACGTTTTTGTAGTTGGAGCAAAGTTTATCCATGATGGCAAAGCACTGCCATTGCTAAGTGTCGCGGAATAAGATAGCGTGTTGTTGCCGTCATCGTCCACAAATATGCTGTCTGGTACGGCGTAAGTCAAAGCATGATTAACCGTATCAATAAGATCCGGTATTTGATATTTCAAATATGGAACAAAATTAGTATGCCTTAAACTGTCAATAACGTTATCAATTTTTACCCAGTAAGTGTAGTAAGAAGCCATTGAACTTCCGCCTCTTGTGAAGAAAAGATATTTATTATCGCTTGTTACAACCGGACAACATTCGTAATTATTTGTTGTGTTTATGTTTGGTCCGAGTGATTTTGGGTTTGTCCATCCGCCATTACTTTTATGGTACGTTATGAATAAATCATACGGTGGTGATAAACGAAAATATATAATAAATGATTCATCTCTTGCAACAAAAAAGTCGTTTTCTGTTGCTGTAATATTTATTGGTTTTCCTAAACTCTGGATTGTTGTGTCTATATTATTAATCACGAGTTTGCAAATATCGCTGTTTCCGCCGGGTGTTGATGCGAGATAGTAATTTTTTAATTGCGTTTCCTGAAAATAATGTGTTTGTAAATTAGTTGACAACAATTTAACAGGAGTGTTCCAGCCGGTGCTGTTTCTTTTTGAGTAATAAGACCATGATACATTGCCTATATCCTTTTGCATATATATTGTACTATCATTCATAGAAAGCCCCGGAGCAACAAAACCTTCGAAAACAATGAGTGGTCCTTCCCATTTATTGTTAATGTACTTATAACATTTTACTCTTGAGCTTGAAGGCGGCCAGTTATTTAATTCGCTGTAATATATTTCTTTACCGTCTGAACTAATACTTATTCTTTCAACAGGACGCAGACCACTACTAAAATGTAATTGGAATACAACAGGACTATTCCCTGGACGTGTTTGTGCAAGATATAAACTGTCAGATGGGATTGGCTGAGCAAATCCTAATTCCAACAAAAGCAACGAAAGAAGTATTATGTGAATTAATGTTTTCATAACATTTTATTTTAATTTATATTGAAGATTTTATACAAATATACGCGGGAAAAATGAGATTGGGTAACTATATTCAGTGAAGTGCGGGGAAAAATCTGTGAAGGGACATGTTTGTAAAGTGAAAACGGACTTAGAAAAACACCTTATTTAAAATTCTAATATTTATCGTTAATTGTTTTAAATCCTGTTTAGCGGTAACGCCTGAATTTTTATTGCCTTACTTTAATTACTACGGCTCCACTCTTTCTGCCTTCTTCAACGTACCGATGGACTTCTACTGCTTTGCTTAGCGGAAAGCATTTGTCTATCACTGTTTTAATGTTTCCTGATTCAATAATAAACCTGATGAATGCAAGGTTTTTCCCATAATTCAAAAAAGAAAAGATATATGAAATTTCCGTGGAGTAATGATTTTGAAATTCCGTGCCATAGTATCAACGAAGTTTGCTGAAGCTGCAAAAACGTTTATGAGTATTTCATTTTCGTTGGAGTAGATTTTTCAACCTCTTTCAGTTGAAGTACTTCGGACGCTCCCTATTTTGTTAGTACTACTGCTTTCATATTTATCGTTTCATTCATTTATTACGTTTGTATTAAGTCTGTTTAATAATAACGCAAACAGTCGGGGCGTATGAATGAAAATCTTTATTTGTGATTTTTTAACTCTTTCCAATTCAATATAGTCCCCACGGTAAACGCAATACCAGCTGCCAGAAATACAAGATGGGAAATCACTCCCTGAATCAGGGTTTCTCCTTTCAGTACCCCCATTATCTTTAAAACGGTTATTATGATAAATAACTCGCGCAGGAAAAAAATGCTGCTGATAATAATTAAACCCGAACGTAATAGAGGCAGATGTCTGATGATTCCGGAACCGGATAAAGCATACAGCCCAAAGAAAACTAAAATCAAAGCCGCCCCTCCACCAAATAGAAAAAGCTGTAGCCTGTTTTCCAGTAGCGATGGAGGTGCCCGAAAATAAGAAGCTGCTGCAGGAGAAAGAGAAAGGATGGTTTGAATAATCGCCATTGAAAAAACTAAACCGGCGGCTATTTTGAGCCATAACATTTTATTGGTGCTATTTTCTATTGGTTCCATTTTGTTCTATATTATGGAAATCCGGCGAAATACACATTGAAGAAATTATCAATTTTTCCGTCTGACTCGAAAGAAAAAATTCTGATATAGTCCAATAATTTTCCGACTAAACCGGCGGCTATTTTGAGCCATAACATTTTATTGGTGCTATTTTCTATTGGTTCCATTTTGTTCTATATTATGGAAATCCGGCGAAATACACATTGAAGAAATTATCAATTTTTCCGTCTGACTCGAAAGAAAAAATTCTGATATAGTCCAATAATTTTCCGACTAAGTAAGTTGAATATAAAACTTTATCAAGATTCAGTGAAATAGCAGTAATTGTTATATCACCTTCCATCCACGATTGGCTGCTGTCTGGCAGTGCGGAATTCTAATAAACTTTTTGAATAGCATTTTTAGATACAGGGAAATCCAGCGACTTCGTTTTTCCGAATAAGTATAGAGTATTTTTATGAACGGCGAGTGTTGTCCAGTGATCACTGCCAGAACCTCCCAGATATGTGGAAGCAATATATCTGCAATTATTACTGAATTTTATTACATAATGGTCATTGTGCCTTTTATGGATTTTTGGTAAGCATTATCAGATACAGGCAAGTCCAGTGACTCAGTCGTAAAGCCGGCATACACGTTGTCATAATCATCTGTTGCTAATCTTAAACAATAGTTCTCAGATCCGGAACCGCCAACATAAGTTGAGTAAATTAATTCACCTTTAGGAGACAATTTCATTAAAAATCCATCGCCTCCTGTCACATCATTATCACTATGCCCCTTATAAATTTTTTGCCAAGCATCGTTTGTTACCTTTAGGCTTTCACGCGTTCCCCCTGCAACAAATATATTCCCATTCTTATCAACAACAGAAGGAGTCGAAGTATGCACTCTTCCGCTGGATGCTAGTAGATTGAAAAACTATTTTCTGTGCAAAAATGCTGGAAGCGATACCAACACAAATTAAAGCGCAATTAAAAATGTTTTCATAATTTTAACTTTACGTTAATTTTAAAATTTAAATACTGTTATTTTTCAAATTCATTTTGAATTTCGTTCTCATATTCTTTGTCGTATCCGATTTTCAAATGTCTTTCGAACAATTCTTTCAGTAAAACACACTCGCTCTTGTCTTTGCTGCCTAACAAATTCAACAATGCAGCATAATAGCCCGATACTATCATTCCCGAGATTCGCGGTATGTCATTATTCACAAGCGTTTTAAAATCTTTAATGTTTTCAACCCGTAGTAAATTTTCCAATTTGTCGTAATTAAATGCAAATTCCTTTTCTTTTGTTGATATTGGGATTAATTGTGAAACTAACCCGCAATTTTGGAAATATTTATTTAATCCTCCATAAAACACGGTAGAACAGAAATTTGAAAAGTAAATGGGACGTTGAGAGAAATTATTTTCTATTATTTGAAGTAGAATGGCTCTTTGCGGACTAAGGTATGTGCGTTTTTTTGCATTTTCGCTTTCAATTTTTGAGTGCATACGTTCCGAAAATAAATCGGGCGATAATTCCCATTGTAGTTGGTAGTTATCAGGTAGTTTAAACTGTTTTTTATCTGTCTGTGAAACTTGAATTGAAACAGTAGTTGTATCCCATTTGAAAGGGTGAATATCAAGTATTTGTTTATCAGTTAGTTTTATCTCAATGTTTCTCACGCTACCTTTTAATCCGTTTTTCAGAAACTGTACATACCAGGGACGATCAATATTTCCTATAGGTATAAGGGTTATATCGGTTCTCAGATTTTCGTGTAATTGTAAATAAGAACAAACGTCAAAATCTGCATTTCCTCCAGTGAACAAAATAGCGTTTTCATTGCAGCTGTTTAAAAAATTTCGCCCGAACTCTTTCAACCAATCGGGATATGCACCTTTGTCATTGGCTAATTTGTAATAATATTTCAACTTCCCGGCATCATAATTCTGCATTGCTATGAAAGCATTTCCACTGCATTCAGCACCATAGAAATACTTGGCATCGCCATAGTTGGGATTGAGCTGAAGAGCTTTGTCCAGATATTGAAATATTCGTTCAGAATAAGAAAAGTCGTATCCGCTTAATGGTCTGCTGTCGTAAGCCCTGTAATGATTGAACCAACCTAAATAATAATAAATTTCGGCATCGTTTGGAGTTTCTTTTACTGCTTGTTCTAATAAATGAATGGCTTCGTTGTAATGCTCTTTTTTAAATTCTTCCAATGCTTGCTCTTTCAAGTTCAGTTCTTGTCCACAACTGTTTAAGATGAACATGGCAATAAATAGTATTGTTGTAATAAGTCTCATTATCTTATCTTGTTAACTTTCCTCAAACGTTTGATGGTCTCGTTTTTAAAAATGTTTATAATTTATTTTAAATGTTTTTCATAATGACAACAAATATGATAATTCCTAATATTATAAGATATAAACAAGGCTTGGCAAAATTTAAAGTCCAATCCATCCATTGATTTCTTTCCTTGCATTTAACTCCATTGGCAAAATACAATTGTAAACAAATTTATTTACAGGAGTCTCAACCCCATATTTCTGTCCAAGCCTGACCACTGTTCCGTTTTGATAATCAATCTCCGAAGGCTTTCCTTCCCAAACATCTCGTGTTAACGCGGATGTGGAACTATACGGGTAAGTATCAATAAGGGAAACTGTTTCTTCAACAAAACCGGATTAGATTATTACTCCAGCCTTTTGGGATAGTTTATAAATCTCTTTTAATAAATCAACCACCATTTTCCGTGTCTGCTAAAAGTTCTCTAAGTTCACCGTATCTCGTTTTTGTAACAACCAGCAGTACTCTAACACAGATAGTAATAAACTTTTTCTATATATCTGCATTAATATCATCTGATATTTTCGAATTTATACCTGCCATATCGAACATATCCTTTATTTTATTAAGCCGTTCTGTTTTGAAGTTATTTATTTCCCCGAAAACAATTGAGGACTCTACGCCAAAATGATTTATGATTGCGGGTGATTCTATCTTGCTAATAATAAAACACAAACCTCCAACAATATTAGATTCATCAAGAGGTTCCTTTAATTCATAGATTGCCGAGATACCATTTTGCAGTGGAATTACCATCATATTTTCGTTAACAACTTCTTTTAGTTTTTGAGCAATATCTTTTACCTGCCACGCTTTTACGCAGAGTAAAATCAAATCTGCTGTATTCAAATCGTCAACTCTATCTGTTACATTAATCCTGTCGATTTTGAAGTCTCACTTTATGCTTTTTACGGTTAAACCATTTTCCTGTAATGCTTTTAAATGTTCTCCGCGGGAAATAAATGTTACATCAAAACCTGCAAGTGCGAGTTTTCCGCCGAAATATCCCCCGACTCCTCCGGCTCCGATAATTACTATTTTCATTTTGATAAGAATGGTTATTATTAATAGTTCTATTGTTGTTATTTTTTATTCTCCATATAATCTGCTGCAAACCGAACCCAGTCTTTTACAGATTTATCTAAATAAATATCGGGTTGTATTCCGATATTGTCAATCGGGTAATCAGGAAGTCTCATAGATCTCCACGTAGGCATCATAAGTTTATAATTTTTGCATCCAAAATCGAAAAAACTTGCAGACCCGTAGTCCAATGCACCATACGTTGGTGTTCCCAGTATTTTTACTTTTTTACTTTGTTTAGCATCGAGCACAAAAGCCTCTCCGGAACTTGCTGTTCGGCGGTTCACTAAGATAACAACCTGTTTTGGACTGCGCTCTGCAAGTTTAATAGTGTCAACGTAATAATCGGTAGAATCGGTATTTACAAATTCCCCCATTTTCCCTTTAAAAATTGTAACCCATTCTTTAGCCCTGCTCTTTCCTTCCTCGTCATCATACCAACCTTCTATTTCGTCAATTAACGTTTGAGTTACAAGAAATTCCATTCCTAATCCCCTGACATTATTTGTATGTATGTATGGTAGTAAATCAACGTATGCATCATAAGTGCCTCCTAAATTATTCCTTACATCAATAATTAAATTCTCGCTGCTTTCGATTGTTTTCTTGTTATCTGCTAATAATTTCTTAATTCTTTCTACATAATTATGCTCAAAACTGGATAGACAAAGCAAAACAGTTTTTTCTGATACCTTTTTAAAGTAACAACCATCAATTTCCTCCATTCTTGATTTGATTTCACTCTCTGATAGGTTCGGTATTGGAAACTCTTTTATAAATTTGGAATTTTTAAAATACAAAACCCAGCCGTCAACTAATTCCCACATTTCTTCAGACAATGAATGATCCCTCAGATAGTATTTTGCCTTACCATTTTCGAGTAGCCTGAATTTGATTTCATTAGCTTTCCAGAAGTTGGTATCTGCCTCAATGATAAATCCCTGATATTCTTCGTTCTGCTTAACTATTCCAACTTTATATGCCCCGGATCTCCATATACCTTCAATTGGATCAGTAGTTTTAAGTATTCGCTTTTGGAACTCTTCCTGACTGATGGTAACTTTGTTTTGCTGAACATTTAGCTCTTGTCCGGATGGGTATATACTTATATGTCCGTCTCTGAAAAAATCTTTGTAACTTCTCAGTAATTCAATACAGTTCGATTCTGATATACTTCCTGCTTTTGTAATCAGGTTTTCTTTGAAACTATTGTATAGTATTCTGTCTTTTGTCTTGTCTTTAAATCCCGGGTATTCAGTTTCTACTTTTTGAATTAATTGATTTAATGCTTGCTCACAGCCGCAGTCAGTCTGTGAATATGAAATTGATGTAATAATTAATGTTAATAGTACAAAAGTCGTCAAAATAATTTTACTATTTATCATAATATGTTTTGTTAAATGCCGGTTTCCTTCACTGGTATTTCTTTGTTTATTTTTCATCTTCTTTTATCTCCATTCTTTATAAATCATTTCAAAACCCGGACAAATTCTTTTAAATCCTAATAAGTTATGGGTTTCGTTTTTATAATGTATGTAATCCCATTTTAATCCTTCTGGTGCATATTTTAAAAGGAAAAACACCCCTTTCCTTTTCATTTGACAATTTAATATGTATTTCAATTTTCGTTTTATTTGATTTAAACATTAAAACAAATATACGAAGGGAAATTACGTTTGAATAACTATATTCAGCGAATCCTGTAAAAAAATCTGTTAAACACCGAAAACAAGGGGTGAACTGACATTGTACATCTATGTTAATACCGGAATAACCGGGTTTCACTTAATAATTCAGTGGATTCACTGAAATTGAATTCATTATAACTCAATAATTTAATATTTTGCAAAATGAATTTATTCCTTAAGAATAATATCCTGAAATATCATATTGCTTTCTGGGTAGTATTGTCATCAATTACTATATTTGATATTTATGTTTATTCGGGAGATGAACTTTCCTCTGCAAGATATTTTACCGGCTTCGCAAGAATATTCTCGAACATACTAACGTTTTATCTTTTCTATTCTATAGTAACGCAGAAATTTTTCAACAGGAAAGGAATAATTTACATAACCTCATTCGGTATAATCTACATTTCAATTTTTGGTTTTATCTATACTTTCATTACCTTCATCCCGATTGCCTATGTCTTATCTCCCTCAAATATTCTTGAATACACCTTAAACGAAGGCATTAGCAATAGAATCTTTGGTATGGTAGCATACATTACCACAGTCGCAATCCTTGGTGTGATGTCGAAGGTTTCTTTAATCTGGTACAGGAATCAGTTAAAACAAAAGGAAACAGAGCAGCAAAATATTTCTAACGAACTTGCTATGCTGAAAGCGCAGATAAACCCGCACTTTTTATTCAACACGCTTAACAACATTAAATCATTAATAAAAAGTATACCCTCAAAAGCAATAGATAGTATTGATAGACTGACCGGCATTATGCAGTATATGATTTTCGATTCATCCGCAGAAAAAGTGCTGCTTGAAAGCGAAATAAAGCATATAGAAAATTATATCGACCTTGAAAAAATCAGGTACAACGACCCGGGATTTATTGAGTTCAAAGTTGAAGGAGATTTTAAGGGTGTTACAATTCCGCCTTTGATTTTTATGCCTTTCATCGAAAATGCTTTTAAGCACGGAAACAAACTAAAACCTTCACCCGGAATTATTATTAATCTTATTGTCGCAAAATCTGGATTATGTTTTGAAACGACCAATTACTTAAAAGATAATATCGAATTACACTCTAAAAATAGCGGGTTCGGTCTTGCAAATATCAGACGAAGACTCGATTTACTGTTTGGCAATAAATATGAACTTTTAATAGCCGATGAAAATAATACTTTTAACGTAAACCTAAAACTTAACTTATTATGATTATTAAATGCATCGCAGTGGACGATGAACCGCTGGCACTGGACATTATAAAAGATTATATTGCTCAGGTGCCTTTTCTGAAATTATTGAAAACCTTTAACGACGGTATTTCTGCTCTGGAATATCTTACTTCGAATAATGTCGATTTACTCTTTCTTGATATTGAGATGGGAGGGCTTTCCGGGACACAATTGCTAAAGACTCTGCAAAAGCCGCCCAAAGTGATTATGACAACTGCATACAGAAATTATGCAGCCGATGCTTTCGACCTGGATGTTACGGATTATCTTTTAAAACCATTTTCTTTTGAAAGATTTCATAAGGCTGTCGATAAAACCTGTGAACTTCTGAAATCAGAGCAAATCCAGTCATCGCCTCAATTAAGCAGCAATGATTATTTCTTCGTTAAATCTGACGGTAAGATGATAAAAGTAAATTATGACGACATCCTATACATTGAAGGTATGAGCGAATACATTGTTCTGAAAACAAAATCTGGCAGTATTATTACGCTTCAAAGCTTTAAAAATATTGAAAAGACATTACCGCAATCGCGTTTTTTCAGAATCCATAAATCATATTTAGTTTCTCTTGACAAAGTTGAAAGCGTCAAAGGACAAAGTGTTTTCATCGCGAACAAGGAATTGCCCATAGGTGACAAATACAAAGAGAGTTTTTATTCGGCAATTGAATCCGCAGGGAAAAACAAGGTTTGAATAAAAAGAAAGTACTAATACTGCACTTAATCTTCTGGCTGCTTATGCTCTTTATTACAGGGCTTCAGACCATTCCATCATTCGGTAAAACGGCCATAAGCATTATTGTTTATGATTATTTGTTGTACATAGCCTCTTATGTTTTAATATTTTATTCTTTCTATTTTTCCATCTCAAATAAAAATCACAAAAAGAATAAAATTATATTGTTATTAGTTTTAGGATTACTTTTTACAATCATTATAGACCTTCCGATAACGTACATATATTTATATATCCTTTCCCCCGAAGTACTCGCTTTGCGCGGTAATGAGTTTCGGATTATGTTCACGAAATACTATATGAGCTTCTTGGAATCAAATTTTCTTTTTGCGGTATCAGGCGCTCTTTTAAAAACAGCGCTGCTGCATTACGTTAACACTATGGAACAAAAAGAATCCGAAAAGCAGTTAATTCTCGGCAACCTTGCCTTGCTAAAGTCGCAGATAAATCCCCTTTTTCTCTTTAATACTTTCGAATCCATCAGAACTCTTATAAAGACAAAACCGGACAAAGCTATATACAGCATCGAAAACCTTTCGGAAATAATGAGCTATATGCTCTATGATACCACCGCGGAAAGAGTACCTCTTGATAAAGAAATAAATAACATCAGAAAGTATTTAAACCTGCAAAGTATCAGGTATAATAAAGAGTTCATTAAATTTTCGGTTCATGGCAATATGGTCGGAATATACGTTCCGCCCCTGATATTTATGCCAATTATTGAAAACGTTTTTAAACACTCAGATACCGCTTCGGAAACTTCAGAAGTTGCAATTAATTTTGAAGCACAGGAAAGCGGTTTGTTGTTCAGCATTTCATGTAATCATAAAGAAAATCTAAATAAAGCAGAATTAGATACCTGTTTAAATGTAGAAACGATTAAGAAACATCTTGATTTAGTGTTTGAAAATAATTACAAACTCGAAACCAAAATAGAACCTAAACTGTACATCTTTAAACTTTGGATTATAACTACCGGAAGAGCTGCGGGCTGATATACTTATTATTTTCAAGACTTTCATAGCGTTCAAAGAAACAAAGGTATTATGCACAAAAAATAATCCCTCCTTTAATTCCACCCCGAAAGCACCCCCAGTCCCGACAAAAAAATAGTGACAAAAATGTTAACAATAAAAAAATACGTGCTGTTTTCAGTCTAAACTTAATTAGCCCTATCTTGCACTCTAATTGGTCTTAAATTGGTCTCTAAAATAACCCGCATCTATTCACTGACAAATTTGTCACAAAAACCGGAAACGGTAAAAAAAATACACAAGCACCTAATCATCCAACCGGTGAAAAAAATCCTTTTTGCAATCAGCGATATTCAGAATAATCAAAGAAAACCGTATCCTTTATCCTAAAAAAGAAAGATATGCACGAAAAAACATGTTTGTTTTATCATAATAATTCAATAAATTTCAAATTAGTATAATCTCTGTTTTCGAAATAATATAAAACCATTTATGAAAACAAAAACACTTCTTTTTTCTTTAATGCTGCAATTGCTCTTTTCTTATTATGCTTATCCGCAATGGGTTTTCTGGGAAGAAAATAATTCGGGCGTAACGGTTTCTCTGAATGCCGTTTCCAACCTTAACGGCCAGAATGCCTATGTATGCGGCGACAGCGGTACCGTTCTGAAGACAAATTACTTCGGTTATAACTGGTCGAAAGTGAGCACAAATGAAATACCTTCAGACGTTTCGCTCGGAACATTGTTTGCCTTAACTACAGCGGCAGTGTTTACAGGCGGAACTAATGACAGCGGCGCCGTTATGTATATGACAACAACCTCTGGAACCAATTGGTTAAAGGTCTTTACACAGGCGGGGACTGAAATTAACGGCATCTGGCTTTATAACACTTCTGAAGGAATCATGGTCGGCAACCCCGTAGGAGGAAGGTGGTCAATATGGAAAACAACAAACGGAGGTTTTAACTGGGATTCAACAGGATGTTACCTGAAGCAAAATGTAAATGAAACAGGGTTCAGGAATTCATTCTACTATGCTTCGGGAAAAATGTGGTTCGGTACAAACAATTCAAGAATATATTATTCCTCTAATAATGGTACAAACTGGTCGGTAATTTCTACAGAGCCAATGCAAAATTCAATTTCCTTATGGTGGCTAAATGAAATGTTAACTTATGGCTATACAACTGGTTCGTCATACTTGAAAACAACTAACGCCGGCCTAAACTGGTTAGCAGACACATCCGTTCTTGGCAGCGGAAATATCAACGGCATAATATCATATCCCAATTTTAATACTAATCCGTGGTACATAAGAAACAGCGAAAACATATACCTTAAGAATGGCTTTCAGGGCTGGATTATACAGTACACAGCCCCCTCAGGAATATACAACTATATGGGGCTTGCAAGGTCAGGCTCGTTTTTCGGTCCCGGGGCGATTTTTGCAGTAAGAAATAACGGAGGTATATCACGCGCTAACGCCTTTGTTGAAGGAGTAAAACTAATCTCTGACAGGATACCCGATGATTACAAACTCCATCAAAACTATCCGAATCCGTTCAACTCTACAACACATTTCAAATTTGATACACGTCTTCTTCCGAATACATATTACGGAGAAGTAAGAGGCGGCAACATAAAGCTGACGATTTACAATGCTCTCGGACAGGAAGTAGAAACTCTGATTAACAAAGTCCTGCAGCCCGCTGTTTACGAGGCAAGCTGGAACGGCAGCAATTATTCCTCAGGCGTCTATTTCTACAGATTCCAAGTGACCGACCCAAACGGCGGCGGCATAGTTTACAACGCAGTAAAGAAAATGATAATGATGAAATAATGATTAAGACATTTATAAATATACAAGCCTCTTTCGCCTGACAAACGAAAGAGGCTTGATAATTTGATAGATTTGTTTAACTGCTCTTACTCGGTATCCTCGAAATTATCCATTCAAGGAAAGAGCTCTGATTCCGCGTCTGTATCCACAGTGTTCCAGTTCCGTTAAACTCCGCAACAAGTCCTTCGCCGCTGAAGAGCGTTGATTTCAGCCCGCCGACTTTCTTTATGTTGAAAGTAAGACCGTCAGTAAATGCAACAATGTGCCCTGTATCGACGATAAACCTGTCGTTCACCATTTGCTTTTCAAATATTGCCCCGAAAGAATTCACAAATAAATCTCCCGTTCCGTTTGCCTTCAGCATTATCAATCCGGGTCCGCCGAAAAATCCTTTCGCGCCTCCCCAGCTTGTATCAAGGTTTACCGTTGCCGCAGAGCAGACAAAGCATCCCGACTGTATAAACATATTCTCCCCGTTAAGATTAAAGTGTTTTATATCTCCCGGAAAAGGAGCCGTAAAGCCTATTTCTCCGGCGCCCTGCTTAGCAATAAACCTGTTTGTGAAAAATGATTCACCGCCCAATACGGATTTTTTCAGCGCTCCGAATATTCCGCCTTTGGTTGTTGTCTCTATTTCCACGTTCCAGCTTTTAAACACCATTGCGCCTGCTTCTGCCTGTACCTCCTCGTTTTCTGCAAGGTTGATGTGTACCAGCGCCTCTGACGGCTGGAATAAAATTTTGTGCTGCATAATTTCTCCCTTCTTTATTTATATGTTAAAGATACTAAATATATTAATTAAAAACTCTCCTCGTTCTTTAACTTCTTTTCCGCTTTCTCATACTCTTCAAGGTCAATATCATCATCATCAGTTTCCTCATCCTCCCATTTATACTTCTCCGGCAGCGGGTCTGTGTTTCTGAACATAAGCGCTGCAACTAATCCCACTACCGCTCCCGAAAGATGTGCCTCAAATGATATCTTCGGGTCAGTCGGGAGCACACCCCATACGAGACCGCCGTACATAAACGTTACTACAAGCGACAAACCGATTGACTTACTGTCATGCCTGAACAGCCCAACAAAGAACAGAAAAGTAACCAGTCCGTAAACTACACCGCTTGCACCTATATGGTACGCTTCCCTGCCGAATATCCACACCAGAACGTTTGAAAATATATACACAGTAAAGAATACTCTGAACGACGAATTTGTGTAAGCATAGAACAAAAACATCATGAGAACAATCAGCGTAAAAGTGTTTGACGCAAGATGCGAGAAATCAGAATGTATCAAAGGTGCCGTAACAATACCGATAAGCCCCTTCGCCTCCCGCGGCAGCACACCAAGAAAGCTAAGATCTGTCTTCGTAAAAATCTCAAATAACTTTATTATCCAAAGCAGAGAAATAAAAGAAAGCGTAATAAAAAGACTTATGCGAAACTTCGGCTTTCCCTTTTCCTCTTTCATACTATTTGTATCCGTTTGCTCAAAAAATTCTGTCAAGAAAAATAATTCTTTTATCTTTATTTTGTTGTGATAAAATACCAATTTCTCAATATTTTACAAATGAATAAAGATTTCAAAAGAGTACGGAAAGCCATAGATTCGGCGAATAATATAGTTATTACGACCCATCTCCTTCCCGATGGAGACGCCATCGGCAGCGAGTTTGCTCTCTATTATTATCTTCTCAAAAAGGGAAAGAATGTTGAGATTATTAATCACAACGAAACCCCCGACCACCTTGATTTTCTTGATGAAAAGAAAATTATCAGAAGGTTCAGGGATAAAGCAGATGTCAACACTAAAATCATTAACGAAGCGGATATTATATTTGTTGTTGATACGAATGAATACTCAAGAATTAAAAGCATGGCGGATGCAGTAAAGTATTCTCCTGCAAAGAGAATCTGCATCGACCATCATCAGGGCATTATCCCCAGGAATTATTATGCATATATTTCTGACACGGATTCCCCCGCAACTTCACAGATACTGTACGATTTTATAACAGAAGATAACAGCGATTATATTGACAAGAAAATTGCTGATAATCTCTACGCGGGAATAATGACAGACACCGGCTCTTTCAGGTATCCGAGAACAACGGAAAAAACATTCCTGATTTGCGCCGACCTTATAAAAAGAGGAACAGACCCGGTGATGATGTATGACCATATTTATAACAATATGCCTTCGGATAAAGTAAAGCTCCTTTCGAGATTCATAGATAGTCTGACTTTTCACCGCCACGGAACTCTGTGTATTGGAATGATAACACAGAGAGACTTTTTAGATTATCACTCTGACGTAAAAGATGTTGAAGGTTTCTCCGGTTTTCTGATGACTATGAAGAACGTAAAAATCGGATTTCTTATTGTCGAACTTCCGGACAGCTGTAAGATTTCATTCCGCTCAAAAGGCAGCATAAAAATGAATGAGTTTGCAAAACGCTTCCACGGCGGCGGTCATATGAATGCCGCTGGTGCAACGGTTGAAAATATCGACCCCTTTACACTAAAGGAAAAACTGCTGACAGAATACGAATCATTCGTATCGAAACATGACAAGAAAAGATAAATATTTTCTCGGAATACTTTTACTTATCTATACACTTTATCGCATAGCTGTCCTGCTTAAACCATTCTCTGAAATTAACGGCTATGCAATACCCGACGACGCTTATCTCTCTCTTGATATAGCCCGCAATTTTGCTGACGGCAAATGGTTCTTCTACAGCGAAGGGACAACAAGCGGGTTTCAGCCTCTGTATGTGTTCCTGATGACACCAGTCTTTCTTATATTTAAGAACGACTTAATCACCCCTGTTTATATATCAATAGCAATCCAAAACATTTTCGGATTTGGTACTGTATATTTTATGTACAGATTAATAAGAAATATTTTTGAGGACGATTACTCTCCGTTTCTTTCCGTTCTTTTGTTTATACTCCTGCCCGTATCAATAATAAACATGGGTAACGGACTCGAAACATCAATATCTTTCTTCTTCTTCGTGCTTGTTTTTTATTATTTGTATAAATTTCAGAAGGAAGAATTTGACAAAATCACATTCAAACAATTGTTTATACTTGGTGTTCTTACCGGCATAGCAATGCTTGCAAGGATTGACAACATAATGATTATACCCGGAGTGGCAGTATGGCTTATAACGAAAGGCAAAGGCACTAAGCTCTTCAAACAGGCGTTGTTTTTCCTCGCTGGTTCAGCAATTGTTTATTTTCCCTATATGGTGCTCATGTTTTCCTTCACCGGTGATTTCTTTCCTGTGAGCGGAAAGGCAGTGCATCATATCGGCAGGGATATGGTTGAGAATTATGCTGTCGGAAATTCAAACATGTTTGAACTGATAAGACTTTCGCTGCAGAACATTTACACGAACTATTCGGTTGTAATAATATTCGTCCTTGTGGGTACACTTGTTTATCGTATCAAATCGTTTGCTTGCCCGTGGTTCAGCCAAAGCTTAAAACAACACTTACCGCTCGTCATTACCGCCCTTCTTTTATTCTTTGCATACACATTCTATTTAAATGCATATTGGTTTTATTCAAGGTACTTTTTCCCTTTAAGTCTGTTCTTTGCCGTAATTACAGCGTTCATTATAAATTTGCTTATATACAGTTTCTCGTCACAGGGCGGCAAGAGGAGTGTTTTTATAGTTTTAATAATATTATTCATATTCCCGAATGTTATAAGAACGGGATTTAAAGATTTCTTTCTCGGGGAATACAAAAATAAAGGTTATGAAAAAATCGGTGAGTGGGTTAATGGAAATTTCTCCGCAGGTACTGTAATAGGATGCGTACAAACGGGGGCAATCGGATATTTTTCTAAAGACAAAACCGTTATAAATCTGGATGGTGTCGTTAATAAAGACGCTTACGACGCAATTCAGAAAAAGGAACTTATAAATTACATAAGAAGCAAAAAGATTGAATATTTTATTGACTGGGACATTAACCATGTATTCGTCGCCCGTAATTCAAATGGATTCAAAGAATCAGACCTCTTCTTTGTCGAACCCGCAGGCGGTATAAAAACGTGGGGATATAACTGGTATGTCTATAAAGTAAATTATTAAGAACTAATTAGATTTTTTCTGTCTTCATTTAGAATTATCTTTATTTATTAAACTTACAATGCTCGAACAAATTACAGATAAAAGATTCAAGGAGGCTTCGGCCATTGCAGAAGAGTTGAGCAATTTTTCTGCTGAGACGATAATCACAAGCAGGCTGCCGGATTTTACAAAATCGTTTATTATAAACGACAGCAGTTTACCAAAAACAAAAAGTGAACTGCTTAAAATCATCGATAAATCCGTAAAGTTAAACCTGAATTATTGCATTAGGCCAAAATGGACACTACTCAGTTACATTTACGCAAATCAGGATTCAAAAAGCAAACAGGAAATACTCAGGAAAGTCGAGACTTTCACTTACTACAGCTTTTACACCGAACCCGTAAAAGACCTGTGCAAAGATGATTCTTATGTGTCGATTCCGCGTACTATTGTTGAAGACCTTATTGACGATATAAATTCGAGCATTCACGAAAAACTTACTAAAGAAACAACAGGGCTCAAGATTAAAAACTTTTTTCTTCATCTATATAAGTTTAAATACGGAGACAATTCTGAAATAAGCCTTGATATGTCCGTTCCCTATTCTTTCATAAGGATATTCCTTGAAGACAAAGGATACAAAGACATTGTTAAGATGTTTGTTGACGCAGGAATTACAGATGATGACTATGAACTTGAACTTAAAACAGCAATAAAGATAATTACAGGCAAGACAAAAGAAATAAAACTCCGCCTCGAAGAAACAAACTCCCCGCTTAAAGAAAATAAGGAAGAGGACCTTGTTATTTCTGCCGGAAACAATGAATCAACAATTGAGAAGACAACAGTTCCAAAGCTAAGCGAGGAAAATAATTTTGAGGGAACATCAACAACCGGAGAAATGAAGGAAGAGCACAGTATCGCGGACGAATTTGAAGAGAAAGAAAAAGATAACACTGACCACATAAAATTCCATTTCAAAGAGGACGAATTAAAAAGTATAGCAAAAAAAGTGTTCAAGGGCAGCAGGTACATAATGCAAGACTCATTTCTTGAAATTGAACAGTTGAAAAACTGGCGTGAAGTAACTGAATATCTAAAATCAGTTTTTCTTGAAAACAAGGTTAACATAGGTGATAAGACGGTTATACTTTTTGTGGATGTACTGAACGACTATTTTGAAAAGAGATAGAATATGTTTATAGACTACACAAAGATATTCATAAAATCAGGTGACGGCGGTAACGGATGTGTAAGCTTCAGAAGAGAGAAATATGTCCCGAAAGGCGGACCCAATGGAGGCGATGGCGGTAACGGCGGCAACATTGTTTTCAGAGCATCAGCACAGTTAAATACTCTCGTTGATTTCACTTATAAAAGACACCATAAAGCCGGACGGGGCGTGCATGGTCTCGGCGGCGATAAGAACGGCAAAAATGGTAAAGATGAAGTTATTCTTGTCCCCTGCGGAAGTGTTATTAAAAATTTTGAAACGGGTGAAATAGTTGATGAGCTGCTTTACGACGGCGAAGAGAAAATAATACTGAAAGGCGGAAGAGGCGGCAAAGGCAACACTCATTTCAAAACATCCACAAACAGGACTCCACGCTACGCCGAAAAAGGCAAGCCCGGCGAAGAAATGACTATTATTATAGAGTTGAAACTTATTGCCGATGTTGGACTTGTTGGGTTTCCCAACGCAGGCAAGTCAACTCTTATTTCAAAAATATCAGCTGCTAAACCAAAGATAGCAGATTATCCTTTCACGACATTAAAACCGAACCTTGGAATTGTAAAGATGCATGAATACGATTCGTTTGTTGTTGCAGACATTCCGGGAATAATCGAAGGAGCGTCGTCGGGAAAAGGACTCGGGATACAGTTTCTTAAGCATATAGAAAGAACACGAATACTATTGTTTATGATAGACACAACAAACCTGCCGCATGACGGAAAGAACCTGCTCAAAGAATACAAAATACTTCTTAATGAACTTGAGAGTTATGAAGCAAACTTAATGGATAAACCGAGGATAGTATGTTTTACAAAGATTGACGCTATCAGCGAAGAACTCAAAAAGAAACTTAAGAACGCAAGAACAGCAGGCATTGACAAGATACAAATATCTTCAATAACAGGTGAAAACCTGCAGGAACTAAAAGACCTGCTCTGGAAAAAACTTAAAACACTGGACAAATGAATAAGAAACCGTTGATATTAATATCAAACGATGACGGTATAGATGCCGAAGGAATAAAAGCACTAACAAAAGTAATTAAAAAGTTTGCCGAGGTGTTCGTTGTTGCACCGCACACGCAGCAGAGTGCAGTCGGTCATTCTATCACAATGGCTGACCCTATTAGAGCGAAGAAAACGTTGATGTTCGGCGATTTTTACGGCTATGCGGTTACAGGCACGCCCGCCGATTCAGTAAAGATAGGGGTCCACACACTTTTAAAGGACAGAAAAATAGACCTTCTAATATCCGGAATAAATCAGGGGGCAAACACAGCTATTAATATCATTTATTCGGGAACAGTATCCGCAGCAACCGAAGGAACAATTCTTGGAATACCTTCGATAGCCGTATCACTGACAAGCTACACATATCCGGATTTTTCAGTTGCAGCAAAATACGCATCTAAACTTGCAAAGATTGTATTGAAAAACGGACTGCCGAAAGGAACCCTGCTGAATGTAAACGTACCGGCATCAAAGAAAGTAAAAGGTGCATTGCTGACCAAGCAGGGAAAATCATCCTGGAATGATACTTATGAAATAAGGTACGACCCCGCTAACAGGCAGTATTACTGGCTAACTGGCAGCATGCATAAAACAGACAGGTCAAGAGAGTTTGACGTTAAAGCTGTCGATGACGGATATATCTCTGTTACGCCTATTCACTATGATTTAACCGACTATCGCTTTCATGAGAAAATGAAAAAGTGGAGGCTGTAAATACAGATAAAGCCAGGTTTAAAAACATTATATAATTAGATGATATCTAAAAACAGTAAAATATGCGTCGTTATAGCACATCCAGACGACGAAACAATAGGCTGCGGGGGTCTGATAAGCAAAGCAATAAGCAATGAATGTAAGGTTAAAATAGTTCTTCCTCTTCGAAGTAATGGAAAAAGAAGCCTTACAAAGTGGCAGCAATATATTGTTAATTTCAAAAAGGCTTGCAAAGAATATGGAGCAGAACCTGTAATCCTTAACCCGCTTGTATTTGAACATCATATTGAAAAAAACTTTTGGAAACTTACGGATAGAATCAACACCCATCTTGAATGGGCTGACACAATAATCACTCACAGTCCGGGAGATGTTCACGCTTCTCACAGAGCAATATCTCATATTGTAGAAATCAGCACTCGTCCGTTCCGAATTAATAAAAATGTTATCTTCTTCGAAATACCCACATCCACTGACCAAGGATACGAAAACAATTTCTTTCCAAACCTTTTTGTAGAGCTTTCAGAGCAAGATGTTACACAAAAATGTAATGCTTTTAAATTGTATAAGAACGAATTTGCTCCGGGTCGGAAGCCTGAAGACCTGCGCTTACATTGTGTTCTCCGCGGCAGGCAAATTGGCGCCGGATATGCGGAGGTTTTTAAAATAGCAAGATTGTATTCCTAAATTGTACAGAGTAATAAAAAGATTAACCGACATCATCCTTTCTCTCCTGTTTCTGTTCCTTTCTGTTCCATTAATTTTTATTTTTGCGTTACTGATTAGGTTAAGAAGCAAAGGAAATATTTTCTATTTTCAGAAACGGCTTTCCGTAAACGGAAGACCTTTTAGAATGTGGAAAATCCGCACGATGTATTCAGATTCGGATAAAATACTCTCAAAACATTTCAGTGAAAATCCCTATGCTGAAATAGAATTGGAAAAATATTTCTGTTTAAGAAACGATCCACGGGTAGTTGGTCTTCCCGGAAAATATGCACGCAAATACAGCGTTGATGAGCTTCCTCAGTTTTTTAATGTAATTAAAGGAGACATGACTCTGGTTGGACCCAGACCCGTACCAATAGATGAATACAACCTTTTCCCTCCCGAACTCAGAGAATTAAGAAATTCAGTAAAGCCGGGCTTAACAGGACTCTGGCAGATAAACGGAAGAAGTGAAATGACTATTTTTGAAAAATTAGACCTCGATATTAAATATATCAAAGAAAAATCACTCAAAACGGATTTTAAAATTCTTGCAAAAACCCCTTTATCAGTCATATCTTCAAAAGGCGCAGTATAAATAATTAATCCCATTTATATTATTTTAAAACGTATAAAAGTCAAAGCAGAAAAATATTAAGCTTTAAAGAGTTTGACGTAAAAGCTGTAGATGACGGATATATCTCTGTTACACCTATTCATTATGATTTAACCGACTATCGCTTTCATGATAAAATGAAAAAATGGAGGTTGTAAATCTGAATATCATTCGGCTATTTTCTTAAGCATACCGCTGAAAATAAACCCGTGAAACGGCAATACGCCGTACCAGTAAGCTCTGCCAAGTAATCCGAGCGGACGGAAAGTTGCCGTCTGCACTACATGATCGACCTCAATTTTGAACTCAAGCCATGCTTCACCCGGAAGTTTCATTTCTGCATAAAGCAATAGACGCTTTTCTTCTCGGCTTGCGAGCAGCACCTTCCAGAAGTCAAGGGTCTCACCCGCATAAATGTTTTCCGAATCTTTTCTTCCCCTGCGAAGTCCGGGACCGCCGACAAGTTTGTCAAGAAATCCTCTCATCTCCCACAACAAGTTACCAGTGTACCAGCCGTTCTCGCCGCCGATACTGAAAATTTTATTCAGCGACCTCTCAAGATTATTGTACCTGCGTTTTCTAATATCCGTGAAGCATCCGTTTGTAGGAACATTTATATAATGTGAAACACCTTTATCAAGCGAGTTGGTAGAAAGAGAATCTGTCCAGCTTGAAGCAACCTCATGATGCTCTATCTTATCGAAAGCCACGCGTATAGCGGTTTCATAATCAATAAGACTTATTCCCAGAAGTTCTTGAAGGTTGTTTTCCCTGCAGATTACTTCGACCTTCATGCTGTTGACAAGATTCACAGCGAGTGAATAAGGGACAGACGTAACAAAGTAAAGCCAGTACGAAGAAAGACGCGGTGTCATCACGGGAACGACAAAAATTTTACGCTTCAGGTTTCGAACTTTTGCAAACTTCAAAAGCATATCTTTGTAAGTGAGAATATCCTTACCGCCTATATCATAACTATTATTGAATGTTTGTTTATTTCCTAAAACGCCGGACAAATATTCAATAACGTTGCGTATTGCAATCGGCTGTGTTCGTGTATTGAGCCAGCGCGGAGTTATCATAACGGGAAGCTTTTCTACAAGATCGCGTATAATCTCAAACGAAGCACTGCCCGAGCCGACTATAATTCCTGCTCGTAAAGTTGTTAATGCATAGGATCCCGAAGATAGAATCTTCTCAACCTTCATTCGTGAGCTGAGATGCTTTGAAAGTTTCTCGTCGTTGACAATTCCGCTTAAGTAAATAACCTGTTTTGCATTTGTACTGCTGATTGCCGTTTTAAAATTCTCCGCAGAGTCTGCCTCAAGTGATTCAAAATCGCTTTGTGATACGGACATAGAATGTATAAGGTAATAAGCAGCGTCTATATCAGCAGGAATTGCATTAAGCGTTTCAGGTTTAAGGAAATTTGCCTCTACGACATGCAGATTATTGGAATTGCTTACATACTTTCCGGCGTTAAATCTTAGCTTATCCCGTACGCAGCAGTAAACTTCGTGCCCTTCATTCAGAAGCACAGGGAGAAGCCTCTGCCCTATGTATCCCGTTGCACCTGTAAGTAATATTTTCATGTTTTATCTAATCGGAGGATTCTTTTCTTGTATGCTAATAAAACGGATAGACAAGATTTAAAATTCAGTTTATTGAATTATGGAATACCCGAACTTATTTAGCCGCCGCGGATGAAAACCTTAAATTTATTGAATTAAACAATCAAAGGTATTATCTTAAACACAAACAATTAATATAAAAGCTATGAAAAAAATCTCTATTGAAATTAAATGGACTCTCATCTTTGCCGCAATGACGCTCGTATGGCTTGTCCTGGAAAAACTTGCAGGATTTCATTCGGCACACATTGACAAGCATCATATAGTCACAAATTTTATTGCTATACCCGCAATAGCAGTATATGTGTTTGCTTTTCTTGACAAGAGAAAGAAATACTACGGCGGTACGATGACTTATATGCAGGGTTTTCTCTGCGGAGTGATAATAACCCTGTTTGTTACTATACTGTCTCCGTTAACCCAGTCGATAGTTTCGTATGTAATAACCCCTGAATATTTTCCAAATGCTATAAAGCACGCAGTAAGCACCGGCGCTATGACACAGCAGGATGCAGAGAGTTATTTCAACAACTCGAATTACGTTATGATGGGACTTATGGGCGCACCTGTAATGGGGCTTATTACTACAGCCGTCGTTGCAATTTTCACAAGAAAAAAAGGCGAACCCCGGAATGCAGCATAAGTTTGCAAAGACTCAGATAGAAACACCGCTCGGAACTATGATTGCCGGCGGAACGGATAAGGGTATCTGCCTGCTTGAGTTTGCAGATAGAGATGTGCTCAACAAAGAAATGCAAAGTATATCGAGCAGCCTTGAATTGCAAATCACAGACGGCGAATGCATACACTTTCCCCTGCTGGTAAAAGATATTGCAGAGTATTTTAAAGGAAAGTTGAAAAAGTTTACAGTGCCTGTTGTTATGACAGGCACAGAATTTCAGAACACGGTATGGAAAACACTCCTGAAAATTCCATACGGCACAACATGGTCTTACAAGCAGGAAGCGGAAAAACTCGGCAGTCCCAAATCTGTAAGAGCAGTCGCAAATGCAAACGGACAGAACAGAATATCAATAATAATCCCCTGCCATAGAGTAATAGGCTCCAACGGCACACTGACGGGCTACGGCGGCGGTCTCTGGCGCAAGAAGCGGTTGCTGGAGCACGAAGCAAAGCACAGCAGCTTTACATAATATCGTTCGAGATACGAAGAAATATTATACTTTCAGGCATGTTCAGGGTTGACTGTCGGTTGCGTCTCGGTTGTTTGTGGGTTGCGTCTCGGTTGAGATGGCTCCCGGTATCGGTTGAGATTCGGTTTCGGCAGGTCTTGCTGTTCAGGGCAGAGTAAAATTTAATTGTTTATTGATAAACACGACGCAGCAGGAGCAGCAAACAAAGGAATAAAAACAAAAGGTAGAGAATTATCACCGCAAAGTACTCGGCATATCCTTTGGCTACAAACAAAACAGAGAAAAACAAATGATAAAGATTATAACCGCAAGGGTCGCAGAGAAGAACAAAGGACGCAGAGAGAACGTAGAAATTTATTTAACCCGGTGAAAAAGTGCGGATAAAAATTGTTTTATTACAACCTTTTTACGGACAGTAGCACAGAGAAATGCAGAGAAAAAATTTGAAATAATTTTTAACTTGCCTTGCAAAACAGATAGAGAGTGTTTTTATTTTGTGCAAGGTTTTATATTACGACATTTTTACGGATATTAAAACAAAGAGGGCGGGGTGACCGCCCTCTTTTGTTAGTTGTATGTGATTTACGTTTATTTTGATTTTGGTTTTGGTTCTGTCTTTTGTTCGGTTTTTGGTTCGGGAGCGGGCTTTGCTTCTTTCATTGCCGTGAGCTGCTTCTTCATCCATTCTGTTGTTACCGACTTTGGACGGATGATGGGTCTGTTGAGTGCACGGTTGAGTATTAGCTGTGCAGAAAGACCGAGAATACGCGATACGGAGAACAGGACAGTATAATAATCATACTCTGTCAAGCCGTAGTAATGAAGCAGAGAGCCGCTTGCAGCATCAACGTTCGGCCATGGGTCTTTTGCTTTACCGCCTTCTATCAATAGCTTAGGAACTATGTTAAAAAGCTGTTTTACGATTCCAAAAATTTCATCGTCCGGAAGATACTTGTTTCCGAAGTTCACGAAGGCTGTGAAACGGGGGTCAGTAACGCGCAGCACCGCATGTCCGTAACCGGAAATAACCTTTTTATTGTTGAGAAGGCTTATGCAATATTCTTTTACTTCGGTATCAGAGGGTGTATGTCCGATATCATCGCGAAGTTTTATAATAAACCTTAAGCACTCCTGATTAGCAAGACCGTGTAAAGGTCCTGCGAGACCATTGAGTCCGCCGCTGATTGAAAAATAAATATCTGAGAGGGCAGAATTGATTGTCTGAGTCGTAAGAGCGCTAACGTTTCCGCCTTCATGGTCAGAATGAAGCACCATGTAAAGCCTCATTAAATCAGCGAATGAGCCGTCCGGGTCTTCAACGCCGAGAAGCCGTGCATAGTTTGCCGCCCAGTCGAGAGTGTCGTCAGAATTAATTCTCGGACCCTTATTAAACTTTCTTCTGTATATGTATGCAGCAATAATCGGAATGCGTGCGATTAAACTGAGAGCATCCCAAAGCATCGGTTCCCAGAGTCTTTCTTTAGGCATACCTTCTTCATATCTTCTTCTGAAGAAAGATTCATTCTCCATGACAAGAACCGCCGAATTGAGCATAACCATCGGATGAGTTTCCATTGGAAGTGCGTTTATAGTATTCCAGACGTAGAAAGGAACATCATTTCTTCTTTTGATTTCCCACTGCAGGTCTTCAAGTGCTTTTTTATCCGGCAGTTCACCCGTAAGAAGAAGATAGAACATTTCTTCGGGCAGAATATCAACGAGGTCAAGAATCGGCCTGCCTCTGACGATAAGCCCCGTATCGAGCCCGACCTCAGAGGTATCGCAAATCATTGACTTAATACCCCGCATCCCGCCGAACACCTGTTCGGTAGTTACTTCGCCGATTACTTCACCCGGACCGAGTGCAAACACTTCGGCTGCCTCTTTTCTCAGTCCCGGAATAATCTCTTCTAATCTATCTCTTAGAATCATAAATGGATTTATTTATAAATTTTCAAAAAACTATCTAATAACGATGATAACAGAAAAAATTACTATGCAGTTTTATTAAAATTGAATTAATTTTAATTTAGTATTAATTTAGGGTATATTTTAATTTATAATATTTTAATTTAATAAAATATGAAAATAAAGTATCACGGACATGCATTTGTCGAGGTTGACACGGGTAAGCATAAAATACTACTTGACCCTTTCATTTCGGGAAATCCGAACTGCGACGTAACGCTTGAAAACATTAAATGCGACTACATTATTCCGACGCACGGGCACGGGGATAACTTCGGCGATACAATAGAGCTGGCGAAGCGTAATAATGCGACGGTTATTGCGATTTTTGAGCTTGCGAATTATTGCTCATCGAAGGGAGTTAATGCTCATCCGATGAATATAGGCGGAGCATATTCTTTTCCGTTCGGAAGAGTAAAGCTGACGATTGCGCACCACTCGTCGTCTTTGCCCGACGGCACTTACGCAGGGGATGCCTACGGAGTAATAATTACGATAGACGGAAAGACGTTCTATCAGGCAGGCGACACGGGACTCTTTTACGACATGAAACTCATCGGCGAAATGCACAAGATAGATGTTGCGTGTCTGCCAATAGGCGACGATTTCACAATGGGGGTTGACGATGCGGTGAAAGCAGTAGAATTTATAAATCCCGCGAATGTAATCCCAATACATTATGACACATTCGACATAATAAAATCGGATGCAAACGATTTCAAGCGAAAGGTTGAATCAATCGGCAAGAAATGTGCTATAATGAAACCGGGTGAAGTTTTAGAATTTTAAGTCAATCATTATTGCAGAAGGTAATATCAATATCTAATCAGAAGGGCGGAGTCGGTAAAACAACAACGGCTATTAACCTCTCGTCTTGTATTGCCAATCTCGGAATACAAACACTTCTGATAGATGCAGACCCGCAGGCAAACGCCACGACGGGCATGGGGCTTGAAACAAGCAGCAGCGACAGCAGCATATACGAAGTTCTTGTTACCGACAAGAAAGCATCTGAGGCAATACAAAAAACACAGATAGAAAATCTGTATATAATTAAGTCGCACATTAATCTCGTTGCCGCAGAGCTTGAGCTTGTCTCGCTTGAGCACAGGGAGTTAATGCTGAGAAACAAACTGTTCGAATTAGCGAATGAGAATAACGGTTACGATTTCAGGTTTGTGTTTATTGACTGTCCGCCGTCGCTCGGGCTTATTACATTGAACTCGTTGAATGCAGCGGACTCGGTGCTGATACCAGTACAATGCGAATACTACGCACTGGAGGGGCTTTCGGCATTGCTGAATACGATAAAGATGGTGAAGAACTCATTCAACCCGACACTGAGCATAGAAGGATATCTGCTGACGATGTTTGATTCAAGATTAAAACTTGCGAATCAGGTAGAAGCAGAGCTAAGAAAATATTTTGCTGACAAAGTATTTAAAACAAAGATAGCACGAAACGTTAAGATAGGCGAAGCGCCGAGTTACGGAAAACCGATTGTAGATTACGACCCGTATTCATTGGGCGCTAGACACTACGCAGACCTTGCAGAAGAATTTGTAGAAAGAAATAATATTACAACATAAAATGGACCACAAAGGCGGATTAGGAAAAGGAATATCGGTCTTGTTCGGCAATAAGAATATTGACCCCGATAACGTAACGGGCGAAGGAACGAAGACAGAGACGAAAGAGCAGCTTTATATTGAAACGGAAAAAATAAAAAGGAACCCATACCAGCCGAGAGAAGACTTTAATGAGGAAGAGCTGAAAGAGCTTTCAGACTCAATCAAGCAAAAGGGCGTACTTCAACCGTTAACAGTAATGAACGCAAAGGACGGTCAGGGCTACATATTAATATCGGGTGAGAGACGCCTGCGCGCTGCTGTACTTGCGGGGCTTAAGGCAGTACCGGCGTACGTTTACAACACTACTGATGACAGCAAAGAGAACCTGCTTGAGCTTGCTTTGATAGAAAACGTACAGCGTTCAGACCTTAACCCGATGGAGCTTTCGGATTCGTACCAGATGCTGGTTGACGACTGCAGTCTGACGCAGGAGCAGATTGCGTCAAAAGTTTCAAAACAAAGAAGCACTGTTGCAAACTATTTAAGACTTCAGAAGCTTCCCGTCGAAGTAAAAGTATCGCTTCGGAAGAATGAAATCACCGAGGGACACGCAAGAGGAATACTGAGAGTTAACGACCCTGCCGCCCAGCTTGTATTGTGGCAGAGAATAATGCGAGAGAAGATAACCGTGCGTGAACTTGAAGGGATAACGCAGCCGACCGCCAAACCAAAGAGAAAGAAGAGTTCAACAAAGAACAAAGAAACAAAGGACCCGTACTTACAGGAAATGGAAAACAAGATGCGGTTATTTTTTGGTACAAGAGTAACAATAAAAGCAAAGACAAAACAAACGGGCGAAATAATAATTGATTATTTTTCAAACGAAGACCTTGAAAGAATAATAGAACTTAGCGAAAGAAAAAGCAGTTAGCCATCAGCGTTCAGCGGTCAAAATATTTAGAAAGAAAATTAAATTTAAAGAACATCACATGAAAAAGAAACTTTATACAGAAAGAGCACCAAAACCGATAGGTCCTTATTCACAGGCGATTCAGTACAACAGTCTAAACATAAAGAACGGCGGTTTTGAATCAGCAATAAGAGACGCGATACAATTTAACGGATTGATATTTACATCCGGGCAAATAGCTCTGGATGCGGACGGGAACGTAATATCACAGGACATAAAAGAGCAGACGAGGGCAGTATGCACGAACCTTAAGAACCTTCTTGAAGACAGCGGCAGTTCGCTTTTGAACGTAATAAAAACAACCGTCTTCATAAAAGACATGAATGATTTTGCCGCAATGAACGAGGTTTACGGAGAGTTCTTCGGCGAATCCGCACCGGCAAGAAGCACTGTTGAAGTAGCGCGTCTTCCGAAGGATGTAAAGGTTGAAATAGAAGTAATAGCGCATACGTAAAGCTGTTAACAGTGAACTGTATGTAGTAAGAAGTAAGTAGTCTCAACAAGTCGGGATGCAAAGAACGCATAATCAGTTATCCGTCCTAACAAGTCGGGATGCAAAGAACGCATAAGCTGTGAATGGCGAAAAATATTTAAAGACCAATTTAAGACCAATCTGAGTACAAGGTAACCGAAAGATTAAGAAAAAATGAAAGTGCGATTTCTGAGCATTTTCAGGGATTTCAATATTTAAAAAATAACAGAGAAATTTTATTACCATATTTTACACACTCCTTTCATTATTAATCACAACAAAAACCGAAACTTGGACACGGCAAGTTTTTGTCGATTTTTTTGTACGGATTATAAGAGACCGGAGATACAGGGATTTATTTTAAGAAAAAGATTTTTTTAAGGGGGAAAATATTTTTAAAATGAGAATTTCCGTGGCACAATTTCGAAAAATGTTGTGATTAATAATAGGAAGGCATGTTAGTTGATGGTTTTAGTGACGTCTCTTTGATTCTATTCTTAAAAACATTTTTATAAAAACAAACTTATTACTAACCCGAATAATATAAATTAAAATTATGCTATTATATCAATTAATTTTCTTGAAATCCCCGTCCAGTTTTGGTTAAGATTTATTGTCCTTATCTGAATACTGTGATTTTTATACCGGTATTTTAAATCATACTCGTTTATTACTGTCGGATAAAGAAGTATGCCTGTTGATTTTTGTGTCTTTTCTGTATCATTTTCCTGGTTTAAAAGATAGCTGAACAACTGATATAAATTTGAAGATTTGATCTTCTCACTGCCAAATCTATCCGTCATGGTTTCTGCATAGTATTTTGTATCTATGATTATCTTATCAGTTTCGTTTTCAAGAGTTATATCGGTTTCCATTTGAGGAAGATTGCTGTCGTTCTCTGATTTATCGAAATTCCATTGTATAATTTCCCGTCTAACCGAGGGGTACTTCTTCTGCTCTATTCGATAGAAATTTCTTACAAATGCTTCGAATAGTTGGTTCATTTTGTGTTCATCGCGGGTAAAGTCGGTGAATTTATATCTTCCCTGTTCTTCTGACGGCAAAGTGTTTTCGAATATGATTTTACAAACATTCATTATGAAACCATAGAAATGATTATTCCGGTTTATTTTAATCTGCTTAAATAATGAATTTGTTATCTCAATTTGACTAATTTCATTAAACATTTTAAGCAGTAAAACCAGCTCATTCTTAAGGTCTTTATCAACTCCTTTTGTTCTTGTGAGGCGGTAAATGGTTGTTACAAGAATTCTGTTTGAGATTATATTTGCAGAGAAATCATCAAAATCACAAATTGTCTTTTGTTTAAATAATATGTTTCTTTTTAATGTTTCTGCAATACGCAGCTTTCCTTTTATACCGAGGATTTCTTCTGTATAATCGTTATAGTTTTTATCTATGCCACGTTTAAGAAGTGTTTTTGATGCGTTGATTAGTATTTTTGCAAAGAGGTCCAGCAATTCGGTTTTATCCTCTACCGAAATGTTTACTTTGTCTTTTTCATCAAGCTTATTCCATGCGTAGCAAAGTAAATAGTAAATATTTTCAATCGGTATTTTCACGAACTATCTTGTGAGTGATTTTATTATATCATCAACCTGTGATAAATCATCGAACCAGATTTCCTCAAGAAGCGGTTTTATCTCAAATTTAATTATATCAGACCACCAACGGTTTGCGTCCATGTCATTTTTATACGTGCAGAAATAGCTGTGACCTATACGGTAACCTTCTCCAAGATTTGTGTCTGATTTTATTTTCTGGTTCAATTTTGTAACCGAAGAAATAATATGTTCGGCTAATAATTCCGAGATACCTTTTGAAAGCAGAAATGTTCGGAAACTTTCGCCATATTCGGGATGAAGTGTAATAAAAGCAAATCTTCTCCTGAGAGCATAATCAACTATTGCCAAAGAGCGATCGGCTGTATTCATGGTTCCTATTATATACAAATTATCTGGAACATAAAATCTATCCGCTTCATCTTCGGAATAAGTAAGCTTTAATGCAAATTTTTCTTTACGCTTATCGGTCTCGATAAGCATCATTAGCTCTCCGAAGATTTTACTTAGGTTTCCGCGATTGATTTCATCTATTATGAAGAAAAAGGGTTTTTCTGTATGGGCAATCGCCCTTCTGCAGAATGAGTAGAAAATACCGTCCTTAATATCAAAGCTTCCTTTTTTCGTCGGCCGGAGTCCCTGAATGAAATCTTCATAGCTGTACGACTGGTGGAATTGAATCATTTCTATGTTAGCATCTTTTTCTTCTTGCAATATTTCATACGCAAGCTTTCGGGTTAAGAATGTCTTTCCGACTCCCGGGGGTCCTTGCAGTATAACATTTTTCTTTCTTTTAAGGATTTCAACTGCCTGATTAAAATCCTCCTGACTGATAAAAGGTTTATCCGGGTCGTTTATAAAGCTGTATTTTTTAAAGCCGCCTGTTTGTAACTGTTTTTCGGTTATAATGTTTTTGTTATCAATAACTTCACGAATTATATCATACTCTTCTTCGGTAAGTTTAAATAAACTTCCCTGATTATTGATAAAAACCTCGCAATCCTGAAGCATGGGAATATCTTTGAGCTCGTTCCAATTAACCGGAACTTCAAGTTTTTCGGCGACGACAAATTCAATTTGTTCGCCTTCTTCAGTGTCGTGAAGGCCTTTTGTGACTTCGAAAATTGCTTTAATCTGACGTGTTGGAGAACTTTCGTAACCAATAATTAAATCACCGGGTTTTAAGGCTTCGAAGTGTTTGTATATTCGTCGTTTATTTCCCTTTTCATTATGGGTTGTATAAGTCTGAAAATCACCCTCTTTGTATTCACTTATACTCCATATTGAAGGATTCGCATTTATCCACCAAAAGTTCAGCGGCTCTGCATCTTCCGGAGATTCTTCGAAATTAGATTCTGTTTCTGCAACGAGAGAAGATTCAGAAATATTTTTACTAAATACAATTTTATGCTGTTCGAATACTTCTGCGAGTTCCGGGTATATTCTTAAATACTCTACCAGAAGGAATTCCCAAACTTTTGTCGGGCTGAAAGTATCAGGACGGAACAAGTATTTATAATTTCTGTAAGTACCCGATTTGTACTGATAGACTTTATTAGTTATCCAATTAACTTTGCGGCAATAGTTATAACCATCGGGTGATTCTTCGTAATAATAATTGCTTTCAATAATGCCGATACCGATGCAAGTGCTAACGCCTTTGTTTGCGAAAATTAAATCACCAATGTTAGCTGTCTTGAACAGCCATAGATTCCAGGACTGGTTTGACTGACTATCGGACGGCAAGCCAATAGCTTCATTGATTTCGACTCTTGAATTATATTGTGAAATGTCGCCAAGTTCAAAACTTTCAAAATTGATAGCAGCGATACCTTTTTCGTAAAACCTATCCCATTCTGAAGCATGGCTTCCGGGAGCAAACTTGAAATAATTGCGGACCTCTTTGTTTAGTTTAAGCAATTCGGGTTTTATTTCATTGAGGAAAGATACGGCTTCTTCGTATGTGGAAATGGTTTTTAACTGATTTGGTTTAGGATTTTTTAAAGAACTACCGGGGTAGCGACCTGCTTCAGATTTATTACATATTTTAATGAAAAACTGATATGCATCCCTATGTGAATGTTTATGGATTGGGTACAGGGCTAACCAACAAAAATAGGCACCGAAATTTGAAGGGCCATAGAAATCAACGTTATGAGTATCATAGTCGGCGAGATGAAGGTCGTCAATAAGCTGTTTACAAATCTGATCGAGATAGAGTTTGGTTGTATCTTTTGTGACTCCACGATAGAAGAAGACGTGGAACACGTTCCAATGTTTTTGGTAGTTTGCAAACATATCTCTATTATGAAGCGGATAGTCATCAAGTTCCTGTAGAAAATCCTTATTAAGATGTTTGAAGAATGATTTATTCTTTGTTCTAATGTGTTCTTTGAGGTCTTCGACAAGTTTTTCGGTGACGGTGGTACCATCTATTAATAATCTTGCGATTTCAGCTCTTAATAAGTTAACAGGTTGAAATTTCCTTTCGGGGTCGCCATATTCGGTATAGATATCCTCGAGGGTGGATTGAGAAATTTCGTTTAATGCTTTGAATAATGATTCGGATTTATCTGCGTATTGTTGGTATTGTTTAGATAGTTCAACAATGTATTGAAATTGAGTGTTCATAAAATTATAGATTTATTTTTGTAAAACCTTAATTTATAATAAGATAACGAGTAGTGAAGTATTTTATATTTTCAATTTATGGATATTTATTTTTATATTCAATTTATTTATAAATAATATGGTCCTGTTTTGAATTGAAAGGAGTATATCGTTATAGTTGTAATCTTTATCCTCTGCCACTTAAATTAATTTCAACGTGCCTTCACCCACGCGTTCTTCACGTCGGACGTGGAGATTGTCTCAAAACAAAGATTTTACAACAAAAACATTAAAAAGGGATTAGATCCCCGATAAAAACATTCGGGGATGACAAGAAAAAAATAAAAACAATATAAAGAAAGATAGAAATTAGATATTTCTGATGAACAATGTAACTGTTATGGGGCTGAAGCCCCCCTTTTTTATCATTTCTTTTATTCGTTGACTAAGAGCGGTAAACGGTGAACTGTAAACAGATAGCAGTAAACGGTGAACTGTAAACTGTTTTTATATTTATACGGAGATAACACAAAGATTACTTTATTAGAAAGAATTGAAATTTGTGTAGATAGAGGGAATGCAAATTAATTAGACTATAATACTAATAAATTAAATAATCAAAAAAATAAAGAAAGCTATATTATATTTATATAATTTGATTTTACATACTCAAATGCTTTGCCTATTTCATATTCAGAGCTATTCATGATAAGGGGTAAGATATCGTTTTGAAAAATAGGGTCTTCAATTTTAGCACTTAAATTATCAAGAAAATCCTTTTTTGTGATGCTTAAGTTTTCCTTTTCAAGGTAGGCTTTAAATATTTTGATGGTCTTTTCATAATTGGGATTTAATTCCCTCGCGATCCATAAGTCGAATAAATCCCTGCCTTTTCTCCTTTGGTATAAGGCGCGGAGTTTTGTTGCGAGCAATTCTTCTGATGAGAAAGTAATAATATTAGCAGTACCAGTAAACCAATCTGATTTACATTCCCGTTTTAATTTTTTAGTTCCTTCTATTGCAAAATGCTCTCGTGTATTGATTTCTATTTTTATTTTCATTTTAGGATTAGGGGGATTCTCTGCGTAATAAGAATATATTAAAGTATTATTATTTTTTGATTTCTTATATTTTGGATTACCGGGAATTATTCGTCTTAATATTTTTCTAAGTTCAGTGAGGATATTTCCGATGTCACCAGTTTTAATCTGTACAAAATCTAAATCTTCCGAATATCTGTGAGAGCCTTTAAGAAAAAGTTTGTGTAAAGCAGTTCCTCCTCTGAAAGCTAAATTATCAGAGATTATTTCACTTGAATATAGTTCTATAAGCAGTCTTGATAATATTAAATCCTGCTCTACAAATTCATCCTGCCGCCAGGGTGAATTGATTTTCCATTGGTCTATGTAAGCTTTAGGGAGCAATGAATTCTTCCCAGTTTATGTTTTCAATGATTTTCCATTTTTCTGACCGCGACAGATTATTTTCGGTTTTATTTCCTAACCGAGATAAAGGAATATAAGCAGTTGCTTTTTTAGAATATTCATACAGAGGATTAATTAATTCTGCTGCTTCGAGCTTTTCGAGAATAAAACCAAGACGTTGTATATAGGTTACTTCTAAATTATTCTTTAGTAAATTTTTTATATCACTTATTTTGAGTTGAGAGAGCATATCTGAAATTATAAGAAAAATATTGCTGATAGTACCGCTTTCATGTTCGTATTTAATTAAATCGTAAGCAGTAAGTGCCGGTGAAGAATAATTAATATAGCCATAACCTCCTTTTTGCCTGATAATGCAGTATTCTGGGAAATATTTTTTCTTTTGGAAATTAATTCCTTGCAGAATATTCTTCGGAGTATGAATCTGCTTATCAACAATTACCTGAAAAACCAAGGAACGGAAGTGAGCAGTGCCGTAAAAAGCGGCGGCGGATAATAAGCCGGTGTAATAATTAATCTTTCTATAATTCATCAGTTGTTCAATAAAATCTGCCGGCGGTATATTTCCTGAATCCTTTTCTGAAGGGGAATAAATAGCATAAAAACCTTCTGACAAGTTTTTTATCATTTTTCTGCTGACAGAATATTTAATATACTGTTTAGCAGCGTTTTTATTATTGCCTTTAAAATTTACCAATTCTTTAAAGGAAAAGGTTTTTCTACCGTTTTTAAGGTTAAATTCTATAAAATCAATATTTAAGTTCTTATTATAGCTCATATAACGTATTAGTCAGGTGTCATTTATTGACACTTCAATAATACGATATATAAAGCTAAAAAGAAAGTAAAATATAAGAAATTTTCCTTGTTGGTGTTAATTACAGATAGATTGGGATGTTCTAAAGAGAATAAAAAAATGAGATTACTTTGGACGATGAGATGTAATTTTATATGGAATACCTGTCTGCGCCAGGCAGGCCTGACGGCATTCGTTTGTTTTTGTGGATTGTTTGCTACCGATCTTAAATCCCTATGGGATTTAAGAGAGGAGAGGAGAGATAGCGGACGGTAAAGATAGCGTTCAGCGTTCAGCGGACGAAAGAGACAAGATATAGCGTTTAGCAGCGGACAGCGGATGGAAGAGATAGCGTACGGTAAAGACAGCGTTCAGCGTTCAGCGTTAAGCGTACAGAAGAGATAACGGACGGTAAAGATAGCGTTTAGCGTACAGCGTTCAGCGGATGGTAAAGATAGCGTACAGCGTTCAGCGAACAGAAGAGATAGCGAACAGCGAGCAGCGGAGAGCGTACGAAAGAGAAAGCGTTCAGCGGACAGCAGAGAGGAGAGCAGTGGACAGCGGACGGAAGAGACAAGATATAGCGTACAGAAGAGACAGCGAACAGCGTACAGCGTACAGAGGAGATAACGTAAGGCAAAGACAGCGTACAGCTTACAGAAAAACAGCGTATTGAAAAATAGACACAAAAATTATTTAGAGAAAATGAGAGGATATACCGAGATTTTTTGTTCAAATTAATGTTGGAACAAAGGAATTTTTGACTTCCAAATTATAAAAAATTTAAATAATTTACCGCCAATTAAATTCAATTTATTTTAAATGATTATTTGTCTAAATTTTGTACATGAATAAATATTTACTCGATTACAACCTGAAGGTGCGTTTACCCATAATTGTATTTGTGGTTTTAGCTGTATTTGCAATTACATATTACGCGTCTTATGCCGAGCGGAACAGCATCGGTTACACACCGGAGCAGCCGGTAAAGTTTTCGCATAAATTACACGCAGGAAACATGCAGATAGACTGTAAATACTGTCATACGGCAGTAGATAAATCAAGGAATGCAAGCATTCCGTCGGTTGATATGTGCATGAACTGCCATTCACTCGCAAGAACAGACAGGCCGGAAATCCAGAAGCTTTCGGGTTATTACGTGGATAATAAACCGCTTGAATGGAACAGGATTCATAAGGTACCGCAGTTTGTTTATTTTAATCACAGTTCACATGTGAATAAAAAGATAGACTGTATTAACTGTCATGGAGACGTTGCAAAGATGGAGGTTGCCGGACAGACAAACTCATTTACGATGGGAGCTTGTTTAACCTGTCACAGACAGCCGGAGAAGATGATAAGCAATTATGATGCGATAAAAGAGAACCTTAAAAAGGGACCTGAAAACTGTGCGGCTTGTCACCGATAGAAAGAAATTAACTTTCCAAAGAATAATATAACAATGAAAAATTTTGAGAGTCTTAAAGAGGCAAAACCAAAGTCAGGACTAAAGTCAGGGATTGAAAGAAAGCAATTTATGTATTCAGCAGGTTTGCTGGCATTAGGCGGATTTCTTCTTGCTAAATTTCCAATAAAATTTATATCGAAACGGGCAGAAAATTTATACAGTTCAGAGAAGAAGATTCAACTAAAGTCAAGGGTGATGGAAAATCCCGAGTCAGTGAAAAGAATTAACGCAACTAAAGTCTGATAGTGCAGAAAGTGAAAGGAGTTTAAATTTTGTCAGAATTAAAGCCAAGCAAAGATATTAATTACTGGAGAGGGTTTAAGGAATTAAATAACGACCCTGAGTTTTTGAAGGCGAAAGAAGATGAGTTTGAAGAGAAATCACTCAGTGATAAGCCGACAGAATTCGGTACATCTTTAAGCAGGAGAACTTTTTTAGCGCTGATGGCTTCATCAGCAGCGCTTGCTGCAACAGGATGTTCAAACTACAGGGATAAGGGTGCTATAATTCCTTACAACAAAAAGCCGGAGAGCATTACTATCGGGATTCCGAATTTTTATGCATCTACGTGTACTGCCTGTCCGAATGCCTGCGGTATTTTAATCAAGACGAGAGAAGGAAGGCCTATAAAAATTGACGGCAACCCCGAACACCCTATAAACAAAGGAAAGATATGCGCTACGGGTCAGGCGAGCATAATGAACCTGTACGAGCCGAACAGATTGAAAGAACCGATGGTAAAAAGCGGAAATGCCTTTACAACATTGAACTGGCTTGATGCGGATACGAAGATAATTGATGAGCTTACCAAGACGGCTGCAGCGGGAAAAGAGATTTCAGTTATTTCACATACAATAACATCACCGACAACAAAACTTTTATTCGAAGATTTTGCGAAGAAATATACAACGGCTAAATTCTATTCATACGAACTTATTAACAACAGCAACAAGCTAAACGCGATAAAAAAGAGCTTCGGCAAGGACGGTCTGCCTGTTGTGAAATGGAATGAAGCGAAGATAATACTTTCTCTTGAGTCGGATTTCCTTGGCAAGGAAGGCAATTTTGTTGAGGCGCAGAGACTTTACACAGAAAGACGCGACGTGATGAAAAGACAGCGTTCAGCTGACAGCGGACAGGAAAGAAAGGAATTTAATAAACTGTATGTTGTTGAGGGCGGATTCAGTTTAACCGGTGCGAATTCAGACTACAGGATAAAACTCAGAACGGATGCGATTGAAGAGTTTGCTTACGCGATTATGAATGCTTTAACGGACAATAATACGGCACTCGATGAAATAATAAAGAAATACAACCTTAAGAAAGAAGTTATAACTTCTCTTGTTGAAGATTTAAAGAAAAACAAGACAGAATCGTTTGTAACAGCAGGGCAAAACCTTCCCGAATCAACACATATAGCAGTTAACAAGCTTAATGATATGCTTGGCACGACTGTTTATACGAAGGATAGTTTTTCGTTTCCCGTAGTACCGCTATCGGCAAAGACGGACATTGAGGCACTCTTAGGAAAAATGAATTCAGGAGGCGTAGGTGCGGTAATACACTATGATTCAAATCCTGTTTATCACTTCTCACCGGATTACAAATATGCGGAGGCGCTTAAGAAGGTTAATCTTGTTATAACGCTTTCAGAGACGGCAAACGAAACAAGCGAGCTGAGCAACTATACGCTTGCGATACACCATAACTTTGAAGCATGGGGCGACCATAAAGTAAGAACAGGTGTAATGAGTATGCAGCAACCCGTGATTGCGCCTATTTATAAGACCAGACAGAAAGAGGCAATTCTCCTGAACTGGCTTGCGGAGAAACCGGATGTTTTCAACGAAGGAATGTATTTGAACTATTTGAAAACGAACTGTGAAAAAACAGTATATCCTTCGTCAGGTTCAAAAGACAATTTCAAGAACTTCTGGACACATTCACTTCATGACGGGGTAATAACAACAAATGAGGTGTTTGATGCAGCGTTGAGTTTTAAGCCGGAAGGTTTTTCTTCAACACCTGTGCTGAAAGCTTCAGCGAACACGGTACTGATGCTTAACGGCAGTAACTATTTGTACGACGGAAGGTTTGCAAACAACGGATGGCTTCAGGAGCTTCCGAACCCAATTACAAAAGTTGTATGGGATAACTATGCAGCGGTATCGCAAGACTTTGCAGAACAGATTGGCGTAAAATCAAATGACATGATTGAAATAACGGCAGGCGGGAAAACTTTAACCGCACCCGTTATGGTACAGCCCGGGATGGCAAGCGGGGTTGTTACGCTTGACCTTGGTTACGGCAGAACGAATGCAGGTCCGATTGGAAACGGAGTAGGAGTAAACACAATAAATCTTATTTCAAAAAACGTCCCTGTTTCCGAATGGCTTTACAATGATGTAAAGGTGAGCAAGGCAACCGGAACGCACGAATTAGTTTCAACACAGGAGCATTATCCGATAGACAACGAAAGATACAATGATATACATTTAAAAAGGGAAATAATACGCGAGGGTGTTTACGAAGAATATGTAAAGAATCCGAAGTTCTTAAAAGAAGAAATCGGTGAAGTAAAACTTTTCAACATTGTTCCATCTTATGAATTTACAACATACAAATGGGCAATGTCTATCGACTTAAATAAATGCACGGGCTGCAATTACTGTGTTGCAGCATGCAACGTAGAGAACAACATTCCCGTTGTCGGCAAGGAGCAGGTTGGCAAGAACCGTGAGATGATGTGGATGCGAATTGACAGGTATTACAACGGACATTCCGACGATCCTTCAATTTCGTTCCAGCCGATGCTTTGCCAGCATTGCGACAATGCACCTTGCGAGAACGTCTGTCCTGTAGCGGCGACAAATCACAGCTTTGACGGTCTGAACCAGATGGCTTACAACAGATGCGTTGGCACAAGGTACTGCTCTAACAACTGTCCGTACAAGGTCAGAAGGTTTAACTACTTTAACTTCAGGGATAATCTTGCAGATGCATATTATGAAAGCGATTCAATAGGGTTGATGAACAATCCTGAAGTTACGGTTCGTTCAAGAGGCGTAATGGAAAAGTGCACATTTTGCGTACAAAGAATCATGGACGAAAAACAACACGCAACAGAGCAGGGAAGAAATATTAATGGTGACAACGTAATAACAGCGTGTCAGGAAGCTTGTCCCACGAATGCAATAGTATTCGGAGACCTGACGAAGAAAGAATCAGATATTGCAAAATACAGAGAGCATGAACTTGGTTATCACGTTCTGGAAGAAATAAACGTGAGGCCAAACGTTACTTATATAGCTAAACTTAGAAATATAAAACCGGAGAAAAAAGCGTAGTGAGTACAATTGATTACACACAAGAATTACCAGCTGTTGAAGGCAGACCTTCTGCAAAGTCTATTGATGATGTAATATCAAATCCGCTTGATACAAAACCCGGCAAACTCTGGAAAGTTTTAATTACCATTACATCGCTGATGCTTCTTACAGGCTCGGCGGCTCTGGGATGGACTTTTTACAAGGGTATCGGAGTATGGGGCAACAATAATCCTGTCGGCTGGGGTTTTGACATCGTCAATTTTGTGTTCTGGGTTGGTATAGGTCACGCAGGAACACTTATCTCGGCAATTTTATTTTTGCTGAGGCAAAAATGGAGAACCGGCATAGCAAGGTTTGCGGAAGCGATGACGATATTTGCTGTTATGTGCGCGGGCATATTTCCTGCGATACACACGGGAAGGGCGTGGCTTGACGGATATTTATTCCCTTACCCGAATGCGAATCATATCTGGGTAAACTTTACATCGCCGTTATTATGGGACGTGTTTGCGGTTTCGACATACTTTACTGTATCGCTTGTTTTCTGGTATATAGGTTTAATGCCTGACTTTGCTACGCTCCGGGACAGAACAACGAGCAAATTTAAGAAAATAATTTACACAGTATTCAGTCTTGGCTGGAGGCATTCCTCACGACACTGGCAGCATTACGAAAAGGCATACATGATACTTGCAGGATTTGCGACACCGCTCGTTCTTTCGGTGCACACAATCGTATCTTTTGACTTTGCCGTATCGGTTATTCCCGGATGGCATACAACAATCTTCCCGCCGTACTTCGTTGCGGGTGCAGTGTTCTCGGGGTTTGCGATGGTACAGAACGTGTTAATATTCGTAAGGCAGGCGTTTAATTTAAAACATATTATTACGATAAACCATCTTGAGAAGATGAATCAGATAATGCTGCTTACAGGAACGATAGTAGGATATGCATACGCGATGGAATTCTTTATAGCTTGGTACAGCGGGAATCAGTTTGAAACTTTCACTTTTATCAATCGTGCTCTCGGACCTTATGCATGGGCGTACTGGACGATGGTTTCGTGCAACGTGATTTTCCCTCAACTTTTCTGGTTTAAGAAAATACGAAGAGCAATAATTCCAATGTTCATATTAGGAATTATTGTAAATATAGGCATGTGGTTTGAAAGATTTGTTATTATAGTAACATCGCTTTCACGTGACTATCTGCCTTCAAGCTGGGGAATGTACACACCTACAATTTACGACTTCGGAATACTGATGATGTCATTCGGTCTGTTCTTTACGCTTGTACTGCTGTTTGTGAAAGGACTACCGTCTGTTTCAATTGCGGAAGTAAAGGCGGTTATTGACGGTGCACAGCCTTCGCATAAAGGAGGGCATCACTAATGGAAAATAAGATGGTACATTCAGTAACAGCGATATTTGATACACCGGATGAAATAATACATGCATCGAAGGAGACTGTAAAAGCAGGATACAAAAAATTTGATACTAACACTCCTTACCCTGTACACGGGATTGAGAGGGCAATGGGTATTGGTTCTTCTTATCTTGGCTTTTTCACATTGTTTCTCGGACTTTCGGGTGCTGCTTTTGCATTTGCTTTTATATACTGGGTATCTGCGATAGACTATCCTCTTATAATTGGAGGCAAGCCGTTCTTTTCATGGCCTGCGTTTGTGCCGGTGACGTTTGAAGTAACGGTCTTGTCGGCAGCTGTTGGAACTGTTCTAACGATGATAGCATTGTTCTTTAAATTTCCGAACAACTCACATGCACTTCATGATACATCATATATGAAGAAAGTTTCTTCCGACAAGTTCGGATTATGCATAGTTTCAATAGATAAGAATTTTGAAGAAACAAAAGTTAAAGACTTTCTCATAAGTATAGGCGGCAAGGATGTTGAAACGGTTTATTATCCGGAAAAGAAAACAATAAATCCTTTTGACCCTAAGTTTATAATGCTGCTTATTTTGATAGCAGTGGTTGTTTCGGGCGGTACATACTTTATGCTGAATAAGCTCCTGTTTATGGAGCCTTTTACATGGATGGCAGTACAGGACAGGCTTGACCCACAATCGAAAAACATAATGTTTACGGATGGTTTTGGAATGCGCATGCCTGTTGAAGGGACTGTATCCCGCGGGCATCTTCCTTATGAGTTCAAAGGCCTACCGGATTCGGCAGTTAAGGTTATTCCGAATCCGCTTATATTTTCAAAAGAGGTAGTTGCCAAAGGAAAAGAAAAGTTTGATACTTTCTGCAGCCCGTGTCATGGCTATTATGGCAAGGGTGACAGCAGGCTCAACGGACAGTTTCCGAATCCGCCAACGCTTCACAGCGATAAGGTTAGAAACTGGCAGGATGCGAATATATATCATGTAATTTTCAACGGACAGAATGCAATGCCTTCTTATGCGAAACAATTAACGACAGAGGAGGGCTGGTCGATTGTTCATTATATAAGGGTGCTGCAACGCTCGCAGAATGCTTTGGACGCTGATGTAGAAGGCAAGTGAAAAGATAGCTGATCCGCCCATCAAGACGGCGGACGCATAGAGCGCGTAGTTGATCCGCCCAGCAAGACGGCGGACGCATAGAGCGCGTAGTTGATCCGCCACGGCCTGCCTAGGCAGGCATAGAACGCATAGTTGGTAGTTGGTAGTTGATAATTAATTGTTGATAAAAAATTTAAACATATATAGTTAATGGTTTACGAAAAGAAAGAGTTACCGGATAAAGTACAGAAGATAGGGTTTCTGCTTACGGGGATAGGGCTTGTCCTTGTTTTGGTCTCGTATTTTATAAACCCGGCACGAGAGGCATTTAATAATATAATAGGCCTTATGTTCTTCGGAAGTATAGCAATAGGGGCACTTGTACTTGTTGCGCTAGAATATCTTTCGGGTGCGGTTTGGAGCACACCATTCCGGAGAGTAAGCGAATTTATTGCTTCGTCGCTGCCGATAATGCTTTTGTTCGCAATACCGCTTTTCTTCATGATGCATACTTTGTTCCACTGGACGCATACAGAGGTAGTGGAAACAGATGCAATACTTTCAGGAAAGACGCCTTATCTGAATATTCCGTTTTTTATCGGCAGAACTATAGGTGTTGTTGCACTGTTTTACGTATTCTATCTTGTGTTTGTGAGAAACTCAACGAAGCAAGATACAACAAAAGACCAGAAGTTAACCAAAACAAACGTAAAGCTATCCGCGGTGTTTATGTTTTTTGCAGGAATCGGATTAACCGTTCTTGCAGTTGACTGGATGATGTCACTGGAGCCGCACTGGTTTTCAACAATATTCGGAATTTATTTTATTTCCGCGACACTTCTTGCAGGGCTTGCGGCAACGACATTTACAGCTGTTTCCCTGAATGAGGGAGGATATCTTGTTAAAGGACTTACTCAAGACCATTACTATTCGTTAGGTGCTTTGATGTTTGCGATTACAAACTTCTGGGCATACATTGCATTCAGCCAGTTTCTGCTAATATGGTATGCAAATATTCCCGAAGAAACATACTGGTTTGTAGCACGCTGGGAAGGCGGCTGGGGATTCGTATCGGTTCTGCTGATGATAGCACGTTTTGCGATACCGTATGCTGCACTGCTTTCACAGCCATCAAAATCAGATCCGAAAAATCTGCAGAGAGTGTCGATATTTATTCTGTTCGCACACTTTATCGACCTGTACTGGCTTGTTATGCCTACGTTCAGCAAGACTATAGTATTCGGGTTTTATGAGATTGGATTCCCTATACTTTCCATAGGAATAATCATGCTCGTATTTTATGCACAGGCAAAGAAAAAGAACCTTGCACCGATTGGCGACCCGAAACTGCAAAGAGGAATAGATTTTCATTTGTAATATATCCGCAAGCAAGATGTAAGCCGCGGCGCATCTTCGACTTGCGTTACACTAAAAAATAAAAAGCTTATAAAATATGATTGGCGAAAACGACAATATAAATCTCGAGGTAAACGACAAGAAGAAAACCCTTCTCGGATTTTATGGTTTATTCTATGTTATGCTGCTTGTAATAATTGTAGTGATTGGATATTCTTATCTGGGAAAGCTTGAGTATTTTTCAAGAGAAAGTTTAACACCTTCTTCGCTCACAAAGGATTCGGCAGCAGTAACGACTGCAGATCTGCCTATAGTGAAAGGGTCTATAAGCGCACCGGTTGACCTTGCAAAAGAGATTGTTTCAACACCTGAGAAAATTGCAAAGGGAAAGACATTGTTCGATGCTAATTGTGTGAGCTGTCATGGTACTGAAGGAAAAGGTGACGGAGCGGCAGGAAAAACGCTCAATCCACCACCCAGAAATTTTCACGACTTAAACGGCTGGACAAACGGAGCGACTTTTTCGAGTATGTATAAAACTTTACAGGAAGGCATCACCGCAAGGGGAATGGCGTCGTACAACAATCTAAAGCCCGAAGAAAGAATCGATATAATACTTTATATAAGAACTTTTTTACCGAACTATCCAGCGATAGACCAGAAGGAAATGGCCACGGTAGATGCTGCATACAGTCTCACAAAAGGTTTTAAACTACCTAACCAGATACCGGTAAAGATGGCAGAGGAAAAACTTCTGGATGAAAAGAAAGAAACATTAACAAAAATAGAAAATGTTGTAAACACAATCAGCAGCGATAATAGCAGCGGTGCGGTTATATTCAAAAGGATGAGTTTTGACGTTAAACGTTCGGTTTCTTCAATGGCAGGAAACATGAAATGGAATGAAAATGAAAATGCATTTGTTAAGTTTGTTACATTACACCCTTTATCAAAGGGTTTCAATGCGTCTTTAAATCTCACTCCAGAAGAATGGAGCGCAGCTTTTCAGTATGCAAAAAACATGTTTTCAAAATAGATGAAGAAATATTTATTCATAATATTATTATTAACTTTATCGCTTGGCGCAGGTGCCGACGACAAAAAATCACAGGTTGGTCTTGACGAAAAACTGGGACAGAACATTCCGATGAATTTGTCTTTGCTGGATGAATACGGCAAGCCTGTTAAACTAAGCGAGCTGACAGAAAGTAAACCGTTTGCCCTTACGCTTGTTTATTACAGGTGTCCGGGGATATGCAGTCCGCTGCTGACAGGATTAGCAAAAGTGGTTGATTTGTCTGATTTAACACCGGGAAAAGATTACAAAATTATAACGGTCAGTTTTGACCCAACAGAAACATATTTAACAGGCAGCGAGAAGAAGAAGAATTATTTTGAACAGCTTACCAAGAAGAAGCTTGAAAACAGCGACTGGAGATTTCTTACAGCCGACAGTGCCACCATTGCTCAGTTAACAGACGCAGTCGGATTCAGGTACATAAAGCAGGATAATGAATTTATTCATTCGGCGGTGGTTACCTTGCTTTCACCAGAGGGTAAGATCACAAGATATCTTAATGGAACCGATTTTCTTCCGATGGATTTCAAACTCGGAATTATCGAAGCATCTGAAGGAAGGGTTGGGTCGACTATTTCAAAGATAGTAAGCCTGTGTTATAGTTATGACGCCGAAGGAAAACAATACGTACTGAACATTACACGCGTTGCAGGCGGCGGAATGGTTTTATTACTCGGAGTTTTTGTGGTTATATTAATAGTAAAGAAAAAGAAAAATTAAATATACTTAATGAACGACGTTTCTTATTTAAAATACCAAGGTAAATATAAAGGTCTGTTAGGATGGATTCTTTCTACTGACCATAAGCGGATTGCTATTCTTTATCTTGTGGCAATAATGGTTTTCTTTCTTGTTGCTATGACTTTCGGATTCCTTATGAGGTTCGAAATGTTATCGATGGGAAAAACAATCATTGACCCGCAAACTTATAATGCTTTGTTTACACTGCATGGGGTAATAATGATATTCCTGTTTATAATTCCCGGAATTCCTGCGGTGTTTGGCAACTTTTTTCTTCCGATTATGCTGGGAGCAAAGGATGTATCATTTCCCAGATTAAATCTGCTTTCGTGGTATTTTTACATTTTTGGTGCGTTTCTGGTGCTCATTTCTTTGTTTGTTGGCGGAGGACCGATAGATACAGGATGGACTTTCTACGTTCCTTACAGTCTTCGTACTCAGGCAAATGTTTCTCTTGCGGTATTTGCTGCGTTTGTCCTGGGTTTTTCATCAATATTAACCGGATTGAATTTTATTGTTACAATTCACAGGATGAGATGTCCGGGTATGGGATGGTTTAAGATGCCGTTGTTTGCATGGGGGCTTTACTCGACATCATGGATTCAGGTTCTCGCTACTCCTGTTCTTGGCATTACATTGTTATTAATAATATTAGAAAGAGTATTTGGCGTTGGAATATTTGACCCTGCTCTCGGCGGTGATCCTTTATTATATCAACATCTATTCTGGATATATTCGCACCCGGCAGTATATATTATGATATTACCTGCAATGGGTCTTGTCTCTGAAATCATACCGACATTTTCAAGGAAAGATATATTTGGTTACGGACCGATTGCAATGTCATCACTTGCCATTGCGTTCGTTGGTTATCTTGTCTGGGGACATCATATGTTTTCAAGCGGAATAAGCGATACATCGAGAGCAATATTCTCCTTTTTGACATTTGTTGTTGCCATACCAACGGGTATTAAAGTTTTTAACTGGGTTGCAACGATGTATAAAGGTTCTATAGATGCCCGCGCTCCGTTTCTGTTTGTTGTCGCGTTTATTTTTATTTTTTCAATAGGAGGATTAACGGGTCTTGTGCTGGGGTCGTTAAACACTGATATACATTTAACCGATACATATTTTGTGGTTGCACATTTTCACTATGTCATGTTTGGCGGCATGGGTCTGCTGTTTTTTGCGGGATTTCATTATTGGTTTCCCAAAATGTTTGGAAAAATGTACAATGAAAAAGTTGCAAAATTAGGCACGTTAATTTTTGTGATAGGATTTAACACGCTTTACTTTCCGATGTTTATAATGGGATATTTGGGTATGCCGAGAAGGTATTACGATTATTTACCCGAATATAAAATATATCATATTATTTCTACTGTAGGTTCATGGATTTTAATTCTTGGAATTTTAATTCTAATTATCAATCTTTTAAAAGCTCTTCTGAGCAAGGAAAAAACGACGGAAATAAATCCCTGGGGAGGCACAACGCTTGAGTGGACGGTTCCTTCACCACCCCCGCTTGAAAATTTTGATGAGATACCAACCGTGACACACGGACCATATTACAGAGATAATTTAATTAAACCGGAGAAAAGTCATTAATTATGAGTAACGAAACAGCCGTAGCTCACGTCCATAGAGACGACGAAGGCTCTAAAATGGGAATGTGGCTCTTTTTGTTGACAGAGCTTCTTCTTTTTGGGGGCATGTTCCTTCTGTATGCATCTTACAGATTCATGTACCCTGACGCGTTTAAAGTAGCCGCAATGAACTTAGATACACTTATCGGAGCGGTTAATACAATCTTGCTGCTGACAAGCAGTCTAACGGTTGTTATTGCAATCATAGCATTAAGAAGAAACCAAAAAACCTTTAGCATATATATGCTGATGTTCACGGTTGTCGCAGGCGGTGCATTCCTGGTAAACAAATATTTTGAATGGAGTGCTAAATTCCATCACGGCATTTATCCTAAAGGACCTGCAATGGCTGATATGTCAGACGGGGAAAATATTTTCTTTGGGCTTTACTATGTTATGACAGGGCTCCATGCTTTGCATATTGTGGTCGGACTTGTCTTCATTCTTTTTATGGTCTATTTTATAAAAAAAGATAAACAAACAGCAGACAACAACCAAAGACTTGAAAACGCCGGTCTTTACTGGCATCTGGTTGATATAATTTGGATATTTTTATTTCCGTTATTTTACTTAATTCATTAATAAAAGATTATGAGCGAACATCATTCAAACGCACATCACGAACACCTTGGATACGGGCTGTACATACTCGTTTGGGCAGGACTTGTTGGTCTTACTACTATTACGGTTGCAGTTGCGGGATTTAATCTTGCAAGCCTTACTATTGTCGTAGCAATAGGAATTGCAATAGTGAAATCACTACTTGTGACAAACTATTTTATGCATGTAAGAACAGATTCGGGAGTGTTCAAGGTGTTTATATTTGTATGTCTTGCAACCTTTATTGTAATGATTGTGCTTACGTTTTTTGACTTAACTTACAGATTTCCTTTAAAATGAAACCAAACATAGTTCAAAGCACTGATACAACCTTTATCATTATCGTAGGAATTTCAATATTCTTCCTGCTGATAATTACCGTTGCAATGTTCTATTTTATGTATAAGTTCAGCAGAAAAAGAAATCCTGTTGCAACCGATATTACAGGGAACACGTCGCTTGAAATACTCTGGACGGTTATTCCAACAATACTTGTAATGGTTATGTTCTTTTACGGTTACGCGGGTTTCAAAGAAATGCGTAATGCTCCCGCTGATGCTATGACCGTTAAGGTAATGGGCAGAATGTGGGCATGGAGTTATGAATATGAAAACGGATTGAAAAGCGATACACTTTTTGTTCCGACAGGAAAACCGATTAAACTTGAACTCACATCAGCTGACGTTACCCACAGTTTTTATATTCCGGCTTTCAGAATTAAAGAAGATGCAGTGCCGGGAAGAAAGAATTACATGTGGTTTGACCCGCAAAAAGACGGTGATTATATTGTCGAATGTGCCGAATATTGCGGTCTGAGCCATGCTTATATGTTATCAAAAATATATTCAATACCAAAAGAAAAGTTTGATTTGTGGTACAATGCACCAAGAGTAAAAGAAGGAAGTGATACATCAAAAATAAAAACAGATTCTCTTAAAACAAACACCGATACAACGAAAACGAAACGATAATTGAGCAATATAAATAAATATGACAGTAATACAGCGGTTGCAATAGAACAAACATTTTATTCTTTGTTTGTCTCGAAGATTTATATTTTGCTCGAGCTTGTTAAATTCAGGATCACCGTTCTCGTTTCGTTTACAACAGCTCTTGGTTATTTTCTTGCATCCGATAATCTTGGGTTTGGTTTTATTTATCCGGTAGTTGGCATATTTCTTCTCGCATGCAGTTCTGCAGCTCTTAATCAACTGCAGGAATCAAAAACCGATTTGCTTATGGAGAGAACAAAAACACGGCCTATACCATCGGGTAAAATTTCACGCGGCGGTGTCTTGTTAATATCAATAATTCTTTTCTTTTCGGGTAGCCTTCTTTTAATTCTAAAGACGAACATCGGCACATTGCTAATAGGGCTTCTGACATTTTACTGGTACAATGCGGTTTATACACCGCTCAAGAAAAAAACCGCACTTGCAATAATACCCGGCTCGCTTGTTGGAGCTCTGCCGCCTCTTTCGGGATGGCTTGCGGGCGGGGGTGACATTTTTGATATAAAAATTGGTGTCGTTGCTTTATACTTCTTTGTGTGGCAAATCCCGCATTTCTGGCTGCTGCTTTTGCTTTACGGAAGTGATTTTAAAAAAGGCGGATTTCCGGTACTTACAGATGTTTACAGTGAATCGTTTATAAGGGGAATTACATTTCTTCTGCTTGTGGCTACTGTTTTACTCGGAGTTTTAATTACATTTACAGGTTCGGGTTTTTACCTTGTCTCGAATATATTAATTTACATCTCATCTTTGCTTATGATAACAGAGGCTTTTTCTTTTTATATGAAAAGCCGCTATGAAAGAAAAGATATCACAAAAACATTTGTTTCGATTAATCTTTATACACTTGCAATAATAACAATACTTTCAGCTGATAAATTATTTTTCTTACTATGAACATTTTAGAACAATTTGTAATACCGCCAAATCAGGAACATGTAGGACTTCTTACTGTTATGCAGATATTATCACTGCTGACTTTCCTGCCTTTTGTAGGAATAATGCTTGGTTCTACAGTATTTTCTGTTTACTTTCATAGAAAAGGGAGAAAGACCGGTAGCGCACTGTATAACAGAATTGCAAAAGATATTATTGATAAGCTTACGGTCGGTAAAGCTGCAGGTTTTGCACTTGGTATTCTTCCACTGATAACTATAGTTTTGGTTTATGCACAAATGTTGTATGGCGCTAAAGTAATTTCTACAAGTCTTTTGTTCTTATCTTTAATTATATATATAGTTGCTTTTATTTTCATATACAATTATAAGAGTGCATTTCAGCTTGAAACAGTGATTAATTCACTGAAAGGAACTGCCGATATTCCGGAGGAAACAAAACAATATGAGAAGAAAATTAATTATCTCGGCACAAGATACGGTAACTGGGGAATTGCAGCCTTGTTCGTTGCTTCATTTCTTTTTGTTGGAAGCACGACTATAGCCGCTAAGCCCGGCACCTGGTCTTCAGTGGACAACATTTTAAAGCTTGTAATATCAGCCCCAATTTGGATTAATTTTCTTTTCTTTCTATCGGCATCCTTTGCTATAACGGGAGGAGCGATGCTTTATTTCTTCTTTGTTTGGCAGGGAGGAGTAAAGGATACATCCGATGAATATCGTGAGACAGTAAAAAAGATAGCAGTATCATCAGCATTAATAGGCTCTATTATTCAGCCGGTGTTTATATTTGCCGGAACTTTGTCCGTGCCGGCTTCGAGCTCATCATCAGGTTTTTATGCATTTGCGGGTTTCACGCTTCTTGCAATTCTGATCGTCTGTAACCTGCTTTATTATGTTTATAAAAACTCCGACCTTCATTTAAGCGGTGCAATTTTCTTTTTAATGTTTTTTGTTTTTACGTTTGCCATAGTAAAAGACCAGCTTGCATTCAGGAATGCTGTAAAAGACCATCTTCTTGTCGTGAATGCAAAAGCTGATGAACTGGCACAGGAAAAGAAAGGAAGCATAATTCAGGTTAATTCCGCAGACGGTGAAAAGATTTATAACGAAAAGTGTATTGCCTGCCATAAGTTTGATGTTAAACTTGTAGGTCCTCCGTACAAGGAAACTGTTCCAAAGTATAACGGTGACCTTAAAAAGCTTGCCGGTTATATTTATAGTCCCGTTAAGATTGATCCTTCTTATCCTGCTATGCCGAATCAGGGTCTAAAAATGAAAGAAGCAGAGGCGGTAGCAAAATATCTTATGGATAATGCCGGTAAGAAATAATTTTTCCCCACAAATTTCTCAAATTATCACAAATAAGAGAAATATAAAAAATAAATATGTTGTTAAGTAAGCTCGGGATCAAAACTTATGGCCGAAGAATATATTTATAAAGAAGAGTGCTTTAAAATAATTGGTTGTGCAATGGAAGTACACAAACACTTGGGTAATGGATTTCTTGAGGCTGTGTACCAGGAGGCACTTCGTTATGAGTTTTTGAAAAATGCTATTCCTTTTCAGGAACTCAAACCCATAGAAATTCACTATAAAGATATGGTTTTGGAAAAACATTATATCGCTGATTTTATTTGCTATGACCTTATTGTAATAGAGCTAAAAGTGGCAAAGAACTTATGTGACGAACATTATTCTCAGGTCCTGAACTATCTTAATGCTACCAAATTAAAACTTGGGCTTTTAATTAACTTCGGCAGTCCTTCACTTCAGTATAAAAGGATAATTCTTTAAGTCTTACTTTTGTGCAGATTTGGTGATGTATGAAAAAGATCTTATATTTTCTTCTGTTTTTCCTCTGTGATAATTTGTGTAATTTGTGGGAAAATATTTATGGAAGCAGATAACAAATCAAATTCAAACTTAATGCTACCAAGTTAAAACTTGGGCTTTTAATTAACTTCGGCAATCCTTCACTTCAGTATAAAAGGATAATTCTTTAAGTATTACTTTTGTGCAGATTTGGTGATGCATGAAAAAGGTCTTATATTTTCTTCTGTTTCTCCTTTGTGAAAATTTGTGTAATTTGTGGGAAAATATTTATGGAAGCAGATAACAAATCAAATTCAAACTTAATGCTACCAAATTAAAACTTGGGCTTTTAATTAACTTCGGCAGTCCTTCACTTCAGTATAAAAGGATAATTCTTTAAGTCTTACTTTTGTGCAAATTTGGTGATGCATGAAAAAGGTCTTATATTTTCTTCTACCTCTCCTTTGTGCAAATTTGTGTAATTTGTGGGAAAATATTTATGGAAGCAGATAACAAATCATATTCAAACTTAATGCTACCAAATTAAAACTTGGGCTTTTAATTAACTTCGGCAGTCCTTCACTTCAGTATAAAAGGATAATTCTTTAAGTATTACTTTTGTGCAAATTTGGTGATGTATGAAAAAATCTTATATTTTCTTCTGTCTCTCCTTTGTGAAAATTTGTGTAATTAGTGGGAAAATATTTATGGAAGCAGATAAAAAATCATATTCAAGGCCTAAAGGTATGTTAGTAACTTCAATAGTTTCTTCAATATTATTATTGTTACTAATAATATCCGGAGTTTATTTTACAATGATGTCTGTAATTCTTTTCTATATTCCGGGTTCTACATAGAATCCATCTATTATAGCATTATTTTACAGTATTGTTTCCTTTTCTGTGATGTGCGGATTATCAAATGTTTAAAGCTGTATTAAAGCCATTCCTCCTTCAGATGTCTCTTTGTAAATACTTGGTATATCATGCCCCGTCTGATTCATAGTTTTTACTATTTTATCAAAACTGACAAGATGTCTTCCGTCGCTTAACAGTGCGTAAGTTGCAGTATTTAAAGCTTTCTCTGCCGCGAATGCATTCCTCTCAATACATGGCGCTTGAACAAGTCCGCCAATCGGGTCGCAGGTCAGACCAAGATGATGTTCAATCCCCATCTCTGCTGCATATTCTATTTGCTGAGGAGTTCCGCCAAGCAATTGCGAAGCCGCCGCTGCTGCCATCGCACACGCAGTTCCAACTTCTCCCTGGCATCCGACTTCCGCACCGGATATCGAAGCGTTTTCTTTTACAACATTTCCAAACAATCCCGCTGTTAAAAGCGCACGCAATATTTTCTTATCTGAAAAGTCAAGACTTTCTTTCATTCTGTATAGCACGGCAGGTACTACACCCGCAGAACCGCAGGTTGGAGCCGTCACAACTTTACCTCCGGAAGCATTTTCTTCAGAGACGGCAAGAGCATAAGAAAATGTCAGTGTTTTCTTCTTTAGCGAACCGCTGAAACTTTTTGATTTAATGAAATAACTTGCAGCTTTTCTCGTTAGGTTCAAACCCCCGGGCAAAACACCCTCAGCTTCCAATCCTCTCTGAATCGTCTTCTGCATCACTTCCCAGACTTTTTTCAGATGGTCAAATATTTCCGGTCCTTCGATCATTTCTGCATATTCCCAGTATGAGCGTCCTGTTTTTTGAGTCCATTTTAGTATGTCGGAAATAAAGGTCATGTCGTAAATATTGTTCGTCTCGTTATTCTTTTTGCCGTCGGTTATCTTTCCCCCTCCAACACTATAAACAGTCCATTCTTCATAAGGTTTACCGCTTAAGTCTAACGCTTCAAACTTCATAGCATTTGGATGATATGACAGAAACTTTGTTGGTTCCCAGAGTATCTCTGTTTTTGTTGGTTTCAATGCTTCGTTTATTGCTTTATCGGTCAGATGCCCTCTGCCCGTTGCGGCAAGGCTTCCGTACAAAGTTACTCTGTATGAAAGAGCATTTATAGTTCTTTCTTTAAATTGCTCCGCTGCTTTGCGGGGACCCATCGTGTGGCTGCTCGAAGGTCCGTATCCTATTTTGTATATTTCTTTTATGGATTCCATTTTTATTGTTTCCGCATATTTTGATTTCAATTAATTTAATTAATTCATACATAAAATGGTAAAACAAAAAAGGGGATAAACACAGCGTGTATCCCCTTCTTGGTTTGCTGTAATCGTCAATACTTTGATATGTTTATTGTTTTGCTTACCAGGCCTAAAATACTTATTCCCATGTTCTGGTCACTCTTCACAACCGTTCCTGCTATAAAGTTTTTTGTTGAACCGCCGCTGTCAAGTTTGTAGTTAACTATCCATAAATCCTGCGGAAATCCCGTTAAAGAAGCTATATACGACGGCAAATTCAGCGTCCCTAGTCCTGGTATTAAAAACATGTTCACCGTTTTGTTCGTACCTGATTGTGAAAAGAATGCATTACCGTTAAACGTACTCGAGGACGGTAAAAACGACGCATCAAATCTTATTACAGGGTTTGAAGAAAAACTTAAGTCGTATGCAGAGTCGCTGTTTAATAGGCTGTCCTTTTTTGTGCTTATTTTAAAGTTCGAATTTGTTATTAGTCCAAGCGCTCCTGATACGATGTTTTTCGCAGAGGTATCTGCAATTAAAGAAAGAATTGTATTCGTATTAAATAAAGCCGTTAGTTCAATACAATCTCTTGTTCCTGGAACTGGGTTTGGTGTATATACAGCCAGATCTGTCGTTCCGGGTTTCTTGAAGATGTACAGCCATGCACCCACATTGTTCGGGTCAGTAATCCCCGATGTAAGCGTAATGTCTGTTTTGCCTTTGTCGTTTCCTTCAAAGAGAACATTCTTTCCGAATATCATTACCAGCTCTGTACTTGGAGAGTATTTTCTTTGTGCTTGTGCATAAGCAGAGTCAAGCCGTTCTTTTGCTGTAATCTTGTTGCTGACAAGATCGTTAATGATGTTTGTTGTGGTGTCGCTGCATGAATATATCGACGATAAAATTAATGCAAATACAAATAACATTAAAGCATGTTTTCTTTTCATTTTCTTATGTTTGTTTATAAAAAGATAATATCAATATAACATATAATATACCTCTTTTGTTTTGCCGAGGCAAAACAACTGATAATTACAGCACTGTATTTAAAATTTTCTTACTTGAACTTCAGATTAAACTTACCGTCTGTTACCTCGAGCTTCTTTTCAGTTCCGTCTTCAAGCGTGCCCGTTGTTGACGCGGTAAACGTTCCCTCTATATGAGTGTCGTCAAGCTTTGTAACAACGACTTTACCGGTTTCCGACCAATACTGATCATAATCTTCTGAACCTTTTGCCCGGTCTTTGTTCGTCCTGTATTGCAGGTGTCCCCCGGTACTTGCCTTGTCGAGTTGAAACTCTCCGGTTTTTGCAGGTGTTTTAACTATTACAAAAATATCCTCATATTTTCCCTTTTCCTCTTGTATTGTAGCGTAGATGTTAAATGATTTTCCGTCTTTCATCGCATAAGCTTCTCCGTCTTTCATAGTAAATTCTTTGCCGTCAAGCTTGCAGAATATACCCGTAGTAAACTCTGTTTTCTTCACATCTTTGTTTTCTGTTACAGGTTTGTCCTCTTTCTTTGAACAACTGGTTAATAATGTAATAATAACCAGAAATGCTAGCAATTTGGAAATGCTCCCTTTCATTATTCCTCGCTATTAAATTGTTAAAACATAATTTAATTTCTTTAATATTGAAATTCTATATAATATTAAAGGTACGAAAACAAAAACCCGCCTCCGGAAAGACGGGTTTTGTCGAATATATTCACATTATCTTTTACCCGCTGCTCTTATGCCGAATAAAATGGATAATCTGTGTATCCCTTTTCATCCGCTGTATAAAACGCATTTGTGTTAAGGTCTGTGTTTAAAGTCCATCCGTTCTTTAATCTTTCAACTAAATCAGGATTGTTTATAAAGGGTCTTCCAAATGCAACTAAATTAGCAGTCCCTTTTTCAAGCTCAGCTTCTGCGCTTTCAAGTCCATAACCTCCGCTGAGTATTAAGGTGTTATTGAATTCGTGTCTTATGATTTCCTTTACGCCCCTCGGTACTTCAGGCGCTCCCATAGCACTGTGGTCAACTACGTGTATATAAACAAGTTCAAGCTTGTTTAATTCTGCCGCCAAATATTTATATGTTTCTTCGATCTCCATGTATAAAGACATATCGCCGTTAACCCCGTATGGAGAAAGCCTTATCGCCGTTTTATCTTTGCCTATTGCCTTAACCGTTGCTTCTGCCGTTTCTAGTACAAACCTGCATCTGTTTTCTATACTGCCGCCGTATTCATCTTCTCTTATGTTAGTGTGCGGATTTAAAAACTGCTCGAGGAGATATCCGTTTGCACCATGCAGCTCAACTCCGTCAAATCCTGCTTTAATAGCATTCTTCGCAGCTGTCACATATTCGTTCTTTGTTGTCTCTAATTCCTCTTTTGTAAGCGCATTTGGCTCTGTGTGGTCTTGAAGTTCCTGTGTATCAGTCCACATTTTACCTCCTGCCTTTACTGCTGATGGCGCAAAAACCTTGGCACCTTCGGGCATGTTATCAAAATGACTTATCCTTCCTGTGTGCATAAGCTGTACAAATATTTTGCCGCCCTTTTTGTGAACAGCGTCGGTTACTTTTCTCCAGCCATCAACCTGCTCTTTGCTGTATATCCCGGGTATTCTTGCGTATCCTAATCCGTTGGGTGAAGGAGATGTACCCTCCGTTACGATTAATCCCGCTCCGGCTCTTTGTGAATAGTATTCAGTCATTAAGTCGTTTGGTATATTGCCTATTGCCCTTGATCGTGTCATCGGTGCCATCACTATGTGATTGCTTAGCTCGATGCTGCCGAGTCTGTAACTCTGAAATATTTTCTTTGCTTTGTTCATTTTATGTTTGTTTAAGTTTATATTTAGTTTGTTTATAAATAAAACGTATGTATATACATATAAGTTCCTTAATAATTGCATTATAAAATGTTTTCAGAATTGTTACATTCATTCTTTATTCAGTAAACTTAATCAATTACTTTTATGTCATACAAAGCATTAAAGATGGAGTTGCAGTACGAATCTGCAGGAACACGAAAACTTCTTGAAAGAATCCCGGAGGGCAAACTTGGTTTTAAACCTCACGAAAAGTCTATGGAACTCAAAATGTTGGCACTGCATGTAGCTATGTTGCCCGATTTTGTAGAGACTATATTGACTATGAATGAAATTGACTTTGGAGATATGGACTTTACACCGCCCGAAGTTAAATCAACCGCCGATATTCTTAAAATTTTTGACGAGTCCCTGAAGAAAGCTCTTGATCTTCTGGATAAAGCAGACGATAAAACATTGATGGATAAATGGACTGCCAAAATGAAGGGTGAAGTTGTTTTTGAATCACCGAGAGTATCTTCGTTAAGAGGCATGACGTACAATCACCTTTACCATCACCGCGGACAGCTGACCGTGTACCTCAGATTGCTTGATGTTCCTTTGCCTGGAATTTACGGTCCTTCAGCCGACGAACAGTAATAGATGATAACCAGAGTTGTAGGTATTGACCTTGCCGGCAGCCCCAAAAGGGATACCGGCATTTGTCTTATGCATAATAAAAGAGTTACGAAGTATGCAACACTTCATGAAAATGATGAGATTATTTCGTTCGTGAAAAATGCAGCCCCTGAAATCATTGGTATTGATGCTCCCCTTTCACTTCCACCCGGTAGAAAATCTCTTGATGATAATAACGGCGTGCATCTTAGAGAATGCGATAAGGAACTTACAAAACTTAAAATAAGATTCTTCCCGATTACTCTCGGTCCCATGCGTATGCTCACAATCCGCGGTCTCGAATTAAAGAAAATATTTAAGCGTATGGGATACAATTCCTATGAAATGTTTCCGGGTGCAACGCAGGATGTACTTGGCATTCCGCGCAAACAGCATTCAATGGTTGGTTTGTTTAAAGGTCTCGAAAAGCTTGGTATTAAAGGCCTTAAGAAAGATATGAATAATGACGAACTCGATGCCGTAACCTGTGCCTATACTGCCTACCTTTATCAAAGAGGTAAAGCAGAGATTCTTGGTTCATTAAAAAAGGGTGCTATCATTATTCCGAAAGCACCCTCTCGATAAAAATATAATTATTCTAATTACTCTCTACAAATAAATCAACAAACTCAAACTTCTGTCCGTCAAAGAGTCCCTTATCTCCCAGCTTCAAAGCAGGTATTACAAGTAGCGCCATAAATGATAAAGTCATGTATGGCGAATGCAGACGACACCCTATTAATTTCGGCAGCTTGTTAAGTTTATCATATTTCTGTGCAACAACCCACCCGTCTTCATTCGACATTATTCCCGCAACAGGCAGCGGAAGTACTTCAACTTTTCCGCCAACCATAATTGCAACTCCGCCTTTATGCCTTATCACTTCGTTAACAACCGCAGCAATCGAATTATCGTCAACCCCCACAGCTATTATGTTGTGTGAGTCATGTCCAACGCACGACGCAATGGCACCGCTTTTAAGACCGAAGTTCTTTATAAAACTCACAGCCGGCTGCGACTCGCGGTATCTGTCAACTACCGTAATCTTCAGTATGTCATTATCTGTGTCTGAAACAACATAACCGTTTTCTGTCTTTGCATCAAGGTGCAGCTCATTCGTTATCAGCTGTCCTTCAATCGCCTCTATAACCCTAATCTTTCCGCCTTTGTGCTTAATAGCAAAATCTTCTGGCTTCTTAAAATCAATGTTGAAATTGTTTACTGCTTTTGCCTCGACAGAGGGAATCAAAGTTTTGCCATTTTCTGAAACCTTTATTCCGTCAACGTAAGTAGCTACGTTCTTGAAATCATTTAAATTATTAACAATTATGAAGTCCGCGGGATCGCCTATATTTAAAGTCCCGACATCAAGTCCGTAATGTTCTTTGGGATTTAAACATGTTATCTTCAGAACATCAAAAAGGTCATAACCCAATGAAACCGCTTTTTTAACAACTTCGTTTATATGTCCTTCCACAAAATCATCAGGATGCTTATCGTCGCTGCACAACATCACCATATCTTTATGCTCTTTAATCAATGGATGAAGCTCGTCAAAATTCTTCGCTGCAGAACCTTCTCTTATTAAGACTTTCATGCCGTAAGATATTTTTTCTCTTGCCTCATCAATGGAGAAACATTCGTGGTCTGTCGAAATTCCCGCGCTAACGTACTTCTTCGCTTGCTCTCCTCTCAAACCTGGTGCATGCCCGTCTATCGGCTTTCCGTATTTCTTAGCAATGCTGAGCTTCTCCATAACATCAGGTGATTCAAATAGAACACCCGGATAGTTCATCATCTCGCTTAAATATTTCAAATCATATTCTTTAAAAAGATATTCAATGTCCTCTGCCTCAAGCCTTGCACCGGCAGTCTCAAAATCCGTTGCAGGCACGCATGAAGAAGCCCCGAAATAAAACTTAAACGGTACCATGTTCCCGTTTTCTATCATATACTTTATTCCTTCAACTCCTAATACATTGGCAATTTCATGTGGATCTGATACTGTCGCAACCGTACCATGTGTTACCGCAATTCGTGCAAACTCAGACGGAATAAGCATCGAGCTTTCTACATGTATATGCGAATCTATAAAACCCGGCATTATATAATCATAATGTTCTCTTAAATCTTTCTCAACACTTTTTATTATCCCGTTCTCAACTTCTATCGTTCCGGAATAAACCACCCGTTTCTTTATATCTACTATATTACCGCTTATTTTAAAAGTATTCATAATATTATTTGTTTATATAATTTAACAAAATTATTCTTATAAATGAGCCCTTATTAAAATATTTACTCCTATTTACAACAATCCTTTGTCTTTAGTGAATCATGGTTCATTTGAGATGCGGAAATATTCTTCATCATCTTCTCCTGCGAAGGGCTTATATAAGGTATTCCTAAACTTAATCCCCTTAGTATAAATATCACTGCAAGCAGTATAGCAAGCAAAGGGATTATCTTTGTTAGTTTTTGCCTTACTCCAAGACTGATAAAATTTCCCGCCACAGATGTAACAAACATTACAGGTATTGTTCCTATTCCGAATAGTGCCATGTATAATACTCCCGATAATACATCTCCTGCCGCTATCGCCCCCGCTACCCCCACATACACAAACCCGCATGGAAGCAAACCGTTTACAATTCCAATAAACAGCATTGATGAAAGTGATCCGCTCTTAAACAATTTTCCAAATGTTGCTTTTATCTTCTGTGTAACGTTGCCGAATGATAGCTTATTAATGATACCCGTTTTAGTCTTTCCGGGAAGAAGGACTATAATAATAATTAACACACCCGATATTACAGAGACCCATCTTTGTAAACCTATCACCGCAAGGTTCTTTCCTATTATTCCAAATATCAACCCGAATACCGAATATGTTATCACCCTTCCCAGATTATAAAGTATCCTTCCCGTAAAAAACTTCACGCTCTTAAATTGACCAGTCGGCAGCGCAAGAGCTATAGGACCGCACATCCCTATGCAGTGCAGACTCCCAAGCAAACCTATTACAAACCCGGTAAATATTTCCATACTAAATATATTTGTAAAATTTTCTCTTCTCAAATATACTTACCCTATTCATTAACTAATATTGAAAATAAACCCCCAAAAAGCTGTCATCCCCTCATGCTCTTGGAGGGGATCTCATCCTGTTTCTCAAATGTTAAATACATTTCCTCTTAAAGTCTTAATCCGCGTTCAATTAACCAACACCCCTGTCCATCAATTTTCCATTTTATTTTCCGTTTACTTTTCTGATTTTTGTTAAAAAATTACCTCAACAATAAAACAAATATTATGAGTGAAATAAAACCCTTTGTTCCATTTGTTTCTACAGATACAGACATGAAAGAATTTTCTTTCCGTGCTATTCTTCTTGGCGCATTCATGGCAATGCTTATGGGCGCTGCGAATGCTTACCTCGGACTCAAAGCCGGTATGACCATCGCCGCGACATACACAACCGCCGTTCTTTCTATGGCTGTCCTGCGTGCTCTTAAAGGAACCATACTCGAAGAAAATGCCGCGCGTACTTTTGGCTCCATAGGCGGAAATATTGCAGCGGGCGCAATCTTTGTCCTTCCCGCTTTCTTTATCGCAAACATCTGGAATCCGTTTTATTCAATTTCAAACTATTTAATCTCAACCGTTATTCTCATCTTTGCAGGTACTCTCGGAATAATGTTTGTCACGCTTTTGCGGCGTGTACTCGTTGAAGATAAAGACCTGCCTTTCCCCGAATCCATCGCAGCCGCAGAGATTCACAAGTCGGGTCAAAAAGGCTCGGGCGGCTCAAAGTTTCTTATTTCTGGTATGGGAGTAGGTGCATTTCTTACCGCACTCGTCGATTTTAAATTTATCGCAGGTACCTGGCAGAGTATAGTTTCTCTTGGAAAAGGTGCTCTTCTCCTGCGTTCACCCGGCATGGCTCCCGCATACTTCGGAGTCGGATATATTATCGGACCTCGGCTCGGTGCTATAAACTTCAGCGGCGGTGTTCTTGCATGGGGACTGCTTGCACCCGCAATTGCATATTTTGTTAATTATGATAACCTCGGTGCTGTACCTGATTGGGGAGTTGAAATTACACGTGTATGGAAAGCCTATGTTCGTTATATTGCAATCGGTGGTATGCTCGTCGGCGCTTTTTATACTCTTTATAAAATGCACAAAAGTTTATTCGAAGGTATCTCCCGCTCATTCGCTAATCTTAAAAAAGCTGCTGCTGGCGGACATGATATCGCACGTATAGATAGAGACCTGAACATGAAAATTGCTCTTCCTATACTCGGTGCTGTTGCTTTAGTCATGTTCTTCATATTCAACTATTTCACTGGCTCCGTATTTCCTGCACTTGTTGCAACAGTCGTAATGATTTTTCTCGGTTTTGTCTTTGCCGCAGTGTCCGGCTATCTTGTCGGTATTATCGGCGTCAGCAATAATCCTACAAGCGGACTCACGGTTGCCGTACTTATCGTAGTTGCATTCTTAATGGTAGCTCTTGGAATGTCTGGAAACGCAGGCGTTGCTGCTGTTCTCGGCGTTGCTGCATTCACCTGTGTTTCGGTTTCCGTTGCAGGTGAAATGATGCAGGATTTGAAAGCCGGACATATTCTCGGTTGTACTCCATGGAAAATGCAGATTGGTGATATATTCGGAGTTGTTTCTGCATCGCTCGTTATGTTTCTTGTTCTTTCTTTGCTGCATCTCGGCGACCTTAAACAGTCAACCTCTGATGAGATTATAAAACTTCAGAATTCAGGGACAACAACTATAACTTATAAAGGTAAGAACCCTGAACTTTCAGGAAAATCTTTTCAGCTCGAACAGTTAAAATCATTATCACCCGAAGAACAAAACGATATTCTCGGTACCAATGCAGGTTTCGGAGGCGAAAAACTTCCGGCACCTCAGGCATCACTAATGGCGATTATGTCGAAAAGTATCGTCGAAGGAAAAACAGAACTTATTCTTATCATCATCGGCATGTTCATGGGTCTTGCACTTATTCTGATGCAGGTGAAAAGCCCTATGCTTATCGCCGTAGGTATGTACCTGCCTATTGATACATCATTTGCAATTTACATCGGAGGACTCATGAAAGGCATTATTGATAAAAAAGTCGAAAAGGGTAATTATACTCCAAAGCAAAAAGAAAAAATTAGTAACACCGGTATCCTCCTTTCTTCAGGATTAATTGCAGGCGAAGCTTTAATTGGTTTGCTTTTTGCCGGACTTGCTTTTGCCGACATAAAACTTTTCCACATGTTTTCCGAACCGTCTTTCATCGGAAGTGTAATCGCTATAGTGCTTATTGGTGTTTTTCTCGTAAAAATCCCCCTCAATAAAAAGAATATAGATTAAAATTAAATTTCATTGACTCATTAAATGGGTAACGGTTTATTCGTTACCCATTCTTTTTCACACTACATAATCAAATCTCCTCAAAATTAGTCTCTATTATCTTTTTTTCTGTATGCCTGCGATATGCCTGCGATATGCTTGCGATATGCCTGCGATATACCTGCGATATACTACCTCATATCTAAAACCTTATTTTATCATATGTTTGATTAAAAGTAACTTTATAAGTGGCGAATTTGTTCTAAGAATTGTAATAATTTATAATTTAAAGGAGTAATAATCGTGTTAGCTTGTAATATTGGGAAAACTGATAAAACAGTTCGTTATATAATAGGAATAGTAATTCTTATTCTTGGATTAGTATTCAATTCTTGGTGGGGTTTACTCGGTCTGGCACCCATTCTCAATGCAGCATTCGGACGCTGCGGATTCTATTATTTACTCAATATTAATACCGCTAAATCCGACAATAAAACACAATAATAACACCTTTCTTCGACACATCTGTCGAATTTTAATATAAGCGTATAATTTTTATTCTCTTTTCATACATTTGTTTGGCATAATAATTGTTAATATAAGTCCGATACATAATTCAAAGCGAATATATATGTGTTTGACTATAAAAACCTGCTTTTAATTTTAGCATATAATTTTGTAATGCTATTGTATATTATTGTATCTTTTTAAAAGAGATGTACCCAAACAATATTATTAAAATTTTTCTTTAGATGGAATACAGCAAATTGGTAATTGGAAAAAAATGCTACCTTACCCCGCTCGAACTTACTGACGCTGATAAAGTAGCAAAGTGGCAGAATGATTTAAAAGTTCAAATGAATTTTGACCTCGTGTTTACGTTAACCGCTGACGATATCAGGTATTATTTACCCGAAGCTAAAAAGACATCAAGGATTTTTGGTATCGTCGAAAAGGAAACAGAGAAACTTATAGGGGTAACAGGTCTGCACGATATTGATCATATCAGCCGCCACGCAATGTTGAGTATTTACGTTGGTGAGCAGGATTACAGAGCCAACGGTTTTGGAACAGAAGCAGTAAAACTTACTCTCGACTTCGGTTTCAATATGCTTAACCTTCATAACATTGCCCTGTTTGTAATTCGGTTCAATAAGAGCGCCATTAAAGTTTATGAAAAGTGCGGCTTCAAACATGCCGGTGTTAAGAGACAATCGAAAATCCTCGGTAACGAAAAATTTGATATGTTAATGATGGATATACTTGCCGATGAGTTCAAGAGTGTTTACGTGAAACAGGTGTTGAAAGATATTAAGAAATAATAAGAAATCATAAAGATACAGGAAATTAAATCACATAATGAAGAAGACATTTATCTCAATTGTTCTGTTTGTTCTTACAGCGGCTTCGCTTCATTCCCAGTGGGAGCGTCTTCCCAGCCCTAACGGTGGCGATATTCTTAGCGTAGCCTTTTCTGGTTCTATCACATTTGCTGGTACGTACGGCGGCGGTATTTATAAGTCAGCCGATAACGGTACAACATGGAGCGCCGTTAACAACGGACTGCCAAATCAGTATGTTTACTCAATTGCTGTGAACGGAACAACCGTTTTTGCTGGTACTTACGGCAGTGGTGTTTTTGTTTCAAACAATAACGGTGCAAGCTGGACAGCCTCAAACAGCGGCTTAACCAATCTATACGTTAACACACTTACGGTAAGTGGCTCAAATATTTACGCAGGAACATTCGGCGGTATATTTCTTTCAACAGATAACGGTGCAAGCTGGACAGCAATTAATAACGGATTGACAGACCCGAATATTTATACAATAGCCGTTAACGGTTCAAGCATTTTTACAGGCACTTATACAGGCGCCTTCCTTTCAACAAATAACGGTTCAAGCTGGACAAAGCTAAACGGCGGGTTAGGTGATAGCACCTCGGTCCTGTCTTTTGCTTTTAATGGATCCACCGTGTTTGCCGGTACTTATGGTAACGGTGTTCTGGTATCAAATAACAACGGCTCTACCTGGACAGCAGTTAATTCAGGTTTAACAAATATGTACGTCTGGTCACTTTCTGTTATCGGTTCAAATCTTTTTGCAGGCACATCCTACGGCATGTTCCTTTCTACTAATAACGGACAAAGCTGGACAGCTATTAATAATGGATTATTGTTCTGGACAATAAACGTAATTAAACCGAATGGAAACAATCTGTTTGCCGGTACCTATGGTGGTGGAATGTTTCTAACAACCAATAACGGTTCTAACTGGACATCAGTAAATTCGGGTTTAACAAACGTTCTTGTAAACTGTTTTACAGTTACTGGAACGGGAAATCTTCTTACGGGAACAAACGGCAGCGGAATCTACCGCTCGCTGAACAATGGCAGCAACTGGACTGCTGTTAATACAGGTCTGCTCAACTATTATGTTTACTCGCTTGTAGCAAGCGGTTCTAATGTTTTTGCGGGTACATACGGCGACGGTATATTTTTATCAACAAATAACGGTCTTTCCTGGAATCTTGCAAACACAGGATTAACAAGCTACTATATCTTTGGTCTTTTGGTTAACGGTTCAACTGTATTCGCAGCTGCTTACGGCGGTGGTGTTTTTATATCAAATAATAACGGGTCAAGCTGGGCAGCATCAAATACAGGACTTACTAACTTATACGTCTGGAGTTTTTCTGTAATAGGAAGCAATATATTTGTTGCAACAGACGGCGGCGGAGTCTTTCTTTCGACCAATAACGGCTCAAGCTGGACGGCTGTTAATAATGGATTAACAAATCAGTATGTATGGGCTCTTACCTCAAACGGCAGCAGCCTTTACGCAGGTACTGCTAACGGTATATTTGTTTCAACCAATAACGGTTCTAGCTGGACAGCAATCAATAACGGATTATCAAGTTTGTATGTTTATGACATTGCCGCAAGCGGAGGTAATCTTTTTGCAGGTACCGGTTATGGTGTGTATATCTCCACAAACAACGGCACATCATGGGTAGAAAAGAATCAGGGTTTTGATTTTGTTCCGATTGCTTATACAGTTACAGCAGCAAACGGTTATTTGTTTGCAGGTACAGACGGTCAGTTTGTATATCGCCGTCAGCTGACAGAAATATTAAACGTTACAAGAATTTCAGATGTAACACCTTCTTCATACACGCTTAACCAAAATTATCCAAATCCGTTCAATGCAAGAACAGTTGTCAGTTTTCAACTGCCCGATGCTAGTGATGTGACTCTCAAGGTTTATGACGTGCAGGGAAAAGAGGTGGAAACACTCGTGAATGAAAGACTTCAAGCTGGAACTTATAAAGCCTCGTTCGATGGTTCCGGACTTAACAGCGGTGTCTATTTTTATAAACTCACGACTGGTAAATACGCTGAGACCAGAAGGATGATTCTTACAAAATAAATCTAAAGAAATTGAATTTATAATATATGAAAGTAAACAAAAATATAGCAGTAAGCGAATCAGGATTTCTCTTTGATTCAATGTCGGGAGATTCTTTCTCTCTGAACCCTATTGCTGCAGAAATTCTTGAACTGATACGCGAGCAGAAAAGTATCGAGGATGTAAAGCGAATACTCCTAAACAAGTATGAAGTAACTCCCACGATGCTCGATAAAACAATCGATGAGTATGTTTTCACACTGAAAAAGCTTAACATAGTAAGATGAAGAAGAAGAAAATAACAGTCGGTGTAACAGGGCTTAACAATATTGACAGTCCGGGACCCGGAATACCGGTAATCAGAGCACTGAAAGAATCAAAGCACTTCGAACCGCGTATTATCGGACTTGCTTACGAAAATCTTGAACCGGGTATTTATATGCGCGACCATGTTGATAAAACGTACCAGATTCCTTATCCGAATTTCGGCTCTGATACTCTTATGAAAAGAATCGAATATATAAATAATCTTGAAAACATTGACGTATTAATCCCGAACTTCGATGCCGAGCTTTATACTTTTATGAAAGCCGCTGAGAGGCTTAAGAAGATCGGCATTCATACTTTTCTGCCGACAATTCCACAGTTTGAAGAAAGGCATAAATCTGTCTTGCCTGACTTCGGAAAGAAATACAACATCAAAGTACCGGAAAGCAAACCGATATTTTCGGACAAGGACTTTGAAAAACTTGAAGATGAAGATGACTATGAATATCCTTTGCTCGTAAAGGGGAAATACTACGATGCGTATGTTGCTCACAACGAAGATCAGGCAAAATCAGCTTTCCATAAAATTGCAGCCAAGTGGGGACTTCCTATTATACTCCAGCAGTTTGTAAGAGGAACCGAAGTTAACGTTATTGCACTTGGCGACGGAGAAGGAAACACCATAGGTGCTGTTCCTATGCGTAAGCAGTATATTACCGACAAGGGAAAAGCATGGGCAGGTATAACTCTTGGCGATACTAACCTGCTTAGCCTCACAAGAAAACTTATCAAACGTACTAAATGGCGTGGTGGTATGGAACTGGAAATGATTAAAACCGAAGATAACGATTACTATCTTATCGAGATTAATCCTCGTCTTCCTGCTTGGGTTTATCTTGCAGTTGGTGCAGGACAGAACCTGCCCGAAGCGTTAGCAAAACTTGCTCTTGGTATGGATGTTAAACCATTTAAGAAATATGAAGTCGGAAAACTCTTTATCAGATATTCCTATGACCTGATAGTTGATTTATCTGATTTTGAAAAACTGACACTTTATTCTGAACTTTAAAAATTTATTTATATGAAGAAATTACCCTTCGAAAGACCTATTATTAAAAAACTCAATGTCGGAATATCAAATAAGTTTGGTTTAAGAACAGAGCTTGAACCAATCACGCATATTGACGACGTGTCTGTATCCGACCTCATAAAAGAACACGGTACACCCCTTTTTGTAATATCTGAAAATACCTTGCGCAACACAATACACGAAGCAAAACGAGCTTTTGAAACACGTTATCCCAAAGTACAGTTTGCATGGTCATATAAAACCAATTACCTTGATGCAGTATGCAGAGTATTCCATCAGGAAGGTTCATGGGCGGAAGTTGTTTCAAGGTTTGAGTACGATAAAGCCCTTTCGAATGGTGTTGACGGTTCCAAAATAATTTTTAACGGACCCGATAAAACAGAAGACGACCTCAAGGTCGCATCAGCTAACGGCTCACTTATTCATGTTGACCATTTTGACGAGTTGTATATGCTTGTCGATATTGCAAAAGATATGGACAAAAAACCAAAGATTGCAATCCGTGTAAACATGGATACAGGGGTGCATCCGCAGTGGGACAGGTTCGGTTTCAACTTTGAAAACGGAGAAGCATGGGAAGCAATAAATAAAATAATGACATCTAAAAAACTTGAATTTGTCGGGATTCATACTCACATCGGTACGTTTATGCTTACTGCAAGTGCTTACGATGTCGCAGCAACAAAACTCGCAAAGCTTGCTTATGATTTCAAAAAGAAATATAATTCAAATATAAGTTACATAGACTTAGGTGGTGGTTTTGCATCGCACAACACTCTTAAAGGTGCCTACCTGACAGGTAAAGATACAGCCCCTTCTTTTGATGATTACGCTGAAGCCATAACAAACGCTCTTATTAATTCACAGCTTGACCACGATGAAATGCCGCTGCTGATTCTCGAAACGGGTAGAGCCTTAATAGATGCAGCAGGTTATCTTCTCGGGACGGTTATCGCAAACAAGAAACTATCAGACGGCAGACGTTCAACAATAGTAAATTTTGGCGTAAATATTCTGTTCACAGCTTTCTGGTATGAACATCAGATAAATCCCGAGAAAGAATTCTCGCAGAACTCTGAAACCACAACTATATTTGGACCGTTGTGCATGAATATTGACCAGATTCGCGACTCAATTCAACTGCCCCCTCTGAAAAAAGACGATAATGTTGTAGTTAGCAGCGTCGGCGCTTATAACATGACACAGTGGATGCAGTTTATAACATTAAGACCCAAAGTTGTTTTGATTGATACAAACAGCGGCGTACACGTGATAAGGGATAACGAAACCAATAAAACTATAACGGCTCTTGAATCTATACCACAACATCTTGAAAAAATAAACCTGTAATTTGAGGTTAGTTAAAAGCATATTAAACAGTTACTCAATAGTTTTCTTTTCAGATAAACTATTCTTTGCAGGTTTATTACTGATAACATCTTTCTTCGATTATTTTGCAGGGCTCTGCGGACTTATATCGGTTATAACCGCATACATAGTCGCAGAAAGTCTTGGATATGACAAACATAAAATCGAAAAAGGATATTATGGTTTTAACAGCCTGCTTGCAGGGCTTGGCATTGGTTTGCAGTATCAGTCCAACTGGGCAGTTCTGTTAATTGTAGTTCTTGCATCTATACTTGCCTTTTTTGTTACCATTACTTTTGAAAACTTTCTAGCCAAATATGCTCTTCCATACTTAAGTCTTCCGTTTCTTGTTGCTTACTGGGTGGTTACGCTTGTCGGGCGCGACCTCAATATATTAGGCCTTAGCGGCAGAGGTGTTTTCATTCTTAATGACCTTTATATGGTTGGCGGAAACTGGCTGCTTGAAGTTTATGAATGGTGGAATAGTATCATCATTATTCCCTCTGTGAAAGTTTATTTTCTCTCTCTAGGGGCAATAATTTTTCAGTATAATGTTCTTGCGGGTATTATTATTGCAATAGGTATTCTCTATTATTCACGCATAGCCTTCTCTCTTTCACTAATAGGCTTTTATTCCGCTTATTTGTTTTACCAATTGCTCCAGATAAATATTACAGAAACAACTTATGCTTACATAGGTTTCAATTATATTCTTACCGCTATTGCTATAGGTGGATATTTTCTCGTACCCTCATGGCGCTCTTATCTATGGACGTTAATACTCATGCCGCTTACCGTCTTGGTATCATATAGTTTTAGCAATATTTTCTCAAACTTTGGATTACATATTTATTCACTGCCATTTAATATTATCGTACTTTTATTCCTCTTTGTTATCAAATCAAGGTTTACAAAGAAAGAGGGATTAACAGAGGTTGCTATTCAGCAGAACTCACCAGAGAACAACCTGTATTCTTTCCTTAACAATAATTTCCGTTTCAGAGATTACAGATATTATCCCGTACGACTTCCCTTTTTCGGAGAGTGGAATGTTTCGCAGGCACATAGCGGTGATATCACACATAAACACAAATGGAAACATGCATGGGATTTTGTAATTAAAGATTCCCTTGGAAACACGTACCGCAATCTTGGCGAAAAGCTTGAAGATTATTATTGTTATAATAAAGCTATTCTGTCTCCTGCCGATGGTTATGTAGAGAAAATAATTGATGGCATTCCTGATAATGATATCGGAGACGTGAACATTGAAGATAATTGGGGAAATACGATTATAATAAAACATGGTACTGATTTTTATTCTAAAATATGCCATATAAAACCCGGCTCATTTAAGGTTCAACTGGGTGAGTTTGTAAAAGCAGGTCAGATTATTGCCAGTTGCGGTAACTCAGGAAGATCACCCGAACCGCATCTGCATTTCCAGTTTCAGAGTGTGCCGTTTATTAATGGTGAAACCATTGATTATCCCATAACACAATATATTCTTAAAACTCCCGGTGGACTTGTTTACAAAGCCAATAAGAAACCGGAGCTTAACGATATTGTATCAAACATAGAAGTTAATTCTATCTTACGGGAAGGATTTCATCTTATACCCGGACAGGAAATTAAGTTTGAAACAGAAAATAACGGAAGAAAAGAAATAATAGTATGGGAAGTGTACACTAACATCTATAACCGTTCATATGTCTATTGTAAAAATTCTAAAGCAGTAGCATACTTCCATAACGACGGTCGCGTGTTTTACTTCTACGATTTTTCAGGCGACAAAAAGTCACTGCTTTATTTTTTCTTCCTTGCTGCATATAAAGTACCGCTCGGATACTATCAGGATATGAGCATTGAAGATACCCCAGCTTTGCATATCGTTTACAGTAAACTTGGATTGCTGCTGCAGGATTTCATTGCACCGTTCTACATATTCCTTAAATCACAGTATAAAATTACTTATTTTAAGATTGACGACATTCTTCACGCAAACGAGATAACGTTAAGTTCTGAAATTGATAACTATTTCCTAAATTTTAAAACAGTTAAACAGAGGTTCTTTATTACTCTGACAAGAGAGGGAATTTCTAAAATAAAGATACAATTCAAAAATAAAATAATTACAGCTAATTGTATAAAAGAGGATTAATAATATTACTGTTTTTGCTGTTATCTGTTTCTGCTTTTGCTCAGATTACAGAAGAGGCAAAACAAGTTGATATTCAAACTTATGACCTTTACACACGCGCTATATGGGACGAGCTTATAGACGTAGGAAATAAAGCTTTAGACTCGGGTATAGATTTTTACTATCTCAGGATGCGTCTTGGGATTGCATACTATAGTCTAAACAACTATATGTCAGCAGCAGAACATTTTAAACTGGCTCTCGAATATGTTCCAAAAGATCCCGCCGCCTACGAATATCTTTACTGGAGTCTTGTTTATTCGGGCAGGGACAGGGAATCACGACTGCTTGCGTCGGAAATGCCTGAAAAGCTAAAGTCTGACATTAAAGCAGCACCCGAAAAAGTGGTTAAAGATTTTTACACTGAAGGTGGTTTAATGTTCAACGGAGATTATAAAGAAAATCCTTACAGCGGGTTTGGCACTGATACATTAATTTATGGTGAACAAAAGCCTGATAAAAAGTCGAGTTATATAAGTCTTAATTTTAACATCATCCCATGGAAAAGACTTACAATATTTACAGGCTATAATAACATAAATATCACAAGCAACAAAAAGATTGTTTCAATAGGTAACGCCCCTGAAAACTTTGAAGTAAATACCATTCAAAATGAATTTTATTTTAATGCCGGTGTCTATACCGGCAAAGGTTTTACGCTCAGCGGTATTCTTCATTATCTGAACGTGAAAGTTAATGATGTAAGTGCGGCAGTGAACAAATCAACCGGCGGTATCACATACACAAAGACATCAAACACTCTTAATGATTATGTCGGACTTATATCTATTGAAAAATCTTTAAATCACTTTAAACTGCTTCTTGGCAATTCTTATTCTCACCTGAACAAAGCAAAACAAATTCAAAACGGTCTTACTGTGGCGTATTTCCCTCTTGGCAATCTTGATTTATATTCCGTTACCGATCTTGTAGTGCATTCAGAGAACAAAGAAGACACAATATTAAATCCATCCGGCAGTTATCTTACGCGTGGTATAATTAAACAAAAATTTGGAGTTAAGGTTGTTGACAAACTCTGGCTTGAAGCATTCTATATGTTTGGTAATGCTGAAAATTATCATGAAGACAATGCTTATGTAGTATTCAATTCAGTAAACGTAATGAACAACCGCTTTGGCATTAATCTTATATCCCCGATTACTCCTAACTTGCAGCTTTCGCTTAGGTATCAGTTTTACAAACAGGATGTTCAGGAGCTTGTTTACGAAACATCAACAACATATAAATTTATAGAAAAACCAAATTCGTTTCATAAAATTATAGGAAGCATAAAATGGACATTTTAAAGTTTAAAATTACACTAGTATTATTCATAACAACCCTGTTATTTACAACCCAGGTGTTTTCGCAATACAGTCCTGCACCCGGAGATGATGTAAGGAAAGCTTTTAAAGAAAGTTACAAGCAAGAGAAAAACGGAAAAATCACAAAAGCAATAGATGTTCTAAAAAAGGTTTACAGCAACAGCAGTTATGAAATAAACCTGCGCCTTGGTTATTTAAGCAACCTAAACAAACAGTACCGCGAATCCATTTATTATTATAGTACTGCTATCGGACTGATGCCAATGTCGGTTGAAGCGAGGATGGGTCTGGCAAATCCTGTTGCTGCCATTGAGGACTGGACAACTTTAGAAAATAACTATAATGACATATTAAAAATCGACCCGAACAACTCACAGGTAAATTATAATCTCGGAATGATGTTCTATTATCGTGAAGATTATAACGGAGCTTTAAAATACATTGAGAAAACAGCCAACATGTATCCGTTTGATTACTATTCCGTTCTTATGCTCGGTTGGACTAATCTTAGACTCGGAAGAGCACGCGAAGCAGAGATTCTTTTCAACAAAGTACTATTGATAGTACCCGACGATTCATCGGCATTAGAAGGTTTAGGGCTCCTGAAGAAGAAATAAAACACTGGAATTTCAACAGATTTCAAACAATAATCTAAGGCAGCACAAAACATACTGCCTTTTGCAATCTACCTTAATTTTGCATTGAAGAAACCGCATAGAGTGCGTATTTTTGTATAATATAATAATGTACAATTTGCGTTTTCCCACATATCAAGATTCGTAAATTATACACAGAAATAAATTACCGGAGGCGATTTAAAATGCTTAGCAAGAATCGAAATTACAAAAAAGCCTTAAAACTTTTTCGGATATCTTTTTCCCAAATCAAAAATTCACTACTCACATGACTACGCATAATCACGTACATACAATAGCAGACGACATCAAGGACAAAACTTTTCAGGATGTGAGTTTGTGCTATCAGTGCGGCAAATGTTCTGCAGGTTGTCCAGTAAGATACTACATGGATATAGCTCCTAATAAAGTTGTGCGTCTAATACAGCTTGGTTTTTACGAAGAAGCTCTAAAGTCAACGACACCATGGCTCTGTGCGGGATGTATGACATGCTCGTCAAGATGCCCCCAGGAATTCGACCTTGCAAAGTTTATGGATGCTGTAAGAGAAATTGCTCTTGAAAAAGGAGTAGAAGTTAAATCAAAAGACATAATAAAATTTCACAAAGCATTCCTGAACCAGATTGAAAGTCATGGCCGGGCTTTTGAAGTAGGCCTTGTTGCAGAATACAAACTGAAAACAATGAACCTGTTGCAGGATGTGGACTCCTCGCCTGGCATGTTCATGAAAGGGAAGTTAAAGCTATTCCCGCATAATATTAAGAATAAAGAATCCGTTAAAAAGATATTTAAAAAGACGGCTAATAAATAATTTTAAACCTCAATGGAAGCAAATTTGAAAGTAGGATATTTCCCCGGTTGTTCTCAGACCGGTACAGCAAAAGAGTACGATATTTCACTGAGAAAGGTAGTGGAAAAACTCGGAACATCATTCGACGAGTTAAAGGATTGGTCATGCTGCGGTGCAACATCTGCACACGTAACAAATCATCAGCTTTCCAATGCTTTAGCAATGCGTAACATAATGATTGCACAACAGCAGGGAATTGATGAAATGGTCGCACCATGCGCCGCCTGTTATAACAGGCTTGTTCTTTCTCAGCATGAAACAAACAGTCACCCGGATGTAAAAGCAAAAGTAGAATCTATTCTTGAGACAAAGTTTAATAAAGATGTAAAGGTCATGAACCTTCTTGAACTCTTTATGAAGATAGGTCTTGAAAAGATTAAAGAGAACCGCAAGATTGAACTCAAAGGATTAAATGTTGCTTGCTATTACGGATGTCTTCTTGTGCGTCCATCAGATATTACTAAGTTCGACGATTCCGAACATCCCGAATCTATGGAAAAAGTTGTTGAAATGACAGGTGCCAAAACTATCGACTGGAACTATAAAGTTGAATGCTGCGGTGCCGCACATTCAATCGCAAGAAGAGACATAGTCTTAGACCTTTCACAAAAGATTATTGACGACGCGAGGAAACATGGAGCAAACATAATGGTTGTTGCATGTCCGATGTGCCACACGAATCTTGACATGCGTCAAACAGCGATGAAGCGCGTATATCCTGAACATAAGGACTTTCCCGTGCTTTATTTAACGGAGCTTATAGGTCTGGCGCTTGGATTGGATGAAAAAGAACTTGGAATAGACCTGCACACAATAAAATTTAACTATAAAGAACTTGTTGCCGAAGAAGCAACAGTATAAAAATACGGAGTTGTAATATATGAAAATAGGAGTTTTTATATGTCATTGCGGAGAGAACATAGGCAGAACAGTTGATTGTCCGCGTGTTGCAAAAGCCTGCGAATGGCTTCCCGGGGTTGAAGTATCGATAGACTACAAGTATATGTGTTCAGACCCGGGACAGAATATGATTAAGAAAGAAATAATCGACAAAAAACTTGACGCTATAGTCGTCGGTTCATGCTCCCCTCACATGCACGAAAAAACCTTCCGCAAAGCTGCAGTCGCAGCAGGGATTAATCCTTTCCTCGTTGAAATAGCAAACCTCAGAGAACACTGTTCATGGGTGCACGATGATATTGAAATGGCGACAGACAAAGCAATTGACCTTGTACGTATGTCAGTTGAAAAAGTAAAACGCAATCAGCCGCTTACGACGATTGAAGTACCCGTTACGAAGAGGACGCTTGTTATCGGCGGCGGTATAGCAGGTATTCAGGCAGCTCTTGACGTTGCCAATGCGGGTTACGAAGTTGTATTAGTTGAGAAAGAGCCTTCGATAGGCGGACACATGAGCCAGCTATCGGAGACATTCCCGACGCTTGACTGTTCTCAGTGTATATTAACCCCGCGCATGGTTGAAGTATATCAGCATCCGAAGATTAAACTGATGACATATTCCGAGGTAGAAAAAGTTGAAGGATTCATCGGCAATTTTTCTGTAACGATAAGAAAGAAAGCACGGCACATAGATGAAGAGAAATGCACGGGCTGCGGACTATGCATAACAAAATGTCCTATCAAGAAGAAAGCATACAATTCATTCGAAGAAAACCTTGCGTATCGTCCTGCTGTTTACGTACCCTTCCCACAGGCAGTACCAAACATACCTGTTATTGATGAAACGGTTTGCACATACTATAAAAACGGTAAGTGCAGCATGTGCGTGAAAGTATGCGGCCGAGAAGCTATTATGTTCGACCAACAGGATAAAATAGTCACGGAAGAAGTTGGTGCAATAATAATGGCAACGGGTTACAAGCTTTATGATATAAGCAAAAAACCTGATGAGTCTATTTATAAAGGTTACGGCGAATACGGATACGGAAAATACAAAGATGTAATTGACGGTTTACAGTTTGAAAGAATAGCCTCAGCATCAGGACCGACCGAGGGAGAGTTTAAGCGACCATCAGACGGCAAAGAGCCGAAGAAAATCGTATTCATACAATGTGTCGGTTCACGGGACGAATCGAAAGGATTCTCATACTGCAGCAAGATATGCTGCATGTACACGGCAAAGCATGCAATGCTGTACAAGCATAAAGTACACGACGGTGAAGCATACGTATTCTACATGGACATCCGTTCGGGCGGAAAGATGTACGATGAGTTTGTCCGCCGTGCGATAGAAGAAGACGGTGTAAAATACATCCGCGGACGTGTTTCAAAGATAACGGAAGAAAACGGAAAGTACATCGTTAAAGGCGAAGACACAATCGCGGGAATGCAAGTAACAATCGATGCTGACATGGTTGTACTCGCAACGGCAATGATAGCACAACCCGAAGCTTCAGAACTGGCGCAAACTGTAGGCATACCTTACGATAAACACGGATTCTACAACGAAGCACACCCCAAACTTCGTCCTATAGAAAGCACAACGGGCGGAGTGTTTCTTGCGGGTGCATGCCAGTCGCCGAAAGACATTCCCGAATCTGTCGCGATGGCATCGGCAGCCGCTGCAAAAACTCTGGTACTTTTCGGTTCTGATATTCTTGAACGCGAGCCGGTTATTGCAAGGGTCAATGCTGACCTGTGTGCAGGGTGCTTTTACTGCAAGAAAGTTTGTCCTTACGGAGCAGTTGAAGTACGCGAAGTTAAAACACGCGACGGGGTAGTAATTAAGGAGATAGCATACGTAAACGAAGGACTATGCCAGGGATGCGGAACATGCACGGCTACATGCCCGTCCAAGTCAATAGAGCTGGCAGGGTTCAACAACGAAGAAATCTTTGCACAGATAGCAGCATTATAAAATTTAAAAAGATAAAAGAATTAATATAATATGTCACAACAAAACTGGGAACCGAAAATAGTAGCATTCGTCTGTAACTGGTGCACATACACAGGGGCAGACCTTGCGGGCACGTCCCGACTAAAGTATCCGACGAACGTCAAGCTCATACGCGTCATGTGTTCGGGCGGAATTGACCCTGTGTTTATACTGAAAGCATTCGAGCGCGGAGCAGACGGGATACTCGTATCAGGCTGTCATCCAAACGACTGCCATTACAACGCGGGAAACTTTCATGCACGCAGGCGATGGGAATTCTTCGACGAGCTTCTTAAATTTCTGGGTGTAGAAGAAGGCCGTCTTCAGTTTTCATGGGTTTCCGCATCGGAGGGAAAGAAGTTTGTGGATGTTGTAACGAAGGTCACGAATGACGTTAAAGCAATGGGACCTTTCGAATCGTACAAGAAACTGAATGATGAATTTACTGCGAAGTTTCCCGAGCCGGTTACGAATGAGAAAGAAATCATAATGAGCACGGAGGAAAAGGTATAATGGAAGAACTCAGAAAACTTGCGAAAGAACTTCTTGAAAAGAAAGAAGTTGCGGCAGTTATCGGATATCAGTCAGTAACGGAAAGGCGCACAAAGCCGATAATAGCGAAGACGCAGGAAGACTGCGACAAGCTTGTGTTTAACGAATACTGTCTAAACAATCTGTCTGTTTACCTGACGAAAGCCCGTATAAAAGAGCTGAAAAGACAGAATGGAGCTGTGTTAAAACTTGCTATAACAGCAAAGCCATGCGACGTTCATTCGATAATAGCATTGATACAGGAAACGCAGCTAAAGAGAGAAGACGTACACATAATAAGTTTTAACTGCCACGGAGTCGTAAAAGATTTCGGTATGGAATTCAGCGGTGAAACGCTTGCATCAAAATGCGTATCATGCGAAACTCACAAACCCTTATACTTCGATTCAATCTTCGGCGAGGTGAAGGAAACACCCGCTGTAACAGACGAAGTCCTCGAAAAAATCCTGGCGATAGAAAAAATGTCAGCTGCTGAAAGGTTCGAGTATTTCAAATCAGAGTTTGACAAGTGCATAAAGTGTTATGCATGCCGCGCAGCATGTCCGATGTGCTACTGCCAGAGATGTATTGTTGACAAGACCATCCCCCGATGGGTTGAATCATCACCTCACAGCAGAGGAAACTTTTCATGGAACGTAGTACGCGCATTTCATCTGAGCGGCAGATGCATTGGCTGCGGAGAGTGCGAGCGTGCCTGTCCGATGGACATACCGTTATCACTGCTTAACCGCAAGATGGTCATTGAAGCAAAGGAAGCATTTTCATACGTATCGGGCAGAAACCTTGAAACACCGACACTCGTGGGAAGTTTCGACGTAAAAGACAGCGATGAATTATTCATGTAATATTTGAAAGACATCAAAACAAAAGAAATTATGGAAGAAAAAATTATAAATAAAGAAGCGTTAAAAAACCTCTGCAAAGATATTCTTGCAGACGGCAATAATTTAATCGCCCCAAATTCAACAGAGTACGTACAGATTAACAATGCTGAAGATATTATGCTTGAACCGTCAGCAAGACCGACCAAGGCATCTTACAAAACGTTCGTGTTTCCGAAGGCAGAGCCCGTAATATACTACAAGAGAGGAAAGAACGACGTACAGCTTCTTGATGTGGACATAAACCAGAAGAAGACCGTGATACTCGGTGCAAAGCCATGCGATGCAAACTCATTCAACATACTGAGGCATCTCTTCAACTGGGATTACAAGGACGAGTTTTATAATCTACGGGAAAAGAACTTCGTGGTTATCGGATTGATGTGCAGTTTCTCTGACGAGTACTGTTTCTGCACGTCTGTAGGCTCATCGCCGGTTTCCGAAAAAGGTTCAGATATATTCCTGATACCACTCGATGAAAGCAGTTATGCAGTACGCGTTGCGACCGAGAAGGGAAAAGAGTTTGCGGATAAATATGCGAAGCATTTTACACAGGGCGATAAAACGAAGTCGGAAGAAATCACGGCAAAGGTAAAACAGCCTGAGACAGCATTCGACAGCAAGCAGGTACATGAATGGCTAGGCAAAAACTTCGAGCACCCAAAATGGGACGGAGTCGGCGACCTGTGTCTTTCCTGCGCACAGTGCGCATTCGTATGTCCTGTCTGCCATTGCTTTGATATAGTTGATGAAGACTATTCATACACAGAAGGCAGAAGAATGAAGAACTGGGACGGATGCCAATTCGGACATTTCACGCTACACGCATCGGGGCACAATCCACGCGACATACAGGGAAAGAGGTACAGACAGAGAGTCAACCACAAGTTTAAATACTATGTAGATAAATTCGGAGAGATACTCTGTACGGGCTGCGGCAGGTGTTCACGCGGATGCGCAGTCAGCATTGACATAAAGGAAATAGTTTCAAACTGTAAAGATTAAAAATTTTATGGAAAATATATATAAACCGTACTTAGCAGAAATAGCTGAAATCATAGACGAAACACCAGATACAAAAACGTTTAAACTAAAACTGAAGAATCCCGAAGAGGCAAAAGCTTTTTCATTCAAGGCTGGACAGTTTGCTGAATACTCTGTTTTCGGCGAAGGCGAATCAACATTCTGTATTGCTTCATCACCAACACGGCCGGAGTTTCTTGAATGCTCTTTCAAAGTTTACGGCAAGGTAACTCAGGCATTAAAACGCTTGAACCCGGGGGACACGATTGGATTCCGCGGACCTTACGGAAACTATTTTCCTCTCGAAGATTTAAAAGGTAAGAATGTAGTCTTTATAGCAGGCGGCATCGGTCTCGCTCCTGTACGTTGCGTTATTGATAATGTTCTCGACTGGCGCAATGATTATAAGGATGTTACAATTATTTATGGCGCTCGTTCTGTCGGTGATATTGTCTATAAACAGGAAATCCGCGAGTGGCAGTCGCGTCCCGATATTAAGACTTTTGTTACCGTTGACCCTGGCGGCGAATCAGACGGCTGGACAGGTGAAGTAGGATTTGTACCGACGATAGTCGAGAAGATTGCACCCTCAGCAGAGAACACATTTGCTGTAATCTGCGGACCGCCTGTAATGATAAAGTTTACGATACCTGTACTTGAAAAATTAGGATTCAAAGAAGACAATATATACACCACACTTGAGAACAGAATGAAATGCGGTCTTGGCAAATGCGGTCGATGCAATATTGGCAACGTTTACGTCTGCAAAGATGGTCCCGTTTTCAATTACACGCAATTAAAAGAACTTCCGCAGGAATTTTAGCAGGTTTATCTTTGGCAATATAACAAAAGCCCGGCATTAACCGGGCTTATTTGTTCTATCAGTGAACATCATATTCTTTCTGTCTAAATCCGTGTCTCCTTTTTTCCATAACCTAAAACGCAGTAATGAAACCAACTGTTACCTTTGAATCCTTCGTATCCTTCACATACGTATACTCACCTATAACCCTCAAGTTTCTCGAAATCAAATAACTGACTCCCCCGGTATAACTTTGATAGTTTAGACTGCTTTGATCAGAGTCAACGTAATTATAAAGCAAATGTCCTGTGAATCTGCTGTCAGGACCATTAGGGGAAATAAGTAATTCTGCAAATCCTCCGCGTGTCATTGCCCTCGTACTCGAAGTGCCCGAAAGCCTGTATGGATTTGAGTCGCTTCTGTAAACATACTGAGCATTTAACTCGACATATTCGTTTCCTGCAGTAAGGTCTGCACCTGCCATATACATCTCGTTAGCGGATGAGTCCGCCTCTGGTTGCTCCTTACCGTAGTATCCGAATGCTCCCACTCTTAAAAATGGTGCTACTTCCTGCGAAGCCCTTACCATTACATTCTTATATTTGTCTACATCAAAAATATCTGTTGTATGTATACCGCTTCCGTTAACGACCTCAACCGCAATATCCGTTTTTGTAGGTGCGCCGTATGTAAAAATTAAACCCCTGTCATATTTTAGGTTGATAAGTGAGCGTCCCGGTGTGGAAGTGTATATTTTATAATCTTCCTGTTCGAGTCTCAGTTCTCGTTTGAAGAGAGGGTCGGAAACCTGAAACTGTCCTACATACATATCAAGGTCAACCTTCTTTGAAAAGACATCATTAAACATTAAGAATGCATCTTCAATTCCTGCTATCTCTCCTTTTTCAGCAAGATAAAAATAAACGTAGTAGGAAATGTCCTTGTAGATATTACCGCCCGACATCAGTTTCAAAAAGTACGGGGTTTTAAAGTCCGTATTAGCGGGGCTGTTATTTTCATAAGTTCCATAAAGCTCAAACCTTAAAGCCAGCGGCAGTTCCCTCATGAGTGTCAGAAGGTCGTCGCCTGTTTTCTTGTAAAACCTTGAAGGCTCTTTGTCGGTAATCTGGAAACCGTTTGCCGCAAATTCCTCTCCGTATGGTTTAAGTTTCGGAAAAACGGTATGGCAGACGTTACACGACATATTGTACTTTCTCGCGAATGCAGGAATAGCGTCTGCATCGGTGGATAAAAACAGTATAATAAGAAATATGAATAAAAAGATAAGTTTTTTCATTTATCTATCCTCGTTTTTATTTTTAATGCATGAATTAATCATCCACAACCTCGACAAAAGTCTCATGGTTGTTTACTTCAATAATTTCTGCTTCTTCTTTCGGCACACCGAGAAACTCAACAATCGGCATCGGCAGCTTCTGGTAGTATAAAACGGCACGGACTTTCAGTTTGCCGAGTTCTACATCATCTGGCAGCAGCCATGTAAACGTTTCCAGTTTTGTTTCTCTGGGACCAATCCTGTAATCAGGTCCGAATGAAGCTGTGTTCCATTGCTGTATAGTCATTCTGCCTTCCGGGTCAAGATAGGCCATTCTGAAAATTCTGTTGCCTTCTGGAATACCATCCCGCTGAACACCTTTAAAATCAGTAAGTCCAAGAGGTACTTCCATATCCTGATAAGCGAGAGTATTCGAAGAGATAGTGTATTCTTCGCCTTCAAATCCTTTCTTATCAACTTTCAAATGATAAACTTTTCCTTTTGAGTCTATCGCCTCCACTTGAAGCCACACCATTCTTTCTTCAGCCGAACCAGACGGAAATTTGTGTCCGGTCTTTGCATTGAATAATGCTACGGTGAATTTAATTTCTTCGCCGGGTACAACATCATCGGCATCGGGATGAATTCTGAGTTCAACCGTACCGCGTATTTTCCCGGGGTCGTGAGCACCGTGAAACAAGTGCTGAGCAATGTCGCTTCTTTGTTTTCCCATAAGTGAACTAACGCCTGCGGTTCTCGGCATATGACAGTTCTGGCACTGTACTCCTTCTTTAGAGTAAGGACCTTCTTTCCATTCAAGATGAGTTGATTTAACCCATGTACCAAAAGGTGATTTCTCATTGTGGCAGGTGCCGCAAAATTCTGCTTTAGAAAGAAACGAATTATTTTTCGTGATATGGACAGGGGACTCAGTATCTTCCCTAATACCTTGTTTTATTCTGCCCGGGTTAGAAATATAATTAAAGTTATACGGCGTATCGCCTACGAACCCTGTTATAGTATGGCAAACGTCGCATGAAACTGATTCATTAGCGCGCGAACCAAACTCAGGTTTCGGAGGAGGAACGTCTCCAACCATGAATGAAATCGGTGCGTGACAACCGTTGCACCCTTCTTTAACGCCTGCAACCTTAGACTCCTTTTCAGCATGAGGCACTGCAAGTTTGAAGTATTCAATTTCATCCCATTCATGCGTATAGCACTTTGACATCATCATTTGTTTCCATTGTGCATAAAAATCAGTATGGCAGGATGAGCCGCATTCCTGAGGTTTTTGAAAATCTTCATATTTGAAAATGCCTTTTGCATCTTCACCTCCCTTAGTGTTCTGGGAATGAACAACTAAAGGTATAAGGAGAAATAAAATAATTGTAACAACTTTCATTGCACAACTCCTTCTTTTATATTTTGAGACAGATATTTAATTTTACAAAATAATGTTTTAATGTTTAAGTCCAAAATAAAGTGCACTTTTACTGCAAGACTTAATGCAGTCTCCGCAAAGATGGCAGTCAGCACGGAGTTTGTTCCCGTCAACAATCCCTTTCACAGCATTGCAAGGTGAAGCTTTCTCGCATACACCGCAGTTATTGCAGGCATCTTTATTTAATCTAACTTTCAAAGGTGCGACATGCTCAAGAATCCATGTATATAACCCCATTGGACAGATGAAATAACAAAAGGGTCTATACGAAAACAAACTCACACCGAGAATAATAACGAGAAAAGCCATGAACAGAATAAAATCAAACCACGGCATTATAAATTCCCAGTGAATCAAATCAAAAAGATTGTAATAAAAATATGTTGATGTAGCAAAAGTAAATGCAACGATTAAAAATAATACAAACAAAATAATCCTTACCGTGTTTGTAATTTTAAACGGCACCTTTTTCTGTTTAAGTTTTTTTAACCAAGGAATCCTGTGAAGCAGCTCTTGTAAAGCACCCACAGGACAGGCAGTTCCGCAAAACCCTTTACCGACGGCAAGAGACAAAACACCTATTACGGAAAGCGTTGCGAGGAACTGTGGTTTAAAACCGTAAAGGAACGGTTTTGTTGCAGCACATACTGGAGACGGTGTTACAAAAAGCCATGGTGCAAAAATTGTAATCACACCAAAGAGAATAAACGAAACCGACATAAGAATAAGACGGACTTTAAAACTAAGTTTATTCATCCAGATTGCTGTAACACCGACAGCTGCAACAATCAAGACAACAAGATATTTTGCAGACAAAAGAAAATCAAGAAACCCCTTCTTGGTTTGCATATTTCCGTGGTCGTCAGCTAAAATTATAACGGGAACCAATAAAAGAATAATTGTTAAAAGAATACGTTTGGATTTAGTCATTGTGAATTCAAATTGATTAGATTTTGTAATAATAATTTTTATTTATATATTTATGACCAGCAATTACCATACCATAAAAAACAGTTATTTTAACACAAAATCTAATCCCTCGCATCACATACTCGTCAAAATCACCCTTCTCCGTCATTATTGACGATCCCCAAAAATCATTTTCCAATTTTTTAGAAAAGTCTCCTTTAAAAATTTTACTTTGGAACTTTAACCCGAAACATAAAGGTTTTGACATAAAGGAGAAATCAATATGGCAAACAAAATCACAGAGGTTCCTGATGAACTTTATTACCAGAAATATAAAGAATTATTAAGGCTTGACGGGCATAAATCTTTGGTGTTTCACAGTATAGGATGCGAAGAGCGCGCAAATGCAATAGCCGCACAATGTGATAAAGTAATTGCGTACTACAATAATCTCATCGAATTTGAACCAAAAGTGATTATTCTGATTCTCAACCCGGAAGATTGGAATAAATACACAGAGTTCCCTGTTTACGGTATGCCCCATTACAATGATAATAAAACACTCATTGTCGCTTCCGAAAATAACGATTTCTGGAATAACTTTATTCCGCCGCTTGATATGCTTCCCGTCGAACTCGCAAAATTGATTTCGGAAACTTACACCAATAGCAATGGCGTATTGACAATGCAGGCGTTCTTTGATTTGCTTGTCATACACGAACTCGGCCACGCCTTTTACTTTCAGGCTGGTCTCACAATGCAAAGAAGATGGATGGAAGAATTATTTACCAACATAATGCTTCAGACCTACATCGCCGAAAACGAACCAAATCTGTTACCTGCACTACTCGTATTTCCTAAAATGGTCGTCGCAGGCGGAAAGTTAAACTTTAAATATACCTCGCTAAGCGATTTTGAAAACAGGTATGAAGAAATCGGTAAACAGTATCCGCAAAATTACGGATGGTACCAGTGCCGATTCCATACTTCCGCGGAAGAAATTTACAACAAAGGAAAAATAGAACCCGTTATTAAACTCTGGAACACACTCCTGTCTCAGAAAGATACCCTGAACGACACTGATTTCGCTTCCTTACTTGCAGCAAAAGTCAATCAGTCAGTCGCTGACGTCTATCTAAAATGGGATTCATAATAATAAACATCTCTTTCCTTGCTCTTCCGTCCGCTGTCCGCTGTCTCTTCCGTCCGCCGTCCGCTATCTCCTTCGTCCGCTGTCCGCTATACGCTGTGCGCTATCTCTTCTGTCCGCTATACGCTATCCTTTCCGTCCGCTATCCGCTGCCCCCTGTACGCTGCACGCTGTCTTTCCTGTCATCTCTGCTCTTCCGCCCGCTGAACGCTGAACGCTGCACGCTATCTTTCTTGCCCGTTGAACGCTGCACGCTATCCCTTCCGTCCGCTGTACGCTGTCCACTCTCTTCCGCCCGTTGAACGCTGTACGCTCTCTCTTCCGTCCGTTATACGCTATCTTTCTTGCCCGCTGAACGCTATCTTTCCTGTCATCTCTGCTCTTCCGCCCGCTGAACGCTGAACGCTGCACGCTATCTTTCTTGCCCGCTGAACGCTGTACGCTATCTCTCTTGTGGTATTATAGTCCCGCGTCTCCAACATTTTCTCATTTTAAATTTCTTATTTTCTTTAATTTATTAATGAAATTTTGATCTTTGCACATTTCTTTTCCAGGACTATCAGATAATTTTGCAACAGGTAAATCATTACAAGATGTCATTTTCATAACTATATTTAATGGTTTAAAAGAAAAGTCATTAGTTAAATGAGTTCCAATTCCATTAATTTGGGTCTTAATTCTTCCTTTGAAATATTTATGGATTTCTATAGCAGAGGCCATAGTCAAACCATCACTAAAAATTAAAGTTTTTGTTTTTGGATTTATATTTAATTTTTCATAAAACTTAATTGCTTTATCACCCCAGGCATATGGGCACCCAGAATCATGTCTTAAACCAATATATTCTTTTGCTAAATTTTCATCAAATTCTTCTAAAAAAGCATCAAATCCAATAACATCAGTTAAAGCAATTCCTAAATTTCCCGAATATTCTTTAAACCAATCTTCAAGTGCAATTTTTTGAAATTTTTCAAGAGGTGCTAAAACTTGGTATGCTTGCAAAAATTCATGAGCCATTGTTCCGCTATCTTCTAAACCAAGAATATGGGCAAGGTGAACATTGCTTGTTCCAAGAAAATTTACAGGTAAAAATTTTGATAATTTTTGAACAACAAATTTTTGCCACAAGAATGCTCTTCTTCTTCGAGTTCCAAAATCAGTAAATTTAAATGTTTGGTCGTTTAATTCTAAAATCATCTGAATTTTATCTAATAGCCTTTTTTGGCCATCAATAATTTGAAGCTTACTCATTGGATAAGTATTATTAAAATAAACTTCACTAACTATTGATAAAATTGGAATTTCCCAAAGTATGATATTTTTCCATAAACCCTTAACTTTAATTGAAAATGGTTTATGAGTAAATATTAAATCATTTAAATTAAACTTATATTTTGAAAGGAAATTTAAATAATCTTTTTTATAAATTTCTTTTGAGGTGAGATATGAATATTCCTCGGGAGTTAAAGATAAAGATGATAAATGTTGAATTTGTTTAAGAATCTGATTTGAATATGGGCTCAAATCTACATCTTTATCTCTGCATTTAAATTCAATTTCAGCGGTAACATTTGGGTGTTGATGAAATATCAACTGTTGCATAGAAAATTTATATTTGTCACTATCCAAAATAGAGTTTATTATTGGCATTTTTAAAAACCCATCCTTTCCAAGATATATTATTTTTTATACTTCAATAAACACTTGCAGAAGATATATTTTTTCTCAAACTTGCTTCTAAATTCTGTTCTTGTTTCAATCCTTGTTATTCTGGATTTATTATAGAATTTCTGACTTCTGCCTTCTTGCTTCTATATTCTACTCTTTTATCAATCCTTGTTATTCTGTATTCATCATAGAACTTCTGCCTTCTTGCTTCTAAATTCTGCTCTTTTATCAATCCTTGTTATTCTGGATTTGCCCATGGATAAAAATATTCAGAGAGCATTGTTTATGGAAATTTTCTAATTTCATAAAATTGTTTTAGCATGTTCCATTTTGTTTTATTTCGAAATTAATAATTTTAACTATGCAAATATTATCTTTTCATGATAATTTTTCTGCTCTTAAAAAAACCGGGCTCTTTGTGCTCTCTCGGTACAAACTATCGTTTGTTTATATCTTGACCCTGGACCGGAAGGAAGAATTTTTTTGTAACTGTTAAAAATAAATATTGAGGACATTGAAAGCAATTATATTTCCATTGCTCATTTCTTTTTTGATAGCCCTTGTCACTGTTCTTTATTCACAAAGATTCTCCCGGTCTTGTAATAATTCCACCGGTATAATATTACATCTTAACTCGTAAAATATTCCTGAAAAACCGAATTGGTTTACATCTTCAAAACTTCTCTCGTCGTATATCTAATGTGTTAAATATTAAATTTCTTATCAATATATCCAAAAGACAAGATACTCAAAATTCGTACTGATCTAATTAAATTTGCCAAATCTTTAAGATGTTAAGACTTTTTTTAAAAACATTGTTAATATCTGAAAATTTTCTTTAATGATTTTATTTATTCCCCGCTCTTTCATCCTCCCTTCATTATTAATCACAAAATTTTTCGAAATTGTGCCACGAAAATTCTCATTTCCAAAAAATATCTCCCTTAAAAAAATCTTTTTTTTAAAATAAATTCCTGTATCTCCTGTCTTTTATAATCCGTACAAAAAAATCGACAAGAATACATCGTGTCCCAGTTTTGGTTTTTGTTGTGATTATTAATGAAAGGAGTGCGTAAAATATTTTAATAAAATTTCTCTGTTATTTTTTAAGCTTTAAATCCCCGAAAATGTTCAATAATCGCACATTCGTTTTTATTTAATCTTGTACTCTCCTTGTACTCAGATTGGTCTCAAATTGGTTTCAGTATCTACTCGGTATTACTATGCTTTAAAACGGTGCTTAAGAACAAACTTTTTCTGAAGAATAAAGCTTAATAGTCCAATCTCGGGCATGAAAGGAAGTATGGAATTAAGAAAGAAGAAACTTTAAGAACATTATTGAAAGTAGATATACTCTGAATGGGTGAATCTGTAGAAGATAAGCAGACTAGTAGCATGGATAAAATTTAGAATTGAAAATAATTGTAAGATTCGCGCTAAGCGCAAGTGGATGGAACGGATTATCAAGGATTAAGAGAAAAATTTTATTCCTTAAGATATCTAAGACCTGCGAACATTGAGGCGTAATCTGAGAAAAGCTGGAAAGGGTATAATTGTTTTATAAATGCAAAAAGCCGGTTCGACACAAACCGGCTTCCCGCTCTATGATTTATTCTTCTTAGTTTGTCGTATACTGAAGAGATATTGTTACCGGCGCAGTGTACTGACCTGCGACCTGAGTTGACGAAGGTGTTACTGTTCCGCCTAATACTATTTCCATTGCTCCGTCTGTCCCGAATGATGCATTCGTGCTGACTGCCGGATTGAAGGCTGATATGCTTCCGCTGTTTACAATGTAACCTGCATCTGTTGTGGAGAAGGTTATTGGCATTGTGTTGCCTTCGTTTGTTAAATTCGTTGGCAGTGTGAATGCGATGCTGATCTGTCTGTTTGGCTGACCTGCGAGAAGGAATTTACCTGCA